>NZ_CP011312.1:600000-1200000 GCF_000980835.1 Corynebacterium kutscheri
TATTTGGATTAAATACTTTTTCTGCCTTGGGCCGAGTTGCTGGATTAATGCACATGAGTGGCATCGGGCATAATAGATTC
This sequence comes from Corynebacterium kutscheri, assembly GCF_000980835.1. Lineage (NCBI taxonomy): Bacteria > Bacillati > Actinomycetota > Actinomycetes > Mycobacteriales > Corynebacteriaceae > Corynebacterium > Corynebacterium kutscheri. The sequence goes on from NZ_CP011312.1 coordinate 600,081, forward strand.
CTCTCGCAGTGGTTATCATCTTATGTTTTTACCTTCGATGATGCGGTTGAAGTGGAACTTTATTGCAGTGATGCACGTCAATTCCAAATCGACGGTGAATATGCCGGTGAAGTAACTTACGTCCGCTTAGAAGCGATACCACAAGCGATTGAGGTGCACGCGCCCATTGAGAAGGTAGCAGATTCACCGACGTCCATTGCGCGAAAATTCTTTAGTTTCTTTGATCTGAGGTTATAAAAATGTTGCTTTTCGACGAGAAAATAAGCTCAGAGACTTATTGATGCTTTTATATTCATCGCATTATTTGGTTAGTTATATTGAGGTTTGGTGGGGGCGAAATCAGAGTTTTTTAGTGTGATATTGCGTTCTTGTGATTGTAAAAAAATCGTGCCGCCGGAAAGATAGACAAAACTAGCTTGTTTGCCTAGGGGGAGTGCGCGAGTGTCATATTCCCAGCGGAAAGCATCAAGAATTTTTTCTTCGGAGATTTGATTGGGATTAGCTACTACTTCATAGGGGCTAATTTTTAACATGGGGCCAACTAAACGTAGAGTCGCGAAAACCGCTACTGGGTGAGTGAAACCTTGCGGGGTTGCTTCTAAACGCACTTCGCTGGCATTGGGGGAAGACGGTGAAATGTCGTAGGGGTTGGAAATAAGTAAATCGGTGACCCCAAGCTGCTGGCCCAAGCCAACTGCATCAATGCCAAGATTATGTGCAATAAGTTGGGCATGGGTGTTATCAAAATCGCCGGCAAGAATTTGTTCTTTTGTGGCGGTGACCTTAGTAGCTACCGTCGAAAAGCGTACTGAGCCAAAGCCTTGCAGCGAAATATCGGAGACCCCGACGGTAAGCGTAGAAATTTCTTCCTTGGCAAGAGTCCATACAAAAGGAAAGCCTGCATAGTAAACGCTTGGTGTGACCGTGAGGTGGTTGAATTCGAGAATACGTTGAGACATGCGCTGTTCACTTCGCGTAGCAAGAACGGTATCGGTAACAAAAAAAATTCCGATAATCGTAGCTAGCGTAAGCACAACGCCGATAAGTCGTCTCGAAGAAGTTTTCACCTCTTCTTTGTACCATTGATAGCCATGGAGATACGCAGCACGCACTTATATGATTTCCCTGATCTTGCGACACAAGCACATCAGCTTCTTGAGGTTGTGGAAGACCACGACGGTACTGCTGCGTTTTCTGAGCAATTTATTTTTGGCATTGATGACGCACAGCGCAGGCACAGATATATTATTGCCCTTGATGGACCCCAGCTTGTTGGATTAGCCGCTGATGATGGCGCCACTGTGGAGCTGGCCGTTACCCCAGCGTATCGACGTCGAAAAGTAGGCACCCAGTTGGTGCGTTCTTTTATGAAGCCACCGTCGGTGTGGGCACACGGAAATCTTTTTGAAGCACAACGTTTTGCCGATGCACTTAATTTTATAGCTACCCGTGAACTACTCGTTATGACGATCAAAAACCCAGCGCTTATCAATGCCAGTACGTTTACCTTGCCTAAGGGCTACCAGGTATGCGATCTTGTTGCAGCACAGATGCGGTGTGAAAATATTGAAGACTGCTGGTTAGAAGTGAATAATGAAGCATTTTCTTGGCATCCTGAGCAAGGCGGCTGGGATAAAGATAGACTGCGTCGTGCCCAAGCTACTGACTGGTTTAACCCACATGATGTGCTTTTTTTGATTGATAATCGTGACACGACGCAACCACGGATTGCTGGTTTTCACTGGCTTAAACGTCATGGCAAATTAGCTCAGGCGGAGCTGGGGGAAGTGTACGTGGTAGGACTAGCTGATGCGTATCGTGGGCAAAAACTTGGTGATCCATTGGTGCGTATGGGATTGGCACATTTGTTAAAAGCTGGGGCACAAGAAATTATTTTGTATGTAGAAGCTGACAATACTCCGGCAATCAATGCTTATAAACAATTAGGTTTTAGTGTTACCGAACAACACTGTTTATATACTGCAGCGGATCAAACCAGCTAGTCGAACTACTATTAAGCAGTAAGAGGATTTTTCACGTAGTCTTGTTATATGAGTTACACAGTCCCTGGCCTTAATGAAAACGACGCAAAGAAGCTGATCGATAGTCTTCAAGAGCGTCTTACTGATTACAACGATTTACACCTGATTCTTAAGCATGCACATTGGAATGTTGTTGGTCATAACTTCATTGCAGTCCACGAAATGATTGATCCACAGGTAGATTTGGTGCGCGGTTATGCAGACGAATTAGCTGAGCGTATCGCTACTTTAGGTGGTTCTCCTATTGGCACTCCGGCCGGACACGTTGCTGACCGTACACCATTGCAGTATCAAACTAACCGTGGTACTGCTCAGGATCATTTGAAAGAGCTTGATCGCGTTTACACCGAGGTCTTAGAGAAGGTCCGTGAGTCGCAAGGCGAAGCTGGCGAACTCGATGCTATGACTGAGGATCTCTACATTGCTCAAGCTCAGGAAATGGAAAAGTTCCAGTGGTTTGTGCGAGCACATCTTGACGACGGACAAGGCAATATTTAGTCCTTATGTCGTTACTATGAGTAAACCTGCTCTATAGAACCGGTATAGATAAGACCTACTGTAAAACTACGGTGGGTCTTATTTTTACTGCTAATGGCATATTTTTAGGGTAAACAAACTAGGGAAAAGATAAAAACGAGTCTAGTGTGTGAAAATATGACTTTCCTTGCTCGTGAACCCAAAGAGTTTGCTCGTTATGCCCAGCCAGTAGAAGATGTAGATGGTTTCTTGGTAGTTACTACTGCCAAACTGGCTCGGGAGGTTGCGGAAAATCCAGTAATTTTTTCTAGCGTTGTTTCGCAACACCTTCAGCTACCCAATGGGCTCGATGGTAAAGAACATACTCAGTTTCGCCAGCTTATTGATCGTTATTTAAGTGAAGAAGCAATGGCGGGAAAGCAGGTTGCTTTCCAAAAAAGTGCTCACGATGTGGTTGCAGCGGCGCCCCTGGTCTGTGAGGCTATTAGCGTGCTAGGCGAGCCCTACGCAGTGAAAGCCATGTTGGCGTGGCTGGGCTGGGGAAAAGAATTTGAACAGCGGTTACTCGATTGGGTAGCAGATAATCGTGCGGCAACTCGTAGCGGTGATGCTCAACGCACCAGTAAGGTTGCCCAAGATTTTGATCAAATTATTATCGACGCACTAGCCAGTGTGGATCCAACTACTGTTACTGCACAATTGTTTGCTGATCGTAGCCTTGGTCGAGCATTAGAATTCCCAGAAATTGTTTCTATCCTGCGTAATTGGACAGCCGGTGATTTGAGTTCCATGGCGGTCTGCATTGGTGTTCTAATGCATGGCTTAGCGGAAAACCCCGCGATACAACATCGTTGGCGTAGTGGAATAAGTAGCACTGAACAAGCGGCCATTATTAATGAATTTTTACGTATTGATGACCCCTTCGTTGCTAATCGTCGAGTTGCGCGCACCAAGTGCACCCTAGGGGATAAAGATGTTGCAGTAGGGCAAAAAATTTTGATCCACTGGACAGCAGCTAATGCCGAAATAGGTAGTTCTTTTGATGAAGTAGCCCATGCGTCGCAGAACCTTGTGTGGGGAGCAGGACCTCACGCCTGCCCCGGCAAAGCTCTTTCCTTAATGGAATTATCGATTTTTATTAGCGAGCTTCTTCTTCGATACCAAATTACTTTGTCCGGTCCGCGTACCCGGGAAATCCATCCTGTTGGTGGGTGGGCAACATTGGGAATAGAGCTGCAACCTATCTAGATTTTAACCTCCAGAGTGCATGATTTCTGCGCCCTCTGGTACTGAATCATCCTCAGGATCATCAAGCCAGCCTTCAGGCAGGACGACTTTTGCCGGTGAACCTTTGCGTCCGCGAGCGCCGTCGGCATCATCGGCTAAAGCCGGTGAATCTGCCCAGGGAGCAAGTAACTCTTCAAGATTATTAAGGCTAGTTAATCGTGCTAGTCCTGCGCGAAGCTGTCCGCCGACGGGAAAACCACGCAGATACCAACCCATATGTTTGCGTAGATCACGGCAGCCTTTTTGCTCGCCATCATGAGCGACAAGCAATTCTGCATGGCGATAAATAATTTTGGTGACTTCGCCTAACGTAGGCGCAGCAGGAATCGGTTGACCACGTAGGGCAGCAGAAAGTTCGGCAAAAAGCCAGGGACGTCCCAAACAACCACGACCAACTACCACACCATCGCAGCCAGTTTCTTCCATCATCTTTTTAGCATCGGTAGCTTTGAAAATATCACCATTACCTAAAACAGGAATACCAGTATGAGCAAGATGCTCTTTTAACCGGGTGATTTCTTGCCAATCGGCTGCGCCAGAATAACGTTGAGCTGCGGTACGCGCATGAAGCGCTACTGCAGCAGCGCCTTCTTCTACCGCAATACGCCCAGCATCAAGGTGAGTATGGTGTTCATCATCAATACCTACTCGGAATTTCACCGTTACCGGAATATCTGTGCCCTCGGTGGCTTTGACTGCAGCGGCAATAATATTGCCAAAAAGCCGGCGCTTATAAGGCAAAGCTGAACCACCACCTTTTCGGGTCACCTTAGGCACTGGACAGCCGAAATTCATATCAATATGATCGGCCATATTTTCATCGACGATCTTTTTTGTCGCAAGGTAGGTGTACTTGGGATCAGTGGTATAAAGCTGCATCGATCGCGGTGATTCTGATGCATCAAAGGCAGTCATATGTAGCGTTTTCTCATTGCCTTCATGCAGTGCACGAGCAGTAATCATTTCGCAGACATATAGACCAGAAACCGTACCGGTTTTAGCTATTTCTTGTTCGCGGCATAGTAAGCGAAAAGGCATATTTGTTACCCCAGCCATAGGGGCAAGAACAACAGGCGAAGGCAGGGTTAGCGAACCGATACTTAAACTCACCTGACTTATTGTTCCTGCAAAAGTGATGAGGGGCAAGCCGTAGCGTAGAGCGTCGCTTAGCGCGGTAAAAATAAAGATTTTCGCCCCTAAACGGGTGAAAAATGAGGTGTCTTGTGTACTACATTTTTGCCTTTTTATCATTTTATTTATGACTATGACATGGGATAACAGTTATTTATCGGGCTGCTCTATTGCATGTTTTGGATAAAGATGCAATATCGGAAACGTAGTTGGCCACATTTTGGGGGAACATGCGCTAACGTGGTCTCCGTAACTTAATGGTGAATATTTATCAGTTGTCTCATTTTAGATGGCAGGTAATACCACCCGATATTTTTGTCTGCGGTTGTTATAACTGCGCGGAAATCCACTGAGGAGAATGAATGTCTGATCGTATTGCGAATGCCCAATTGCGTGGCAAGGTAATGTCCGCAGATGAGGCTGCACAATTTGTTAACAACGGCGATAATGTCGGAATCTCTGGTTTTACCGGCGCAGGTTATCCAAAGGTGTTGCCTCTTGCTATTGCCGAGCGAGCAAAGCAAATGCATGCCCGTGGTGAGCAGTACCGGATTGGTCTATTTACCGGTGCTTCCACCGCTCCAGATTGCGATGGTGTGCTTGCCGAAGCAGACGCCATTAGTTTCCGTACTCCTTATCAATCTGATCCAATCTTGCGCGCCAAGATTAATGAGGGAACCATTGACTATGCTGACTACCACCTTTCTGAGTCTGGTATATATGTTGAGCAGGGTTTCTTTGGGCCAATGAATGTCGCCATTGTTGAGGCTGTACGTATTACTGAAGAGGGGCACCTTATTCCTTCTTCATCCATTGGTAACAATGTGGAATACCTTGACAATGCTGAGAAGATCATCATTGAGGTGAATTCTTGGCAGTCTCTTGAGCTTGAGGGCATGGCAGATATTTATCGCATTAATCGGTTGCCAAATCGTCAGCCTATCCCAATTGTTGAGGCTGGTCAGCGCGTTGGTACTCCGTATATCGATATTGATCTAGCTAAGGTGGTTGCTGTTGTCGAAACCGATGCACCGGATCGTAATGCGCCATTTAAGCCAATCGATGACCAATCACGTCAGATTGCTGCACACTTCCTTGATTTCCTAGAAGGCGAAGTTTCCGCCGGTCGGCTCAGCTACGACGGTTATGTTATGCAGTCGGGTGTAGGTAATGTTCCTAATGCTGTGATGGCCGGCTTGCTTGATTCCAAGTTTGAGAATATTCAGGCCTACACCGAAGTTATCCAAGATGGCATGGTAGATCTTATCGATGCCGGCAAGATGTCGGTTGCATCTGCAACATCTTTCTCCTTATCACCTGAGTATGCAGAGCGGATGAATAAAGAAGCTTCGCGGTACCGTGAATCCATCATCTTGCGACCACAGCAGATTTCCAACCACCCGGAGGTTGTGCGTCGACTTGGATTGATTGCGACAAATGGTTTGATTGAGGCGGATATTTACGGCAATGTCAACTCCACTAATGTCACTGGTTCTCGCATTATGAATGGTGTAGGTGGTTCTGCGGACTTCACCCGTAATGCCTTCATCTCCTCATTTATCACCCCGTCTGATGCTAAAGGTGGTCTGATTTCTGCAATCGTTCCTATGGTTTCTCACGTGGATCATACGGAGCAGGACGTTAAAGTCGTTATTACAGAATATGGTTACGCTGACTTACGTGGTTTAGCACCACGTCAGCGTGCCGAAAAGATTATCGCTATTGCACACCCAGATTACCGTCCACTTTTGCAGGACTACTACGATCGTGCATTGGCTTATGCGCAGGAAAAGAAGATCATGCAGACACCACACCTTTTGGGCGAGGCATTAAGCTTCCATCAGCGGTTCCAAGAAACCGGTTCGATGAAGAAATAATCGTCGTCAGTGATTAAAAGGTTTACTCTCTAGCACAGTGCCGCTGAGCTAGAGAGTTTTCTTTATAAAGCTTTAACTAGTTACATTTTTGCAAAAGCAGATGTTTTATGACAGGTGGTTTAAAAAAATAGCTTTTAAGGTGGGGTCGCTGAGAAAGTGGCAACTCAACCTACTTTTATAAGCGGATAGCTATTGATTAAGAGCTTTGATTAAAAGTAAGCAGGGTACTGGTTGATATGGATAATTATTAGAGCTGATGCCTTAACACTCATGGTGCGTTTTTGTGTGAAGTGTTTTGCTTACGCGCAACAAGAAGGTTCGTTCGTACTTTAGTTCGCTATTTATGGGGAAACTTTTCTAGCGAAATAATGTAGGAAGTTTTTGGTGCTGATCATTGGTTCATTCTGAGCTTAATCTTGGGTGATGGGTAGGCAGGGGTAAGAACCACTAAATCACAGGTGTAAGAGTGTGCTGCGAAAACTAGAAGATTCTATTTTTTTAACTAGTGCCAGGGAAACTTTTACTCTGATCCCTCTGTGAAAAATAGGTTTTAAGCTGGGATAATAGAAAAGAACGGGGTGGGGTTTGTATATCTTGGCTACGCTAGTCTAATATTATGCCCGTTGGGCCTTTAGCTCAGTTGGTAGAGCTACGGACTTTTAATCCGCAGGTCCCGGGTTCGAGCCCCGGAGGGCCCACAATTGCTCCCCCGCCATAGATGGTGGGGGAGTTTTTTGTGTTTATGGCAAAAGTAAACAGTTAAGGGGCAGCAGTCGGCTTTGTGCCACAGTTATTTCTTACGCGGCGGCAAATAAAAATTAGTGGATAGTTTTTGGGGAAAGATTAAGAAAATGAATTTTACGGTTGGATGTGTCTGTAGGTGGATGTAGAAAATAGACATTAAGCATTGGTTTTGTATTTATTGTGAAATCGCGTATAGTTCTTTCCAGTGCTTGAGCCAAGCGCTTGAGTTGCAAAGCTCCCATCGTCTAGGGGCCTAGGACACCGCCCTTTCACGGCGGCGACACGGGTTCGAATCCCGTTGGGAGTACTGGCTGACGCCGCCTTTTTGGCGTTAGGTCATAAATAAATACGGCCCTGTGGCGCAGTTGGTTAGCGCGCCGCCCTGTCACGGCGGAGGTCGCGGGTTCAAGTCCCGTCAGGGTCGCAGATAGTAAGCGTTGAAGCAGATAGGTGCTTTAACGCTTATTTTTTTATTTTTGCCAATGAGAAATATGACGTCTTTTTATTTTGTGAAATTTCGGTTGTAACCAGCTGATTTGCCAGTATTTAAAAGGCTCTGTAAAGTATCCACTCGTTGCAAGGGAAACTTTGAAACGCCTTTATGAGGCCCTGTGGCGCAGTTGGTTAGCGCGCCGCCCTGTCACGGCGGAGGTCGCGGGTTCAAGTCCCGTCAGGGTCGCATGATTAGAAATGTTTCGGCATTTTTGATCTGTGGCGCGGTAGCTCAGTCGGTAGAGCGTCCGCCTGAAAAGTGGAAGGTCACCAGTTCGATCCTGGTCCGTGCCACCATATTAGAAACCGGCACCTACGTGGGTAGGTGCCGGTTTTTTATTTGATTAAGGTGAATTAAACCGAAACACACTTTGGGCGTAGCTGCGCGGAGAAAATATTTCAGCAGAGTATGTATCAAGGATGTACTATGGCCGCATGGGAGAGGAAAAAACCATGTCAGAAATTATTCATGATGCCGATAAACACCGTTTTCTACTTCGATTAGACACTGTTACTGCCGGGTTTGCTGATTATCGTATGCGTGGTGATGAGGTTCGTATTTTTTACCATACGGTTATCCATCCAGAGTTTCGTGGCCGTGGTTTAAGTAAAACGCTTATTCAGGCGGCTCTTGAGAATACTCGGGTAGCTGGATTAAAAGTTGTGCCAACCTGTTCAGCAGTGGCTGCTTTTATGGAAAAAGATCCACAGTATAACGATATCCGTGCTTGAGAGTGCTAATAAAAGCTAAATGTATTGCATGCGCACAAGTGAAAAGACATATTAATAAATGCCTCTGGGCAAGCGATGGTAGGACACATAAGCTTGCCTAGGGGCATAAGGTGTAAGAAAGAAGTGCGCTAAATATAGCTAAATATAGTAGTCCGGATCGACCAATTTAATTTTTTCGCCAGCTTTGCGCGGACGTACCTGCGCTGGGATACCTACGGCAATGTGCTCGGCAGGAACATCTTTGGTAACTACTGCATTTGCACCTACTGAGCTTCCGGCACCGATGGTGATTGGTCCTAAAATTTTTGCTCCAGCACCAATAGTGACACCGTCTTCTAAAGTGGGGTGCCGCTTGGTCTGGGTAAGTACTTGTCCTCCTAAGGTCACTCCGTGGTACAGCATGACTCCGTCGCCAATTTCCGCGGTTTCTCCGATAACAATCCCCATACCATGGTCAATAAAAAAGCGACGCCCAATGGTTGCACCAGGGTGGATCTCAATACCAGTAAAAAATCGGGTTAGTTGAGCTAATACGCGAGCTAGGCCGCGATGTCCACGTAGCCAGAGCCAGTGAGATATACGGTGTACCCAAATGGCATGAAGACCAGAATAGACGATGGCGTTTTCAATATCGCCACGTGCAGCAGGATCATGATCGCGTGCATTAGCAAGGTCTTCGCGGATCATTGAAAAGAAGTTCATATTTATGGAGCCTATCAGTAGGCATGCTTATATAGGGTAGAGGCAGATGGTGAATAAAAAAATAATAAATGATGATGTGAGAGATTTAAACCGGGTGTTATGAATAAAAAACTCCGTTATCTATTTAATAGATAACGGAGGAAACAAGAAAGTAGAAAGATTAGTCGCGGATGTCTTCGTATAGAACGGTAGAGATATAGCGTTCACCGAAATCTGGAATTACCGTAACAATGGTTTTTCCTGCGTTTTCTGGGCGTGCGGCGAGTTCAAGAGCAGCTTTGATATTCGCACCGGCGGAAATACCACCGAGAATACCTTCTTTCGTACCAAGCTCGCGCGAGGTTGCGATAGCGTCCTCATTAGTTACCGTGAGAACTTCTTCGTAGATTTTCTGGTTGAGTACTTCTGGAATGAAGTTAGCGCCGAGACCTTGAATTTTGTGTGGACCAGCTTTACCCGTAGTTAGCAGCGGAGAGGCTGCTGGTTCGACAGCATAAATCTTGATCTCTGGGTTATATTTCTTTAGGGTGTCGCCAGCACCAGTGATGGTTCCACCAGTACCAATACCGGCAACAAAAATGTCGATATTGCCATCGGTATCGGCCCATATTTCCTCACCGGTGGTTTTACGGTGAATTTCAGGATTAGCGGCATTAGCAAATTGACGAGCCAAGATAGCGCCTTCACGTTCTTGAACAATCTCATTGGCTTTGTCTACGGCACCTTGCATACCTGCAGCACCGGGAGTGAGTATAATTTCTGCACCGTATGCCCGTAGGATAACGCGACGTTCCACTGACATGGTTTCTGGCATGGTCAGTACTACGTTGTATCCCTTGGCTGCACCAGCAAGTGCAAGGGCAATACCGGTGTTACCAGATGTTGCTTCCACGATGGTACCACCTGGGATTAGTTCCCCGGATGCTTCTGCTGCTTCAATAATTGCCTTGCCAATACGATCTTTGACGGAGTTGGCAGGGTTAAAGAATTCAATTTTGGCCAGAACAGTTGCTGCTAAACCTTCGCTAAGGCGATTGATACGCACTAGTGGGGTGCCACCGACAGTATCAAGGATATTGTTATAAACGTTGGACATATTTTCTCCCTGGAAAGCATATTTTAAGCAGTTGTCGCATATGAATTAATCATTTTCTTAAGTATTTATTTGAATATTTTAAGAAAAAGGGTAATGCATAGCGTTGACCACTGTAGCGTGTTGCACATTAAATGGCTAGACAGATTTGTCTTTTCTTTAAGAAAGGTTCTGTCTGTATTTGGTTAATGATTATAACTAAATGGTCAAACACGAAGGTTGGCCGGAATTGTTTAAAAGAAAAGTATGTTTACAAAAGCGATTTATTTCACAAATTTTCCCGATTATTTAACGGTTTTAATTGTCTTGTTCGGTAACTGTGGGGGTGGCCTCATTTTTGGAACATTATCAATGATAATAAAACTCAAAAAATGCATAATATTGTTTAATGTAATGCTTCTAGCTGCGGTTTTGGTTTAAGTTGGGGACACCCATGTGGGGTAGCAACTGCACTATTAATAAATGAAGGGGGGATGAAAAAAGCGGATAAATGGGCAAAATCCCCCCTAATTTAGCGAGAATCGGGCGCTAAGAAATTGCATGTATGAAAAATTGCACTTTGGAATACCCCCGATAGCGCGTTATACTCACACAGCAATGTTACTTATTAGGTAATAAGTTTCTTATTTGTTGATGTTTCGCCTCAGGAGGTACTCGGTGGAAGCGCAGCGCATCAAAGATGATGAGGAAGCTATCCGCTCAGCTCTTACGTCACTCAAAACTGCAACTGGCATCCCTGTTACTATGTATGCCTCGGTTTTGGTGGATGGTCGCTTGCAGATTATTCAGTGGTTGGGGTTGCGTACTCCAGCGTTGCAAAACCTTATTATCGAAGCTGGTACTGGCGTTGGTGGTCGAGTACTAACAACCCGACGCCCAGTTGGTGTAAGTGATTACACCCGAGCTCATGCAATTTCGCATGAACTTGATTCGGTCATTCAAGACGAGGGATTGCACTCTATTGTGGCAGTTCCGGTTATTGTGCACCGTGAAGTACGTGGTGTCCTATATGTCGGAGTTCACTCTCCGGTGCGCCTAGGAGATAAGGTGATTGAAGAAGTCACCATGACAGCGCGTTCTTTAGAACAGGACTTAGCTGTTAATTCTGCGGCTCGTCGAGGTGAAGGCTTGCGCGCTGGAACAAGTAAACAAGGCCGGTTAATGAATGGTGCCGAGTGGGAGCAGATTCGGTCTACCCACTCTAAGCTGCGGATGCTAGCCAATCGTATTGAACAAGAAGATCTACGTGCGGAACTGGAAGAATTATGCGACCAGATGGTTGCCCCAGTACGAGTAAAACAAACTACTAAGCTTTCTGCTCGTGAACTAGATGTTCTTTCTTGTGTGGCGTTGGGACATACCAATGTTGAGGCCGCTGAAGAAATGGGCATTGGCGCCGAAACTGTGAAAAGCTACTTACGTTCTGTTATGCGTAAATTAGGTGCGCATACTCGTTATGAGGCTGTTAATGCAGCTCGCCGGATTGGTGCTCTGCCTTAAGGCTTAAAAGAGCTGTTGTGCTGCTATGTTCGTGGAGACTCTTTGGTAGTAAATTCCATCGATAATACTATGAGCTAAAAACCTTGCGGGTTTAGGTGCACCACACATTAACTTAAAAATAAGAACCGCTTCCAGGCGTGGGAGCGGTTTTTATGATGCAAGCACAGTTTTATTTGAGTACTCTTAGTTAACATTATTTTTTACGACATCTAAGACATTGTAAATATGAACTTAGAGAGTAAAGCTCAACGTATAAGGACACATATGAGCGAGAACACCTGGTTTATTATCGCCATCATTATTTATATGGCTGCAATGCTGCTTATCGGCTATTGGAGCTATCGGCAAACGAACGAATATGATGATTATGTACTCGCTGGTCGTGGTCTTAATCCTTTTGTTGCCGCGATGAGCGCAGGTGCTTCGGATATGTCCGGTTGGTTACTTATGGGCCTTCCCGGTGCCTTATTTGTTACTGGTTTTTCCGAGTTATGGATTGCGATCGGTTTGATTATCGGTTGTTGGGCAAACTGGCGCTGGATCGCACCACGATTGCGTGCCTATACCGAGGTTGCTGATAATTCACTGACGTTGCCTAGCTTTTTTGAGAATCGCTTCCATACTTCTTCGCGTTCCCTGCGTATTGTTAGCGCAGTTATTATTATCGTCTTTTTTACTTTTTATGTTTCTTCCGGAATGGTCTCTGGCGGGCGCTATTTTGAGTCTACTTTTGGAGGCAATTATCTTGACGGGATGCTTATCGTTGCGGCGATTACCGTTGGATATACCTTTATCGGTGGGTTTTTGGCGGTAAGTTATACCGACGCTGTACAAGGATCAATCATGTTTTTCTCCTTGATGGTCGTGCCTATTATGGCTTTGTTTGCCCTCGATGATCCCACCAGTATTTTTAGCTATGCGGCTGCGCATGATTACGGACCATATGTTGATGGAATTGGTAATCCGACATATTTTTCTATGGTTAATGGGGTGTCTTTTTTTGCGATTGTGGGCAGTCTTGCTTGGGGTCTAGGTTATTTTGGCCAACCACATATCGTCGTAAGGTTTATGGCATTGCGTAGCCCACAAGAAGCAAAACAAGGCGGCATTATTGGGGTCAGTTGGATGAGCTTTTGTATTGCTGGAGCATTTTTTGTTGCTCTTGTTGGTACTGCTTTCTTTGGACAGAACGAAGAATATTCCATTGTCGATCAGGTTGCTTATGAGACGATCTTTTTGGATATGGGACGGATTCTTTTCCACCCGCTTATTGCCGGCCTTATTCTCACTGCGGTGCTAGCGGCAATTATGTCCACGATTTCTTCGCAGTTACTAGTTACTTCTACTTCATTGGTAGAAGATATTTACCGTGGGTTAAAGAAACAACCCCCGAGTGAACGAGAGATGCTTAATCTATCGCGTATTGCGGTGCTTGCAGTTTCCGTCGTTGCGGGTATTTTAGCTGTTAACCCTAGTGATTCCATTCTTGGTTTGGTTGCTTTTGCTTGGGCCGGTTTTGGTTCTGCATTTGGTCCGGTAGTTCTTGCCGCATTGTATTGGAAGCGATTGAATGCAGCTGGTGCACTTGCTGGTATGCTCACCGGCGCATTTGTTAGCTTCATTTGGGGTAATTCAGCTTTAAGCGACACACTTTATGAAATCGTGCCTGGATTTGTAGCAAATGCTGTCGTTATGGTGATCGTTACGTTATTGAGCAGTGAGCCAACGAATGAGGTTAAGGAAGAATTTGAGCACGCAAGTAAGTTGGCGCGCGCCTAAATTACTAGTTAATCGGATTGTACTGAACAAGTAGTAAATAGGCGCACGAGAAATATTAGCGCTCGCCGCCTGGCACCCATAAAATATCGTCACTGTTATTAGCTACGCGGCACAGAATAAAAAGTAAGTCGCTTAGCCGATTGAGATATTTTGCTGGTAATACATGTGTGGTATCTGGATGCGTTTCGACGGCTGCCCATGCAGCACGCTCAGCGCGACGGCAGATTGTGCGCGCACTGTGCAATAATGCTGCTCCTTGGGTACCGCCCGGCAAGATAAAAGAGTTGAGCTTGGTTAGGCTCGCATTAAAATTATCGCAGTCGGATTCGAGTCGAGTGATGTAGGAGTCATCGATACGTAGTGGAGGATAGGCGGGATTCTCGGTAATAGGAGTAGCCAGATCTGCTCCAGCGTCGAAAAGCTCATTTTGGATGCGTTGCAAGCAGCTGGTGGTTTCTTGGTTGAATTCGCCAAAAGCAAGCGCGACGCCAAGAGAAGCATTGAGTTCATCGCAGTCGGCATAAGCAATAAGCCGAGGATCATTTTTTGCTACGCGGGAGAAATCCGACAAACTTGTCGTGCCGTCGTCGCCGGTACGAGTATAAATCTTAGTTAAGTGAACAGCCATGTCCTCCACGTTAGTCAAGTTTTGTCGATAAAGTAGGTGGAGTGAAGGATCGATTTCTCGTTACTGGCGGCGCCCGGCTTGAAGGAGCTGTCCAAGTTAAAGGTGCAAAAAATTCCGTACTTAAGCTTATGGCAGCTGCTTTGTTGGCAGAGGGCACGACCACACTAACTAATTGCCCGGAAATCTTGGATGTCCCGCTTATGCGCGATGTTCTTGTTGGTTTAGGTTGTGAGGTGCTTATCGACGGTTCTACCGTGCATATCACTACGCCAGCCGAGGTTTCTTGTAATGCTGATTTTGATGCGGTGCGTCAATTCCGAGCTTCGGTATGTGTACTTGGTCCGCTTACCGCACGTTGTGGGCGTGCTGTGGTTGCGCTACCGGGTGGTGATGCGATTGGTTCTCGTCCACTAGATATGCACCAATCCGGTTTAGAAAAATTGGGTGCTACCACCAAGATTCTTCATGGCGCTGTTGTCGCTGAGGCGAAAGAACTTGTTGGCGCCCAGATTGAATTAGATTTTCCTTCTGTAGGAGCGACCGAAAATATTGTTACCGCGGCTGTCCTAGCTAAAGGCACCACAGTGCTAGAAAATGCTGCTCGGGAACCAGAAATTGTTGATTTATGCGTCATGCTGAAACAAATGGGCGCATTGATTGAAGGTGAAGGTAGCTCAACAATTACCATCGAAGGTGTTTCGACACTTCACCCCACCTCGCACGAAGTTATTGGCGATCGTATTGTTGCCGGAACCTGGGCATATGCTGCTGCTATGACCCGAGGGGATATTACCGTTGGTGGTATTGCACCACGTTATTTGCACCTTACATTAGAAAAACTCAAGGTGGCTGGGGCAGAAGTAGAAACTTATCCTAATGGTTTCCGAGTGCGCATGGATTCTCGTCCTAAAGCTGTGGACTATCAAACGTTGCCTTTCCCCGGTTTTCCTACTGATCTTCAACCTATGGCGATCGGTATTGCTGCCATCGCTGAGGGAACCACTGTTATCACCGAAAATATTTTTGAGGCCCGTTTCCGTTTTGTCGATGAAATGATGCGATTAGGTGCAGATGCAACTGTGGATGGACACCATGTGATTTTGCGTGGTGTGGAGCAATTGTCTTCTACCCCAGTGTGGAGTTCTGATATTCGTGCTGGAGCAGGATTGGTTCTTGCTGCTCTATGTGCTGATGGGGTCAGTGAAGTTCACGATGTCTATCATATTGATCGCGGCTATCCGAACTTTGTTGAGAATCTGCGTAATTTAGGCGCAACTATTGAACGAATCTCTCAGTAATGAGACTCTTTTAACTGGTGAGAAATTGAGAATAAGTGTTATCAAAGATATTTTGGTAGCACTTTTTTCGTTTTTACCTGCGGATTTGTGTTGTTGTGAAGTGGTGTGTAACTTTATGTGAGTCGCCGCGGCCGGTAGCACAAACAAACATGTGCAAAACACCAAGCCAAGCGGCGAAGAAAATAAAAACTCTTGATCCTTTAAAACAGCAAAAAAATTTGCTAGGATCACCAAAGCATCCCATTGTATTGCAACAAGTATTTGTTTGTTGTGTGGTGGGTGTGGGTTGTTTGAGAACTCAATAGTGTGCCAAATCATTTGTTACAACATGTAACACACAGAATCTAGTGATTAATGATGAATGCTGAATAAGTGTTTGTGTTTGGTCATTGTGTTGTGTGTTATTGTTTTTTGTTTTACACATATTTTCTTTTTCTTATCACGTATTCACATATGTGTTTATTGTGGTGGGGGATAATGGTTTTTGTTTTTACGCCTGATACTGTGGTGATCAGATGTCACTGATGGTGTTGTGGTGTGACCGGCAAGTGACCATGATTTGTTTTCTTGTTTCTTATCTTTTTTCTTCAATATAGTTTTTAGGATTTTATTGTGTTGAGGGTAAGGGGCTGGGGGATGGTTGTGGGTGCTTGTTAAATACTAAAAATTGTTTTTGTTTATTTTTTGCCAGTTGTTGGGCTTTCCCAATAATTTTTCTTATTTTTTGTGGAGAGTTTGATCCTGGCTCAGGACGAACGCTGGCGGCGTGCTTAACACATGCAAGTCGAACGGAAAGGCTTTCTTGCTTGCAAGAGAGTACTCGAGTGGCGAACGGGTGAGTAACACGTGGGTGATCTGCCCCTAACTTCGGGATAAGCTTGGGAAACTGGGTCTAATACCGGATAGGACCACATTTTAGTGTGTGTGGTGGAAAGTTTTTTCGGTTAGGGATGAGCCCGCGGCCTATCAGCTTGTTGGTGGGGTAATGGCCTACCAAGGCGTCGACGGGTAGCCGGCCTGAGAGGGTGGACGGCCACATTGGGACTGAGATACGGCCCAGACTCCTACGGGAGGCAGCAGTGGGGAATATTGCACAATGGGCGCAAGCCTGATGCAGCGACGCCGCGTGAGGGATTGAAGGCCTTCGGGTTGTAAACCTCTTTCGCTAGGGACGAAGCTTTTTTGTGACGGTACCTAGATAAGAAGCACCGGCTAACTACGTGCCAGCAGCCGCGGTAATACGTAGGGTGCGAGCGTTGTCCGGATTTACTGGGCGTAAAGAGCTCGTAGGTGGTTTGTCGCGTCGTCTGTGAAATTCCGGGGCTTAACTTCGGGCGTGCAGGCGATACGGGCATAACTTGAGTGCTGTAGGGGAGACTGGAATTCCTGGTGTAGCGGTGGAATGCGCAGATATCAGGAGGAACACCGATGGCGAAGGCAGGTCTCTGGGCAGTAACTGACGCTGAGGAGCGAAAGCATGGGGAGCGAACAGGATTAGATACCCTGGTAGTCCATGCCGTAAACGGTGGGCGCTAGGTGTGAGCCTCTTCCACGGGGTTCGTGCCGTAGCTAACGCATTAAGCGCCCCGCCTGGGGAGTACGGCCGCAAGGCTAAAACTCAAAGGAATTGACGGGGGCCCGCACAAGCGGCGGAGCATGTGGATTAATTCGATGCAACGCGAAGAACCTTACCTGGGCTTGACATGTACAGGATCGGGCTAGAGATAGTTTTTCCTTTTTAGGTCTGTATACAGGTGGTGCATGGTTGTCGTCAGCTCGTGTCGTGAGATGTTGGGTTAAGTCCCGCAACGAGCGCAACCCTTGTCTTATGTTGCCAGCACATTTTGGTGGGGACTCATGAGAGACTGCCGGGGTTAACTCGGAGGAAGGTGGGGATGACGTCAAATCATCATGCCCCTTATGTCCAGGGCTTCACACATGCTACAATGGTCGGTACAACGCGCTGCGAGCCTGTGAGGGTAAGCGAATCGCTGAAAGCCGGCCTCAGTTCGGATTGGGGTCTGCAACTCGAGCCCATGAAGTCGGAGTCGCTAGTAATCGCAGATCAGCAACGCTGCGGTGAATACGTTCCCGGGCCTTGTACACACCGCCCGTCACGTCATGAAAGTTGGTAACACCCGAAGCCCATGGCCTAACCACGTTTGTGGAGGGAGTGGTCGAAGGTGGGATTGGCGATTGGGACGAAGTCGTAACAAGGTAGCCGTACCGGAAGGTGCGGCTGGATCACCTCCTTTCTAAGGAGCTTATATTTTTTGTTTTGTTTTTGTTTATCCGGGTGGAGCACATCACCCACGCACATTGTGTGTGGTGGGGTGAAACAAAAGACTAGTGTGTGAAACATCCATGATGTCATCATGGGGTAGCTGGAGCATGACACAGGTTGTTTCATGTGTGGTTTGGTGTGCTGTTGGGTGTCTGGGGCAATCCTTGTGGGTTTGTTCTATATGTGGCTTCAACCAAAAAAGCAACAATGATACTTAAAGTGTGTGGTTGTTTTTTTGTTGGGGTTGTGTTGTGTGAGAACTGTATAGTGGACGCGAATTTTTTAGCAATATTTTTAGCAATTATTGTTTTTAACATGAATGCATTGTTTATGTGTGTTTGTGTTTTGTTTCTTTGTTCTTAGTGTTTTTTATTTGTTTTTTGTGTTGGTTTGTTTGTTTTGAAGGGCACACGGTGGATGCCTTGGTAATCTGAGCCGATGAAGGACGTGTAAGGCTGCGTTAAGCCTCGGGGAGTTGTCAATAAAGCGTTGATCCGAGGATGTCCGAATGGGGAAACCTTACTACAGTGATGTGTGGTAGCCCAATGGTGAATATATAGCTGTTGTGGAGGTAACGCGGGGAAGTGAAACATCTCAGTACCCGTAGGAAGAGAAAATAATAATGATTCCGTTAGTAGTGGCGAGCGAACGCGGATGAGGCTAAACCGTATGCGTGTGATACTTGTCAGGGGTTGCGTGTGCGGTGTTGTGGGGTGTATGTGTCATTGTTTCTGACAGGACAGTGGCTATGGTGTGTGTGTTAGTGGAATTAGGTTGGGATGCCTAACCGTAGAAGGTGAGAGTCCTGTACATGAAAACACGCATGGTGTGGTGATGTATGTCCCCGAGTAGCAGCGGGCTCGTGGAATCTGCTGTGAATCTGCCGGGACCACCCGGTAAGCCTAAATACTTGGATTAACCGATAGCGGATAGTACCGTGAGGGAATGGTGAAAAGTACCCCGGGAGGGGAGTGAAAGAGTACCTGAAACCGTGTGCTTACAATCCGTCAGAGCCTGTCTTTTGGGTGGGTGATGGCGTGCCTTTTGAAGAATGAGCCTGCGAGTCAGCGGCATGTCGCGAGGTTAACCCGTGTGGGGTAGTCGTAGCGAAAGCGAATCCTAATTGGGTGTGTTAGTGGCATGTTCTGGACCCGAAGCGGGGTGATCTACCCATGGCCAGTGTGAAGCAGCTGTAAGAGGTTGTGGAGGCGCGAACCCACTTAGGTTGAAAACTGAGGGGATGAGCTGTGGGTAGGGGTGAAAGGCCAATCAAACTCCGTGATAGCTGGTTCTCCCCGAAATGCATTTAGGTGCAGCGTTGTGTGTTTCTTGCCGGAGGTAGAGCTACTGGTTGGTTGAGCGGGACTACAATCTTAGCAATGTCAGCCAAACTCCGAATGCCGGTGAAGTGAGAGCATGGCAGTGAGACTGCGGGGGATAAGCTCCGTTGGTCGAGAGGGAAACAGCCCAGATCGCCGGTTAAGGCCCCTAAGGGTGTACTAAGTGGGAAAGGATGTGGGATCGCGAAGACAGCCAGGAGGTTGGCTTAGAAGCAGCCATCCTTGAAAGAGTGCGTAATAGCTCACTGGTCGAGTGGTTCTGCGCCGACAATGTAGTGGGGCTCAAGTACACCGCCGAAGCCGCGGCAAGGCAACAATTTTGGTTGTTGTTTTGGGTAGGGGAGCGTCGTGCATGGTGTGAAGCAGTGTGTGGAAACGATTGTGGACTGTGTGCGAGTGAGAATGCAGGCATGAGTAACGAATGAGAAGTGGAAAACTTTTCCGCCGGATGACTAAGGGTTCCTGGGTTAAGCTAATCTTCCCAGGGTGAGTCGGGGCCTAAGGCGAGGCCGACAGGCGTAGTCGATGGATAACCAGTTGATATTCTGGTACCCGTGTGTAAGCGACCATGGTGAATCAATGGTACTAACCATCCATGTGTCATGGTGTGTGCCTTTTGGGTGTGTGTCATGGTGTGTGCGTGGGATCTTCGTTGGTAGTAGCTAAGTGATGGGGTGACGCAGGAAGGTAGCTGAGCCACTTATTGGATTGTGGTGTAAGCGTGTGGCCCGTGGTATAGGTAAATCCGTACCACTTGTGGGTGAGGCGTGATGCGTACCCTTTTTTGGGGATGTTGGTGATCCTATGCTGTCGAGAAAAGCCTCTAGCGATGTTTATATACGGCCCGTACCCATAACCGACACAGGTGGTCAGGTAGAGAATACTAAGGCGTTCGGGTGAACTGTGGTTAAGGAACTCGGCAAAATGCCCCCGTAACTTCGGGAGAAGGGGGACCACTGCTGGTGACTAACTGTTTGAGCTGGTGGTGGTCGCAGAGAATAGAGGGAAGCGACTGTTTATTAAAAACACAGGTCCGTGCGAAAACGTGGAAGTTGATGTATACGGACTGACGCCTGCCCGGTGCTGGAAGGTTAAGAGGACCTGTTAGATGCTTTTGTGGTGTCGAAGCGGAGAATTTAAGCCCCAGTAAACGGCGGTGGTAACTATAACCATCCTAAGGTAGCGAAATTCCTTGTCGGGTAAGTTCCGACCTGCACGAATGGCGTAACGACTTCCCTGCTGTCTCAACCACAGGCCCGGTGAAATTGCAGTACGAGTAAAGATGCTCGTTTCGCGCGGCAGGACGAAAAGACCCCGGGACCTTCACTATAGCTTGGTATTGGTGTTTGGTTCGGTTTGTGTAGGATAGGTGGGAGATGTTGATGCATATGCGCTAGTGTGTGTGGAGTCGCAAGTTGAAATACCACTCTGATCGGATTGAGCACCTTAACCTTGGCCCATGATCTGGGTTGGGGACAGTGCCTGGTGGGTAGTTTAACTGGGGCGGTTGCCTCCTAAAGTGTAACGGAGGCGCCCAAAGGTTTCCTCAGCTTGGTTGGTAATCAGGTGGTGAGTGTAAGTGCACAAGGGAGCTTGACTGTGAGAGTGACAGCTCGAGCAGGGACGAAAGTCGGGACTAGTGATCCGGCACCTACGTGTGGAAGTGGTGTCGCTCAACGGATAAAAGGTACCCCGGGGATAACAGGCTGATCTTCCCCAAGAGTCCATATCGACGGGATGGTTTGGCACCTCGATGTCGGCTCGTCGCATCCTGGGGCTGGAGTAGGTCCCAAGGGTTGGGCTGTTCGCCCATTAAAGCGGCACGCGAGCTGGGTTTAGAACGTCGTGAGACAGTTCGGTCTCTATCCGCCGCGCGCGTTGAAACTTGAAGAAGGCTGTCCCTAGTACGAGAGGACCGGGACGGACGTACCTCTAGTGTGCCAGTTGTCACGCCAGTGGCATGGCTGGTTGGCTACGTACGGAAGGGATAACCGCTGAAAGCATCTAAGCGGGAAGCCTGTTTTGAGATGAGGTTTCGTTTGAGGTTCCCTAGAGATGATGGGGTTGATAGGCCAGGTCTGGAAGTGGGGTAACTCATGGAGGTGACTGGTACTAATATGCCGATACAAACAATCCTTTTTTTGACACATGAATAAGGCAAAATAGGGAAACATGTTAATGGGTTCAAAGAAACGTGAATAATTGTTGTTCTGCTGCTTTATGGTGGTGGTTGTTGTTGGGTTTGTGTTCACTGTGCAGTGTCTGACACAGCACACGCACGTTAACAAGCACATGTGTGTTTGTGGGGTGTGTACTGTGTTGTTTATAGTCGTGTTGGTGGTTATAGCGTTGGGGAAACGCCCGGTCCCTTTTCGAACCCGGAAGCTAAGCCTGATTGCGCTGATGGTACTGCACCTGGGAGGGTGTGGGAGAGTAGGTCACCGCCAACCTAAAACTTGATAAAGCAAAAAGAAGGGGAGAGGGAAACATCCGCACAATGTGTGTGGGATGTGTTTCCCTCTCCTTTCTTTTTGTGTGTGGTGGGTGTGCATGGGCAGGCAAGTATATTTTATGCGCATCATTTATAGTGTAAATAAGTTGGATATTAAATCTATCTGCAGCGCGTTTCTTATTCCTCTAAGCTGGAAGCGTTATTTTTCATAGCTTTAAGGATTTGTAATTATGCCAACGCAGCCAGCAAGGGCAATAGCTGCCCGTGCCGAAGGAATTGTAAAGACATACGGTAGTGGGGAAACACAGGTTGTCGCCCTTGATCATGTCAATATTGAATTTGCTGCCCAGGAATTTACTGCGATCATGGGACCGTCGGGATCTGGAAAATCAACTCTGATGCACTGTATGGCAGGTTTGGATCGAATTACTGCTGGAGCAGCATTCATTGGCGATACAAACCTTGCTCGGTTGTCTGAACGAGAAATGACGAACCTTCGTCGTGATCGTCTTGGTTTCATTTTCCAGTCCTTTAATCTTGTTCCTACACTTACTGCTGCAGAAAATATCACGTTGCCGCTTGATATTGCGGCTAAGAAAGTAGACCAAGAGTGGTTTAATGAGGTCACTGAGCGCCTAGGACTAAGCAAGCGGCTGAAACACCGGCCAGCAGAGCTCTCTGGCGGTCAGCAGCAGCGTGTTGCGTGTGCTCGTGCGTTAGTGGCTCGTCCAGAAATTATCTTCGGCGATGAGCCCACTGGAAACCTGGATTCTAATTCATCCAAAGAAGTATTAGGTATTCTGCGTACCGCCGTCGATCATGATAAACAAACAGTTTTAATTGTTACCCATGATCCTGCTGCGGCAGTTTATGCCGATCGGGTTGTCTTCCTTGCCGATGGTCGTATTGTTCATGAGTTGCGCAATCCTTCGCGCGAAGAAATTTTGAGCACCATGACAACCGTGGAGGGACTGGTCTAGGTGAGACAAGCACAATCTCCTATGCTGCGGCTAAGTCTGCGTTCTATTATGGCGCATAAAGTGCGTCTACTGTTGACTGTTCTAGCAGTAGTGCTGGGTACCGCATTTGTTTCTGGTTCCTTCATGTTTACCGCTTCGCTGAATAAAGTTTTTGATTCAGCAGTTTCAACGGCTTTTGATGGGGTTTCTGCGGTTATTAGCCCACAGGGCGAAAACGGTTTGGAAGCAATCACTCCAGAAAACGTCGAAAAGCTTCGTTCCGATTCTAAAATCTCGACAATTAATATTAATCAGCAAACTACCATTGTTGCTGCTAATACAGAACGTAAGCCGTTTCAGACTGGTGCGGGTAGTTCTATTGTTTCTATTTTTTATGGTGAGAAAACGGTTACCGGTGGGTTGGAGATCACCCAAGGCACTGCACCAACAGCTAGTTCTGAGGTTGTGATAGGTCAAGATGGTGCCCAGCGCTATGGCATTAGCATTGGCGATACCATTGTGGCGGTAACTAGTGATGCTCAGCATGAGCTTATGGTTACTGGTTTCTATGCACCTCAAATAAAAGAACAGAGCGCAGCATCTGCGGCATCATTGAATTTTCGGATGACTGAGCAGGCATATCTAGAAGAATTCGGTGATCCGAACCGAATTAGTAGCTTGGTTGTACGCGCTGCCGAGGGAGTTACCGATGACGAACTCGTGAATTATCTGCAGCAAGAATATCCAGACCTACAGATTCAATCGGGACAAAGTTTGGCTGATGAACTTTCCGATCAGGTTTCTTCGGCACTAAGTTTTGTTAATTACTTCCTGATAGCTTTTGGCCTGATTGCTTTACTGGTCGGCACATTTATTATCGCTAACACTTTCTCTATGATTGTCGCGCAGCGGATTCGTGAGTTTGCACTTTTACGAGCGGTGGGTGTTTCGAGTCGGCAATTAACTACTTCAGTAGTGTGGGAAGCAATTGTTGTCGGTATTATTGGCTCCTTATTGGGCGTTTTGGCTGGGATAGGCCTAGTACAAATCATCCAATCCGTCATGGCCAACTTCGGAATGCCGCTTAACGACGCTGGTTTAGGGCTTACCCCAGTTAGCGTACTTATCCCACTACTTCTCGGCACTATTGTGACCCTTATAAGCGCCTGGGCACCGGCATACCGGGCTGGTTCTGTGCATCCGGTCGAAGCAATGCGCTCAACCGAGCAATCTTCAGAATCGTCGTTATTGGTACGCACCATTATTGGCACAGTAGGTATTGTCCTAGGCGCAGGCATCATTGTGTTAGCAGTTATTGCAGAATGGTCAACGTCGGTGCGAGCAAGTGCGGTAGGTATGGGTGCACTTTTGGTGATCATTGGTATTTTCTTTGCTTCCCCAGCCTTAAGTATTCCGATTGTTGGCGGAATTGGCCGTGTTATCGGTTTGCCTTTTAAAACCGTTGGCCAACTGGCAGCGACAAATTCACGACGCAATCCGCGTCGAACCGCAGCTACTGCCTTTGCGTTGACTTTGGGCGTGATGCTAGTAACCGCGATTGGTTTGCTTGCTGCGTCGATGCGTGCAGAAATTAGTGACCTGGTAGAAACCGAAATATCCGCAGACTATATTGTTACCCCACCTCGTGACGGTCAGTTCCCAGTACCAAAGGAAGCAATAACGGCGATTAGAGATACCGAAGGCGTAGAACAGGCTGCGGTGATTTCTGCCGTACCGGTTAGTATCGATGGTTATTACCTTATGACTGTGCCGGGTGCAGGTGGATTTAGTTCAATTATTGATGGCAACGCTGGAGATGTACTTCATGCATCAGAGATAACTGGTAGCTTGGATCTTTCTCGCCCTAATGTTTTTATTGCCAATAAGCAGGTTGCAGAAAAGCAAGGTTGGCAGCTTGGACAGAGCTATCCGGTTCTAGGGGCTCAAGGCGAACAATTGGCACTGGTAGAACTTATTGGTACCTATGGTGATAGCCAATTACTTGGTCAATTCCAGATTAGTGCTGGAACTCTTGTAGATACTACTTATTACGATACGGCTAAAAGTAATCTGATTCTGGTTACCACCGATCACAGTGTGGATGCCCAGCAGATGCATGATCGTTTAGAAGCCACGATCAAAGATTATCTCATCCTCCAGTTGAATACGGCCGAAGAATATGCTGGTCAGCAGGTTGAAACAATTAATCAAATGATGTACATCTTGTATGCGCTTTTAGCGTTAAGCATCATTATTGCGGTGATCGGCATTATCAATACTTTGGCGTTAAATGTGATTGAACGTCGACAAGAAATTGGTATGTTGCGTGCAGTCGGTATGCATCGTCGTCAGATTAGAACCATGATCACTATTGAAAGTGTGCAAATCGCTATCTACGGCGCATTAGTAGGTATTATCGCTGGTTTAGGTTTAGGAACCGCGTTTCTTAAAGTCCTGTCCAGCCAGGGCATTAGCCAAATAATTATTCCATGGACAAGCTTGATCTGGATGCTTATTGCAGCTGCATTAGTAGGCGTGATTGCTGCGCTAGCGCCTGCACAACGTGCTGCCAAAACACCACCGTTAGATGCGATCGCAGATTAAGAGCTAAAACAATCTAGTAGAAAAAGGGGACAGGGTTATCCGGTCTCCTTTTTCTTATGAAATAACTACGTGGGCAGTGTGTAAAGCTAGTAACCCCGCAGTAAGCGTTAGTAGCAAGTAACCAGAAAAAAGAGCGTAACGACGAGCGTCGATAAGCATGCCAAGCTCTTTAGCTAAAGTAGACCAGGTAGATAAAGCACCGGCAACACCAATAGACATAGCTGGTGTTAACCCGAGACCAATAAGAAAACAGGCCAGAGTATTAGCAATAAAAGTGCCCCAATATCCACCAAGGATATGGCTAAGGGCATGTCTGAGTAAGCCACCAGCCATGCCGCCAAGAAAAACTAATATTATCGTGAGCATCGTTGGCCTATCCACCAAGCGCTGACACAGCTGATAATGGTGATTATGCAGTAAGAAAAATCGGTGCTGGCATAAACTAAAAAAGTAGAGTAACTAGTAAAACCGCCTAAAAATCCGGTGGTTAAAGCAGGGTGAACAGATTTTTTCTGTGCTATTCCCATCAGGAATGAGCCACTGATATTGATAATAAATAGAACCCATATACCGGTGACTGTCAGTTCTATCGCGTAGCGTATTAGGGCACCACAACCTGCGCCTAGGCCGATAAGAAAAAGTGGAACCACGAATAGTAAGCCTAGTGTATGTGGTGATTCAGCTGACAAGTACTGCAAAGCTAGGAGGAAAAGAGCACAATGGGACAAAGATGTGCAGCTAAAACTTTCTAAGGAGCCATCCATGAGCCATCCCCGAGCAGGGCAACTTGCACAACCTAGCGATCTTATTGATATTGCTGAGCTAGTTACTGCCTACTACACGCGTCAACCTGATGTAAGCGATCCCGATCAACAAGTTGCTTTTGGTACCTCTGGGCATCGGGGCAGCTCTTTGGATACCGCCTTCAATGAGAACCATATTTTGGCAACTACCCAGGCCATTGTTGATTATCGACGGGCTAATAATATTGGTGGTCCAATTTATATTGGCCGTGATCCGCATGCTTTGAGCGAGCCAGCAATGATCTCGGCACTGGAAGTTCTTTTTGCCAACGATATAACCGTTCTGGTTGATGACCGTGGTAGATATACTCCTACACCAGCTATTTCCCATGCGATTTTATCTCATAATGCACAACTTCCTGGTGGAGTTACTGGAACTGATCCTAAGCGTGCCGACGGTATTGTTATTACCCCATCGCATAACCCACCTCGCGATGGTGGTTTTAAATACAATCCACCTAATGGTGGGCCAGCAGATACGGATGCTACGGATTGGATTGCTCAGCGAGCTAACGATCTCTTACGTGGGGGTCTAGCTGAAGTGAAACGCACTAGTGTTGCTAGTGTTATTGACCCTAGGGCACACAAGTATAATTTCCTCGACACCTATGTTGCTGATTTGCCTAATGTCGTCAACATTGAGGCTATTCGTAACTCCGGGTTATCTATTGGCGCTGATCCTATGGGTGGGGCCTCAGTAGACTATTGGGCAGCCATTGCCGAGGCACATAAGCTTAATTTGGAAGTAGTTAACCCATTAGTGGACGCTACTTGGCGGTTTATGACTCTTGATACCGATGGCAAAATTCGCATGGATTGCTCTTCAGCAAATTCAATGGCCTCATTGGTGCATAACCGCAGTAAATATGACATCGCTACTGGCAATGATGCAGATGCAGATCGCCACGGCATTGTTACCCCAGATGCTGGGCTTATGAATCCTAATCATTATTTAGCAGTAGCTATTGAATACCTCTTTGCTCATCGACCAGGTTGGGCAGCAGATACTGTTGTGGGAAAAACCTTGGTGAGCTCCTCAATGATTGACCGCGTAGTAGCTAACCTTGGCCGACGACTTATTGAAGTACCAGTTGGCTTTAAATGGTTCGTACCAGGGCTTATCGACGGCTCAGTTGGTTTTGGTGGTGAAGAATCAGCCGGTGCCTCCTTCTTGCGTCACGACGGTAGCGTATGGTCTACCGATAAAGACGGTATTATTCTTGATCTTTTAGCTGCTGAGATTACAGCTGTTACCGGAAAGACTCCGTCGCAACGCTATGCTGAGCTAGCCGCTGAATATGGGGCACCAGCATATGCACGCACCGATGCGGAGGCCAACCGAGAACAAAAGGCACTTCTTAAAGCACTTTCGCCAGAACAAGTTACAGCTACCGAGCTAGCTGGCGAGACAATTACCGCTAAGCTCACCGAAGCACCAGGCAATGGTGCCAAGATTGGCGGGCTTAAAGTGACTACTGAATCAGCATGGTTTGCTGCACGCCCATCCGGTACCGAAGATAAGTATAAGATTTATGCAGAATCTTTCCGTGGTAAAGATCACCTTGAACAAGTACAGCAGGCCGCGCAAGCGCTGGTGAGCGATGTTTTAGACTCCTAGCTGCGAATTTATTAAGAAAGTGATAGTCAATTAAATTTTATAGATTTATCACTTGGCGATAGGGTAAGAGCGCATCAGAAATATATTTTCTGATGCGCTCTGTACTGAATGAAGGTTGTCAACGTGACTAGAATAAATGAATTGCCACAGCGTAGCGGGCTAAGACTAGATAAAACGCTAATTTTAGATGGTATCAGTTTTATTGCTCGATTCTATATGGCCTATATCTGGTTGAAAGCCGGCTTTTCCAAGCTTGGGGAGCGTCTTGCAAACCAACAGTCGGTAGAAGGCTATGATATTTTCAGCGAAAAATGGGCAGGTTATATTGCTGAGCTCATTGCACCATTAGAAATTGCTGGTGGCATTTTATTATTGGTAGGTATTTTCCTTCGGTTCTCTGGAATTTTATCTACTATCGTGCTTGCCTTATTCATTGTCGGTATCACCCAGGCTTGGGCGCGTGGCCTAAATATTGATTGTGGCTGTTTTGGTGTGGAAAATATTGATCAAGCTGAGGTGGGAATGAATTATGCTAAAACCATTGCTCGGGATGTACTCTATATTTTCTTAAGCATGTGGACTGCGTATCGCCCCTTTAAAAAATGGGCAATTCACGCTTAACCGCTAAAATATTCGTCGCTATTGATTTCCACCATATTAATTGAGGTAATTTACTTTTATGAGTAACAAAAAGGTTGTCAATCCCAACCAGAAATCTAATGGTTTCTTATGGGCTATGGTCGCTTTGACTGTTGTTATCGCTGCTGTGGTGGCGTTTATCGTCGTCAATGGCCGGCAGGCACAGGAAAATAAGTATGCTGATCGGGAAAAAGAAACTGTTTCTTTTAATATCAGCACCCAAGATAATGCAGTTGTCCTTGCTGCTAGCTCTACTACTTCTGATACTCCTGTGGTAGAAATCTTCGAAGATTACTCTTGTTCGCACTGTGCCGATCTAGAAGAAGCCACTAGCGCAGAAATGAAGCAAGCACTAGAAGACGGCAAAATCATTGCAAAGATTTATGGACTTAACTTCCTTGATCGCGGCAATGAAGAAGGTAACTCTACCAAGGCCGGTGGCGCTGCCATGGCTGTTGCAGAATCGGGCGATGCGAGTGCATATTGGAACACCCGTAAGTTGTTCATGGGTGAGCAAAATGAGATCTACGGTCAGTGGGATAACGAGAAATTTGCCTCTGCTGCTATCCAGATGGGTGCCTCAGAAGATATTCGTGACTCCATCGCTAGCGGCGATAAGATGCGGGAGTTTCCTTCTGTTGCTTCGGCAAACTCCGACTACCTCACTGAGATCGGTGAACGAGTTTCTTCACCACGCGTATTTATTGATGGCACCGAGGTAACCTCTAACCTTGCTGGTTGGGTTTCCCAGGCAACCGGTGCGTAATATCCGTAGTCAATAATTCTTTACTTGCGTAGATATTTAATAGACACGTAACAGACCGCCACCAGATTTTTGGTGGTGGTCTTTTGTTATTTCAAAACTTGTTTGATGATTTTTAGCTATTGATGAGCAGGTTGTAAGCAGTTGATAACGAACATGGTAAAAACTTTTAAGAAAAATAAAGGAGTTAGTGTTTTAGTAGGAAGTAACCAGAAGTGAATCAGTAAATCCTCTGGTAAGGATGTGGTGGGACACTATGGTTATTACAAATTCGTGCTTATGGGAAACGAAGGTGTGGTGTGGATAAAAATTCGAAACGAAAACATGGTTATTGTGCGCTGGATGCTTTGGCGGCACTGCAATAATGCTTCCATTTAATCCAGAAATCCCCTGGTTTGCGTGGATAGGAGTATTTAGCGTTCTCTTTTTAAGTCGTGAATTTTTTCTGCACTTGTTAATACTGGGAGAGTAAAAAGCGGACTCTTCTTTATTTTTCTGGTGTATCTGCGATCATTCTTATTAGCGTCTGTTTTTATCTATTGGGTTAGATAGGCTGGTGCTAAATAGTTGGGCACGTAGCTAACACAGAGTCACCATAAGAAAATTGATCCGTTAATCGTTTGTGACCACGTGCTTTGCAACAAAGGATAGAGAAGAGTTATATTTGTTCACGTGCGATACGCAGATAAATTAATTTAGTATCGTAATTATTCGGGGCTATGGCGCAGCTGGTAGCGCACCACACTGGCAGTGTGGGGGTCACGGGTTCGAGTCCCGTTAGCTCCACAGGTTAACCCTCTATCAAACATAAAGGTAGGGGGTATTTTCATATTTATAGTATGTGGATATTTCACAATCGTCGATAAGATTTAGGTTATTTTATTTAGATATTTATCGAATAAGTTTGCCACCAAATGCTTGGCCTGGGGCAGATGGATAGAAACAGAATTTTTTCTGACGAAGCTTCTCTACCTGAACTCATCTGATTATAAAATTAGCCATGTGAAGCGGTATTTCTTATTGGAAGTGCTCCTATTTAAAAAATAACCTTTATACGTCCTAATAAACGGGTAAAGACGTTTTATTTAGGTAATGATGAACTAAATAATCGAGACGTTACAATAGTGCCCGTGAACGGGAATACTTTTGATTTTTTATATCTTATTCTGGGGCTTATTTTATTCTCTTGGTCGATCTATAGAATCGTGAGGGATTATCGTCGACAGCATTCAGGGATAATTCTCTTAGGTGGGTTATTTTTTCTGTGGCTAGCTGTAGGTAATTTTTTCTATCAGATAAATACGACAATAGGAGTTATCGTAGGCTTCGGGCTCGTGATGGCTGTCCTCGTGTTTGTGCTAGGTGCAACCTTAGCTTTGTTTGTTAATGGCTACTTTTTAATAAAACGGGAAGGCATTTCTTTAGCGCACTGTCTTCCGTTTTTCTTAGGGATAGCCGCCTTATTTATGTATTTCCTAGCCTTTATTGGTGTGTATTACGGCAATGAATATGCCGCTATCAGATATCTGATCCCGGTTACCTTTTGGTACATTTCTTTGGTTGCTTATGTTGGCTTTAACCTCGCTGCTTATTTGCTTCAAGCTCTAATTCATAGTCGATGGCCAAAGACAAATGGTTATCAGGGCGTTGTTGTTTTAGGAAGTGGGATCCGTGAGGAAAGGGTTACCCCGCTTTTGGCTTCGCGCCTTGATCGTGGATTAGCTATTGCACGTAAAAATCAGGCGCAATATTTTGTTTGCTCCGGTGGCCAAGGAGTCGATGAGCCAATTCCAGAAGCAGAAGCAATGCGGCGTTATGTTCACGAAAAAGCCCCTGGGGAGTTTCGTATAGTGGTTGAGGATAAGTCCACAACCACGAGGGAAAACTTACTTTTTAGTGACTCAAAGCTTGCTGACGTGTTGCCGTCTGACACAAAAGTTGCTGTTGCTACTAGTAATTATCATGCACTGCGTGCAGCGGCTATTGTTCGCCAGCTTGGTTTATCGTGGGATGTGTATGGTGCGCCTACTGCTTTGTATTATGTACCATCGGCGTTTCTTCGTGAGTTTGTTGCAGCCATGGAATTAAATTGGCGTATTCACGCTATTATTGTGGCGGTGTTTACTATTGTGGTGGGCTATCTAACTTATTATGCTTTTTAAACGAGTAATTTCGTTGTTTATTTATGCCTTTGTGCTTAGCTAGTGTGTTTTAGACCGTACTACGCACTGGTTGGTTTTTGGACTATGTCCGTTAACAAGCAGTTGTATGTCATACTGATGAAAATCTGAGTCTTTCCTGGTCACAGTAATAATCATTGAGTGCATCCGGTATTTAAGGTATAAAGCTCAATATCATATGCATACCTTGATAGAATCGTTAGTTATGACCACCGCTTTTATCCGTTTGATCCAATCAGAGCTGGTTCTGCCTGATATTCGAGCCTTTGAGGAATATCGTCATGCTTTGAGTACTCTTGACGATGCTAAAAAACCGGATAAGCGCACAACCAAATTTGTGAATACTGCTGATCTTGCTTGGGCGTGGATTGTCGATAGTAGCGAACATGGTTTACGCGCGGTAGCCAACAAGATTAATAAGGATAAAGAACTTGGTCTTAACCCAGAGGAAATCAGCGAATCCCTTAGTGAACTAATTGCACAGTGGGAATACGCTGATCCTAGTTATACGGCATTAATTGATGCTGATGGTGGTTTGCGTTTTAGATCCTAGGGTTAGCTTTTCCACCAGGTATCAAATGGAGTCACTGGCAGGTGACGTTTATGCTCACTGCGTTGATAGAGCGATTCTAAGCGCTGCCGGCTGGTACCACTGATAGCAGCGGCGGCTTCAATATAATCATCGATTTCTTGGTAAGTTACGCCCAAGGCTACTTCGTCTGGCAGCGCTGGCCGATCTTCTTCTAAATCAGCAGTGGGTACTTTTTCCCAAGTGCTCTTAGGCGCACCAAGATGCTGTAATAAAGCTGCACCTTGACGTTTGCTTAGGCCAAAAAGCGGTAGAATATCGGCTCCACCATCGCCGAATTTTGTGAAAAAGCCAGTGATATTTTCTGCCGCATGATCGGTGCCAATAACTAATAGACCTTTTTCGCCGGCAAGGGCATAGTGCACAATCATGCGTTGACGAGCTTTGATATTACCCTTATTAAAATCGCCTAGATTTTTCTGTCCTAAAGCTGTAGCTGTAGCAGCTTCGATGGCATCAGTAGCTTCTTTGATATTGATTGTTAGTTGGTGATCTGGCTGGATAAAATCCAAAGCACGCTGAGCGTCATCCTCATCAGCTTGCACTCCATAGGGAAGTCGTAGTGCCCAAAATTCGGCTTTTTTTCCTTCTACACGTAGCTTTTCGACGGCCAATTGCGCCAATCGGCCACCAAGGGTGGAATCCTGACCGCCAGAAATGCCCAGCACAAAGCCATTTGTGTTAGTGTGGCGCAAATAATCAGCTAAAAAATTTACTCGCCGATTAATTTCTTCTTTTGGGTCGATAGTAGGTTGGGCATAAATAGCATCGATAATTTTTTGCTGTTGATCATTAATGAATTGTGGGCTGCTGTTCATAATGGCTATTTTAGGTTGTCTAGAGTTCATATGGTGATTGAGCAAAGAAGACAGTGGGTTTGGTTATTGAGTTAACATGTAATAGGATAAATCTTCGTGTCCTAGCTGGTGCCGTGGTGTCGCTTTGCCTGTGGTAGCCGCTAGTAAATATTTAAACTGTGAAGCTCAACTGGCTTTCCCAATGAAGAAAGGAGCGCCCAATGAAGGTTCGTAAATCCCTTCGGTCGCTGAAGAACAAGTCGGGCGCTCAGGTTGTGCGCCGTCGCGGTAAGGTCTACGTGATCAATAAGAAAGAGCCACGTTTTAAGGCTCGTCAGGGTTAATTCCCACGAATACTTAACTAAAGAGAGTGCAGTTAGCTAAATTTAGCTAACTGCACTCTTTTTGTATTTTAATTAGCCACTCTATGCCATAAGTGAGACCCGATTGCGGTAATAATGCCGGTGGTATGTTAATTTTTTTCTTTGGTGTGGCGGTAGCAGTCACATAGGATTCGTCGTAAAGCCTAAAAATGGCATATATCTTAGCTAGTGAAATAAAAGGCATGCCGAGAATTTTTATGATGAGGGTAGTGAACGTTATTGATGATAGTGGTGTGTCTGCCAGAATAAGCCCAATGCATACAAAATCGAGACTGCCAGCAAAAGTGGTCATGATAGAAGTTATCCATGAAGGTAGTCTGGCAGCAATAAGCATGCCGTAGCTGATTCCGACAACAAAAAATGAAACATTAATTGAAATAGTGGGCGCTACATAATAGCGAATATTTCCCACGATGTACGGTGATGTGAATTCTACATTAGTTCGTTATGGCTGGTGGGACAGTCTATAACGGTTAAGGATGGCTATAGAATTGTCGTACTTTATCCGGAAATAACAGTTTTTAATAAAGTTGGGCAATGATAAAGGAATGGATGCTGTCGATTTAGCAATTATTGCGCAACTTACTAAAAACGGGCGAATGAGCAACCAAGATCTTGCGCAGGAGGTTGGTCTTACTCCGGCACCATGTTTGCGCCGAGTTCGTAACCTAGAAGAACTAGGGGTTATTCAAGGCTATCGGGCAGAAATCTCTCCAGGGGCAATTGATCAAGGCTTTGAGGCAATTGTGTTGGTTAATTTGAATAGCAATAAGAGTGAAGAAACTCTTGCTTTTGAAGAACGCATTTTGGCTATGCCGGAAGTGATTGAGTTTCGCCGCATGTTTTCTCAGCCAGATTATCTGCTTCGTGTGGCGGTAAAAGATATTGGTGCTTATGAGCAGTGGATGTCGCAAACACTGCAAAAGGATCCAGAGATTGAGCGTTTTCACTCTCATATCACTATGAAGGTGCTACGCGGATTGCTTTAGTGGGTAGTTGATAAGTACTTTGGCGTTTCTTTGTTAGGGGGAGTGTTTTAGTTCTTGGTGATGTCAATCGGTGGCCGGTAAGGGTATGTGAGCCTTTCCTGAGCCGAAGGTAACGATTTGATAACGCAAATATGACAATGCTGGGCAAATGTAGACGCTGTCTTACGCTGAGGTAATTTAGATTTTCCTGCCGCCGCAACATGTTGGGGGAGGGGTATCATTTCTGCTGGAGTTTCAATGATGTAACTACTATATGTTGTGCTGGTTGCGTAAATTTGGCACAAAGTATAGTGTTTATTTCAGTCGTTACGCAGGGAAAATGCAGCGAAGCATTTACCGAAAATGTAGCCACCGATGAAGACCACCATCAAAGTGTTGGGGTCAGTCATTGGATTCCTTTGAACATACGATCACCGGAAATAGGAAAAGAAGCCACCATGTCGATCACTCTTTACACAAAGCCAGCCTGCGTACAGTGCAATGCAACCAAGAAAGCACTAGATCGGGCTGGTCTTGATTACACTTCCGTTGATATCAGTATTGACGATGAAGCACGTGATTATGTTATGGCGTTGGGGTATCTACAAGCGCCAGTAGTAGAGGTAGATGGTGAGCACTGGTCTGGTTTCCGTCCAGAACGTATTAATAGCCTTGCGGCACAGGTTGCGTAACGTGTAATTCTTATAAGCCCTACCAGTTTATTGGGAGGGCTTATGTTATATCACCTCTTTATTCCACTGCCGTTATGTATGATTTTTTAATCCAAGTTCATAGAGCACTTGCGCGGGATTAGTAGCTTTTAGCCTTGTTTTATTCTCTGGTACAAGCCAGCGCCGCCGACGAA
The DNA here is from genome assembly GCF_000980835.1 of Corynebacterium kutscheri. NCBI lineage: Bacteria > Bacillati > Actinomycetota > Actinomycetes > Mycobacteriales > Corynebacteriaceae > Corynebacterium > Corynebacterium kutscheri. The sequence continues at coordinate 635,107 of NZ_CP011312.1, forward strand.
CGTTATTGGGTGTGTGTGCTCCTCTTTTTCAAAGAATTAAGACAGCTTTGGCTAGTGAAGATGCCTTAACCGTCTGTGACCTAAAACCAGCCCAATATCGATAACAACCGCTATGTGAAAGAAGGTGAGCAGTTCATGCTCGTCGTATATTTCTCTTCTGCTACGGAGAATACGAAGCGATTTGTTGAGAAACTGGGTTTCCCGAGCAAACGCATTCCACTAAGAAAAAACGATGATCCATTAGTCGTTGATGAGCCTTATGTATTGGTGTGTCCAACATATGGTGGTGGTGCGTCGATAAGCCATCAAAATACTCGCCCAGTTCCTGCACCAGTTATTAAGTTTTTAAACAATGAGCATAATCGGGGTTTGATTCGGGCTGTGATTGCTGGCGGAAATTCTAATTTTGGAACTGACTTTGGTAAAGCTGGTGAGGTAATTTCTAGCAAATGCAAAGTGCCTTATGTCTACCGTTATGAACTATTGGGTACGGATGAAGACGTCGCTATTGTGCGAGCTGGGATCATTGAAAATGCCCAAGAACTTGGGCTGAGGCTAGATAACCTAGCGAGTGCATAAAACATATCAGTAAAAACTTTTTCGGTATTGGCAGATGCCTAGCCGAGAGAATAATTTCATTTTCTTTTATCAAATACCGCATACATATAAGGGTTGATTGTGACTCCTAATTTGGGAAAAACTGTGGCAGAACCAGCATCGCGTGAAGAACAGCTGGACTATCATGCTCTGAATGCTTTGCTTAATCTTTATGATGAGCAGGGAAATATTCAGTTTGACAAAGACCGAGAAGCTGCAAATCAATACTTTTTGCAGCATGTCAACCAAAACACCGTTTTCTTCCATGACTTGGAGGAAAAAATTGAGTATCTGGTGGAAAATCGCTACTACGATCCAGAGATTCTAGGCCAGTATGATTTCGCCTTTATCAAAGAATTGTTTAAGCAGGCTTATGCGCATAAGTTCCGATTCCAGACCTTCTTGGGGGCGTATAAGTACTACACCTCATACACGCTCAAAACTTTCGACGGACGCCGCTATCTAGAGCGGTTTGAAGATCGTGTGTGTATGGTTGCGTTAACGCTTGCTGGTGGCGATAAGCAATTGGCACAACATCTCGTTACTGAGATCATGACTGGGCGTTTTCAACCAGCAACCCCGACTTTCTTAAACTCTGGTAAAGCACAGCGTGGGGAACCTGTTTCCTGCTTCCTGCTGCGCATCGAAGATAATATGGAGTCCATCGGTCGTTCGATCAACTCCGCTTTACAATTATCCAAGCGCGGTGGCGGTGTGGCATTGCTCTTGTCTAACTTGCGGGAAGCTGGGGCACCAATCAAGCATATTGAGAATCAATCTTCTGGCGTTATCCCCGTGATGAAGCTATTAGAAGATTCCTTCTCTTATGCCAATCAGCTTGGAGCTCGTCAGGGTGCCGGTGCGGTGTATTTGAATGCACACCACCCAGATATTTTGAACTTCTTGGATACTAAGCGTGAGAATGCGGACGAAAAAATTCGCATTAAGACCTTGTCTTTGGGCGTTGTTATCCCGGATATCACCTTTGAGCTGGCTAAGCGCAATGATGATATGTATCTGTTTAGTCCGTATGACGTTGAGCGGGTCTATGGTAAATGCTTTGCAGATATTTCGGTGACTGAGCATTATGAGGAAATGCTAGAAGATCCACGCATTCGCAAAAAGAAGATCAATGCGCGTGAGTTTTTCCAGACTCTAGCTGAGATTCAATTTGAATCGGGCTACCCGTACATTATGTTCGAAGACACGGTTAATAAGGCTAACCCTATCGCTGGTCGGGTTAATATGAGTAACCTATGTTCGGAAATTTTGCAGGTAAACACCCCAAGTGTGCTTAACGACGACCTTACCTATGCTGAGGTTGGAGAAGATATTTCTTGTAACCTGGGTTCCTTGAATATTGCCATGACAATGGATTCTGAGGATTTTGCTCAAACCATTGAAACAGCTATCCGTGGTTTGACCGCAGTGAGTGAGCAAACATCGATTAAATCTGTGCCTTCTATTCTTAAAGGCAATCAGGATGCTCATGCTATTGGCCTTGGCCAGATGAATCTGCATGGTTATCTAGGCCGGGAACGTATTCATTACGGTTCTGAAGAAGGCTTGGACTTTACTAATGCGTATTTCGCGGCCGTTTTGTATCAGTGCTTGCGAGCTTCGAATAAGCTTGCTCGCGAACGCGGTACTGCCTTTGTTGGATTTGAAACCTCCGAGTATGCCAGTGGTGCATACTTTGATCGTTTTGACCCGGCTGAGTTTGCTCCGGTAACTCAGAAAGTAAAGGATATTTTTGCTGCTAGTACGATCTATGCCCCTAGTGCGCAAGATTGGGCTGAGTTAAAGGCTGATGTTATGAAGTACGGTCTCTATAACCGCTACTTGCAGGCTGTGCCACCGACTGGTTCGATTTCGTATATCAATAATTCTACTTCTTCTATTCATCCGATTGCTTCTCGTATCGAGATTCGTAAAGAAGGCAAGATTGGCCGTGTGTATTACCCGGCACCACATATGGATAACTCCAATTTGGAGTATTTCAAGGATGCCTATGAAATTGGGTATGAAGCAGTTATTGATACCTATGCAGTAGCTACTAAATATATCGATCAGGGCTTGTCACTCACCTTGTTCTTTAAGGACACTGTGACCACTCGTGATATCAACCGTGCCCAAATCTATGCTTGGCGTAAGGGAGTAAAAACCTTGTACTATATCCGTTTGCGTCAGGTGGCACTCGAAGGTACCGAGGTTGAGGGCTGCGTTTCGTGCATGCTGTAAAAAACAAGGATAAAAAGTAATTGAGTTGAACTAGCAAAGTGCGGATTACTGTTAGTAATCCGCACTTGTTTGCCTTATTTTTGATGCTTTTGACCTAAGAAAAACAGCACCTGTGTATTAGAAAACCCCACACCAAAAAAGTGTGGGGTGGTAGTCTTTGAAGACTTAGCGCTCGCCGAGTTCAGCGTCGATACGTAAGATTCCGGATCCGGTATCTGCCATGCGGAGACGATCGAGAATTTCTTTTACTGAAGACTCTTCTTCGATCTGCTCCTCTAGGAAACGATCGATAAGTGGGCGGGAGTCATAGTCTTTAACCGAAGCGGAGATGTCAGCAAGCTCGCGGATAAGGCCAGTGACTTTTTGCTCGTGAGCAAGAGAAGCCTCGAAAGCGTCGATTGCGGAGGAAACATCTAGCTTTGGTGGAGCGATGTCACCGATCTGTGGAGTGTAATCGCGGTCGAGAAGGTGCTGAGAGAAAGCGGCAGCGTGCTCTAGTTCTTCTTCATGTTGCTTCTGCATCCAACGGCTCATACCTACTAGGGAGAGATCGTCGAGGATATAAGAGAGCTGAAGATAAACCATTGCGGCTTCGAGTTCTGCGGTTACCTGATTGTTTAGTGCTGTAGCTAGCTTTTCATTGATGCTCATGACACCGAGCTTAGAAGTCTTTAAACTAGTTCGCAGCTTAAGTTAGCCCAGCTTAACTAATCTTTTTTCTAGGGGTTGCCTTACATAAGGCAATATGATCATCTAATTGTTTTTAATAGGTACTGATTAGAACTTCATGGTAAAACATATTTTTTCCTTAGTTTCTTTTTAAAAAAGTGAAATTTTTTAGGTTAGCTTTAGTTGTGCAAGCCTAATCTGCCCAGCATGATCCCTATGTGATGCATTTAACAAAATGTACTGTGGGCAAGCTTTTAGATGTGAGGGTGACACCCTGGTTAAAAGTTGCTGCAGACATATTTTTCTGGATGAATAAATGTCTATTTTTAAGGCGGTATCTCGATTTGGAATATTTTTAGTGGCTTCGCGTAAGGAGGAAAAACTGGGTAAACTAATTCGATATTAGGACTGAGACGATCTCCCATAATCATTTTTATTTTCCATCTTTTCTTTCCCCAATTTTGAGGAGTAAAAACCTGTGTCCGCATACGATGAGTATCTGCAATCGCATGAAAAACCAGTCAGCGCAATTAACTGGAACACCATTCCTGATGAAAAAGATCTAGAAGTTTGGGATCGCTTGACCGGTAATTTCTGGTTGCCAGAAAAAGTGCCAGTGTCTAATGATATTAAGAGCTGGGGCACTTTAAATGACCTGGAAAAGCAGACCACTATGCGAGTGTTTACTGGTTTGACTTTGCTTGATACTATCCAGGGCACTGTGGGGGCGGTCTCTATGCTTCCGGATGCGCAGACCATGCATGAAGAAGCAGTGTATACCAATATTGCGTTCATGGAGTCTGTGCATGCAAAGAGTTACTCCAATATCTTTATGACGCTTGCTTCTACTAAAGAAATCAATGAGGCCTTTAGATGGAGTGAAGAAAATGAGAATCTACAGCGTAAAGCAAAGATTGTTCTTTCTTACTATGAAGGTGATGATCCATTAAAGCGCAAAGTGGCTTCTACTTTATTGGAGTCTTTCCTTTTCTACTCTGGTTTTTATTTGCCAATGTACTGGTCAAGCCATGCGAAGCTAACAAATACTGCTGATATTATCCGACTAATCATTCGTGATGAGGCGGTACATGGTTATTACATCGGTTATAAGTATCAGCAAGGTTTGCTTGCTGAAACTGCCGAGCGTCGCGAAGAGTTAAAGGAATATACCTTTGATTTGCTTTATGATCTCTATGAGAATGAAATCCAGTACACCGAGGATCTTTACGACGATTTAGGCTGGACAGAAGACGTTAAGCGGTTCCTTCGTTATAACGCTAATAAAGCACTGAATAATCTTGGTTATGAAGGGCTTTTCCCGGCGGATGAGTGTCGGGTTTCGCCGGCAATTCTTTCTGCTTTGTCACCAAATGCTGATGAAAATCATGACTTCTTCTCGGGATCAGGTTCTTCGTATGTGATTGGTAAGGCTGAGAATACTACTGATGGTGACTGGGATTTCTAGTTTATTTATCGGTATTAGTCATATTTATTAATGTGACTAGGAAAAGTTAGTAATTATCGGCTCCTTTGTAGATGGCGTCTACGGGGAGCCGATTATTATTGGCGATTAAGGGTTTTGAAGCCTGAAATGACATCTGGTTCATCCTTTGGATTGATATCTGTTGGGGGAAGTGAACCCCTAGAAAAAAGGTGTTTTCGTTAAAAAGTTGCCTAAAAAACTATGGCAGAGATCACTCCCAGTTGGGGGTTTTTATCATTAAACAGGGTATTCGTGCGTGTTAACGCAGTATGGTTGAAAAAATAGTCATTTTATACCCGTTGAACAGGATAGATTGTTACTAAGCCGGTCTTTTAGGAAGCTGGTATGAATTTTCACACTGACTTAAGATAAAGCAGTGTAATTTTCGGATATTTTTCTGTGTGCATATTCCTAACCGATTTTCATGCATGCGCATAATGTCCCAATAGTCAGGAGGAACGTATGACCGCTGTGGCGCCAAGGCAGGAGAATTACTCCGCGCCTACTAGGCCCGCACCCGCTGGGCATGGCCGTAAAGGTTCTTTGGCATGGCAAATGCTGACCACGACCGACCATAAACTACTTGGCATCATGTACATCGTGATGTCATTCATCTGGTTTTTTGTTGGCGGCCTGATGGCTTTGCTTATCCGTGCTGAGCTTTTTACACCTGGGTTGCAATTCTTATCTAACGAGCAATTCAACCAGTTGTTTACTTTGCATGGAACCGTGATGTTGCTGGCATTCGGAACCCCAATTGTATGGGGTTTTGCAAACTACATTCTGCCTTTGCAAATTGGTGCTCCTGATGTTGCCTTCCCACGGTTGAATGCATTTGGTTTCTGGATTACCCAGATCGGTATTGTTGCTATGTTGGCCGGCTTCTTCACTCCTGGTGGCGCTGCCGATTTCGGCTGGACAATGTATCTGCCACTGGCAGATAGCATCCACTCGCCAGGTATTGGCTCTGATTTCTGGATCGTCGGTGTGGGTGCAACTGGCGTGGGTACGATTGCTTCTGCAATTAATATGATTACTACCTTGCTGTGTCTGCGCGCACCAGGTATGACCATGTTCCGCATGCCAATTTTCTGCTGGAACATCTTCGTGGCATCAATTATTGTGCTGATGATCTTCCCATTGCTTACCGCAGCTGCGCTAGGCGTGCTCTATGACCGTAAACTCGGTGGACATATTTATGATCCAGGCAATGGCGGTGCCGTTTTGTGGCAGCATCTCTTCTGGTTCTTCGGGCACCCCGAGGTATATGTTCTGGCGCTACCATTTTTTGGCATCGTATCTGAGATCTTGCCGGTCTTTAGCCGCAAACCAATGTTCGGCTATATCGGTCTGGTTTTTGCTACTTTGTCCATCGGTACTCTTTCCATGGCAGTGTGGGCACACCATATGTTCGTTACCGGCGCTATCTTGCTGCCTTTCTTCTCCTTTATGACCTTCCTCATTTCGGTTCCTACCGGTGTGAAATTCTTTAACTGGTTGGGCACTATGTGGCGTGGACACATCACTTGGGAAACCCCAATGCTATGGGCAGTAGGTTTCTTAGTTACCTTCCTCTTTGGTGGTCTGACCGGCATTATGTTGGCTTCCCCACCATTGGATTTCCACATCTCTGAGTCTTATTTCTTGATCGCACACTTCCACTACACCCTCTTCGGTACCTTGGTATTTGCTTCCTGTGCAGGCTTGTACTACTGGTTCCCTAAGATGACCGGTCGTATGTTGGATGAACGCCTAGGTAAAGTTCACTTCTGGCTTACTTTCATCGGTTTCCACGGTACCTTCCTGGTTCAGCACTGGGTAGGCAATATGGGTATGCCACGTCGTTACGCTGACTATCTAGAAACCGATGGTTTTACCATTTACAACCAGATCTCTACCGTCTTCTCCTTCTTGCTAGGCATGTCGGTTATCCCACTCATTTGGAATGTATTTAAATCCTGGCGTTACGGTGAAATCGTTACTGTGGATGACCCATGGGGTTATGGTAACTCCTTAGAGTGGGCTACCTCCTGCCCACCACCACGGCACAACTTCACTGCTATTCCACGGATTCGTTCGGAACGTCCTGCTTTCGAATTGCACCACCCACACATGGTGGAACGCATGCGCCGAGAAGCACACGTTGGTCACCACACTGAACCAGTGACTAAAAAGCCAGAATAGGCGGATCTTTTATAACAAGATTATTTCTTGCTGACTATTAAAATAGCGACCGGGTTTGCAGTATTAACGATAAACCCGGTCGCTTTTGCTATACCAACATTTGTTATGAGCAGGAACTAACAAGGTTTCAACTTATTTAAAAATTCATGTAAAGATAGAGCACGTGACCACGAATTTAGCTTCACAGCCTAGTGTAACTTTAGCCAAAGGGCTTTTCCCGGCAGTAGTAACCATCTCCGGTACCGACCATCCTGGAGTAACCGCTGTCTTTTTCCATGTTTTAGCCATAAATGATGTTCAAGTACTGGATGTAGAACAGTCGCAATTTAGAGGATATCTCTCCCTAGCGGCCTTCGTTGGAATTGATCCGGTCCGTTACTCAGAGCTTGTTGAACGACTCGAAGAAACCATGAATTTACATGGGATGAGCGTGAGCGTAGAAAAACAAGAAACCGCTTTATCTTCTCGCCCGCGTTCAACTCATGAAATTGTTCTTTTAGGTGATCCTATTACCGCAAGAGATATTTCGCGTATTGGACAAACCCTTGCCGATTATGGTGCCAATATTGACACTATTCGTGGTATTGCTGATTATCCGGTGACTGGACTGGAGTTAAAAGTAACCGTGGCTGATTCAACTCCTGGTGGAGCAGTACCATTGCGTAAAGCCCTAGCTGGTCTCACCCAAGAACTTGGGATAGATATCGCTATTGAACGTGCTGGTTTACTCCGCAGATCCAAACGGCTTATTTGTTTTGATTGCGATTCCACCTTGATTACTGGTGAAGTTATTGAAATGCTTGCCGCCTATGCCGGACGGGAAGAAGAAGTCGCCTTAGTTACCGAACGGGCTATGCGTGGCGAGTTAGATTTTGAGGAATCGCTACGCGAGCGGGTTAGAGCACTTGCTGGATTAGATGCAAGCGTTATTGATAAGGTTTCCCGTGAAATTAAGCTCACCCCAGGAGCACGCACAACTATTCGCACCTTAAAGCGCTTAGGTTTTAAAACAGCGGTAGTCTCTGGCGGTTTCATTCAAGTTCTTTCTGGACTGGCCGAAGAACTCGAACTAGATTATGTGCGTGCCAATGTTTTAGAAATTGTTGACGGAAAATTAACTGGCCGTGTTATTGGAAAAATCGTCGATAGGGTAGCAAAAGCAGAGCTATTAGCAGAGTTTGCCGCTGATTCTGGTTTACAGATGCATCAAACTGTCGCCGTCGGAGATGGTGCTAACGATATTGATATGATTTCCGCAGCGGGACTAGGGGTTGCTTTTAATGCAAAGCCGGCCTTGCGTGATGTTGCTGATACTTCGGTTAACTCACCTTTCTTGGATGAAGTGCTGCACATGTTAGGTATTACCCGCCAAGAAATTGAGACTGCCGATGAGCAAGCCGGGGAACTATATCCACGCACCCCACTTATTGGATAGGAAAACTAGGCAGCATGGTAGCGAACAATACACGGGATGTAGCTGATCTAGCAGCAATACGTTGTGCTTATGATCGCCTAGTAACAGCATGTGCGCAGCGCTCATGGGAAAATGACCCAGAAGATAAAGCCATTCCAGAAACCATCCAAGCAATGCAGATTGCTATGCATGTTCCTAAAAATGATCCACCGGCAAGCACTGATATACTTGCCGCCACGGCAAAAGCAGTGCTTGCGGTGTGCCTAGATCCACGTGCTGGTACTGATAGTGCATATGCGCAGGCACTGGACATGTGGTATCGCCACCGGATTCGCAAGGTAGCTAGGCGAGCACGCAATTCTGCTTGGGATAATGTACAGCCGTTATCAGGAGTTACCGCAACGCATAATGAAGCACAAGCACGGGCATTTGTTCCTAGCGCAGTGCACCGCATTCCAGCAGAGCTTAAAAAGTTACAAATTCGCGGTACTGATCTTGCTCTAGCCTCGATAGCACCTATTGATACTAGTTGTCCAGCACTTATTGTAGATCGTGGCTTGGGTATGACTGCCGGAAAAACCGCCGCTCAAGTGGGCCATGCTTCAATGCTATTGGCGGCGCAAATGAGTTGGAATGATGTATACGCTTGGGTGCAGCAAGATTTCTTTCTTAATGTGTATGAGCTTGATACCGCCGATTTCCATACTTATGTTCAGCGCACTGATGCGGTGGTTGTCCGGGATGCTGGTTTTACCGAGGTCGCGCCCAATTCGGCAACAGTATGTGCTATTGCTTATCCCTGAACTAGCCGCTTGAGCGCAGCAGTAACTACTCGTGGATCAGTGGTGCGCCAAAAGTCTGGCATCGAGTTAAGTAAAAAAGTACCATAGCGCTTTTCGACGAGCCGTTTATCCATGACTGCGACCACCCCCTTATCGGTGGTTTGACGCAGTAAACGCCCAGCACCTTGTGCCATGAGTAATGCTGCATGAGTCGCTGCCACCTCCATGAAACCATTACGTCCTTGAGCGTCAGCAGCTTCTTTTCTCGCTTGGAGTAACGGATCATCGGGACGAGGGAATGGAATTTTATCCATAATTACCAATGAACATGCAGAACCGGGCACATCAACTCCTTGCCATAAGGTGAGCGTGCCAAAAAGACAAGAGTTTTCATTTTTGGAAAAGTTCTCAATGAGCGTGCCAATAGCATCATCGCCTTGACAATAAACGTCGAAAGGCAATCGCGAACCAAGTTCTTCTTTGGCCTGTAAAGCTGCGCGTCGAGAAGAAAATAAGCCGAGGGTACGTCCACCGGAAGCCATAATGAGCTCATACATTTCGGTGAGGGTTTCTTTAGCTAAACCATCACGACCAGGAATCGGAATATGAGTGGGAGTATAAAGAATGCCAGATTTTTTAGGATCAAAAGGCATTCCCACATCAAGGCTCTCCCAGCTTCCTTTGTGTAGCCCCCAACTAGCGGCCAAGGCAGTAAAATTGCCTCCGATACTTAACGTCGCAGAGGTCAAAATCACCGTATTTTCTTGGAAAAGGTGAGTATGCAATAGTCCAGCAATAGAAAGGGGTGCGACTTTAAGATGCAGCCCTTGTCGTTCATTTTTTGATAACCACACCACATCAGTTTGTTTGGTGGGATCAGTTTCTTTAAAAACTTCCAGGATCCGCACAATAGAGTCATGCTGATCACTGAGATGATTGCTCAAACTACGTCGCTCAGCGAAACGCTCGGGATCATTAGCCTCTTCACCCTCAGGTGCACTAGACACCTCGTTTTTTAGACTCCATAATGCATCGCGCAGCGCAATAAGCTGGGTGGCCAATTGCTCTGGTAAATGAGTCAGACGCCCTTCATCGACTGCCTCCATGGAGTCTTCCCACTCCTGTGCAATCTCAACGAGGCGTTCATCGCGTTTCGACGCTTGAAGCTTTTTCGCACGAGTGGCCGACATTTTTAATGTTAATAAGCCAATTTCATTGGTGGAGACCGCAGTAATCCGTCCATCTAATTCATGCGCTTCATCGACGACTACAACATCATGTTCCGGAAGTACATTGACCTCAGATAAGGCATCGATGGCCAAAAGTGCATGATTTGTTACCACAATGTCTACTTCGCGTGCTTTTCTTCGCGTCTGCTCGGCAAAGCAATCCTCACCATGAGGACAACGACTAGCGCCAATACATTCTTGTGCATTGACACTGACCTGCCGCCAAGCATTATCAGGAACACCTGGTACCAGGTCATCTCTATCACCGGTAGAAGTTTTTTCAGCCCATTGATATACCCGTTTGATATGTGCACCGAGCGAAGAGATGGTCTCTTCGTCGATAGGCAATTGCTCCTCATTATCCCACCGGGTACTTATCCCAAGTTTATTTAAGCAGAGATAATTGGCGCGGCCTTTCATAATGGCAAAGGTTGGTGGGCGACTAACCACAGGCGTTAATGCTTGTGCTAGGCGTGGCAGATCACGTTCAATAAGCTGACGTTGGAGCGCAAGAGTAGCCGTAGAAACAATCACTGTGGAATCGCTGGCCTGAGCATGACGAATAGCTGGAACTAGATACGCCAAAGATTTACCAGTACCAGTACCTGCTTGCACCGCCAGGTGGCGTTTAGCTTCTATAGCGTGAGTTACCGCTTTTGCCATCCTCACCTGATTGGTGCGGGTTGCCCCGCCCAAAGATTTTACCGCTGCAGCAAGTAATTCAGTGGTGCTATGACTAAGCGGGGCATCAGTGCTCATAGACAGTACTTTTCGATGGTGCGACTGTTATACATAGACAATCCATCATAGAAGGCAACATATAAAAGTTAGAAAGAACGTTGAAAATTCAGAAAACGGGTACTAATTGCTGGCTCCCCCTTGCCTAAAGCAAGTCCCTCCCAAGGCAAGGTAACAAGTTGTTGAGCAAGATACTCCCGAGATTCATGCAAGGTAGGTAGGTTTGGAACAATCTTGCCATCACGCATGAGCTCAACAGTAAGTGCACGCGATTCTAGCGTCCCACTATGTGGTGCTTCTTCGGCAAAGGGGAAAATAATTTCTTCGACCGCTGTGCCAGTAGCCCGGTGGGTACGAATAGCTCGCTTGGTACCACCAATGGAATCCTTATTCCGGGATCGTTTAGCCACTGGATGGCCATCAACCTCAACTAATTTGTACACCATAGAAGCAGTAGGGGCACCAGAACCGGTAACTACTGACGTGCCTACCCCAAATGCGTCTACTGGATCACCTCGTAAACCAGCGATGGCATATTCATCGAGATCGGAACTGACCACAATACGAGTATTGTATGCACCTAGTTCGTCGAGTTGCTGGCGTACTTGTCGAGTCATTGGTCCTAAATCACCAGAATCAATACGCACTGCCCCTAATTGAGTACCGGCTACCTCTACTGCTGTCTTTACCCCATTGGCGATGTCATAAGTATCAACCAATAATGTAGTATCCACGCCCCAGGTTGTTACCTGCGAACGGAAAGCTGCTTCCTCATTCGCCGAACCGTCATCATTGACATGCAGTAGTGTCCAAGCATGTGCCGCAGTACCAGAACCTGGAATGCCATAACGAAACATGGCCTCCATATTTGAGGTACCACTAAAACCTGCCAGATAAGCAGCACGTGCTGCTGTAACAGCTGACATTTCATGTGTGCGCCTCGAACCCATTTCGATCAGGGGACGACCATCAGCTGCGGTAACCATGCGGGCTGCTGCAGAAGCAATAGCCGAGTCGGCATTCATAATTGATAAAATAAGCGTTTCTAAAATAACGCATTCGGCGAAAGTACCCCGCACAGTCAGAATAGGAGAGTGCGGGAAATAGAGTTCACCTTCCCGATAGCCGTCAATATGGCCGCGGAAACGATAAGAACGCAGATAATTCTTGGTATCTTCATTAAGGAAATCAAGAATGGCGAGTTGTTCTTCGCTAAACACAAAATTTTCGACGGCTTCAAGTACTCGCCCAGTACCGGCAACAATGCCATAACGGCGTTCATTAGGTAGCCGACGGGAAAAAACTTCAAAGCTGCATTGGCGGTTGGCAGTGCCATCGGCAAGTGCAGATTGCAACATGGTGAGTTCATACATGTCGGTCAATAATGCCGTGGAGGCAAATGCACGAGTGGTATTCATTTTATCTACCTTATAGTGAATGAGTCGACGAGCGGTTAACTCAACCGGATAACAGCATATGTATTACCAGCTGCACTAGCTACGCCAATCCCATAGTGGGAGTAAGAATTTTTTGCCAGTTGTTCCCAGCTACTTGGATCATTACGCCACTGCGTTAAAAAGGTGGTGGCGCTGGCTTGGTCGTTACTTAATCGGGCGCGCAGGGTAGTTGCGTTTGCCGCAGCGTCAATAAACCGACCGGAAGTAGCCATGGTGGTGGCTAGTCTTTGTGCTTCATCTTCAAGGGTGGGGTCGAAAGAAGAAACATGTCCAGCTTCTGCATACATCAGTAAAAGGCCTTCATTTAATGCAGCCTGGATGCTAGAAGACTCGGCGAAATTTTCTAATGGATAGTGCGGATAAATAGGTGCTGGTTTTTCTGTTTCAGAAGAGCCGTTGTCGCTGTTATTAACTGCAATACCCGCTAAAACTCCTGACACTACAACGATAATGGCCGCCAGAACATTGATAAGGTCTTGCGGGCTGGTGGTGAGCAGGCGATCCAATTTCAGCGCAGAAAAAATCTTCCACATAACAAATAAGAATAATGAATTCAGCAACGGTACGGGAAAACTTAGCTGTTTCTCGCTAGGCTAAACGTTATGAAGAATCACCCCTTCCTTGTTGATGCTTGGGAAGTTCAGTGCGCGATGCCTGCCCCCGACCTTGATGAAAAGGTCGAAATTGAGGTAGCCACGAGCGAGAACTTGCCCTGGATGTGCATCGTATGGGACGATCCCGTCAATCTTATGAGTTATGTCTCGTATGTCTTTCAAACTATTTTGGGCTACGACAAAAAACGTGCCATTGAGCTAATGATGCAAGTACATACTGAAGGTAAGGCCGTAGTTAGCACGGGCGAAAAAGACAAAGTCGAAGGCGATGTAAAGAAGTTGCATACAGCAGGCCTATGGGCAACGATGCAGCAAGCGGGATAGAGAAAGAAGAAAAATAACCATGCACGCATGGAAAAAGAAAAAGTCCTTCATGCGCGGTGCACGTTACCACTGCACGCTAGAGCCTATTGAACGAGAAATACTCGGTAATCTTGCTGCAACTATTGCAAATGCACTTATTGCGCGCGCGCAGTCTGCGCCAAAAGATGAGCTAGCAGAATTAACTGGAATGCCCAGTGGACATAAAGATGGACCTACCGATGCTGGTCTGGCTCGGCTGCTACCGGATTTTGAGCGTGATGGTGATGAGGAATATGAAGGCGATAATTCGCTTTTGCGTTCCCTACATGAAAATGACATCACGCGGGCAAAACTAAATAATTTGCAGGTTATGATTAATGCTCTTGGCCCCGATGGCTCGGTGGATGTGGAGCTAGAAGAACCCGATGCGCATGCTTGGCTAGCTGCAATCAACGACATTCGACTGTATTTAACCGCAAGCGATATTCATGGTGCTGAATCAGCTAGTGAAGATCGAGATAACCTTGTGGATTGGTTGGGATATAATCAAGAATCCCTTTTAACCGCCATGATGGGTGAACTAGAGCTATGACCAGTGAGCTTTTCGACGCTCGTCAAGGGATAAGTGCCGTACCCGGAATTACGATTGGGCATACTAGCTTAGGAGACACTGGGTGCACAGTAGTTCTTACAAAAGAATCAGCGATTGCCGCTGTGGATGTGCGTGGTGGCGGACCTGGTACTAGAGAAACTGATTTATTAGCACCGTATAACACGGTAGAAAGAGTTCATGCGGTATTGCTATCGGGTGGTTCTGCCTATGGTCTTGCCGCAGCAGATGGAGTGATGCAGGCTTTAGAAGAAGCAGGTGTCGGTTTTCCGGTATTAGGTAAAGACAAACCAGGTCCAATTGTGCCAATTGTTCCTGGCGCGGTGATTTTTGATCTTTTAGTTGGCGATCCCACTCATCGTCCAGGTGCTGTTGATGGTTATAACGCTACCCAAGCGGCGTTAATTGCCGGGCACAAGCAGGAAGAAAAAGAAGCGTCGAAAAGCCTATTTAATGCTAGTACCTCGATAGGTGCTGGTTGTGCGGCTACTGCGGGCGTATTACGCGGCGGTTGTGGCCAGTATGCGATGCAGGTGGGACAGTATGTTATAGCGGCAGTGGTGATTGCGAATCCAGTAGGAAATGTGGTTGATCCGGATACTGGGCGGTTATGGGCAGACCCGCACTATGGCGTGGATCTGGCGAAGTTCATGTCCCTAACAGCACTACCAACAAAGCTAAACACCACCATTGGTGTGATTGTTACCAATGCTCCGGTAACTAAATCGCAAGCGAAGCGCTTGGCCATGGTGGGACATGATGGAATTGCGATAGCTGTTCGACCTGCACATTCGCCACTAGATGGAGATACGCTGTTTTGTTTATCTACCGGTGATGGTACGGGGGTGGATATACCAACGATGCAAGCCTTATCGGCAGCTGCTGCGCAGGTAGTGGCACGTGGAATTATTGCGGCTGTTATTGGGGCTGAACCAGGTTTAGGTTTGACCGCCTTTAGTGAAATTGAGCTGCTAGGATCATAAAGCATTATGAGTTATACACAACAAAGTTTTGGTATGCCCTACCCGCATCCTGCCCCACAACCGGCTCAGGCAACCAAAAGCCAACGTTTTCGCACTGGCTTTGCCTTTGCTTTTGGCTATCTTTTTGTGATCTGGATAGTGCAGATCATTAATGTTGTGATCTTCGATTATGCCCTGCATTATTTTGGTATCCATCCACTTGATATTTCTTCGTTGTGGCATATTTTTACCTCTCCACTGATCCATGGTGATTTTTCCCATCTGATTGCTAATTCGGTGCCAGGGGCAATTTTTTGTTTTCTTATTGGTTTATCCGGTAAGCGAGTTTTTTGGGAAGTTACCCTTATTACTGCAGTAGTCGGTGGCTTAGGTACCTGGTTATTTGGTGGGATAGGCACTAATCACATTGGTGCTTCGGGTTTAATTTACGGTTGGTTGGCCTATTTAGTCGTGCGCGGTATTTTTAACCGCAGTTATTCTCAGGTTGGCTTGGGCGTTGTGTTGGCTTTTATTTATGGTGGGCTAGTTTGGGGTGTACTACCAGGTGATCCAGGGATTAGTTGGCAAGCTCATCTTTTTGGTGCCCTAGGTGGTTTAGGTGCAGGTGCTTTTATTACCTCTGATGATCCACCAGCACTTCAAGCAAAGCGGGCGAATAAGCAGTTGCATCGTTAGTAAGGGACACAGGTGAGTGTGAATACAACACAGAATATATGTGATCTTCCAGGATTGGATACAGAAGATATAGCTGCTTTAAGTATGCGCACACCGAGTGCCCCGATTGGTATCTTTGATTCCGGAGTAGGTGGACTTACCGTCGCTCGGACCATTATGCAGCAGTTACCACATGAGTCAGTGATTTACATTGGTGATACTGCACATAGCCCGTATGGTTCTTTGCCGATTGCGCAGGTACGTGAACATGCTTTGGCTATTGCTGATGAGCTCGTTGAGCGAGGAAGCAAAATGCTTGTTATTGCTTGTAATACCGCTTCGGCAGCATGTTTACGTGATGCTAGAGAACGGTATAACGTTCCGGTGGTCGAAGTTATTCAACCCGCAGTGCGTAGAGCCATAGCGACCACGCGAAATGGAAAAATTGGGGTAATCGGTACTGAAGGAACTGTGAAATCAGGAGCCTACCAAGACCTCTTCGCAGTGAATCCACAGATTCACGCTTATGCTCAGCCGTGCCCGCAATTTGTGGATTTTGTTGAGCGCGGTATTACTACGGGACGTCAGATTCTTGGCATTGCAAAAGATTACGTTGCACCCCTGCAAGCTGCGGGGGTAGATACATTGGTGCTTGGTTGTACACATTATCCGTTGCTTACCGGAGTTATTCAGTTAGCCATTGGCGACCAAGTAACTTTGGTGTCCTCATCTGAGGAAGCCACCAAAGATGTGGTGAAGTATTTAAGCGCTATTGATCTTTTAGCTACCCCAGAAAATAACCCCGAGCCGGTACATGTTTTTGAGTCAACAGGTGATCCAGAACTATTTACGCAGTTGGCTAAGCGATTTTTATATCCATATGTGACGCATGTCGAAAAGTTTGGCCAAGTGTAATTCTCACCTAGCGGGCGTCAAAAATGTTTCATTGAGCCAAGACCCATGGAAGACTAGTCCTCTATGAAGGTGACGATCCTTGGATGTTCTGGAAGTCTGCCAGAGCCTAATAATCCCGCATCGGGGTATCTCCTTGAGCCTATCGGTGGGCTTCCGGTGCTTATGGATATTGGTTCTGGTGTATTAGCTAAATTAGAGAAAGTAGCTGAGCCCTCTCAGGCACATGTTGTTCTTTCTCATTTGCATCCAGATCATTGCTCTGATTTTCCTTCGTTATTGGTATGGCGGCGTTTCCATCCCACGCGGGCAGCGCAGGGACGAAACTTTTGCGTAGGGCCGAAAGACTCGCCGGTCCATTTGGGTCGGATGAGCGCAGAGCGTATCGACGAAATTGACGATATGAGTGATACTTTCGCCTTTGAGCCTTGGATAGCGCATGTTCCGCAAATGATTGATGGAGTGACTATCACTCCGTATCCAGTTATTCATCCCATTGAGACTTATGCGTTGCGGGTTGAAGATCATCATACGAAGCAGATAGTGGCTTATTCGGGAGATAGTTCGTATACCGAAGAGCTTATTGACTGCGCGAAAGACGCCGATATTTTTTTCTGCGAAGCTACGTGGGGTGCAAGCAGTGAAGGTAAAGCAGAGAATATGCATTTATCTGGGGGTGAAGCCGGTAAGATTGCGCGCCTAGCTGGAGTAAACAAGCTGGTATTAGTGCATATTCCACCATGGGCAGACCTTGATGCAACTATAGCGGCTGCACAGGAAGAATTTACCGGTGAGATTATTATTGGACGTGCGGATATGAGTTTTGAGCTCTAAGCTTAGTCCTTATGACAGATACTTTTAGCCGGAAAGACCATCGCGCAGTCGATCAAATGCGCACTGTAAAAATCACTCGTGGTTTTACCACTAACCCTGCTGGTAGCGTACTGGTGGAATTTGGCAACACACGGGTGATGTGTACCGCTAGCGTGAATTATGGTGTACCACGGTTTAAAAAAGATTCTGGTGAAGGATGGCTTACTGCTGAATATTCGATGCTTCCAGCTGCCACTCATGAGCGTATGCCACGAGAGTCAATGCGCGGAAAAGTAAAAGGTCGTACTCATGAGATCTCTCGCCTTATCGGACGCAGTTTGCGCGCGGCAGTTGATCTTAAACAACTTGGTGAAAACACTATCAATATTGATTGCGATGTATTACAAGCCGATGGTGGAACGCGCACCGCTTCAATTACCGGTGCTTATGTTGCACTTGCTGATGCTATTGCTCATTTGAATGCTGCCGGGGTAGTACCAGGTAATCCCTTGCTGCCGCCTATTGCCGCAGTCTCAGTTGGGCTTATTGATGGTCAGGTATGTCTGGATCTTCCTTATGAAGAAGACTCACGTGCTGAGGTAGATATGAATGTCATTATGACTGAATCTGGCAAATTTGTTGAGATTCAGGGTACCGGTGAACACAATACGTTTGATCGTGAGCAGCTAGCGCGCATGCTTGATTTCGCCGAAAAAGGTTGTCGGGAGCTTATCGTTGCGCAAAAAGCTGCATTGGGTTGGTAGGAGCATGAAACTTTTAGTTGCGTCAAATAACGCCAAAAAATTACGTGAATTACAAGATATTCTTAGCAAAGCACAGCTTAACGACGTAGAACTACTGCCGCTTTCGGCGGTAGAACCTTATCGTGAGCCGACCGAAGACGGACGCACATTCGCAGATAATGCATTGATTAAAGCACGCGCTGGGGCAGCACATAGCGGGCTTATTACTATTGCAGATGATTCCGGACTGAGCGTGACTGAACTCAACGGTATGCCAGGAGTACTATCGGCTCGTTGGTCAGGAAAGCATGGAGATGATGCGGCTAATAATCAACTTCTCTTAGCTCAATTAGGCGATGTTCCTGATGAGCGTCGCCAAGCAGCTTTTATTTCTGTATGCGCACTAGTAACTCCAGATGGTCAAGAATATGTGGTAACCGGTCAATGGACTGGCCGGATACTTCGCACGCTACAAGGCAATAATGGATTTGGTTATGATCCACTATTTGTTCCAGATGAGGAAGACCGCGCCGGAACGCATCGTAGTTCAGCACAACTTGATCGTGATGAAAAGAACGCCCTCTCACATCGTGGGAAGGCGTTGAAGCAATTAGTGCCGATTATTGCTGAGCTAGTTGGAACTCGGCGGTAACTTCTTTACGGCGTTGGCGCTCTACATAAAAGCTTAGAAATGGTACTACGCCACTAATAGCGGTCATAAGCCATCGTTGTGGTGGCCAGAGCGCCTTAGTACCTAGATTAAGCGTGGCAAGAAGGAATAAAGCGTAGAAAAGACCATGCACCTGGCCAATGTAGTGTGCCCAAGCCGGGATATCGAGATGTAAAAGATACTCACAGACCATACGAGTAACTAAGACAAGCAGGAAAACACCGGTTACCCAGGCAGAAATACTAAAAAGCTGTAGGGCAGAGCGCACCCGACGTTGCCGCTCTGGGTGAACCTGTTTAGCCTCGGACATGGAAAACTCCTTGAAAATATTAGTGCGTTAGTTGTAAGGCACTTGTTTAATCATGTTGACCGCGTTTAGGCGTATTTAATGCATTGTAATCTTCGATGCTTATCTGTGGGCGATTAGGTAAGAAAGATTCGTCGATAGCATCAGTTCGCTGTACATCAGAGGCAGTGAAAGTGGTTGATTCTAACTCTTCATTTTCTTCGGCTAAAGCGCGTTTTTCATTTTCGTAGGCTAATAATTTGCGATAGGCGTAGATAAAAAAAGCGCCAAAGAACGGCCACTGGAGTGCATAACCGAGATTTTGGAAAGTGCCGGTTCCTGATTGGAAACGTGTCCATTGCCACCAGGCTAGGCTAAAAGTAGCCGCGACGATAAGGACTAGAAAAATAATGTGCCATAGACGAACTCGTATCGTGCGGTTGGTAGTCTGGTTGGAATTGGAATGTTGTGCACTCACAGAGAAATAGCGTACTCGTTGTCCTATATTCCGGGGTGATTAGCGGTAGTTGAAGCAAGATTTTTTAATTTACGAATATATGTGTACACTACCAATTCGTGAACAAGCGCCTGTGGCGGAATTGGCAGACGCGCTGGATTTAGGTTCCAGTGTCCTAGGACGTGAGAGTTCAAGTCTCTCCAGGCGCACCAACATAAAAAAGACCGTTTAACTTAGGTTAGATGGTCTTTTTCTTTGCTTGCAGAGCTTGTTGCATGGTGTGTTGATAGCACCGGAAAGACTTTATCCAGCACCGTGTCACCTTGAGCTACTTGTTCGTAAATAAAGCTGTATGTGTGTGAGGTTCGCATAGTCCTGGTAGTTGATGAGTCATAGACAAGTTTTATAGTGGCTCATTGTGGGATATGAAAGCTTTAAGAAATATCTCGTCGAGCTTATCTGTTGACGGTTTTAGTGGGTGGGAAAATAGTGAATATAGTGCTTGAGCCATGCCGCATTAATTACTAATTTATTTATTATTTTTATTTCTGCCAGCAGGTGGCTGGGTAAGTGGGGATAATTAAAAATCGAAAAATATTGTGCAGTGGGGGTAAAGGTTATCCCTGCTTAATGGGTAAAAAGATGAGTTTTTATTAAGGTGTGTCAGAAGTCATTATTTTTTGGTTTGTTGTATTTTTCACAAGACCCTACCCAAAATATGACAGTTTCCTCATCTTTTATGGCATATTTGTAGAGCAAAAGTTTTCTTTATTTCACCGTCAGGAGATCAACTGTGACTGAACACAGCATCCATGTTGCCAATCGTGGTGGTAACGCTCTTGTGCACCAACTGGCCACAGAACCCTATGCTTTTGTATTTGCGGGTCAAGGGTTCAACTGGCTGAGCACCCTGCGTAATAGTATTTCTCAAGGGGCTGGCAAAACTATTGCCTCGTTGGTTACACAAGCAGCTGAACTGCTTGGCCCGGTTGCTGATGACATTGCTGGTACGCGTCCGTTTGGCTTTGACCCAATTGGCTGGGCAGCGAAAGAGTCGGTGAGTTTTGATACCGCACAGGCAAGTGTAAGCGTGCCTGGTATTTTGGTTTCCCAGCTTGCAACACTGGATTTATTAGAGTCGCAAGGCCTTGATATCGAGGGTGCGACTATTGCGGTGGGACATTCTCAAGGAACACTGGGAGTACATGCACTGAGTGATCTCACCCGTGCCGCAGAAGTACTAGCTATTGCAGAACTTATTGGAGCTGCAATTACTCGCCAAGCACGCATTGTTGGTTTGGTGCAACAAGGCGATGTTAGTCCAATGATCAACATTGCCGGGGTTACCCGCGAGCAATTACAAAATGCTATCAATGACACCTGCAGTGATATTGATGCTTCAATCCGTCCGGTCATTGGTTTGCATAACTCCTATGACACTTTTGTTTTAGTTGGTTGTCCAGAAGATAACCAGCGAGTTATTGAGGCGCTCAAAGTAGCAGCAAAGAAATCTCAAAAAGAAGTAGAAAACAAAGTACGCGGCGGTTCGGCATTTACACCAGTTATTACTGCTCTTGATGTGCAGGTTGGTTTCCATCACCCAGCTATGCAAGAAGGGGTGAACCAGGTTATTCTTTGGGCGGAAAAAGCTGGTTTGAATATTGAGCTAGCACAAGAAGCTGCACAAGAAGTGATGGTTTCTATCGTTGATTGGCCAGCAACGGTTGCTGATGCCATTACTAAAGCTCACTGGTTATTGGATGTTGGCCCAGATGTGGGGGTCGTTGCCTTAACCGAAAAAGCACTTGCGGGCACAGGAAAAACCACTTTTAGTGTGAGTACTACCTCTGGTCAGGCACAGCTTTTCGACGTCGGTAATAGCCCTAAACCAGCTATTTCTTATGCCGACTATGCACCAAAATTAATTCGTAATGGCGATGGCGTGCGTATTTCGACCAAGTTCACTGAACTAACTGGTCGCTCTCCAATGCTTTTGGCTGGCATGACTCCTACCACTGTTGATCCCGAGATTGTGGCAGCAGCAGCTAATGCTGGACACTGGGCAGAACTTGCCGGTGGTGGCCAAGTTACTGCAGAAATTTTAGAAACGAATTTAGCCAAACTGACCGAACTGCTAAACCCCGGTGTGAGCGCAGAATTTAACTCCATGTTCTTGGATCCATATCTATGGAATATGCAGATCTCAGGCAAGCGCTTAGTTCCTAAAGCACGAGAAAACGGCGCACCTATTGACGGTATTGTGATTACCGCTGGTATCCCAGAGCGTGAGGAAGCCATCGAACTTGTCCGTAGTTTACGGGCACAAAACTTCCCATGGATCGCTTTTAAACCCGGCGCGGTTAAACATATCCGCAATGTGCTAGCCATCGCTAAGGAAGTCCCTGAGATTCCGATTATTGTTCAGGTTGAAGGTGGTAAAGCTGGTGGACACCACTCTTGGGAGGATCTTGACGAGCTGCTTTTGGCCTCCTATGAGCTGATTCGAGCACAGGAAAACACAGTATTGTGCGTTGGTGGTGGCATTGGTACACCAGAGCGGGCAGCGGAATATCTCAGCGGCCACTGGGCTAGTAAATACGGTCGCCAACCAATGCCTGTTGACGGCATTCTTATTGGTACGGCTGCTATGGCTACCAAGGAAGCAAAGACATCTCCACAGGTTAAGCAGCTACTAGTTGAGACTACTGGTACTTCTGATTGGGTCGGTGCCGGTAGCGCTCATAATGGCATGGCTTCGGGACGATCCCAGCTAGGCGCAGACATTCATGAAATTGATAATTCTTTTGCTCGCGCTGGTCGTTTGCTCGATGAAGTTGCCGGTGATGAAGAGCTGGTACAGGCGCGCCGGGAAGAAATTATTGCGGCTATTGCTAAAACTGCTAAGCCTTATTTTGGTGATCTTGCATCGATGAGCTACGAGCAGTGGTTGCGTCGTTACCTAGAGCTTGCTGGTCCATATAAGGGACAGTGGACTGACATTAGTTGGTATAACCGCTTTGTTCAGCTCTTAGAACGCACTGAGGCACGTCTTATTGATCAAGACCATGGCACCTTCATCCCCGTCTTTACCTGTGCGGTTGATGAGGATCCACAGAGGATCGTCGATAAGCTTGTTGCTGCGTTACCGGCCGAACAATTAGTGCATCCAGCAGATCAAACCTGGTTTATTGAGCTTGCTCGTAGTGCTGGTAAACCAGTGAACTTTGTGCCGGTGATTGATAAAGACGTGCGTCGTTGGTGGCGTTCCGATTCTTTATGGCAATCACACGATGAGCGTTACAGCGCCGACCAAGTAGCAATTATTCCTGGTATTGAAGCTGTGGCTGGGATTACCCGTGTTGATGAGCCGGTTGCTGAGCTTTTGGCTCGCTTTAATCAGGCGGCTGTAGAAAAAATACAGGAACTCAATACTGTAGTACTTAAGGATTCTCGCGATGTTATCGACCGGGCTATTGCTGCGCCGGTAACGTATTGGGCTGGACGCCATCAGAATTCGCTCATTGCTCGGTTAGGTGAGGTGGATAAGTGGCAACGTAGCGAAACTGGTGCACACCACGAGCCAACTGGTGCTAGCCTGGTGACACTTGATGATCAACGGGTAGAACTTCGTGTCCCATTGGGTAATTTCGAGCTTCCTATTCGCATGCAAGTGCCTCCAGATAACACTGGGGTAAGCGTGGTCAGCCAGCATGATGCAGAAACCGCTATGAATGAGCTCACTCGCGTGGCCGCTGGTGGCATTCTTGGTACCGATACTGGCCAGGAAGTAACCTGGGCTACTCAGCTAACCAGTACAGAGATCAGCGATTACAACACAGTAACTCAGGCATTTTTGCCTACTGAGATTACTGCCTCGGATACCGCACCAGATGTGCTGGTTGGTAAAGCATGGCCAGCAATTTTTGCTGCCGTGAAAAAGGCAACCATCCCAGGACAGGGTGCAGCATTAGTTGTTGAAGGAATGTTGTCGCTGGTACACCTTGAACACCACATCACGATGTATCAAGAGATCACCCCAGGTGAGTTGCAGGTGGTTGCTCGGGTTGAAGAGGTAAGCGATACTGAGATCGGTCGTCTAGTACTTATCCGGGCGGAGATTATGCGCGGAGATACCCGGATTGCTGCGCTAAGCGAACGTATGGCTATTCGTGGTCGCCGTGGCGATCAGGTGGCACGTACCAATACTTCTGTACTACCTAGCCATGTTGATGCGCCAACCTCGTTCCGTAGCTTTGCGGTACTTTCTGCGCCGGAATCTATGCGCTCTTTCGCGCTTGTAACCGGTGATCATAACCCGATTCACGTGAGCGATAATGCCGCCAAACTTGCTGGCCTAGACCAGGGTGTGATCGTACACGGTATGTGGACTTCTGCACTCGCTGAGCTCATTGCTGCCGGGGGTTATAGCGAGGAAGGTGTACAGACTGCACCAGCAACTATTGCTGAATTCACCGCAACTATGCTGGCACCGATTCTGCCCGGAAGCACCATTGAATTCACGGTTAACCGTACGGGAATAGATACTCGTCCAGGTCGGGGGGAAGTGCGTGAGATTAACGCTACCGTCGATGGGCAATTGGTATTGCAAGCAACCGCAACTATGACCGCACCGAGTACTTTCTATGCTTTCCCAGGTCAGGGTATCCAGTCGCAAGGCATGGGCATGGATGCGCGTTCGCGTTCGCAGGCTGCGCATAAGGTGTGGGAACGAGCAGACAAACACACTCGTAATAAATTAGGTTTTTCGGTATTAGAGATTGTGAAAAACAATCCGAGCGAGGTTGTTGTTGCCGGGGAGAAGTTCTCGCACCCACAAGGTGTGCTATTTCTTACCCAGTTCACCCAAGTTGCTATGGCAACCTTAGGTGTTGCTCAAATTGCTGAAATGCGAGAAGCACATGCTCTTAATCAGTGTGCTTTCTTTGCGGGACACTCGGTGGGCGAGTACAACGCCTTGGCGGCTTATGCTGAAGTACTCAGCTTAGAAAATGTAGTAGAGATTGTTTATCAACGCGGTTTGACTATGCATCGTCTGGTTGAACGTGATCAACAGGGTAATTCTAATTACGGCTTGGCAGCATTGCGTCCACATAAGATGGGACTCAGCGAGGCAGAAGTATTTGATTATGTCGCTGAAATTTCTCGGGTTAGCGGTGAATTCCTAGAGATTGTTAATTACAACTTGGCGGGTATGCAGTATGCCGTTGCTGGTACTGCGCGTGGGCTACAGGCATTAGCTGCCGACGCAGAATCAAAGGCGCCAGGTCAGCGTGCATTTATTCAAATCCCAGGAATCGATGTGCCCTTCCACTCGACAAAGCTTCTTAATGGTGTGGCTGATTTCCGTGCGCATCTTGATTCTTTGTTGCCGGCAGAGATTAATTTGGATGTGCTTATTGGTCGCTATATTCCGAACTTGGTGGCTCGACCATTTGAATTAACTCCAGAATTTATGCAAGCCATGCTGGAGGTTGTCGATGCCCCTATTGTTAAGGGTCTGCTTGCTGATTTTGACTCGGCAATACACAACCCAGTCGCTATGGCACGTACCTTATTAGTGGAACTTCTTGCTTGGCAGTTTGCCTCACCAGTGCGTTGGATTGAAACCCAAGACTTGCTGATTAATCACTTGGGTGTGGATCGTTTTGTTGAAGTTGGCGTTGGTTCGGCACCAACTTTGGCTAATATGATGGCGCAAACGCTTAATCTGCCACACTATCGTGGTCACAATCTTGAAGTGCTTAATATTGAACGCGATAGCAGCGTTGTTTTTGCAACCGATGAACTGATTCGCGAACAACCAGAGGTAGAAGAAGTCATTGAGACAAATGATCCTGTTACTGCGGTACAACCAACTGAAGTACCCGCTGCACCAGTAGCAGTTTCTACTGCCCGCCCAGATGACATTAGCTTTGGTCCGGCTGAAGCCACCGAAATGCTTATCGCACTATGGACAAAAGTACGTCCAGAACAAATGGGGCTTACCGATTCCATTGAGGCATTAGTCGAAGGCGTATCTTCGCGTCGTAATCAGCTATTGCTTGATCTTGGGGTGGAGTTTGGTCTTGGTGCGATTGATGGTGCAGCTGATGCAGAACTGCCAAGCCTCAAGCAGACCGTATCTAAGATGGCAAAGGGCTATACAGCTTTTGGCCCAGTACTTAGTGATGCGATCAACGATGCATTAAGACGTATTACTGGTCCTACCGGCAAACGCGCTACCTATATTACTGAGCGTGTTACTAACACATGGCAACTAGGCTCAGGTTGGGCAGATTATGTGGTTGCTGCGGTTGTTTTGGGTGCTCGTGAAGGTGCATCCTTACGTGGTGGAGAGCTAGCAACACTAGCCCCAGCTAGCCCTACTAATAGCGCCGAACTTGATCAGCTTATCGACGCTGCCGTACAAACCGTTGCCAGCGCACAAGGGGTCAGTGTGTCCTTGCCAAGTGCTGCTGGTAGCACTGGTGGTGCCGTTGATAGTGCGGCCCTAGGCGAGTTCGCAGAACAAGTCACTGGTGAAACCGGCGTGCTAGCACAAACCGCGCGCACCATTTTGGCAAACCTTGGTTTAGCTGTTACTGCTTCTTCAGATCTTGACAGCAGTGATGAGCAGGCTAAGGATAAGGCCATTATTGAATTGGTTTCGCGTGAGCTTGGCTCTGAATGGCCACGCCAGGTTGCCCCGAGTTTTGATGCTGCTAAGGCAGTATTACTTGATGATCGTTGGGCAAGTGCACGTGAAGATCTCACCCGAGTTGCCTTTGGCGAATTAACCGATATTGATGTCACCGGTGCAGGTGAAGAAGTCGCCCGTCAGGCAGAATTCTTCGGCTTGGATAAATATGCCGAGCAAGCTCGTGATACCTCAGAATTGGCTTATGCACATGATATTGCAGTAGTTACTGGTGCCTCACCGCGTTCGATTGCAGCAGCAGTCGTCGAAAAGCTTCTTGCTGGTGGAGCAACCGTGGTACTGACCACGTCAAATCTGAGCCACGATCGATTGAACTATTACAAGCAGATTTATGCTCAGTCTGCTCGTGGCGGAGCAGCACTATGGGTTGTGCCGGCAAACCTAAGTTCTTTCCATGATCTTGATGAGCTTGTAGCCTGGATTGGCTCGGAACAAACAGCCACGGTTAATGGTGCATCGCAGTTGATTAAGCCGGCACTTAAGCCAACATTGTTGTTCCCATTTGCTGCTCCACGGGTTACTGGTTCGCTTGCTGACGCCGGCCCACAAGCAGAGATGCAAATGCGACTCTTGCTGTGGAGCGTGGAAAAACTCATCGCTGGATTATCAATGATCGGTACAACTACCCATATTGGTCAGCGGTTGCATGTGGTACTACCTGGTTCACCTAACCGAGGTCGTTTTGGCGGTGATGGTGCTTATGGTGAATCCAAGGCTGCCTTGGATGCGATTGTGACTCGGTGGAGTGCAGAAAACGCATGGAACACCTACACTTCGCTTGCTCATGTACTTATTGGTTGGGTACGTGGTACTGGACTTATGGGAGCTAATGATCCACTGGTAGCTGCGGTAGAAGCTGCTGGAGTTACCACATATTCCACCGAAGAAATGGCCGATAACTTGGTTGCGCAAATCACCCCAGAGGTTCGCCAACAAGCGGCTAAGAAGCCTGTAATCGTCGATTACACCAGTGGTTTAGGTGATATTGAGTTAGATCTTGCTGAACTTGCTCGCAAAGCACAAAAAGAAGCGGCGGCAACAGTAACGCATAATCAGGATTCACAAACACAAGTGAAGGCTTTGCCTACGCCATACCGCCCAATACACGAGACCACCCCAGACTTTACTGGTCAGATCAGCCAAGATCTTTCCGAAATGGTGGTTATTGTTGGTACCGGCGAGCTGAGCCCATATGGTTCTACCCGAACGCGTTTCGACGCCGAACTCACCGGTGATCTTAGTGCGGCTGGAGTAGCAGAACTAGCGTGGTCAATGGGACTTATCCACTGGGATACTGACCCCACCCCAGGTTGGTACGATGCTCAGGATAATGCAGTCGAGGAAGCCGATATTTATGATCGGTTCCATGATGAAGTACTCGCTAGAGTAGGCGTGCGCCAGTATCATGATGATTTCGCCATGGTTGATAACCTCGCCCCAGAGCTGACCACTATCTATTTGGATCGAGACCTAGAGTTTTCAGTTGCTGATAAAGCTACCGCACAAACTTTCTTGGATTCCGAACCAGAACTAACAACCATTCGTGAATCCGATGGAGAATGGATTGTGACCCGCAAAGCAGGCTCAGCAGTACGAATGCCACGGCGTATGGCAATGAGCCGATTTGTTGGTGGCCAAATCCCAGAAGGATTTGATCCAGCAGTCTATGGCATTCCAGCAGATATGATCGATAACCTCGACCGGGTTGCCCTGTGGAATATTGTTGCCACCATTGAGGCCTTCTTAAGTTCTGGCTTTAGCCCGGCAGAACTAATGAGACATCTGCATCCAGCACGGGTAAGTTCCACCCAAGGAACCGGCCTAGGTGGTATGGAAGCCATGCGGTCATTATATATTGATGGCCTGCTTGCCGAACCACGCCAAAACGATATTCTGCAAGAAGCACTACCTAACGTTATGGCAGCGCATGTTATGCAAAGCTATGTTGGTGGCTATGGCCAAATGATTCACCCAGTGGCTGCTTGCGCAACCGCTGCCGTATCTGTTGAAGAAGGCGTAGACAAAATTCGTCTAGGCAAATCAGATTTTGTTGTTGCTGGTGGTTTTGATGATCTCTCGGTAGAAGGCATCACTGGCTTCGGTGATATGGCTGCTACTGCCGATAGCGCAGAAATGCGTGCTAAAGGTATTGAAGATCGCTACTTTAGTCGGGCAAATGATCGCCGTCGTGGTGGCTTCGTTGAATCAGCTGGTGGCGGTACCTTGCTATTGGCTCGTGGCTCACTTGCGGTAGAACTTGGGTTACCAGTACTTGGCGTTATTGGTTTTGCAGAAAGCTTTGCTGATGGTGCGCACACCTCTATCCCAGCACCGGGCTTAGGTGCGCTAGGTGCTGCCCGTGGTGGTACCGACTCTAGGTTGATACATGCACTTGCTACTCTAGGCGTGAGTGCAGATGACATTGCGATTATTAGTAAGCACGATACTTCTACCAACGCTAATGATCCGAATGAGTCTGATTTACATGAGCGCATGGCTACCGCAATTGGTCGTCGTACCGGTAATCCGATGTATGTGATTTCCCAGAAGTCACTGACTGGGCATGCTAAAGGTGGCGCTGCTGCATTCCAGATGATCGGACTCACCCAGGTATTACGCTCTGGTCAGATTCCAGCTAACCGTAGTCTTGATTGCGTCGACCCAGAACTTAAACGCCATGAGCATCTAGTTTGGTTGCGCAAGCCGCTTGATATTAGTGCTCATGCACCAAAGGCTGGTTTGGTTACTTCGCTAGGCTTTGGACATGTCTCTGCCTTGGTAGCAATTGTGCACCCTGCCGCTTTCTATGAAGCTGTGCGTGCACAATATGGTCAACAGCAGGCACAACAATGGCGTGAGCAGGCGCAAAGTAGAGAATCCGCTGGTACTCGACATATTCTTGCGGGTATGCATGGACACACTGTGCTCTATCAACGCCCAGTGGATCGTAACCTAGGTCATGGTGGCAAAGAGCTAGAAGCCCAAGTATTGCTTAGTGATAAAGCTCGGTTAGTTGATGGAGTATTTACCATTGTCGACTAAATACGACTATTGATTAAGCACGCAAGTAGCCAAGCGAAACGCTATTAATTATCAGAAGCGTTAGCAAGCAAAAAGATTGTCCTTCAAATAACTAAGCACAAGTTAGGCGAAGGACAATTTTTTTATAGGTGCTAAAGATAGCTAAGAAGTGATTGACGAGCTTGTTTTTAGCTCATAGCAACAGAGAAAAGATAAGCAACCAACATATGCTTAATTTCTTTCACCGTCGCCTCAAAACGTTCATTTGATACTTCTGGATCATGAACAGCGTAATTAAGCAGTGAAATAGCAGTATGCAGCAGTAACGCGGCGATAGTATTGCGCTCGGTATCTGTTGCTCGCGGTGCTAATGGTTTTAAAACCGAAGCCAATGTAGCCAGAATTGGTGCCTCGGTAGCAGCTGCGGTAGCACGAGTCGCCGGGGTTGATTGCACCGCATGCCATACTGCGCGCCGGGAGGGGACAGCTCGCCACATTTCGGCCAGATGATCGATTAGTTCGTCGAGAATATCTGGCCACTGTAAGGCCGGCACTTGCTGGGCAAAACGAGCAAGTTCTTCACCAGTTGCCCGCCAATCTTCCCGATCGAGTTCACAGATCAGCACGTATTTATTTGCAAAAAATTGATACAGCGTGCCGATAGGAACCTCGGCTCGCTTGGCTACTTCGTCGAAAGTAAAGGATTCGAAACCCACCTCGACAAGTACACTGCGCCCAGCCGCAAGAATTCGGCTATAGCGTTCCCGGGAGCGTTGTTGCGCAGGCTGACGGCGGGGAAGGAGGATTTCCCCATCTAAAATAGTCGTTTCCTGAGGCTGCATCAGTTTCTTATCATACGTAGCTGCTGTGAGTTCACCTATTTTGATATCAAACTTATTTTAGGCGGTGAGTTCTTTGATAACTCGGGCAACGTGCCCAGTGGCACGAACATTGTAGAGGGCAAGCCCAATAGTGCCATCGGGTTCAATAATAAAGGTGGAGCGAATAACGCCTTGAACAATTTTGCCGTAGTTTTTCTTCTCCCCAAATGCACCGTAGGCAACCATTACATCTTTTGCTTCATTAGAAAGCAAGGTGAAATTAAGCTCTTCTTTTTCTTTAAAAGAGACTAGCTTTTCGATGCTATCTGGCGAAACCCCTAGTACTTCTATGCCTAAGTTATTGAACTGGGCTAAAGAATCACGGAAATCACAGGCTTCTTTAGTACACCCTGGGGTATGCGCACGGGGATAAAAATAAACAAGAACACGCTTGCCTGCATAATCACTAAGGCTGGTGGTACCACCGTGATCATTGGGCAAAGAAAATAAGGGGGCACGGTCGCCAATACTTAGTCGGGCTGTTTTGGTCATACTCATCATAGTAGTGCCCAGCTAAGGCTGGTATTAATACTGCTATAAATATTTATCCATATTGTGAAAATGAGGGTGATCTTATGGTGGGGTTTGAGTTGGTAATAGAAGATTAAAAAGGTTGCAGTGTTATTTCATTAATAAGCAAAATCCCCTTAGCGAAGTAGAAGCAGGTAAGCTAAGACGTGACTGCTGAAAACCTATCGGCTTTATTCTTTTTATACATAAACGTATATGAACGTAAGGGAGAATTTCGTGGCTCGCAATATTGATGATATCCAGCGTGATATTGAACGTACTCGTCGCCAACTTGCTGGTACTTTGGATGAGATTGTTGAGCGCAGCAAACCAGAGGTCATTATGGAGGATGCTCGTGCCAGCATTACTAGCAAACTACGCGAACCGCAGGTGCAAAAAGTACTTGCCGGAGTTGGGTTAGTAGTAGCAGGCGTGGTGGCGATTGGTTTTGCCCGTAGCCGTCGACGCAGCAAAGAGCTAAAAGAAATTCAGAAGTTTTTAGCTCAGCGATAGGAAATTTGATTGTAGAGTTGTAATTGATTTTCACCCCGCACTGAAAAAGTGCGGGTTTTCTCGTTGAAAGTGCAGCTACAATAGCTCACTTAAAGAGTTCGATAAGGTGTAGAGAGTGAAAACCCCGATTCCTTTTTATCTTAATGAGATCCTTGATCAGGTCCGTCACCGTGATGGTGGTGCAGTAGCTGACTATATTCCTGAGTTAGCACAGGTAAACCCAGATCAATTGGGTGCTGCTTTGTGCACAACGACCGGACATATCTATTCAGCCGGGGATGACACCGCGCTTTTTACCATGCAGTCAATTTCTAAGCCATTTGTTTATGCGCTTGCGCTACATGAATTTGGTCCGGATTCCCTAAACGATGTGGTGGGCTTAGAACCATCGGGCGAGGCATTTAATGAGCTATCTCTTAATACCGACCATAAACCAGTCAACCCACTGATTAATGCAGGTGCGATTGCAGTAACCCAGTTAATTAATGGGGTTGATTCTTTAGTCGATGATCGCACTGAATGTATCCGTGCTTTTATGTCTCGACTTGCTGGACGCGAGCTAACTATCGACGAAAAAGCCTGTGCCAGCGAATTAGAACACGCTGATCGAAATCTTTCGTTGGCGTATATGTTGCGTAACTACGGAATTATTAAAGATTCTGCTGAGGACGCAATTTTAACTTATACCAAACAGTGCTCAATCCAAGTCACAGTGCGAGATCTCGCAGTGATGGCCGCTACCTTAGGAAACGGTGGGGTGCAACCGATTACTGGTGAGAAGATTTTTTCTTCTGATGTTGCTCGGCAAACCCTGGCAGTGATGAGCTCGGCAGGAATGTACGATGGCGCTGGCCGCTGGATGTCTGAAGTTGGCATTCCAGCTAAATCAGGTGTAGGTGGTGGCTTAATTGGTACCCTGCCTGGTCAGCTTGGTTTTGCTACTTTCTCGCCTAGATTAAATGCAGAAGGTAATTCAGTACGCGGGGTAGAGGTGTTTAAACTGCTTAGCCAAGAGATGGGTTTACACCTTATGTCTACTGAGGAACGCTACGGTATTCGCCCTATTAGAAGCGTTGAGCGTATCGACGAAGCAATTATTGTGCACCTACAAGGCATGATTAACTTCAATGCGGCAGAGACCATTTTGTACGAAATTGAATACTACGATATCTCTGCACAGCAGATTGTGCTGGATTTTTCCATGGTATCGAGCTCAAATAGGATTGGGCGGCGAATGCTTAAAGAAGGTCTACGCCGCCTGCGCGTTTCTGGTCTTGATATTGCGGTGGTTGACCCCGATGAACACTTACGTACTTTTGTGCTTTCTGATGGCACCGAAGTTCCTGTTCATGACGGTGATGATTATGAGTTCATAGAATCGGAGTTGGATACGCAGTTTTAAGCTATTTGGGAACCGGCTGAAAGCATTTCTTGGATAGCTTTATCGCCCGTTTCCTCATTGACCGCAGAGACTAGATCGCTAAAAATTTTGGTCTCAAATCCAGCTTTTAAACCATCAAGCACTGTTGCTTTCACACAATAGTCAGTTGCAATGCCAGCGACATCAATAATGGATACATTGCGCTGGTCAAGCCACGTATTTAACGGTGTCTCATCAGAAGCTGAGGCACCTTCAAAACCTGAATAAGCAGCTGAATATTGGCCTTTAAGAAAAACCTCATCAAACTCGGTTGTCGCTAGTGCTGGGTGTAATTCGGCACCTTGAGAATCCGCAACACAATGCACTGGCCAAGAATCAATAAAATCTGGTGTATCTGAGAAATGATCGCCGGGCTCAATATGCCAATCTTTGGTCGCAATGACCTGGTTGTAACGGTGTTTATTTTGGGCAATATAATCTGCAATCCGATGAGCGACGATGCTCCCGTTTTTGGTAGCTAAGCTGCCACCAGGGCAGAAATCATTTTGAACATCGACGACGACAAGTGCACGCATGCTCACTAGTGTAGGGCAAAAGCATAGCCACATAGCTTTTTTGAAGCACAAAGGACGGTTTTTATATAAAAATGTGCTCTTCTTGACGCTGCGGACGTCAAGAAGAGCACATAAGTAAGTTGGCCTAAATTACCTTATGGAGATCAGTGCTTGCTGTATTAGCGGCGGAACTGCTCTAGGAACTTCTGAATATGTGGACCAGCAAAAGTGTGTACCAAGCCTAGGATTGTGCCAAGAACACCGAGGGTGCCAAGAACGCCGAAGACAATTGTCCAGATGTTTTGCTTACTTGATATATCAGGTACCTTCGGATCCGGGTTGTTGTCTGGCTTCTTGGAGCTAGTTGGTGGCACCGGCTGCTTGGAAGTGGTAGACGGTGCTGGGGTCTTAGAACTGGTAGGTGGTGTTGGGTTCTTGGGGCTAGTTGGTGGTACCGGCTTCTCGGTTTGACGATCTTTATCGTCCGGTTCAGGACGATCAGACTTTTCCTCAACCTTTGGCACGAACTTTGGATCGTAGACTTTACGCAGGACGTATTTCTCTTTAGATTCACCGGCTGATGCATCGTAGGAAGGAACATAGAAAGTTCCTTCATCTAGTTGCAAAATAGGGCCATGCTGGTTTGCGCTGGTCTTACTTCCATTAGGGATAACAGTGCTGTCATCGTTATCAGTGGTCTTGAATGTCTTAGCGTCAACAGTCTTGAGCATACCGTCGTGGGCATCAAGTGCCATGATCTTATCGTTATCGGATACTAGAGCATTACCCCATGTTTTCACGTCTGATTTATCAGCCTTGACGATATCTTCGCTCTTAAGCGTAATTTTTTGTTCCGCATAGGTAAATGATTGAGCATAAGAATAATCTTTGCTTGTATTTTGGGTAAAGCGAAGAACAGTAGTGCCATTCGATCGAGCAGTAGTTGAGGAGAAGTTCGAATCCTCAAAAGCTGATTCTGGAAGTAATTTAGCAGGTGCCTCGGTGTTTTTAGGATTGATAGAGACCATTACACCATAGTAGTGCTTCTTCGGATCAGGATAGTCTTCGTTTTTCTCTTTGTCTTTTTCCTCTTTAGTTTTTTCCTTGGATAGTTTTCCATCAGAATTAAAAATGAAAGTGCCATCTTTCATTGGTAGTAGCTCGCGGTCATCATTATTGTTGCTGTAACGAGCGGCTCCGTATACATTTGATGCGCTATCGAAATCAGTGCCTTTAATGAGTTCTGTACTTTCAGGTAGGTCAATAGGTTTAATTGTGCTACCAGTATTAACTACAGCTACTTGTTTTTGGGAGATAGCTACTACGTCGCCAGAATGGGGATTGTAGCTTATAGCGTTGACTTCATCGCCGTCACCGAAGGTATGAATGAGTTCTGGGTCTTTGAAACCAGTTTTTAGGTCGACGTGTACTTTATAGATTTTACGTGGATCGTCGTTAGCAGGTGTTTTCTTTCCGTTTCCTGGTTCTTGTTTCTGTAGGAAATAGAGATCGCTATTTTTTTCGTCGAAAGTTACTGCACCATACTCATTCAGTTTGATGTGTGCAGAGTGGGTTTCTTTAAGATCTCGATCAAGCAACGCAAAACCTGCTTTCTCAACGGGGTTCCACCGGTGATCAGCGGTAGCAACGATGAGATGATCTTGGATCTTGAAAACTTCTCGGTGGTGTTCATATAGTCCATCGTTATCAAAGAGTTGGGAAGCAACCGCATACTTTGCATTATCGGTAGATGGACGCTTGAAATCAGTGAGGTGTGATTTGTCGAAGGTGAAAGTAATGGGATCGATTCCTACTCCAACACCGTAGAAATGAGAGAACATCTCATCGCCATCGGCAGTTAAAGTTGTAGGAATTTCTTTCCAGGTAACCTTATTTCCTTCTTCTTCAAAAGTTGCACTCGCGGTGTATAGCTTAGCAATTGGTTTGGCATCGTCAGTACCTTCATTGGTGTATGTTCCGCCGCCAGAGTACTTTTTGGAGCTCACCTTAGCGTAAACGAAGGAACCATCTTTACTGATGACGATACGAGGATTTTCGATTTTAAGATCTAAGCTACAGGTTCCAGAAGTACCGTTATCACAGTATTTCTTATAGTGGACGCCACCGTTGAATTTGGCTTCGAATTTTTCCGTCGCACTATCATAGGTGGTTGAGTCTAGTTTGAAGGTGAATTTATTTTTTTCGTCATTTTGTGTGGCAGAGCCGATCATTTCTGTCGGCCCTTTGGTGTAGTTATTAAAGGATGTACGAATTCCCCAGGTAAGGGCGCTTTCGTTGGTGTTTTCCTTTGACTCAGGGTTTGGTTTGTTGGTCTTAGATGTAGCAGAATCTGGTGATTTGCCTGGCTCTACAGCATCAGTGGCCTTGGCTGCTGCATCGTTTTCGCTCTTTGTATCTTTGGTGTCAGAATTCTCAGCTTCCGGTGCTTTAGCTACTGGCGCATCAGCGTCTGATGTATCTTCGGCTCCTAGCTGCGTAGGCTCTGTTTCTTTTTCTTCTACCACCGATGCTGCAGTGTTGTGTGAAGCAGGCACGTCTTGAGCGATTGCTTGGGTAGCGGTTACAGATAGTAGCGTCGTGCATGCCACCGTGGTGGTAAGCAGATGACGGAAGCGTTGAGTATTCAACTTTGCTCCATTTCTGAGGATTCTATTACAAAAAGAGATGTCTGTGGAGTATAGCCTAACCTTTCTAAGTGTTGCCTAAAGTATGAAAGTATTCGGGGGTGAACTTCTGGCGAATGTGCTTACAGGTGAGTAATATTTATCCTGGTTAAAATGATTTACTAGGGTCAATTAGTGCCATGTTTATATTTTCTATTAGGTATGTTATTGAAAATGGGCTGGCATTTTAGGTATAAAAATAGTGACACTGTATGAAAGTGTCACAGGAAAAATAAATCTAGTGTTAGTACTTAAGAAAAATTAATCGGCTAGATTATAAGGTTTTCTGGAAATGAAAGAACCTGGTCATTGAGAATGCCATAGTTTTACTTCCTCTGGATCCCACAAGGGTGTCTTTCCTAGGATAACCGCAACTGGTTCGGGTATGCGTCCGGTAGATTTGTAATTGCTCCACGCGTTTGTTGTTATTCCGCAATAAGCAGCGCACTGCTGACTAATCCAGAGCTCCTTGCCGGTATTTTTGTCGATAATAATGGGATGCATGGGTGCGAGGTGGGCTTTCTTTTACTATGCGACAATAAACAGAGAGTTTCTTTGAAACTAGCCGGATCGCATAAGTACGTGATTAGAAATGACACATTAGTATGGTGTCTTCCGATCTGCCCTGAGCTGATTTATATTGGCTAGGTAAGAAGAATATATGGTGCACGTAAAACTAGTAGTCGCTTCCGATTTTGCGATAGCTCCATACAATACGGATAATAGCAAATTTCTATGATGAATTTTTATTAAAATCGGATCAAGCAGGTTTATCTATTTATAAAAATATTTGGCGCCCACCTTATAAAAGCGGGAGCCAAATATTTTTTATATGTTATGTGTGGATGCTTCAGAAGCTAAAAGCTAGCTCTTTTGAGACCGCGCACGGTAGATGGTTATTCCACCGAGTACAGCAAGCAGTGCTGCTGCAATGATCAACCAAATCACAGAAGCGTCGGTTCTAGTCAGTTCACGTTGTGGAGTACTTGGTTTCTGTGTAGTTGGTATCTGAGGGGCAGACGATGATGCTGGCTGTGGGGTGGTTATAGACGGCGCTGGCGGTTGTGGCGTTGGGTGGGGTGCCGGTGGGATAGGGATCGGAATCGGGATTGGCACAACCGGTGGTATCCCTTGTGTCGTTGTAGTTGAAGTGGGTTCCGAAGGCTTTGATGATGTTGGTTTTGACGAAGTCGTCGTAGTGATTGGTGGTACCGGTGTTGATGAAGTTGGCTTCACTGAACTTGTTGTCGACGGGGCCGTTGTTGAGGTGGTTGTCGACTCGGAGGTCGTTGGTTCGATCGGAGTTGTTGTCGATGTGGTTGGGGTTGTTGAAGTTGTCGACGGGGTAGTTGTAGAAGTTGTTGGGGTTACCGGTGGCACAGGAGGAACAAAAAAGGGTGTAGATATTTACGGCAGTATAAACAGCTATTTTTTCCGGTTTGCCGGTGATAGTGAATGTATAACTATTACCGTTTCGTGAGCCATTTTCTCCATACCAGTCCACTTTGTCGTGCTTGTAACCGTCGATATCGAGGTTGGATGTCTCTTCGGTGACGGTACATTGAGTACCAATAGGCAAACCGGTGACAGCGGAGCTAGTTTCGCCGTTTTTAAGTTCGATTTTACCTTCTCGTTTTTCGCCTTCTTTTCCGTTTATTCCAGGAAGAGTACAAGTATATGAGAAAATGAACTTCTTGTTTTGGATCTTTTCGTGGAAGTTATCTTCTGGTACCTCATTCATCAATGACAGGCTCGTTATCGAGTAACGTCTTGCCAATCATGTCGTCATCATCTGCATAGGCGTTTTTCTGAATTTTGAAACCGCCGGTTTCTCGCTCATATTTGTTGGTTACAACTACATGGGTGGCTTCTTTGAACAGTTCGTTAACAGTGAAATCCAGTATAGAAGCAGAACCAATACGCTGAACATTGCCATCAGCATCGAAAACAACCCACGACGTTGTTAATTTCTCACCCGGTTTTGTTTGAAGTGTTTGTTCTGTCATAGTGCACTTGAGGCCTTTATCAAGACCCATGACGTGTACAACGTTACCGTGTTGCATGGTAACCGTTCCCTCTTTTTATTTTCTGGATTTTTGTCGTCTGGGTGGGAACAGGTGTATTGGAAGGTGAATTTTTTGGCTTTATATTCTTCTGAGCCTACAACGTTTTTCTCAACGGTGAAGCCGCCTTTTTTACCACGACCTAGACCGCCGGCGCTGGGAAAACGAATAGAGTCTTCAACCTCAGCGTTATCGATCATGGCCTGGTTTTTACGCTTTAGCTTGAGAAAAGCCCTCTTTACCTTGTTTGTAGGTAAAGAGGGCTTCGGCAACCAACTGGTAATTTAGCGGGTGGGGTAAGAGAAAATATTAACTCTTCTTACAGCCACGATAAATTACAAGGCCACCAACACCAGCAAGCAATACTGAAACAATAATTAGCCACAATACTGATGCACCGGTATTGGCCAAAGCACCCTGGCCTGGGCGCTGCGAACCAGCATTATTATTTGGCTGAGGTTTCACAGCATTGTTACCGCCATGGTTGCCATTACCACCATTATTATTGTTATGTGGTTGTGGGGTTACGTTGCCATCAGGGTTTGGAGCAGGAGCCGGTTGAGGTGCAGGCGCTGGACCTGGCTGAGGTGCTGGTGGAATAGGGATTGGAATCGGGATCGGAATAATTGGCGACCATGAACTACCACCATCATTATTGCGGTACGTGTTTATAGCAGTAACCACCACAGGTGTTTGAGCATCCTTTGCACGAGGAGTCACGGTGACTTGTTTATCAGAAGTTTTTTCGCCATTGACCAACCACTGCACAGAATGATCTAAACCACCTATATGAGTACCAGACTCACTTACAATGCAGGAAGAATCAGTAGGTAGACCCTCAATACGAACTTTTTCACCATGGGCAAGAACCTTTGAATCCTTTACCGTCTTACCATCGGTAGTAGTGCAGACCCAAGTGAAAGTGAACTTCTTAGTGGTGTTGATTCCTTGAACCTTCTTTTCCAGGGTAAAGCCACCAGTTGTTGGCTTTGGCGGAACAGGAGCACCATCTTTGGTGTAGGTGTTTAATGCGGTTACTACTAAAGGATTCGGTGAATCTTCATCACGAGGGGTAACGACGATAGGGTTATCTGGGCTTTCTTCACCATTGGTTAACCATTTTAAGGAATGAGTAAAGCCATCTAGTTTCGCTGGAGCTTCACTAATGGTGCACGAAGAATCCAATGGAAGTTTTGCAATAGTGTACTCATCGGAATGGCCAAGGGTGGTTTCACCGGTGACGGTTTTACCGTTGTCAGCTTCACACTTCCAGCTCAGATTGAACTTTTTATCAGTGGTAGTGCCTTCGACGGTTTTACGTAAGGTGATAACACCTGCGGTGTCTCGTTGTTTTGCGGTGTATTCGTTTTGTGCGATGAAGTTGAATTGGCCTTTTTCTGTCAAGGTAAATTTCACACCACGAACTCCGTCCAAGCGGAGGTTGTCTTCATTGCCGGCATAGAATGCCGCGAAGTTATGGGTAAACCCATCAATGTGGGTGCTGGCAAGGTCTTCAGTAACCTTACACTCGGTGCCAATTGGGAAGGCTTCGCTGGTGAAGCGATTATTTGCTTGCACGTCGAAGCTACCGGTTTTCTTCTCTCCTTGTGGCAGGGTGCATTCCCAAGCGAACTTATAGTCTTTGTTAGGAAGCTTTGCAGTTTCTTCAGTGTTTTCGCCACCATTTTTGTCTGTGACGATGGAGCGTTTAAACAACATGAAGTTTGCTGTGTTCTCGGGTGCCGGTGGGGTGGAACCGTCTTTGGTATATGTGTTTACAGCTTCAAGAACTAAAGGATTAGTGCTGTCTTCAGAACGCGGGGTTATAGTAATGGGATTATCTGGGCTTTTTTCACCGTTGGTGAGCCAGTGCATAGAGTGTTTATAGCCGTTGATCTCAACAGGAGTTTCGGAGACAGTACAGCTGTGGCCTAGACGTAGACCGTCAATGAGCTTTTCTTCCTGGTCGCCAAGTATCTCTTCGCCTTCTAGGATAGTCATCTCGTTCTGAGGTTCAACACATTTCCAATGAAACTTAAATTTCTCATTGGTGTTTGTTCCCTCTACGGTTTTACGCAGGGTAAAAGCAGAACCAACAAAGTTGTAGGTAGAGGTAATAGTTTGGTTGCCCGGTTCGATTGTGAGTTCAATTGATGCAGTCTGGGATCCTGTGTCAGCTATAGGATTACCGTCTAGATCGTAAGCATGGGAATATTTGTAACCGGGGTCTTCCAGGACACTGGAACCTAGCTCTATTTTGCATTTCGTGCCAACTGGCATTGGTTCGCTGATGACACTACGCGTAAGGCTGCCTGGGTTAGTATACATACTTACCTCTAGCCTGCCGCCTATATAACTAGGCATGTCCTTAGGTTCAGTGCAATAGAAATTTAGTGAAGATCCACCGACTGTCATGAAATCATAGTTTTTGATCAGTCGGGATATTTTTACTACTTCTGTGAGAGTTATAGTACCGGTTTCTCCGGTATCAGTTTGTTCTTCCTCTGCTGGAATTGGATTTGTATCGTTGTTCGGCGGTGGAACATCTTCAGAATCAGAGGCAGTGGCTTCATCGGCGGTATCTTCTGGGGCAAGTTCTGTTATTGCAGCAGGACCGTTTTCCTCTGCTGTTGCAATAGGCCGGTTGGCTATTAACGGGATAAGCGCTGCGATGAGCACCAGGGTGAAAAGTATGGTGAGCCAGGGGGTTTTCAATAACCTCGTGATGATTCCATTTTTTTTGTGTGAGGGGTACATATTGTCTCCATATCGTCATTTGGGGAAATGAACTCGGATAATGTGTAGGGAATCACGTGTATTTCTTGGATTCTTAAAGCTGAGGAAGCTTGTTGAGAAAAAGTTGAAATTTCTAGTTTTGCCTCCTAAACTTTTTGCACCAATATTGCTATCCCTTACCGCCACGGTAATTTTCTTGGAATGGTATGCGCAATTTTTTCTATAATCTACCCACATTAATGGGGTAGCCTTACCATATTTATCTTCAATTTTATTCTGATTGAAAACACCCTTTGTCCGGCGGTTGATGGTCGTATGGGGCGGTCTTCTCTATTTTGAGGTGGGGTAATACTTATGGTGTTAGTGGTCACTAAATTGACAGTGGGTGTAAGGTTTGCTTTGCCTTATCAGAAATTCTTGAAGGATAGGATTCTCTCATGTTGAAAAGACTCGCTGTATCTATGGTGGCAGTAGTAGGAGCTGCTGGAATATCAGTTCCACAGACCATGGCTGCTGAGGTTGATACTGTTTCTGAGCCAGTTGCTGCTAAAGAATGTTCCCTCCAGGTAGAAAGCGGTACCTTGAAGTGGGGTATCAAACAATCTTGGCGTAACTACATTAAAGGAAGAATTGCTAATGGTAAATGGGAAACTTCTGGTGCGGTAACAGAAGGTACGGGTGAAAATACAGGTAAAGATTTCCAGTACAGCTTTACCGTAGATCCAAGCAACACCACCATTACCGTTAAAGACGGCAAGATCGTAAGCTCTGAGATTAGAACCAAAGAATCATCTATCGTCTTCACTGGGCATAAGGAAGCACTCTATAGCGAGGTTAAGTCTCCTATGGTAAAAACTTCTGGAAGTACTATCGATGCAGGTAGTGGCTATGTGGGCTACTATGTTCCTGGTAAAAATATGGCTGAATACACAAAAGCTGATCGAACCGAGGCTAATAAAAAGCAAGGGGAGGGCTTCTTCTCTCAAGGAAGTGTTTCAGAAGCAAAATTAAGCGGTGACACACTTACCCTTAAGGGTAGGAGCTTGCAGTACACTCCTCAGCCAGGAACCAATAATAAAGAAGTCGATGGAGTCGATGTCCTCTTCATGGGTAATTACACC
The DNA here is from genome assembly GCF_000980835.1 of Corynebacterium kutscheri. Lineage (NCBI taxonomy): Bacteria > Bacillati > Actinomycetota > Actinomycetes > Mycobacteriales > Corynebacteriaceae > Corynebacterium > Corynebacterium kutscheri. The sequence goes on from NZ_CP011312.1 coordinate 677,128, forward strand.
AAAGGCACTCCAGTTGACGATGTTGATATTGAACTTAAGGTAAAGAACACCTGTGGTGATATCGACGGCACCATTAACCCTGATAATGGTGGTGCTTGGTCTGGTTCCTCCTCGAACATCTGGGGCATTCTTTTAGGTATTGCTGGCGTGTCTGCAGTAGTAGCCGCTTTGTTCCATGCCGTGATGAACTTTGGTCTCTTGCAGCATTTGCCTTTTGGTCGTCGTTAAGCACGAGAGATAAATTCAGCCCCCTTGTGCTACCAAACGTGGTGGTAAAGGGGGCTTTTTGCGTATTCACCGCCGATACGGGTTTTATTTTAGCGGTGAGCACTGCGATGTGTAGTTTAAAAGTGCTTAGCTAGAGTTTTAGCCTAGGCTGGCTACACCAAAGCGAGCATCTTCCGGAGTGAACTTCTCGGAAATTAGCTTGTCGTAAATGTCATCATTAGATAATGCTGCATCGGCATCCTTATAAGCCCTAGCCTGCTTAACTGCCTGATCTTCCCAATCGATATCTGCTTCATCAAGGGCGTATCGAATGTCCTCTTCAGGGAATCCCTCATATTGGAGTTGATCGCGCAGCCCTTCATAGGAGAATCCTACTGGTCCGTTGAGGTAACGCTGAGTATTTTCCAGGGCTTTTTTCTGGCCTGGGTTTGCGTCGTCGTCAATGTCAACATCATCTGTCATCCGGATCTCTGTGTTGCTCATCGCTGCGGAAGAGTTTGCAGCGGCATTATTAGCAGGAGTATTACTGCTGCTTTGGTTGCTACCGGTGCACGCTGTTGCGGTGATAGAAATAGCGGCGATACAACCGACGATTTTGACGTACTTGTTCATCTGTTGAGTCCTTCCGTAGAGGTTAACCCGAAGTGGAGGGTACTTCGGGTGCTCCACCCTACCATATGATGATTGGTTAGGCTTGTATCAGTTTTTTATAAAACAAATAAGTTGCGGCTCAGACTGGCAAGGTGCTAGCGAGAGGTATTGGGATAGAAGTAACGGCGGGACTACTTAGATACGGGGACTATTTAGATGCATCGGTTAATGATGGGCTTTGAGTAGAATCTTTGTTTGATGTGGCTTTTTCATCGGGGGGGGAGTTACATTGGACTCGTCATGCGGTGCCTCAGTAATGTCATTTTTTGATTGATACCACGGTGGAACGGGTTTTGGAGCTGCCTTTTTTGAGTTTTTCTGGGTGGGTGTTCCTTGGTGGTTCCTAGGTTGTGGCTAGTACTTGTGCGTGTTGAAAACTAACACCGAGTAGGAAGCCGATATCTCGATAGAGGAGGTTTTGGGCGGCTAGTTTACGGACTGCTTGGCGCATGAGTGTGGTGTTTCTTGTGCTTGTTTGGCCTGCTGGCTTCTAAAGCTTCTTCGCTGATGCGTTTGGCAGGTTTAGTATGTCGTCGTCGATTAGTTCGATGTTGATGATTGCATTTTCTGGGTTGTCTGTGAGTTTAGGGAAAAGTTCTAGTGCATCTCGTACCATATCTGGGATTTGGTCGAGGCGGCGGGTTTGGGTGAGAACTCCGGGGTCTTCTTTGATCTGAACGACCCGCCAGCCCTCGTCGCGTTCGGTGAGGGCGGTAAAGGTGTTGGTCATTATTTGATTCCTATAAAAATTAATTGTTTTTGTTTTTCCTACAACTTTTTACTACAAAAGCGATCCTATGGATGCTGAGGAAACAGCTGCGATAAGAGGTAGGTAAAAATGATAAGTAATAAATATATTTACTTCATATTGCTATGGGTGTGAGAACAGCATCTTTCAAGTTAGGTAAACCTATATAACACCTCCTAGATGTTTTTCTAGGAGTTATTTTTGTGTTTGAGTGTCGAACTTAACGTGAATCATGTGTTGTCTTTATTAACTAATCGATGCGTGAACATTATTGAAAAAGGTAATGGGAAAAGCGTATAGGTAAAACCTCGAGACCGATGCCTATATTTTCAGTGCCTAATATAGGTTCTAGTTGGCTGCCCGGTACAACTATTTCTGAGAAGCCCTAGATGCAGATTTGAGTTACCGACCAAATTATAAACAGGGTTAGAAAAAGCGGAGTGATTTCATTTATGACCTGCAGTTTCTGTGTGCCGACGTTTTAGAATATTTAATTTATCGTTACTGAATTGGGCTATACAAGTCTTGATCTGAGGAAGTTAGCGATTGAGGGTAATAATCTTTCGCGACTGTGGTTTGGGGTGCCTTAACGGGATTGTGCGTTGGGGATTTTTGTGTTTTATTCTGGGTTTTGTTGCTCAAATTCCACGACATTTCCACGACATTTCCACGACATTTCCACGACATTTCCACGACAAAAGATAGGAAAAGACGGCAAAAACGGCGATAGGCAGCAATAGAGGAAAATGCAAAAACCCTTGTTAACCTGAGAAATACTCGTTAACAAGGATTAAAAAGTACGCCATCAGGGACTCGAACCCCGAACCCACTGATTAAGAGTCAGTTGCTCTACCAATTGAGCTAATGGCGCAGTGTTTTCATGCGAATAGTTTAGGAATCCGCTTGGCAACGAAGAAAAATATAACGTATCTGTCTGTATAAAGTAAAATCAGCAGGTTAATAAGTATTTTTCAATATTTTACCTAAGATTTCTAGTGCAATCCTGGTAATCTCTTTTTAGAGATTATGTGAAGATGTGTGTAAAAGGCGGGGAGCGTTTGTGGCTATAAGAAAATTTTAATATTGTTTTGGGATTTCTTGAATCCCTTTCTACGTTGAGCTACTGGCTAGTTTGGGCACTGCTGGGAAACCTGATCTGGTTTTATTTATAACGGCTTGCTTTACATTTATGCATGAAAAAGGGCGGCAGATAGCTAACTTTTTAGTTACGAAATAGTGTTCCTGAGGTGCGCAGGGTGACGCTTATTTTAAGAAAGTTTTAGAATGTTGGAGTGCGTTAAATGAGAATGCATTCTGTATCGGTCGATATACGCGAAAAGTGCGTTGAGGAAGGTTATGCTCGTGGCTTTACGATGGGTGCGAGGGAGCGTCATTATTGTTTCTCTTTCTTTGGCAATGGTTTCGTGCACGATTGACCGCGTAAATCAAACAGACCAATCAGCAGAAACTACCGGCTCGGTTGCTGAGGCACTTCTTGCTCCCGTCGTTAGTGTGACAAATGGTGCAACAGAGGTGAATCCTTCGCAACTGGTTTTGGTGAAGTCTTTAGATAAAGGCTTGAGTTCGGTCACTATGACAAATGAAGAAGGCAAGGTTATCGAATCTGCATTGGCAGACGATGCTATGAGCTGGTCAACTACAGAAACGCTTGGGTATAACCGCACCTATACTATCGAGGCTCTGGATAAAAATGGTGAAAAGACTACCACCACTTTCCAGACCATTGCTGCAACTGCCACTGATGCAGTAGCTCTGAGTCCATTGCCAGATTCTACGGTAGGTATTGGTCAAGTAATTGGCTTCCAATTCGATTATCTGGTTGAGGATCGCCAGCGTATTCAGAATGCTATTAAGGTTACTACCAGCCCGCAGGTAGAGGGCGCATTTTATTGGGTAAGTCCTTATGAGGTGCGTTGGCGTCCAGCACAATATTGGCAACCTGGCACTACTGTTAGCGTAGAAGCAAATATTTTTGGTGTAGAGATCACCAAGGGTGTTTATGGTAAAGAGAACAATTCTACGAACTTTACTATTGGTGATCGGGTAGAAGCTGTTGTTGATGATGCCACTAAACAGATGAGTGTGTACAAAAATGGTGACCTACTCAAAACTATGCCGGTATCCTTGGGCTCAAATCAGAACCCAACGCCGAATGGCGTTTATATTATTGGTGATCAATATGAATCTTTAGTCATGGATTCTACTACTTATGGCTTGGCATTGGATGCAGGTGGGTACCGTACTGATGTTAAATATGCGACCCAAATGTCTTATTCCGGGATTTATGTTCACGCCGCACCCTGGTCGGTAGGTTCGCAAGGGGTTGCCAATGTGTCCCATGGCTGTATTAATGTCACTACTGAAAATGCTAAATGGTTTCAGGATGTAGTCAAGCGTGGTGATATTGTGACGGTACAAAATACCATTGGCGGTGTTTTATCTGGTGTGGATGGTTTAGGCGATTGGAATATTGATTGGGAAACCTGGAAAGCCGGAAACACTAGTTTTTAGGTTGAATACCGTCTTATTGCGTTACGACGATTAAAAACGGGCGGCTACTGCTTAAAGAGTAGCTGCCCGTTTTGGCGTCGATAAGCAAAAGTAGTGGCAGTGAAATTGCCCTAGTACATGCCAAGTGGTGATCGGCAGACTCCCATAGGGATTTCTTCATGCCGGGTAATATGGTCTTTAATTGCTGGAAGCGGGGAGTCACTAAAAATCCGGTGAATAAGCGGCTGGATTTCTTTATTAAGCTCGTCTTTTTCCGGCAAGTCCTTTTTTAGTGCCTCAAACCACGCTTTGGTTTGGTGTGGGGCTAGATTGCCCACAATTGAGGATAAACCGTTGTACCCATCGGCAATGCGAGTAGGTAAGTCGATCTCCCCGCCGGCAAAATAAAGTGGTTTAAAAGGAGCTAACCGGGTGTTGAGCTCAGCAATTTTAGGTGCTCCACCAGGATCTTTAATCCCAATTACGTCGGGAAGTAAACAGAGTCTAGCTAGCGTTTCAGCGTTAGCATCAAAGCCGGTGCGCACTGGATTATTGTAAATAATCGCTGGCTTATTGGCTGCTGTAAGAATTGCTGAAGCATAGCGCAGTGCTTCATCCTGAGTGGGGCGAATATATGGTGGAAAACCAAGTAAAACTGCGTCAATATGAGGTGATTGAGCAATCCGTTGAGCCACAGTCAGCGCATTATGAAGGCGAATGTCAGCGATGCCAAAAATAATTTGTGTATTTTCGACAAAAGGATGCTTATCGATGGCATCAATGAGTGCGATTTTTTCTGCTACCTCTAGGCAATGTTGTTCTCCGGTAGAGCCACACAGCAGTACAGATTCCACCCCCTGTGAAAGGCAGAAATCTGCATGTGCCAGAGTTGCTTCGATATTTAGAGACTCATCTTCGTAAAAAGCGGTAGGCAGTGCGATGTGAAACTTGGCATCGATCATGGTTTAAAAATTCTATAGTTTGAGTGTAAGCAATACTTTTTGTAGCAGTATCACTTATATGGTTTCTACGCCAGTACTAGGCAGTACATGGTAATCCTCGCGATTTTTTACCCATTTAATAACTTGGGTAGTAATTGGAAGCAGGAGTACCTCAATAAGTGTTTTCCATAAAAAACCAACCACAACATAGTTAATAAATGCTGCTGTGGAATTAATGCCAATAACAGAAGCTGCAATAGCGCAGAAAATAAGTGTGTCGCCAAATTCACCAACAACCGTCGAAGCAATAAGGCGAAGTGATAGTTTTTTCTCTCCACTGCGACGCTTCATGGTAGTAAGCATCCAAGCATTAAGCAGCTGACCGACTAAATAGCCAGCTAAAGAAGCAGCAACAATTTGCGGTACTAGCCCCAAGGTGGCGGCAAAGGCTTCTTGGCCAGTATAGAAATCGGCGGCAGGAAGCCAAATAGCAATGCCAAAAGTAATAACAGTGAGCAGTGCCATGGAGAATCCTGTATAAATGGCATGCCGAGTAGATTTAAAACCATAGCACTCGGCAAGAACATCGCCGACAATATAAGCAAGTGGGAAGAGGAAGAAAGCGCCGTCAGTAATGAGTGGACCGAGTTGGACGCCTTTTGTCGCGTTGATATTGGAAAGAATAAATGTGACGACAAACAACACGACCAACCATGGGTACAAGGAATTTTGTACCGGGATGAATCGGATGCTCTCGCCACGGTGATTATTAACCGTGGTTGCGGTTGCCGATTTTTTAGACATGGTCAATATTGTTACACACAATATTTGTGTTTTCGATTTGCTCAGCTGGAAGTACAACACTGCTGGGTAAAATGTTGTGCCTACTAGCTCTTAATACGGAAAACCCCTGGCCTTAAAAGTTAAGACCAGGGGCTATTCTAGGGGTGGCTGACGGGGCTCGAACCCGCGACACCTAGGATCACAACCTAGTGCTCTACCAGCTGAACTACAGCCACCATCACTGCTTAAGCAGCGAAAACCATATTAGCTTAACTTAGAATAATTACAAAAACTGCTGGTAAGAAGCGATGGCGCAAGCTTTAGCAGCAGCGCAATCCTCAGCTGTTGGCTCGGCAATCAACATAGCTTGACGGTAATAGGCAAGCTCACGAATACTTTCAATGATATCGGCCAATGCTCGGTGAGCAAGACCTTTTTCGGGTTGATGATAATAAACCTGTGGCTGCCACCTTCGAGCCAACTCTTTTAAGGAGCTAACATCTACCATTCGGTAGTGCAATGCTTGATCTAGGCGAGGCATATATTCGCGGATAAAAGACCGATCGGTAGCAATTGAATTGCCCGCTAACGGTGCTGGATGCGCTGGATCACAATGTTTTTCAATAAGTGCCAGAACAGCATCTTCGGCTTCCTGAAGAGCTAGAGAGCTAGCACGTATTTCGTCGATAAGCCCAGAAGAAGTATGCATATCGGTAACAAAATTATCCATTTCAGCAAGTTCTTCTTCGCTGACATGAATAACTAAGTCAAGGCCTTCGCCAATAATATTAAGATCGGCATCGGTAACTACGGCAGCTATTTCTACGATGCGGTGACGATGAATATCAAGCCCGGTCATCTCCAGATCAATCCAGACCAAACGATCATTTTTGGCTGTGTTTTTCTCAGTGTTTGTCTCGGTCATTTTTATCCCATCTTTTTATAAAACCAACCCATGACCGGAGAAAGTACGGCGGTTGGGGCAACAGCTGAAATAACGTTCATAGCTTTAGATAACGGCCCTGGAACTACGCGGCGCTGATTTCTTGCCATGGCAGCAAGGGTTTCAGCGGAGCATGATTCGTAGGTAGTCCATAAGAAATCAGGTACTGCCTTATCAACTACCGATTGCTTATCAGCAGGTGTAACTGCTTCCCGCACAGGGCCTGGTGCGAGCAGAGTACAACTTACGCCAGTTTTTTTCAGTTCGTAGTGCAGTGCTTCAGTAAAGGAATTGACTCCGGCTTTGGTGAACACATAGGTAGCATTATTAGGAATTGGTACATTGCCAGCGGCAGAACCAACATTACAAATAGCGCCTTCTTTACGTTCGATCATTCCCGGAAGTACTGCATGAGTTAATTCAAAAACTGCACGAGCATTAAGTTCAAATTGCATGGACTCATATGTCCAGTCCTGATTAATAAAAGGTCCGAAGCTAGCAATACCAGCAGAATTAACCAAAATATTAATTTCTCGCTTGTTAATGGCTTCGATAAGTTCACCACGTTGCTCAGCATCAGCTAAATCACAAGGGAAAACTTCGACCGTAACTTTGTAATCTTGTTCCAATTGTTGGGCTAAATCAGAAAGAATATCTTGCCGACGCGCCACCAAGATAAGGTGATAGCCCATTTTTGCTAGATCTTTAGCCATTGCCATGCCAATACCTTGACTCGCACCGGTGATTAGCGCGCGAGAATCAGCGCGGGGGATAGGTAATGACATATTAAGGCTCCTTAGCTAGGGGATCTTTATCTGTGCTCATCTTAGCCGGTTACCGCATCTCGGATAGCTTCCAGTGCGCGCGTTAAGGTGAGATCGTCGTGAAGCCCAAAACCAAAGACAATTCCATCAACGCGCTCTTTGAAATTAGTACCACCCCAATAGTCTTCCAGCGCAGTGAGCTGAAAACCTGCTTGTGCACAATAGTTAATTACGTGTTGACTATTGCACAGCAACACAGCATGCAAACCGCCACTAATAGGTAATAACGTGGTGTTTTCTAATGATCCTAAAAGTGAAACCACCATATCCCTGCGGCGGCGGTAAATTCTGCGGAGCCGTTGGGTGCGCCGTCGTAATGCTCCTTGGTGAAGATAATAGGAAAGTGCACGCTGTGTAATTGCTGATACTGGTTGGCCTAGTGTTTGTCGGTGGGTAGAAAGTTGTTGCAGCAATAACGGCGGAACAATAATAAAACCACACGATAATCCAGGGCTTAGTAGTGTGGAAAAGGTACCAAGCAAAATAGTGCGTTCAGGAGCAATCGTAGCTAAAGAGGGAAGCGGTTGACCGGTATAACGCAGCTCGGAGTCGAAATCATCTTCTACCAGCCACGTATTTGTACGTGCTGCCCATTGTGCTAACTGTGTGCGAGTTTGTGCGCTAAGACTACCGCCTTGTGGATACTGGTGGCTTGGGGTCAGTACTGCAACATCAATATGTGGATCAAGCTTATCGACGTCAATCCCTTGCCTCGTGGTGGGGATATCAATAATTTTGTGTCCTAATGCATAAGGTATTCCGCGTAACCCTGGATATCCAGGTGATTCTAATCCCACAATTGTGTTTCTACCTAGGCAAGTTAGGATGAGCGAAAGCCCCTCTCTAGCTCCGGCGGTAATGATGACTTGGGCGGGATCAATAAGTACCCCACGCATGTGACGGACATGTTCTGCTATCTCGTAGCGCAGTTGATTATCGCCAAGTAATGGACACGTGCTGGGATCAGTAGCAGCTTCCCGCCAAGCGCTACGCCACGAGGAATCAACAATTTTTGTGATGTCTGGCATTCCCGGCGAAAGCGAAATGAGCGTATTTTTGGGATTTTCAGGAATCGTTGAGATAGGTGTAGTACCTGGGGTAACACTTAAAAGTTGCGGATTAATCTGACTACCCGAACCATGCGCGGTAATGATGTATCCTTCGGCTAGAAGTTGGTCATAAGCAGTGACAACACTGCCTCGCGAAACACCTAATTGTGCTGCTAGAGACCGTGAAGAAGGCAGATGATCGCCGGGGCTAAGCAAACCTTGAGTAACTAAGCCGCGTATTTGTTCACAAATTTGTGCAGGAATACGTAGCGGACTTTCTGGGAAATAAACAATCGGAAGTTCGGCAACAAGATCAGGGCGCATGATGCGAGTATGACACAAAACAATTTAAAGTGGACTAGTGCAATTGCCTATAGTTTGGATCTTTTATGAACCACTTTTTCTTTGGCAGCATAGTTGGCATGACTCAAGACACTTTTTCTACTGATTTTTATGCCTCTTCTACCAGTGCGGTTTCTTCTGGTGCTACTGCAACCACTCAAGTCCGACGTGGACTAGCTGAAATGCTTAAAAATGGTGTCATTATGGATGTGGTGACACCTGAGCAAGCCAAAATTGCCGAAGACGCAGGTGCTAGTGCTGTGATGGCCTTGGAACGAGTACCCGCTGATATTCGCGCTCAAGGTGGTGTAGCACGTATGAGCGATCCCGATCTGATTGAAGGAATTGTTAATGCCGTATCTATCCCGGTTATGGCAAAAGCTCGCATTGGTCACTTTGTGGAGGCACAGATTTTAGCCGAACTAGGCGTTGATTTTATCGATGAATCTGAGGTGCTCAGTCCTGCTGATTACACACACCACATCAATAAATGGGATTTTGAGGTGCCTTTTGTTTGCGGTGCTACCAATTTAGGGGAAGCTTTGCGACGTATTACCGAAGGCGCTGCTATGATTCGCTCCAAAGGCGAAGCTGGCACCGGTGATGTTTCTGAAGCTGTTCGCCATTTGCGTACTATCCGCGGTGAAATAAACAAGCTAAGCAGCATGGCAGAAGAAGAGCTTTTTGTCGCAGCAAAAGAAATCGGTGCCCCCTATGATTTAGTTGCCGAAGTAGCTCATACCAAAAAATTACCAGTACCACTTTTTGTTGCCGGCGGGGTAGCAACACCTGCTGACGCAGCCTTGGTACGACAAATGGGAGCTGAAGGCGTTTTTGTTGGTTCCGGAATTTTTAAATCTGGTAACCCAGTTGCCCGTGCCGCAGCAATTGTTAAAGCAGCAACGCTTTTCGACGATCCACGCAGCCTGGCTGAAATCAGTCGTGGCCTTGGCGAAGCCATGGTGGGAATCAATGTTGCTGATGTTGCTGTTCCACACCGACTCGCTCAGCGTGGTTGGTAAATGCTTATTGGCATTCTTGGCCTACAAGGTGGAATTGAAGAACATGAACATATATTCCATCGACTATCGGTATCAACGCACCGGGTACGTACCCCAGCTGATCTAGCTGGACTAGACGGGCTTGTTCTTCCGGGTGGTGAATCTAGTGTGATGGCAAAACTTGCTGAACAACTAGGACTTTTTAATCCACTACAAAAACTAATTAACGACGGACTACCGGTATTTGCTACCTGTGCTGGGTTAATTTTGCTTGCTACTAAGCTGGATAATCCGGCACCAGGGCAGAAAAATTTGGCGGTGGTGGATATGGTGGTGCGTCGAAACGCTTTTGGTAATCAACGCAATTCTTTTGAGCACGATCTTGAGGTGTTAGGGGTAACCATGCGACCTACCTTTATTCGGGCACCGGAGGTAATCAGTGTTGGTGCCGGGATAGATGTTATTGCCAAGATAGACGGCAGAATTGTTGGAGTAAAGCAGGACAAAATATTGGGTTTAAGTTTCCATCCAGAGCAAGTAGGAGATTATCGGCTGCACCAGTTATGGCTCGAAGAAATCCTCTAGTGATACCTATTTGTTTATAGCTAAAACAAATGTAATGCCACATTGAAAATTACTAGCGCAGTACAACCAGATAAATACCAAATAAATACTGTGTTTGATAAGGCAATAGTCGAAAAATATCGGCTAAACATATGTGATTATTTATGCCGCTGCACATATGTGATTATTTATGCCGCTGCACATATGTGATTATTTATGCCGCTGCCTTAATTTTTAACAAATTGAGAAGTATAAGACATAGAAAACAAGTTTTAATTGCTGTCAGAAGATTTTTTATACCAGGATTTTTTAAGATGCGTGTTTTCTGTAGCAGAAATAAGCAGCTTGTCTTTCTGTGGGACTTAATTAAACAAAGAGGTAATAATGGAACATTTTGATTTGCTTGTTGTTGGTGGCGGTAAAGCCGGTAAATCCCTAGCTATGGCTCAAGCTAAAAAGGGCTAGAATCTGGCTATGGTGGAGCGTCAGTACGTTGGCGGAACCTGTATTAATGTCGCTTGTATTCCAACAAAATCCTTAGTTGCATCTGCGCGGTGGATTCGTGACGCGCGAACCGACTCTCTTTTTGGGGTATCCGGTACCCAAGACGCAACGATAAACCTTAGTGCCTTGCGTGCACATAAAGAAGGCATTGTCGACGCAATGGTGGATGCACATGAAAAAATGTTTTCTGCACCTGGTCTTGATTTCATTCGGGGTGAAGCACAATTTATTGCTGATAAAACCGTGGAAGTAGCTACTGAAGACGGGAATAGTCGCACCATTACCGCTGATCGAATTCTAGTAAACCTGGGATCGCGCCCATTGCTTCCACCAATCGACGGACTAGCAGACTCCGGTGCCTGGACTTCTGAAGATATTTTAAGGTTAGAAAGAATTCCAGAAACCCTCACCATTATTGGGGGCGGGTATATTGGTGTCGAATTTGCCCAAATCATGGCGGATTTTGGCAGCAAAGTTACCCTGATTGCAGACACTGAGCATATTTTTCCGCGAGAAGATGCTGATGCAGCTGCTGAGGTTGCCGCGGGTCTGAAAGATTCCGGCGTACAAATTTTATATTCTGTGCGTGCTGAAAAAGTTACCGGACACGTTGGCGAAGCTGCTGATTCAGTATCAGTACATTTAAGTGATGGAACGCAGGTACATTCTGCTGCACTCCTTGTGGCCACAGGGCGAGTCCCCAATACAGATCAAGTTGGCCTCGAAGCGGCAGGAATCGACGTAGATGATCGTGGGATGATTATCGTTGATCAGTATCAGCGTACCAGTGCAGATGGTGTGTGGGCAGCCGGGGATAGTGCAGATACACCAATGTTTACTCATGCCTCCTGGCATGATTTCCGAGTTATCCGAGCTCAATTCGATGACGAAGACACACAGTTTAGGTCAACCACTGGTAGGAACATTCCTTATGCAGTGTTTACCGCTGTGGAATTAGCACGCATTGGTCTTTCAGAAAAAGAAGCTGTTGAATCTGGATTAGCGGTGCGCATAGCAAAAATACCGGCTAATGCTATCCCTAGGGCAAAGGCAATGCGCGTTCAGCATGGTTTATGGAAGGCTATCGTCGATGAGCATACTGACAAAATTCTCGGCGTGAACTTGGTTGGACCGCAATCTGGCGAAGTATTCGCTGTGATACATTTCGGTTTTCAGATGCCCGAAGAAAAATCTCCATAGCCACATTGTCATAGCAGTCACCCTTATGTGACATGGACTGAATATCACTGACCCACACCATGTTTGGCTTATCAGGGTTAATTTTTCCGATCCAACGCATTTTTCGCAATGTGGCTGATAGTACCGCTGATAGTACCTTTGTACGAGTTATATTTCTTTTTAAGCCGAACCTTAGATTTAAGTTCCGCATTTTTTAAGTAGGTGTTTTCCGCACGCAGTTTCGCTACTTCACGACGAAGTTTGTCTTGCTCTGTCAACAGCTTCGCAGGCTTACTGCCTTTCGCAGCATCCCTTCGGCTTTGGACGTAGCGCTTTATCACTACCTTTAGGCCACACCTGCGCCCAATCGGCAACGAGTTGGGGTGATGACAAACCGAATTCACGGGCAAGCTCCATTTTTGAACTTGCCAGAGTTGAAACGATCAACAACTTCCTTCTTTACATCGAAGGAATATCGCTGCTTAGTTGGTTTTTCCACAAAACATAGTCTGCCATGAAGTTTGAACCGATATTCAAGTACTCGTACCGGATTAGGGCTAGCCCGATATGGTGTTCTGCTTCTTTATAACCCATACCTTGTTCAAATAATTCAACAAGCTGGTTTCGCTGATTTTTTGCTTAATGAGCTTCGTTTACTCACAGGGATACTTCCTGTTCGTTAGTATTTGTTTTCTTAGTCCAATTAACAAGGAGCAGTTCATTTATACCTTGGAGAAGGAATGCTTTTAGTCTGCGGAAGAGGTTTTATTTTTGATGGTTATTCAGTTAATAAAAGTTAAAATTTCATCTTTAGTTATTTATTATATTTTTCTTAGGAAAATTTTAGTTTTTATTTAAGATGTTGTAATCTTTCGTATTGTTCATATTTGGACATTTACTTTCTATTTTCCTACTTTTGGTTAAGGACGGTTTTCTTTTGAAGATTCGCAAAATTAGCCTAGTTATCGCTAGCGCCATTGTAATGACAGGTTCTACGGCTGCAGTTGCCCCAGCATGTGAGGTGTGGGATTCGCAGACATGGGATTCAGAGGAATGGAATTCAGGGGCATGGGATTCACAGACATGGGAAACGATTCCTTTGGAGAATTTTTTCCCACGATGGAAAGAGGAGTTTGATCGATGTGTTCTTGTGTACGGTGAGAATCAGCGTGATCTTTGTGGGCGCTACGTCACGTTGGATATGAATTATAAGATTCATATCCAACGGAAGGATCTTAAAAAAGCTGCCTACTTTAAAGGCTTGGCGGAGGAAGTGGCGGTTAAACTTTTTGACACCAAGTACCCTGGGAAAAAGAATTAAATTAGTGCCTCTTTTTTGTGGTTTCGGCTACCATTTTTGATGCTTATTATTCATACTCTTACGGTTCCTTTATATGGGATCATAAGAGTTTTTTTATGGAGTGGGATCAGGGTTGACAAGGAACCTGTAAAGGGAAAAGGAAAAGCCTGGAAAATAATTAGTCAGATTACTTTCCGGACATTGTTTTTGTGACATGAACGTTACCTCGTCGCAGCGTCACTGCCTATAATAGCAGGTGGTCAATAGGATGTAACTGTAACCAAGAGGGTATTTTAATGGTTGCATATGTCAATAACTGTGTTGAATTTTATCTTTAACCCCCTATTATGGTTCTCTCAGTGAAAATTTAGTTTTCATGGAAAGTATTGTATTGTTTCGTATTGTTCCTACCGGAACATGTACCTATCCTGTTTTTCGACCTAGGGGATTTCTCTTATGAAACTTCGTAAAATTAGCCTAGCTATCGCTAGCGTCATCATGATGGCAGGTTCCACAGCTGCGATTGCTTCAGCGCAGGCATATTATTCTCCTGAGGAATACGGAGAGCATCTTCAACGCAATTTTTCAAAATACTGGCGTGGTGGTGTTGAGTCATGCGTTTTTGAGTTTGGTGAGGAGCAGCGTTCCCTGTGCCAGTATTACACTACGATGTCTTTGAATCACGCTATTTATGAGGCACGTGGTCGTCATCAGGATAAAGCGGATTATTTTAAGTCCTTAGCAGATGAGGCTCAGAATAAGCTTTATGAATCAAAGTATGGTAGTGATAGCTCAGACTCTATCTGATTAAACTCGTACCAGTTTGTGATAGTTTTGGTCACTGACTCTGGTTTTTTATTTTTGCTGCTCTTACGGTTCCTTTACATGGGATCGTAAGAGTTTTTGTTGTTATGGGCTAAAAGTGTGTGATTGTATGTTTCACCCTGGGGTATTTGGCAGTCAGAGGTCCTGATGCAATCACTAAGAGCTCAACCCAGGGGGACAATAGGTAAACGTAATGACGATTGATAACACACAAAGACTAGTGTTTAACCGATGCTGGCAACATAGATGAGATTAAAGAACTGTTGAAAGTATAAAAATACCCCTCTTTTCTTACCCGCTATAACACCTAGAGAAAAGAGGGGATATTTTTATATGCACTAGCTATAACCTAACACATGGTATGTGTTAACTATTTTTAGCGTTACGCCCACGATAGGTAATAAACCCACCGACTGCAGCAAGAAGAACCGCTACAAAAGCTAACCAGATAACAGAAGCACCAGTATTAGCAAGACCCTTGCCTGGTTTATCTGTACCTGGTTTCGGTGTCACCAACGACTGAGTTGTTGGTGGTGCTACCTGTGGGGTAGTCGCAGTTACCGAAGGTACTGGCATTGGTGGTTGTGGTGCTGGTGGGATAGGAATCGGAATCGGGATTGGAACAATCGGTGGAATCCGATGCGTAGTCGTTGGGTTAATAGGCTCCGTCGTAGTGGTAGTTGTAGTCGACGTTGTCGTGATTGGTGTCGATGTTGAGCTAGTTGAAGTCGGTGTTGATGAAGACGTAGTCGGGACTGGTTTCGTGGTCGACGTGGTGGTTGGAGCAGGCTGCGTCGTTGGAGTAGATGACGAAGTAGTCGGTACCGGTTCGGTAGTCGGCTGCGTTGTTGGTGCAGGTTCTGTAGTTGGGGTTGACGACGACGTGGTTGGAGCAGGCTGCGTTGTTGTAGTCGTCTCTGTTGTTGGTGTCGGTTCCGTGGTCGGTGTTGACGACGAAGTAGTCGGTGCCGGCTCTGTTGTCGTTGTTGTCTCCGTAGTTGGTGGAACCGGAGGAACAACAGGAGTGTACTTATTTACCGCAGTAACAACCAATTCTGGCTTATTCACACTACGAGGATCAACCAGGATCGTATCATCAATGGATTCTCTTCCGTTACTTGCTAACCACCGTAATACGTGCTCATAGCCATCCACAGAAGCGTTAGTTTCAGCAACTTCACAGGTCGAATCAATCGGTAGATTCTCAACCTTAATCATTGCACCGTCTTTAAGCTTAGCGGTACCACGAACAGGTTCTGTTCCATGATCGCCACGACAAACCCAGCTGAATTCAAATTCCTTGTTCTTATCGGTAAGACCTTCAACCTGCTTCTTCAAAGTGAAGCCACCAGTTTCAGGTTGAGGTTTTTCTTCAGGGGTGTATTTGTTTATCGCAGTAACAATCAAAGGATCATCAGACTGCTTACGTGGTGTTACCTTAATCGGATCCTCAGACTTTGGTTCACCATTGATTAACCACTTCAAAGTATGAGTGTAACCATCTAGTTTCTCAACACCGGTTTCTTTGATCGTGCAGGATGAATTCAGTGGCAGACCGCTAATAAGAGAACCTTGACCATTACCGAGTTCTACTCGACCCGTCTTGGAAGGCTCACCGTCATCAGTAATGCACTCCCATTCGAAAGTAAACTTCTTACCTTTTAGTTGAGCTCGCGCATCAGCATCTTTCACTTCTTTAACCAGTGTAAACTGACCCAACTCAGGTCCAGGCTTTTTAACTGGAGTGTATTCATTTCGTGCCTGAATAGTTAACAGAGTTTCAGAACCAATAGTGAAACTAAACCTGTTCCCCTCTTGTTTTACTTTTTCTCCATCAACGCGAAGTTCATGGGTAAATCCATTAACCTTGGCCGATTCTTCCGTCTCGGTAACAGTACAGCTGGTTCCTACTGGAAACTCTTGACTTTCAAATTCACCCTTGTGCTTGACCATGAAGTCACCAGTTTGTTTATCTCCTTGGCCTTCTGGTGGGGTGCATTCCCAGGTGAACTTGAATTCATGCGCACTCAGCTTTTCATCAAAGCTAGCTGTGTTGTCTTCATGGATAAGTGTAGTGGTCTTGGTGACCTTAAACTTACCCTTTTCAGGCTCAGGGTTTGGTTCAACGGGCTTATATGTATTATAAGCGCCAAAAAGACCATTGAAGTCGGCCTTAGTAATGGTAAACGTATAACCGTTATTGTCCGGAGTTTTGCTATTACCAGCTTCGTTGTTTTGTTCCCATTCTAATTTTTCGTAGCTGTAGCCTTCAACATTGAGGTCGGTTTTATCTTCAGTTACTGTGCATTGGGTACCAATAGGTAATCCAGACACCCGGGGACTGAATTGTCCAGGTGAAAGTTCGACTGTACCTTGTTTCTTTTCTGCCTGTTGCCCGTCGACGTTAGGTGGGGTACAGACGTAGTTAAGCTTAAACTTTTTGTCTTTGACCGCGTTACGGAATTCTTCAGCTTTAGCATTATCAGTAACGAGTGCTATCTTGCCCAGAGCAAAGCTTCCGGTTGGTTCTTCGAACTTGTTGGTCACAACAACATGGATAGCTTCAATAAATTTCTCATCAACTTCAAACTCGATCTGAGATGCAGAGCCAGCACTTTCAATTTTTTCACCTGGTTTAACAGCTATCCAGGATACGGTAAGCTTACGACCCTTTTTGACCTCGTCAGAAATCTTCTCTGTGATAGTACATTTCCAGCCTTTATCCAAGTCTTGGATATGCATAAAACTATCATGCATAACCGTTACAGAACCATTTTTCTTAACTTCGCCTTGAGGGTTTTTACACTCGTAATCGAACTTATAACCCTGCTTTTTATCCTCTTCGGTTCCAACAACGTTTTTCTCAACAGTGAAACCACCTTTAGCACCAAAACCTAAACCACCAGCGCTAGGGAAACGAACATGCCCTTGAACTTCTTTGCTATCGATCATGGCTTTATTGGTCACAATGCTACCTGGCATAGGCCTTTTATCTGTGTATGCCGTTAAAGTGAGAACGGGAGCAGCTTGATCAGACAGACCGTAAGGGAATGTAGCAGAAACTTTATTCTCGCTGCAGGTTAACTGATAATTATGTCCTTGCTGATAATTCTCATTTTGAGTTGCGCCTGTAATGCCATAGCGCATGCCACCACCTGCACCATGAGCAGAATAAATAGCGTGGCGAACTGATTCTATTGTTCCTTGGCCATTTTTAATGAAGGAGGAAACATAAACAGGTGCATAACCATCAGTGTATTTACCGTCACAGGCAAACTTCCAGCCATCAGGAACTGTATCTTCAACGGTTACTAGTCCACTTTTATCTTCGTTTTTATGTTTTTTAGGGTCGATACCTACCGACCATTGGATAGTGTGAACCTTGTTTTTATTATCAAAACCGCGGTACTCGCCGATCTTAGAATCATCATGAAATTCTCCACCCTCACGTTTTTCGAATTTGCCAGGAAGACTCCCATTACCGCAGCCTGAAAAATTGAGGTTACTATCAAACGCGCTGCTGGTGTTCCAGGTGACAGCGACATGTGCTTTGCCATGAACATCGAAGTTACGTTCCTGGAATTCAGTCAGGGTAATAATGAATTTCTTTTTCTCATTATCCCACTGACCAGTAGCAACAATCTCCCCTTTGTGGTCTTGAAGAAAAACAGTGCCTGTATCTACACCTTTAAGTTGGTCTGGGAGATCAAACTCGAATTTATCGCCTGCTTTAGCTTCTTTTTTCGCTGTCCACTCGAATTCGACTTCAGCGAAACCACTAGGGCCTACATACTTACTATCTGTAATATTTGGGCTATCGCTTTTCCACTTAACGTTTGACCAATTTCCGCCGGTGCACACCGCTTGACCTAAAGCAGTAGGAGCATAGCGGGTGACAAGAGGAATAGAGCTTGCTATAAGAAGCAAGGAAAAAAGCACTACCAGCCAAGGATTCTTTGTTACACCCTTGGCTAGGGTGCGTTTTATAACTGATGTATTCATATTCTTTTTTCCGTACCCACCACGTGCATGTTTTTATCAAGGTAGTGGGTAACCGTAGGGGATTTTTGGTTACTAAAATTAACTTTCTGAGAGAAAAGTTGATATCAATGCTTCAATACTTAATTGTCCCTGAGGGAAACTAGATATCTTTACACTGCTTTCGGTGAGTATATTTCTCCTTAAGCGTGTATACAAACAATACTTTAAAAAACTTTAAGATTCTTAGTTTTATAAAAATGCAAAAACCACCAATAGGTATCACAAAAAATTACGATAATAAAACACGAACAAAATAAACATAAAACGCATATAGACACGTTTTGCTATGGGAAACATGTCTATATAAAAAAGTGGCTTCCTTTATTCTTAACATAAATTAAGAATAAAGGAAGCCACCTACGTGGTTATTCTTTAACCTCTAACACACATGTTTTATGTGGCTAGTTGTTCTTATTCGCACGACCACGGTAAGTAATAACCCCACCGACTGCAGCAAGAAGAACCGCTACAAGTACTAACCAGATAACAGAAGCACCAGTGTTAGCAAGACCCTTGCCCTTATTTACTTGGCCAGGAGCAGCACTAGTGGTGTTCTTGGTGTTGTTCTGCTGTGGCTGGGCAGTGTTGTTGCCACCGTGGTGTGGTGCGGTGGTCACGCCTGGGGCAGGGCTATTGTTTCCACCATTCGGAGCAGGAGCAGGAGCAGGAGCAGGAGCAGGCGCTGGTGCTGGTGCTGGTGGGAATGGTGCCGGAGGAACCGGAATAGGAATCGGGATTGGAATAATCGGCGGGAACTTACCGGTTGTGGTTGGAACAATCGGCTCAGTAGACGAAGTCGTCGTGGTTGGCTGTACCGACGAAGTAGTCGATGAGGTCGATGTTGCTGACGAGGTGCTAGAAGCAGACGTTGTTGGTGTCATGCTTGACGTTGCCGAGGTTGTCGGAACTGGACGAGTTGTCGACGACGAGGTTGTTGTTGGTGCTGGCTTATCATCCTTGGTATAGGTGTTAACAGCGGTAACAACTAGTTCTTTTTCACCTGCTTTGCGTGGGTCGATAAGTACCACGCCGTTTTGGGATGCTTTTTCTTCACCATTGGTCAACCACTTTAATGAATGCTTAAAACCTGCAATAGAGGGGTCTCTTTCAAAAACTCGACAGGTTGAGTTCAGTGGCAGATCGGTAACAACAAAGCGCTCACCATTTTTTAGCTTTGTGGTGCCGCCAGTGAGTTTACTGTCATCGTCGGTGCATCGCCAGTCAAAATCAAATTCTTTTTGGCTTTGGGTTCCTTCGACTTTTTTCTCTAGGGTGAAGCTGCCAGTGCCAGGCTTTGGCGCAGCAGAAGACGAGGTGGTTGGTGTTGGGGTGGTTGTCTTCGACGATGAAGTAGCTGTGGTTGTTGGTACTGGCTTTGAAGTGGTTGATGGAACCGGCTTAGTCGTTGTCTCAGTTGTCGGGGTTACTGGAGGAACAACAGGGGTGTATTTGTTTACCGCAGTAACAACCAACTCTGGCTTATTAGCACCACGAGGATCAACCATAATAATGGGATCGGTTGATTTTTTACCGTCACTCGTTGACCAGCTCAAAGAATGGCTGTACCCAGCTATAGGTGCGTTAGTTTCAGAAAGCCTACAGGTTGAATCAATCGGTAGATTCTCAACCTTAAACGTTGCACCGTCTTTGAGCTTAGCTTTGCCACGAACAGCTTGTGTTCCAAGGTCACCGTTGCAGATCCAAGTGAACTCAAATTCCTTGTTCTTATCGGTAAGACCTTCCACCTGCTTTTTCAAAGTGAAGCCACCAGTATTAGGTTTAGGTTTTCCTTCAGGGGTGTAGTCATTGCTTACATCGATAGTAAACATAACCTGAGAATCAATAGTAAAACTAAACTTGTTCCCCTCTTGGGTCACTTTCTCGTTATTAACGACGAGTTTATGAGTATATCCATCGATCTTGGAGAATGCCTCATCCTCAGTAACGGTGCATGAGGATCCTAGCGGAATTTCATCACTCCTAAATTCTCCGGCAGACTTGACTTTGGCTTCACCGGTTTGTTTTTCTCCTTGGCCTTCTGGTGGGGTGCATTCCCAAGTGAATTTAAATTCGTGCTCAGTGAACTTCTTATCGTAATCACGGCTTCCGTCTTCTTTAAGGCCTGAAGCGAGTTTTTTGACTCTGAATTTACCTGTCTTAATCTCAGGTTTTGGAAGCTCATCCTTGGTGTAAGTATTAACGGCTGTAAGAGTGAGCGGATTTTCTGACCCTTTTTCACGTGGTGTGACCGTAAAAGGATTCTCAGATCCCTTTGACTCCTCGTTAGTCAACCATTCCAAGCTGTGGGTATAGCCGTCTAGTTGTGGGATATCGGTTTCTTTGATCGTACAAGAAGAATTGAGCGGAAGCCCGGTGATCTTTTTGGATTGGCCATCGATAAGTTTTTCTTCGCCTTCTTTGATGCTCTTTTCCTGGTCACCGTTGGTGGTGCATTCCCATTTGAAAGTGAACTGTTGTCCCTTTAGCTTGGCTTTGGCATCATCGTTTTTCACTATCTTAGCGAGAGTGAATTCGGCAGTTTTAGCTTCCGGCTGGGGCGCGATTGACGATGAAGTTGGCGTAGGTTTCTTGTCTTGAGAATAAGTGTTTGTCAGAAGAACAGTGCTCAGTTCGTCATTTGAGGTTGTAAAAGTAGTTGTACCGGTGGGTGATTCTTCAGGTGCAGCACTATTTAAGCTAACAAGAACTTTATGGGTATACCCTGGAATCTTCGCAGAGTTGAGATCTTCGGTAACCGTGCAAGAAGAACCCTCAGGGATGTACTCAATCTTTTGGTTTTTTGTGTCCATCAGGGTGATGGAGCCTTTTATTTCTTTACCACCGTTTGGTGGAGTGCACTTCCAAGTAAACTTGAACTTTTTTGTTTGAAAGATGGGATTATTTACATTTTTTCCATTTTCGAGTCTAACCTGGGCATGCTTGTGGACAAGGAAAGAGGATTCACCTTCAGGATCCATCTGTGGTTGTCCGTGCCTTGTGTAGTCGAATCTTATTGTGATTTTGGTTTCTTTACCAGCCTCAATCGTAAAGTTAATTTCAGAATTGCCGGTTCTGTGTCCATCTGCGGTAACAGTGTGTGCTCCTGTATACCCTGTGATCTTGGGTGCAACGCCAGGGGGATAGATGGTGCACTGTGTACCTGCTGAGAAGGAATTGCTTTGATAATTGTCATCGTTAGTTAGGGTAACTTCAGTGGGTGCCTTTCCTACACATATCAAGCTATAGCTTTCCGTTATAGGTTTAAGAATGGGATAAGTGCTAACAGATTTCCCATCGATTGTGATTTTCTGTTCGAGGGAAAATGTTCCTACTGTGGTTTTCTGTTCTTCTGCGGTTTTCTCTTCCGCTGGTTCGAAAATACCTTTGAAGAATTCTACAACCCGTTCAACAAGTGATGGTTCTTCGTCTGTTGTAGTTGTGTTATCGGGTGTTTCCTGTGGATCTTCTGTAGCTGTTGCCTCCTCTACGGGGAGCTGATCAGAAGGCTGGGTTTCAGCGTCATCAGATGGCAGCTCACCAGCAGTAGCGTCGTCTACAGCAACGGTGGTGTCTTCTACTGTGTCGAGGGGGTTGTCTGTTGTTTCGGAAAGTGCTGTTTCTTGTGCTGTTGCGCTATGAGAGAAGTTGATAGCAAGTGGTACAAGACTTGCTATGAGAAGAAGTGTGAAGAGTATAGCAAGCCATGGGCTATGTAATAAGCCTTGGCTTGTTTTTCTTTTTGTAGGGGAATGATTCATGTTTTTTCCGTATCGTTTTTTTGAGAGTGCTCTTTATATAGAGCGCAAGACATTTATTCTCGCCTTATGTCAAAGGATTAGAGGGGTGACAGGCTTTGAAGCAGCCTGGTGTGGTTCCGCAAAGGCTGTTGTCAATGTCTTATTGATTTAAATTATCGTCTGTAGCGGTGTTTAGACAAGTGTTGGTGGGTGTTGCTGTGTATTTGTTTTTGTTTCCGGTTGTTGCCACGTTTTTAGTTTTTGCAGGTGGTAAAAGTGCTGTATGAAGAGGTGAAAATCCCATGACAATTCCACGACATTTCCACGACACAAGACGGAAAACCGCAGGAAAAAAATGGAAACAGACAACAAAAGAAAAAAATAAGAAAACCCTCTCCTACCTGCGTTTATTCTGGTAGGAGAGGGTAAAGAAAAAGTGCCCCCAGCAGGATTCGAACCCGCGACCAATGGGGTAGAAACCCACTGCTCTAATCCACTGAGCTATGGAGGCTAGTGCGTTCAGAACGTGCATATAAACATTAGCGTAAGAATCATAAAAGGTGGGAATCGTATTGACTAACACCACAATTAATTCGGGAGACAAGGAGCTAAAGGATAAGCTAAGGGGCATGCCTGAAACCATTAACCGAGTGCGTTCTACATGGCCTCTGTATGTTCTATTCGTATCTGTTGCGGGTGTAATAGCAGCGATTTTAGGTTTTTCTTTTCTTGGCGAATCTCTCGCTGCGCTTGGTATCCCAGATCCAGGTGTGCTTACTACCGCAGGTCTTCCGTTTGTGCGTGCGGCAGCGTGGATGATGGCATCACTGGCTGTGGGATCATTTATGACGGCAGCTTTTTATATTTCGCCATTGAAAATGCGCACATTAAGCGTTGACGGGGCAATAGCAACGCGTACCGGAACTATGGCCATCATCTGCTATGCGCTTATTGCTATGGCAATGATTCCGTTAACTTTGTCAGATATTTCTGGTCAGCCGTTAAGCAGCGCGCTTAATTTTGCGGCTTTGGAAGTAGCAATTAGTCAGGTTGCTACAGCACAGGCTTGGCTAGTCGCAGCTATTATTGCCATATTTTTTGCTTTAGGCAGTGCGTTACGACGAACCTATCTTTGGCAACCGCTGTGGTTAGCAGGATCTTTTGCCATGGTCTTACCTCTTGGTTTAGAAGGACACTCGGCTGCTGGTGGCGATCATGATTATGGCACTAATTCTTTGTTATTCCACCTATTTTTCGCATTTATGTGGGTTGGCGGTTTACTTGGTCTTATTGCTCATGGACGCAGACTCGGCCCAGATATGACTTTGGCAGTGCGCCGCTATTCAAAGATTGCTTTGATTTCTATTATCGTCATGGCTATTTCTGGCACGATTAATGCAGCAATTAGGGTATTGCCGGTTGATCTTTTAACCACTACTTATGGGCGTGTTGTGTTAGCAAAGCTAGTGCTAACAATTGCTTTGGGGATGATCGGATTTATTCACCGTCAGAAAACCATACCGAGGCTCGTCGATAAGCCAATAATGTTTATCCGCGTAGCTATTGTTGAAGTAATAATTATGGCCGCGACTATTGGGGTAGCGGTATCAATGGGGCGAACGCCCCCGCCGCCACCGCGTTATATTGATCTTTCGCCGATGGCTTTGGAGATGGGATATTCCCTTTCTAAGGCGCCAACTTTTTGGAATGTGTGGACAACGTGGCGCTTTGACATTATGTTTTCTACCTTCGGTATTGTTATCGCTGCGTTGTATCTGTGGGGGTTACATCAGTTAAAAAAGAGCAATAAGTCGTGGCCATGGCAGCGCACATTGTGGTTTATGCTTGGCTCGCTGAGCTTGGCAGTGGGGATGAGCAACGGCATTGGATTGTATATGCCGGCGATGTTCTCGATGCATATGGTTGCTCATATGATGCTTTCCATGGTGATTCCAGTTTTTTTGGTATTGGGAGCACCAATTACGTTGGCTTTAGAAACCTTGCAAAAAGGTAGCGAAGACAATCCTGGAATGTATGAGTGGCTAGAGATGTTGGTTAATTCCAAGACTTTGAAGTTGATTATGCATCCAGCATTTAATACGGTTCAGTATCTCTTTGTTTTTTACATTCTTTATATCACTCCGTGGTACGACGTAATGGTTTCTGAGCATGCTGGTCACTTATTAACCAATTGGGTTTTCTTATTATCTGGTTATCTTTATTATTGGGAAATGATTAGTTCAGATCCCAAGCCTTATCACAATACAGTTATTAAGCGTCTAGCCTGGCTTGTCTTTTCTATGCCGGTGCATTTGTATTTTGGCGTCTATCTTATGCAGCTTTCGGAAGTGCTGGCTTATGATTTTTATGCCCAGCTTGATTTGCCATGGCACCCTGATCTTATGCACGATCAAAATGTTGGTGGTGGTATTGCGTGGGCATCGGGTTCTTTCCCTTTGGTGGTGGTGTTTGGAACGCTTTTTATTCAATGGCTGCGCGAAGATCGGGCACAGGAAGCAGAGTATGAGTCCAGGGTTGAATCGGGCGATGAAGATGATTGGGATGAATATAATCGCATGCTCGCTTTAATGAATAGTGGCGAGACAACCGCTACGTCTGTCTATCATGAAGAGGGTTTTGATACAAGGGGATAGCTAAGAAAAGTCGAAACCTGTGGATAACTTTCTGTGAGGAAGCTGTGATTCCACAGATTTTTGGCTTTTTAAGTAAAGTTCTTCCCTATTGTTTTCTATCTGGGTTCAATAAGTAATAGGTGTTAACAAACTAGCTGTGACGTTAGTTTTTTGCTTTTCGACGCACACCGCATCGACAGATTTTAAAGTAGTGGCTGTATGCGGTGGTACGCGTAGCTGAAGGCAATAAATCACTATGGAAACTTATTATTAGCTCAAGTACAAGGAGACCCTTATGCATACCCCAACTACGATCATTGGCAATTTGGTAGAAAATCCCATGCTAAAAAAGTTAAGTGAAAACGGCATTAAAGCAGATTTCCGGTTAGCTTGTTCTAGGAGAGTTCCTACTAAAGAAGGCCAGTGGATTGATGCAGATCAGCTTTTTATCGACGTTGAGTGTTGGGGTGATCTTGCCGTGAATGTAAAAAAGAATCTTATTAAAGGCCGTCCCGTTATTTGTGTGGGACATCTTTCTACCGATAGTTGGATGGATAAGAACGATCCCACTAAAACGATGAGTAAAATAAAGCTTCGGGCTCACTATGTTGGTTTGGAGATGACTCGCTATGAGCTAGCATCACGGCGAAGTAGCACACATGAAGTCGCTCACGATGGGTTAAGTTTTTCTGATACTGCTGAGCCGCTGTGGGATAAAGACTATACGGATAAAACTTCGGTAGTAGGTGTTGGTGCACTATCCGCTATAGACGCAGAAGCACCGTTTTAGCACTGTGATGTGTAACTAGGTATGTCTTATTTGTGCTGTTAGCAGAGTAAAAGTACTGCTAACAGTTAACTAGGATGAACTAATTATTTACGCTTGGCAGATATTTATATTATTGCTTATGCCTTAAAGTGCATGCGTATTACGTGTAGTAGCAGTGCTATGTACTGATGATTCTGGGGTAAACCAGTGCGGCTGTTCACAATTGAAAACCGTGGGTGTTTATTTGGTGTATACCGTTTTAGCAGTAGTTTCGAATATCATGTACGCTTTTCATCGAACTTGTGAGCTGTATTTTAAGGAGACGTGAGACGTGGGCGAATTCATCTACACGATGAAGAACGTGCGCAAAGCTATTGGCGATAAAGTCATTTTGGACAATGTCACTATGGCTTTTTATCCAGGCGCAAAAATCGGTGTCGTTGGCCCCAACGGTGCTGGTAAGTCTTCTATTTTGAAGATTATGGCCGGGCTTGATCAGCCATCGAATGGTGAAGCATTCCTCGATCCAGGTGCTACCGTGGGTATTCTTTTGCAGGAGCCTCCTTTGAATGAGGAGAAGACTGTGCGCGAGAATGTCGAAGAGGGTATGGGTGAGATTTTCCAGATTCGTCAGCGCTATGAGCAAATCGCAGAAGAAATGGCGACAAATTATACCGATGAGCTTATGGAAGAAATGACTGAGCTCCAGGAAAAAATTGATGCTGCCGATGCATGGGAATTGGATTCCAAGATCGAACAGGCTATGGAGGCATTGCGCTGCCCACCTTCTGATGCACCAGTAACTAATCTTTCTGGTGGTGAACGTCGTCGTGTTGCATTAGCAAAACTCTTATTATCCGAGCCAGATTTATTGCTTCTCGACGAGCCTACCAACCATCTTGACGCAGAGTCAGTGCTATGGCTTGAGCAGCATTTAGCTAAATATCCTGGTGCTGTACTTGCTGTGACTCACGATCGTTACTTCCTTGATCACGTTGCTGGTTGGATCTGCGAAGTTGATCGTGGAAAGCTTTATCCTTATGAAGGCAATTACTCTACTTATTTAGAGACAAAGGCGCAGCGTTTAGAAGTTGCCGGTAAGAAGGATCAGAAATTACAAAAGCGACTCAAGGAAGAACTTGAATGGGTACGTTCTGGTGCTAAAGCACGTCAGGCAAAGAATAAGGCTCGTCTGCAGCGGTATGAGGAAATGGCTGCTGAGGCTGAGCAGTATAAGAAGCTTGATTTTGAAGAAATTCAAATTCCTACCCCGCCGCGTTTGGGCAATCAAGTTGTTGAGGTAACCAATCTAGAAAAGGGCTTTGATGGGCGAGTGCTTATCAAAGACTTGTCTTTCACCTTGCCACGAAACGGTATTGTTGGTGTGATTGGTCCTAACGGTGTAGGTAAGTCCACCTTGTTCAAGACAATTGTTGGCCTAGAACAACCAGATGCTGGTGAGGTCAAGGTTGGCCAGACTGTGCAACTGAGCTACGTGGATCAGAACCGCGAAAACATTGATCCAGAAAAGACAGTATGGGAAGTTGTTTCTGACGGTCTGGATTTTATCCATGTTGGCCAAAATGAGATGCCATCGCGTGCCTATCTATCAGCGTTTGGTTTTAAAGGCCCGGATCAGCAGAAGCCATCAAAGGTATTGTCTGGCGGTGAGCGTAACCGTCTCAACCTCGCTTTGACCCTTAAACAGGGCGGTAACCTGATTCTTCTTGATGAGCCAACCAATGACCTTGATGTGGAAACTTTAGGCTCGTTAGAAAATGCATTACAGAAATTCCCTGGTTGTGCTGTGGTGATTTCTCACGATCGTTGGTTCTTGGATCGTACCTGTACTCACATTCTGGCGTGGGAAGGAAATATTGCTGAAGGTCAGTGGTTCTGGTATGAAGGCAACTTCGAAGATTATGAAAAGAACAAAGTAGAGCGCCTTGGCCCTGATGCAGCACGACCAAGCCGTGTGACACACCGTAAACTTACCCGGTAACTAAACACTATTTAACTAGCTAATGCAGATAGTAGTTAGTTAAGCACTAGGGTTAGTTCTAGTTAAGTGGAGTATAAAACCCGTCGCAGATCGCGGCGGGTTTTGTTTTTGTAGTTACTTGTGCGTTGCGCATACTGAAAATATTGGTGAAATAGTGATTCTAGGCTGTATTGAGTATAAAAACAGTAATTCAAGCAGTATTGAATAAAATTTTTTATGCTTATTTCTTTGGGGTGGTGGGGTTAAAAAACTCTTTTCAGCAGTATAAATGGACACTTTTAAACAGTGTAGTTAGCAATAAATAGACAGATCTGTTCATTAAAAACGGTCAAACTAGTGCATATTTTTGTTACAGTGCTTATACGCAACATTGCTAGTAAAAATCCATCAATTTGGCAAGCTGTTATTGCTGTTATTTTGGCTTAAATACTAACTAGTTGGATACCAGCCTGCGGTAGGCATCCAAGTATTGAGTGGAAGCTAGTTTTGTTCGGTTAGCCCATGAGGCGAGTGTTTTATCACCTCAAACCAACAACCATGAAAGCACAACCATGAAAATGAAAGCGTTTATTGCTACTTTCATCGCAGCTGCCTTAGTAACCGCATGTGCTGCTACAGATTCCTCTTCGACTGCTACAAATTCGACCGATTCTAGAGCCCAAAATTATCGAAGCGTAGCGGAAATCCAAGACTCTGGTTTTATTACTATCGGCGTTTTTTCGGATAAATCGCCTTTTGGCTACGTTAATTCTTCTGGTGAATACGCTGGTTATGATATCGAATACGGCAATCGTATTGGACAAGACTTAAACGTGGCTATCTCCTATGTTCCAGTTGAGGCTGCTTCCCGTGTGGAGTTTTTAAGCACCAATAAAGTCGATTTGATTTTGGCTAATTTCACGGTAACATCGCAACGTGCAGAAAAAGTAGATTTTGCGCAGCCTTATATGAAGGTATCTTTGGGCTTAGTCTCGCCAGATAGTAAACCAATAAACGACGAAGCTGATCTTGTTGGTAAAAATATTATCGTGGTCAAGGGCACTACTGCGGAAACGTATTTGGAATCGACGTATCCGGAACTTAAATTACAAAAATACGATCAATACACCGAAGCTACTAATGCGCTTGCCGACGGACGTGGTGATGCATGGGTAACTGATAACACTGAGGCACTTGCCTGGGTGGAAAATAACAACGGCTTTAGTACAACAATTACTTCCTTGGGAAATGTCGATACCATTGCCGGCGCAGTTGCTAAAGGAAATACTAGTTTATTGAATTGGCTTAATGACGAACTTATTGTTTTAGGTGAAGAGAACTTTTTCCATAAAAACTTTACTAAAACACTCCAACCTGTTTATGGAGATCAAATTAACCCTGATGAACTAGTAGTTGAAGGCGGCCAGCTTTAGTTTGTCCTATTTGTTTTTCTGGCCTTATTTTATGTTGCTGCGTCTTTTTATAAACGGGCTCAACACACAAACGTTGATAAGTAGCACAACGAGGTCAGTTTTAATAATAGGGACCTAACGTATTATGGATTTTTCCGTTATTTACGATTCAATTCCGCTGTATGCTCAAGCGGCGCTGACAACTGTACGTACTGCGTTTATCGGTATTGTCTTGGCTTTTGTATTCGGTAGCGTGTGCGCAGTAATAAAGCAGCTTCGTATTCCTATTCTGTGGCAATTGGTAAATATCTATATTGAGTTTTCTCGTAATACGCCATTGATTGTTCAGCTTTTCTTTCTTTATTTTGGGCTCCCCAAGTTAGGGATCGTATTAAGCAGTGAAGCCTGTGCAATTATTGGGCTGACCTTTTTAGGCGGTGGCTATATGGCGGAATCTTTGCGTGCTGGGTTAGAAGCAGTCGATGGTATCCAAAACCAATCTGCACTGAGTTTGGGTATGACACAGACACAAAGTTTACGCACAGTGGTTTTCCCACAGGCGCTTGCTATTGCGGCCCCCGGAATTACTGCCAATGTGATCTTTTTAATTAAAGAAACTTCGGTGGTTTCCGTAGTTGCACTTGCTGATTTAATTTATGTGGCTAAATCGCAGATCGGTTCTACTTATGACACCCGCGAGGCACTCTTTTTATTAGTAGTTTTCTACCTCATCATTTTATTGCCGACGAGTTTATTGTCTGGTTGCATAGAAAGGTGGCTGCGTCATGCTGCCCATGGGGCTTGAACTTATTTTTGAGGGAAATAATTTCTCACGTTTATTGCTAGGTATGTGGACTTCAGTACGCATCGCTTTGATCGCAATGGCAATTTCCATTGGGTTGGGCATGTTTATGGGCGTGCTGATGGTATCGAAAAGCTCTGCTATCCGATTCATTTGTCGGTTATACCTAGAGTTTGTGCGTATTATGCCTCAGTTAGTACTGCTGTTTTTGGTTTATTTTGAGCTTACTTACGTTGGAATCAATTTATTACGCGAAGCAGCGGCGGTTATTGTTTTTGTTTTGTGGGGAACCGCGGAGATGGGGGATTTGGTGCGTTCAGCGATTACTTCGATTCCACGTCACCAGTATTTAAGCGCACAGGCACTAGGGCTAAAACAGCTGCAAGTGTATGTCCGTATTATTATCCCGCAAGCTTTTCGACGCCTACTGCCTGGCATCATTAATCTCACCAATCGTATGATTATGACTACTGCTTTAGTAGTGCTTATTGGGGTTGTGGAAGTACTTAAAGTGGCACAACAGATTATTGATGCTCATAGATTCGATTATCCAGATGCTGCATTGTGGATTTATGGTTTTGTTTTCTTTGCCTATTTTTTCATGTGTTACCCCATCTCGATGATTGCTCGTTTTTTGGAAAGGAAATGGGCTATATGAGCCTTATTGAATTGCAGTCGGTTGTTAAACGCTATGGCGACAATACTGTACTTGATGGTGTTAGTTTGGAAGTATTGGCTGGGGAAGTGGTAGCAATTATTGGTCCTTCGGGCTGTGGAAAATCTACGTTACTGCGTTGTATCAATGGGTTGGAAGAAATCCAGGCTGGGCAGATTATTTTTCGAGGTGAGCCGCTAACTAAAAACACTAAGTGGACGCAGCTTCGCCAAGATATTGGCATGGTTTTTCAAAACTATGAACTTTTTAATCATTTGACAGTGCTCGATAACCTTTTGTTAGCCCCCAAAGTCGTTCAAAAAGCGAATAAAAAAGAAGTTACTCAGCGTGCCCACATGCTTTTAGCACGGGTGGGGTTAGCCGGAAAAGAAAAATCTTATCCGCGTGAGTTGTCTGGTGGACAAAAACAACGCGTTGCTATTGTGCGAGCATTAATGATGAATCCGCAAGTGCTCTTGCTTGATGAGATTACTGCTTCGCTAGATCCAGAAATTGTTCGTGAAGTACTTGATGTCGTTCTGAAACTAGCAAAAGAAGGCATGACCATGGTAATTGTGACTCACGAGATGGATTTTGCTCGTGCCATTGCCGATACAGTTGTATTTATGGATGCCGGGAATATTGTAGAAAAAGGCAATCCGCGTACTTTTTTCGATCATCCAAGAACACAGCGTGCCCAACGCTTCCTCAATACCTTGAGCTTTGATGATCTGTTAGATGGTACGGATACTAAAAACTAGCTAGACTATGTTTTCATGGCTGAAGATACTTTTCTTGTGCACACAACCCATATTCCGCTACGGTGGTCTGATTTTGACCGTTTTGGCCACCTCTCTAATGCTCGTTATATTGAAATCGCCCAGGAAGCGCGGCAAATTTTTGGTGATGAAGAATTTAAAGAACGTGCTTTAGAAGTGCCCGCGATGTTCGTGCGCAAAATCGATATCAGCTACGACCGGGCTATTTTGCCAAACACCACCTCAGTTAAAGTTGTTACCACTGTGACCAAAGTGGGTAATACTTCATTGACTACTAGCCAAGAACTTTTCGACGTTGAAGATAATTGCTGTGCTGTTCTAGAAGCAGTACAGGTGGTTATTGATACCGTTATGCACAGCCCGCGTCCTATTACTGATATGGAGCGCAAAGTTATGCTCGGACAGCTACCTCGCTGATGCTTGAAATAACCAGTGGGCAATCGGGACTGCGCTCGTTAATTCAGCGTGCTTTAGTTTTAGATGAGAATGCGTTGGTTCGCGCAAGCGATTTAGGCGATGGCAGCCTGGATATTTTCGTGACCACCCCTTTTCAGACTATTGCCGCTCGCCGAGTTACCGGAACTATGAGCAGTACTGGAACAGTATTCCGAGCCAGTGATATGTCAGAGACTTTCGCTGCTTCCTGGCCAGGGGCATTGCCTCCGATTAGTGGATATCAGCTTCTCGACGATATTCCTACTGCAGTTGTGAGCAAACTTGCCGAACAAGGTCAGGCCTTAGCTAGACAATTTTCTGGCCCGCTTGGCCCGCCTAGTTCTTTATTGGAACAAGAAGTAATTACCGTTGATGGTCATGGGCAAGAAGCCCATATTCCTATGCGAATGATTTTTACCTGTACCGCATTAGGACTTATCCCTGGGTTTAGTGCCCCCGCTGATATTCCACGTCACCTGCGGGTATCAGTACTTGGCCGGTGGACTCGACTCGATGCGCCTTTTGGCTCTGTGTACCGTAGCACGGGTTTACCACTTTTGTTTAGCTAGTACATATTATTGCGCTGGTGATTCCGGCTGGTTGATGAGCATGAACGCGACTTTACGCATATGCTCTTTCATAGCCATACGATATGCCGGCGCTAAGGTTTGCTCATCAATTTCTTCAATGGCAGCATCCATAATTTCTAGCCAGCGATGTGCTTCCTTTTCACCAATAGCAAAAAGGTGATGACGCATTCGCAATCGAGGGTGTCCACGATTTTCACTAAAAGTGTGTGGCCCACCCCAATACTGAGCAAGAAACCAGCGTAACCGATCTTCAGCGCCTTCCCAATCATGGGCAGGATACATCGGTCCAATAAGATCATCAGTGCGCATACGCTGGTAAAAGAGATGTACTAGTTTTCGGAAAGTTTCTTCGCCGCCAACTTCTTCATAGAAATTCAACTATATTCTCCTAGGTGGTCATAAAACGTACCATATGTTTAAAAATACGTATGTCGATTCTACGGTGAATAAGTTTTTACCGACTTGATAAGAGATGCGGTGAGTAACTTCGTCGAAAAGCAGATTTTTATTGGGTTTAACAACGCAGGTCTTAGTTTCTAGGAAAAGCTAAAAGCAGCGAGGCTATTGAAAACCTCGCTGCTTTTAATTAAGGTGGCGTTGTTTTAGCTGCCGTCGAAGGCACGATTTTTTAGACCACGCTCAGCGCGATCTTTGCCTTCAGCGATAATCCGGCGTAGACCATGAGGTAAATCTTTTTGCTCAAGGAATGCAGCAGCTAATTCCACTATCTGTGGGCTAGCGTCCCAATATGGGAAAGCCCCACTAAGAGTAGTTGTTGCTACATCGCTAGAAACATTTGACCAGAGCTGAGCGGCACACTCAAAGTATTCGCTAGTGAATTCTTGGAGTAGATCATCAGAATGGGTGAAGTCTAAACCCTCCAACTTGTGTCGTAATTCCAAGTTACTGAGGGAATCTGTCTGGTGCATAATCTGATTGAAAATTTCGCGCTTATTCTCAGCAGCATTAATAGCTGCCTGAGCACGTAATGCTGCCATCTGGCCAGAAGAAGTATTATCACTAGCAAGCAATTCAGCAATGCGTGCTAGTGGATCTTCAAACTGCGCATCAGCAATAAGTGCCGTTAATGCCCACCACTTAAGATCGGCATCGATATGAATACCTGGGAATACCTGTTTATCGGCCAAGATTTGTTTAAAAGCTTCGGCGGCTTCTTCATTAAGGGCAACCTTAGCAAGAGCTTGCACAAAAGCTAACTGAGTATCTGAACCTGGTTCACTATGAAGTGCTGCCTCTAATAGAGTTTGTGCAAGCAGTTCTTCACCTTTTGTAGCTAGCCAATGTCTATCTGCATAGAAATTGACTGCCGTGGTTACTTGACTTAGCAGACGTTCTAGCACCATAATTTGATCTTCGGTACCCGCACCACGAGCAACAAGCGTTAGGAAGTCGCGAGCACGTAACTTTTGGTTACGAGTCATTTCCCAAGCAGCAGACCAACATAGGGTGCGTGCCATGGGATCGTCGATCTTATCAATATTTTCTAAGAGGAAGGCCATGGAGTTATCGTCAAGACCAAGTGCACAGTAGGTGAGATCTTCATCGTTGACAATAACTAGTTGCGCAGCAGGGACACCAATAAATTCAGTTACTGCTGTAGCGGCATTAGTAATATCAACTTCTGCGCGGTGGGTACGGATAACCTTGCCATCAACTAATGAGTAAAGACCGACAGCAACCCGGTGAGTGCGTAACTCACCGGCACCAGGTGTGGCTCCGGATTGTATTACCTTAAAGTCAGTGTATACGCCATTTTCTATGGTAAAACTTGGTGAAAGCGTATTAAGGCCAGTGGTTTTAATCCATTGCTGTGCCCACTGCGAAAGATCACGTCCAGAAGCTTGCTCTAGTGCATTAAGTAGATCTGCGAAAGTAGCATTGCCAAAAGCATGTTGGGCAAAGTGGCGGCGCACACCAGCAAAAAATTCTTCTCGGCCAACATAGGCTTGTAATTGCTTTAACACTGAGGCACCTTTGGAATAGGTAATGCCGTCAAAGTTTTGTTCTACTGTTTCAATATCAGAAGCATCTGTGGAAATCGGGTGAGTAGAAGAAAGTTGATCTTGCTGATAAGCCCAAGACTTTTCGACGTTAGCAAAAGTGACCCATGCGTTATGGTATTCAGTAGCCTCAGCTTGGCTCATTGCCGCGCCCCAGGTAGCAAAAGATTCATTAAGCCAGAGATCATCCCACCAACGCATAGTAACTAGATCCCCGAACCACATATGCGCCATTTCATGCAAAATAGTGTCGCATCGGCGCTCATAGCGTGATTTTGTCACTTTGGAAGTAAAAACATATTCATCGCGGAAAGTTACACAACCAGCATTTTCCATAGCACCAGCATTAAATTCAGGAACAAAAAGCTGATCATATTTGCCAAAGGGATAAGCCACACCAAAGTGCGCATGATAGTAATCAAATCCCTGCTTAGTTTCGGTAAAAATAGTTTCCGAATCGAGGCATTCAGCTAGTGACTGCCGGCAAAAGATAGATAGTGGAATCTCTAACTCAGTGGGCTCATCGGCTGGAGTTTCTGGATAGTGAGTTAGCTTTCCTTGCCATATATCAGAAACTTCGTGGTAGCGGCCTGCACAAATAGCGACCAGATAGGTTGATAATGGGTAGTCGATATGAGAGCTAAATTGTTGCCCGTCGGGGAGATCAATAACCGTTTGCGGTGCGTTGGTAATTACTTTCCATCCAGTTGGGGCGATGATATTAAGGCTGTAGGTAGCTTTAAGATCTGGTTGGTCGAAGCAGGCAAAAACACGCTTGGCATCGGCAGTTTCGAATTGAGTATAAAGATAAACTTCGTTGTCTACGGGATCGACAAAGCGGTGTAGTCCTTGACCGGTACGCGAGTAAGCACACACAGCGTTGACTCGAAGCAGGTGTTCGCCGGCGCTGAGTCCTTGTAATAAGATACCGCGGGTTTCGTCATAGCGTCCGTCTTCGGTCATAGGTACGGCGGATTCGGTTATATTGACCTCGTCAAGCAAGACTTCATAAATGTGATTGGCCTGGAGATCAATAAAGGTATCACCGTCGCTGAGCGCGCTAAACCGCACGGTAGTCAGGGAAGGAAATTCAGTTTCGCCAGCGGTGAGATCAATGCTGATGTCGTAGTGGTCAACAAAGATGAGTTGGGAACGTTGTTCGGCCTCGATACGAGTGAGATTGGTAGAAGACATAGCAGCTCCTTGTCTTAAAGTAATTGTATGAGTTTGGGGATAGTTTAAGACTACCTGCGGGGATCAGTGTTCTGACATACACTTGGGAATAAAAGGCATAAATAGCGGTTTTATTCCTAGAGAACTGAGAGCAGGTTAGAACAACATGACTGAAAAAGTATCCTTTTGGTTTGATGTATCGTGCCCATTTTGTTGGGTAACTTCCCGGTGGATCAAAGAGGTAGAGCAGGTTCGTGATATTGAAGTCGAATGGATCCCAATGAGTTTGAGCGTTCTTAATCAAGGACGCAATCTTGATCCTGGTTATATGCAGCGAATGGAAGCTAATTGGGGGCCAGCACGAGTTTTCGCAGCGATTGCAAGTGAGCATCCAGAAAAACTTGATGAGCTTTATACGGTGATGGGTACCATGGTTCATAATGAGGGTAAGGGTGCTCAAAAAGGTTTTGGCGGATATGACGAAGTCATTGCTACCTCATTAGCACAACTTGGGTTAGGTGAATATGCTGCAATCGCTAATACTAGCCAGTGGGATGAGCAGCTTCGTCAGTATCATCAGGGGGCAATGGATGCCGTTGGGGATGAGGTAGGTACGCCGGTACTTAAATTAGGCGATACCGCATTTTTCGGTCCGGTACTAACCCGTATTCCGCGAGGTGAAGCGGCTGGAAAGCTTTTTGACGCTTCAGTAACCCTCGGCAATTACCCCCATTTCTTTGAATTGAAGCGTTCCCGAACCGAATCACCACGGTTTGATTAACTTTAAAAGGGGTAATAAACGGGGCAGATCCGATAGACTTTAAAACATGCGAATCTATCTTGGAGCAGACCATGCAGGGTTTGAGACGAAGAATATTATTGCGGAGCATCTGAAGAGTCTCGGACATGAGGTAATTGATTGCGGTGCGCATATTTATGATGCCAACGATGATTATCCAGCATTTTGTATTGAAGCTGCTAGCCGAGTAGTTAATGATCCTGGTTCATTGGGAATTGTGCTTGGTGGATCCGGTAATGGTGAGCAGATTGCGGCCAATAAAGTAACCGGTGCCCGGTGTGCTCTAGCCTGGTCGCCAGAAACAGCAAGACTAGCTAGAGAACATAATAACGCGCAGCTTATTGGCTTAGGTGGCAGAATGCATTCCGCTGAAGAAGCTCTGGCGATAGTGGATGCTTTTATTGAGCAACCATGGAGTAACGAGGAACGCCACCAGCGCCGTATCGATATTCTAGCTGATTATGAGCGCACTGGAATTGCCCCAGAATTGCCTCGGGAAAATTAATACTTATTAAAAATAAAGCCTCACTATTTTTTAGTGAGGCTTTTAATCTATTTAGTGCTTATTTATGTTTTGGCAGTAACTGAAGTGCTTAGAAATCGAAGTCGAAACCACCGTCGAAAAGCCCACCGTCGCCGCCAAAAAAGCCACCGCCGTCACCACCAAAATCAAAGAAACCACCGTCACTAGCATCACCACCGGCATCTGTTATATCGCTAGCACCGAGTGCATCGGCACCTCCCGCATCGGCAAGGCATTCGGCGTAGCCTGCTTGCCATGCATTAGCGGAGTAACCGACACCAGACATTCCAGAAAACAGCGAACTAAACAGTAAAACACTACCGGCAGTCCATAGCCCGGTACTCATGGCTTCAGCCCACCAGGGGCGAGAATACCAACCAGCCGGAACCGGGCGACCAGCAACTATACCGCCAGGATAATAGTTAGGCGTAGCTTCAGTAGCTACTGGTGATACTGTGAGCGTATTTCCATCTTGAGAAATAGTGCGGGTTTCTGTGACCTTGCCTGCCTGACGCTGTCCT
Source organism: Corynebacterium kutscheri (assembly GCF_000980835.1). Lineage (NCBI taxonomy): Bacteria > Bacillati > Actinomycetota > Actinomycetes > Mycobacteriales > Corynebacteriaceae > Corynebacterium > Corynebacterium kutscheri. Next base: position 714,392 of record NZ_CP011312.1, read on the forward strand.
TCCAGCGGCGGTAATTCTGGGCCGGCAGGTAACCCCATGATTTCACGTGCGGCGTTAATATAGTGCAGGCCTTCGAGTGCAGATTCTCGGGCAAGTTCTGCTTGGCGAACTGTGGTTGCAGTAGAAATTTGCGCACTGGCTGCATTAAACCGCTCTGATGCATCGGCAATAGCTTGGCTAGAAGCAGTATCGGTTCCAGTAATAGTAAGCACTTGAGAGCCTAGCCGGTCGATCCACCGGCGAGCATCAGCAATTGCATCTTCATGATTATTAATAGCGTGTTGAGAGGTACCGGTTTTATTGGCACGGGAGGCAATAAAAACTAAGCCCAGAACAACAATGCCAATGAGAAGAAGAGCGGACACGATAATTCACCTAGCACTTAGTAGTCGATCTTATATTCGTATTCCGTATAACGAAGCAATAAAAAGAAAAGTTCCCACACGATATTCGTGCAGGAACGTATTAGATAGTAGTTTGCGCTTAATTAAATCTTGCTCTGTGCGCCAATGGGCTTAGTGATGAAACAGTGTTTCCGTAGTGAAACACCAGAAAATATGCTAATCGACAGGGTGAGACACCTTGTTATCGGAGGAAGCATCGATTGTATTTTTCGCCGCAGAGGCGATCTTCGCTCGTTTGCGAGCATGTGTCCACTCGATAATGGCCTCGGAGTCCCATAGGGTTAGCCCGTGGAGCTTCGCGACGGGGGCGGGTGCGCGACCTCGTCCTGCATAACTTGTGAAAGTACCTCGCGCCGTGCCAGAGAACTTTGCGCAATCTACTGCAGTCCAGAGTTCACGACCCGAGAGCGAGTCGATAATCTTTGGATTCATAAGCAATATTGTATATGGCTTTATGTGGCAATCGGTTTTTTGTGGGGTAGGCGATAATAAAATAGAAGTGTTGCGTCTGAATGAAAACGAAAACCCGTGGATAAAAGCATATTTGCTGTATTTTTTGGGATTGTTATTGATAGTTGAAATGTCCGCATATCGTGGGATATTGCCCTGGGGTGAAAAAGTTATTTTCGATAATTAAAAAAATATGTGGGTATATCTCCGATGATGATAGAGGGGGTAGGCGGGGGTGTTTGTTTTAAGAGGTTGTGGTGCCTTTTAAATCAGATGTGCAATGCAAATAAGTTAGTTAAAAAAACTATTAATTGCTAATGAAAAGGTAATTTGGTGCTTTAGGTAAGTTGCGCTACAGTTGTCGGCAGCGCTTTAACGCACATGGGAATGTCGTATAGTGGCTAATACCTCAGCCTTCCAAGCTGAAGACGCGGGTTCGATTCCCGTCATTCCCTCCATTTCAACACCATTTGGTTTTATTGCATTGTAAAATTATGCGGTTTCCGGGTGGTGTTTTTTTTATTTTTCTAGATGATGTATGCCTGAGCTCTTTAGGGAAGCTATTTAGGGACGGTTCCACATATTTGATCTTAAAAGTGTCGGAGTTGGCACTGGTTACTGTTGCTGATCTTTCGAATAGTTATTTTCTATTGGCAGCGGTTTTTCAACGCATTGTTTATAGTGATTGCGTCATTAATGAGTGACCAAGAGAAGTAATGGAATTTTTTAACTTCATTTATTCGGTTTAAACCTAGGCGGGCTTAGGGTTGCTTAAAAGTGTTGGCTAACCGCGAAGTGAGAATTAGAACAGTTATTAGCGTTGGGGTTGTTGCAAAATTGACCCTTTTGACCTGTGTAAACAGGTCGATTTTTATTTTTGCGTAGTTTATGGCTAAAGTATTGATCCGTACCCAGTCGCCTGGCATTGAGGTGGCTAGTACTTTGATAACGGGACGTGGCGCAGTTTGGTAGCGCACCTGCTTTGGGAGCAGGGGGTCGCAGGTTCAAATCCTGTCGTCCCGACAAAAACACCCTCATCCGGCTTGCTGGGTGAGGGTGTTTTTCTATTAAGATGAACCCCGCACAATCTATTAATTCCTAGATACCAGGAGAGTCACTCGTGAAGAGTTCCGTCGAGAAGCTGAGCGACACCCGCGTCAAGCTCACCGTCGAGGTCCCCGTAGAGGATCTAAAGACTGAAATTGACCAGGCGTACGCAGGCCTGGCGCAGCAGGTAAACATTCCAGGTTTCCGCCGTGGTAAGGCACCTCGCCAGCTGATCGAGGCTCGCTTTGGTCGCAATGTTGTTATGGAGCAGGTCGTCAATGATGGCCTTGGCGCCCGCTATGAGGAAGCACTACGTGAGGCAGAGGTTATTCCGCTAGGACAGCCTGCCATTGAGATCACTGAAGTAGACGCTGATAAAGGCTTCGATTTTACTGCTGAAGTTGATATCCGTCCAGAGATCACATTGCCAGATTTCGCTACCTTCAATATTGAAGTTCCTGCGCTAAAGACTGACGACGAAGCCGTTGACGCAGAGATTGATAAACTGCGTGAGCGTTTTGCTGAGCTTAAAGACACCAAGCGCAAGCTTAAGACTGATGATTTCGCAATTATTGATGTTGTTGCTTCGGTCGACGGTGAAGAGATTGAAGATTCTAAGGCTGAGGGGCTATCTTACCGAGTAGGTGCCGGCGATCTTATTGATGGTCTAGACACTGCATTGCGTGGCCTTAAGACCGGAGAATCTGCTGAGTTCACCACCACCTTGAAAAATGGTGAGCATGAAGGCAAAGAAGCAACTGTAAAGGTTTCTGTTCAGCAGACCAAGGAGCGCAAGCTACCTGAGCTTGATGAAGAGTTCGTACAGACTGCATCCGAGTTCGATACGGTAGAAGAGCTGCGTGAGTCCTATAAGGAACAGGTTGAAGAGAACGCTAAGTCTAGGCAGGCAGCAGCAATTCGTGATGAAGTTCTCAAGGCAGCTCTAGAGGCGAGCGAATTCCCAATTCCAGAAGCATTTGTTAGCGAGCAGGCTCATAACCAACTACATCAGATTTTCGGCGAGCTTGCCCACGATGATGCTGCTTTGAATGCTGCTCTTGAGGCACAGGGAACTACCCGTAAAGAATTTGAAGAAGAAGTACATAAATCTTCTGAGCAGGCTGTTCGTACCCAGCTATTCTTAGACGTATTGGCTGAGCAGGAGGAACCAGAGGTTTCCCAACAGGAGCTAACTGATCACATCTTGTTCACTGCGCAAAGCTATGGCATGGATCCAAACCAGTTTGTTATGCAGCTACAACAATCCGGCCAGATTGCTAACCTATTTGGCGATGTTCGTCGCGGAAAAGCATTGGCAGCTGCAATTGTCCGAGTAAATGTTAAGGATGAAGACGGTAATGTAGTTGATCCTAACGAGTACTTCGGTATTGAGGAAGAAGAGGAAACCACCTCGGAGCAGTAAAATTAGCGTCTTTCTAAACAGGAAGCACATAAGTTTATACGCTTAATGTTTTAACATGGCCTTGACTATTGAGTTGAGGCCATGTTGTTTTTTAATCGACTATCGATTGTGGTGGGGGGTAGGTAGGTGGTAGTAGGAAAAGCGTCGATAAGCATAAAAAGAAGTTGTACTGATAAGGCAGTTTTTGTCTGTTTATTTTTAGGCTGAGTTTCGCGATACTTTAACGCTCTTAGCGAACAGAAGCGCATAAGGGATGCTGACGGCGGTATTGTGGGTTGCATTGATCGTGAACTATTTGTTCGAGGACACGTGAAAGAAAAGAACAATATATAAGGAGCACCACAATGTCGGATAAGACCCTGATGGCGGCGGCAAGCGCAGGAATGAACCTGAGCGATTCCGTGTATGAGCGTTTGCTACGTGAACGTATTATTTTTCTAGGAACTCAAGTTGATGATGAGATCGCTAATAAATTATGCGCTCAGATTCTTCTGCTTTCTGCGGAGGATCCTACCCGGGATATTTCCTTGTACATTAACTCGCCTGGTGGTTCGGTGACTGCGGGCATGGCTATTTATGACACCATGAAATACTCGCCATGCGATATTGCTACTTACGGCATGGGTCTTGCTGCATCAATGGGGCAATTCCTATTATCTGGTGGCACAAAAGGTAAGCGTTTTGCTTTGCCTCACGCTCGCATTATGATGCATCAGCCTTCTGCTGGCGTAGGTGGTACCGCTGCTGATATTGCTATTCAGGCAGAGCAGTTTGCACAGACCAAGCGCGAAATGGCGCAACTTATTGCCGAGCATACTGGGCAGACTTTTGAGCAGATTACTAAAGACTCGGATCGTGACCGCTGGTTTACTGCTGAACAGGCCAAGGAATATGGTTTAGTCGATCATGTAATTTCTTCCGCAGAGACACCCCTATCTAACTAAGACGTAGGAGATATAGAGAATATGAATACTAACGGAATGCAGATGCCTACGTCTCGCTACGTATTACCAAGCTTTATTGAGCAGTCAGCTTATGGCACTAAAGAAACTAACCCTTATGCCAAGTTATTTGAAGAACGTATTATTTTCTTAGGCACACAGGTAGATGACACTAGTGCGAATGACATTATGGCGCAGCTGTTGGTGCTAGAAGGTTTAGACCCAGACCGAGATATCACCATGTATATTAATTCTCCCGGTGGTTCTTTTACCTCCTTGATGGCGATTTATGACACCATGCAATATGTGCGTCCCGACGTGCGTACCGTATGTCTTGGCCAGGCAGCTTCGGCAGCTGCTGTGCTATTAGCAGCTGGTGCACCAGGTAAGCGAGCACTATTGCCGAACTCGCGTGTTTTGATTCACCAGCCGGCTACCCAGGGAACTCAGGGACAAGTTTCTGATCTTGAGATTCAAGCAAAAGAAATTGAGCGTATGCGTACCCTGATGGAAGAGACTTTGGCTCGTCATACTGGTCGCACAGCAGAGCAAATTCGTATTGATACTGATCGCGATAAAATTCTTACTGCCCAGGAAGCCGTAGAGTATGGAATCGTGGATCAGATTTTTGATTACCGAAAACTCAATGGCTAATTTTAACGGCTAGTGTTTTTGGCTGCTTAGCTAATAGGTGATGCATCGTTAAAAGTGTAGGCACTGCATGGTAGCTAGTGCACTCGTTACATAATAGATAGAAGTCTCGTTGTTCGATAACGGCAACGGGACTTTATCACTATATAAATATGTTGGTGTGGGTGAGCCGTTTTAGTACTCAAGCTCACTGTGGATGATGAGAAAGACATTGTGTTTTTGAGTGTTCTAAGCAATCAGGTGTCTTAGACTCAAAAAGACATGGTTTAAAGGTGCGGTCTGTTGTGCTAAAACCAGTGGTTAACTAAGACCATGATAGGTACCTGGCACTAGGGCGTAATCACGGCTAGTATTAAGTTTTTGATTAAAGCAAAGAAGAAAGAGATAGCATAGCTCTTATGGCACGTATGCAAGAAAGCGCTGACCTGCTTAAATGCTCATTTTGTGGCAAAAGTCAAAAGCAGGTAAAGAAGCTTATCGCCGGTGGCGGAGTCTATATCTGCGATGAATGCATTGAACTGTGTAATGAAATCATCGAAGAGGAGCTAGGAAAAGCTAGCGCGGAGGCACATGCTACCGGGGCTGATTTGCCAAAACCCAGTGAGATATCTGCCTTCTTAGATAGGTATGTTATCGGCCAAAATGAGGCTAAGCGTATTCTTTCCGTGGCAGTATATAACCATTACAAGCGAGTGCGCGCCGATGAAATAAATAAAGCTAAGCATAAGCAACGAGATGAGGATACTGAGCTGCAAAAGTCTAATATCCTTATGCTTGGTCCCACCGGCTCGGGTAAAACTTATTTGGCACAAACTTTAGCTAGGCTTCTCGACGTTCCATTCGCCATTGCTGATGCCACCAGTTTGACCGAAGCTGGCTACGTAGGCGAAGACGTAGAAAATATTTTGCTTAAACTACTCCAAGCTGCAGATTTTGATGTAGAGCGGGCACAACGTGGCATTATCTATGTCGATGAGGTAGATAAGATCTCACGGAAGTCGGATAATCCATCAATTACTCGGGATGTTTCTGGTGAGGGCGTACAGCAGGCTTTATTGAAGATTCTAGAAGGAACAGTCGCATCCATTCCGCCTCAGGGAGGACGAAAACATCCGAACCAGGATTTCATTCAGTTAGACACTTCTAATATTTTATTTATTGTCGCTGGTGCTTTTGCAGGTTTGGAAAAAGTTATTCAGGAACGCCGAGGCAAGAAGGGGATTGGCTTTGGCGTTGATCTCAAGTCTGCTCAAGATGCTGACGATATTGATATTTTCAAGGACGTGCGTCCGGAAGACCTAGTGAAATTTGGACTTATCCCAGAGTTTATTGGGCGTCTTCCTATCGTTGCGACGGTCGGTAATCTGGATCGAGAATCTCTCATTAAAGTATTGACCGAACCACGCAATTCTTTGGTACGTCAATATGAGCGACTTTTTGATATGGATGGTGTGGTGCTTACCTTTGAGGAAGAAGCTCTAGCAGTGATTGCAGATTTAGCTCTTGATCGAGGCACCGGCGCACGTGGTTTGCGTGCCATTATGGAAGATATTTTGGTGCCGATTATGTATGACATTCCAGATCGAGACGATGTTCAAGAAGTAGTTGTTACCGCTGAGGCTGCCCGAGGTAATGAAGCCCCTCGACTTATTGAAAAATCTGAGGCCGCTTAGTTTAGAAAAGTTTTTTAGTTAGCTTAAAACAAAAGCACACTACATAGGCTAGAAGAAGCGAAAGTAGTGTGCTTTTGTGAGGCACCATGATTAGGTGCTTTTATGCGTCAAAAGGATCAGCGCTGACATCATAGCTAGAGTCGCGGTAATCCAGTAGTGGTGTTTCTGTTGGAATTGACTCACTAAGGTAGCTGGTGTCCTTAGTAGATTTAATTCCAGAGGTTAAAAATCCCAGCACTGCATCGACTGTTAATCGAGTCAGACCTTGAGTGTTACGCGCATCCATCATGTCGGTGCGATAAAGATTCATATTTACCGATCGTGCAGCAACTCGGTATACCGAGAGTGAAGCAATAAGGGTAAAGACATCGAGTGCGGAAATTCCAGGACGGAAAGCACCGGCATCTTGTCCTTGAATAAGCAGCTTGTCTAACTGCAAGATCACAGCTGAGGTATCGTCAAGCGGGCTACCATCGGCAACTTTTCCAAAATTATGGAGATTTTCCATCAGTAAGATGCGCACCGCGTCAGGATTATTTGCATAGATGGTTACTACTGCTTCAACAAGATTACGAATACCTTCTACAGGTACTGCAGAATGCGCAGAATTACAGGTCATTTCTTCGAGAGTTGGGCGTAAGCGGTTGACTGCAAGCGCTAAACAACGGTGGTAGAGACCTTTTTTATCGCCAAAATGATAGTGGATCATGCGTTTAGACATGCCCGAAGCTTTAGCAATATGTTCTAGCTTGGTATCGGAGAAACCACCTGCAGCAAACGCACTGAGTGCGATATTAAGAACATCATCAGAAGAGACATCAGAAGTTTCTTCAGTGATTGTCGTTAGCGGCGCGCGTGACATAGAACGTCTCGTCTCCTTAATAAGATCAGCGGCGGGGCGGAGGAATATTTATACGCTCGGTATTTTATTCGTCGGTGCGATATAGTAGCGCCAGGCGTTAATAGAAAAACCGGTTCGGTAGTACTTGTCTTGATATAAAAGATAGCCAATCCACCCGCTTTTGTGCTACAGATGTGCTGCTAAAACTCCTATTTTGGGGGTAGTGAGCACGCTCGAATTTGAGTATTTGCAATTAAAAATTTTTGTTTCGGGTTCCCCTTGATGAGATGTTTTACTCAAGCCGCACATGAATCAGTCATCTGCATTACGCTAGAAGCGTTATTTGATACGGCTCAAAGTAATAAGGATGGGCGCGTATCAATCGCAGTAATTCCTAGCATTTTGAAGGAGCCCGGAACCTTATGTCCGTGAAGAAAATTGCCGTTACTGGCGCTGCTGGTCAAATTTCATATTCCTTGTTATGGCGTATCGCTAATGGCGATGTCTATGGTGCAAACCAGCCAATTGAACTGCGTTTGCTAGAAATTCCACAAGCAATTGGTGGTGCAGAAGGTGTCGCCATGGAGCTTAATGATTCTGCTTTCCCATTGCTGAAAAATATTGTGGTCACAGATGACGTCAATACTGCTTTTGATGGTGTGAGTGCTGCTTTCCTCGTTGGTGCTAAACCACGCGGTGCTGGTGAAGAGCGTGCGGATCTTTTGGCTGCTAATGGCAAGATTTTTGGCCCACAGGGTAAGGCTATCAACGACCACGCTGCCGATGATGTACGAGTGCTTGTGGTCGGTAATCCTGCTAACACTAATGCGCTTATTGCACAGCATGCGGCTCAAGATATTCCAGCTGAGCGTTTTAATGCCATGATGCGTTTGGATCACAACCGTGCAGTTGCGCAGCTTTCTGAGAAGTTGGGCAAAGACAAAACTGAGATTGAGAATCTTGTTGTTTGGGGCAACCACTCTGCTACCCAGTTCCCAGATCTTAGCTATGTCACCGTTGGTGGAGAGAAGATCTTTAACTCGCTTGATCATGATTGGTATGTCAATGAGTTCATTCCTCGGGTTGCTAAGCGCGGCGCAGAGATTATTGACGTACGCGGCAAGTCTTCTGCGGCTTCGGCAGCTTCCTCGGCGGTAGACCACATGCATGATTGGATTAACGGAACTCAGCGTTGGGCATCTGCAGCTATTCCATCTACCGGTGCTTATGGTATCCCAGAAGGAATTATTGTTGGGCTTCCTACGGTTTCACGCGATGGTGCATGGGAAGTTGTTGAGGGTCTAGAAATTAATGACTTCCAGCGCAAGCGTATCGACGAAAACGTTAAGGAACTTCAAGAAGAGCGCGAAGCAGTCGCAGATCTATTGAAGTAAAAACAACGTTAGAAAAAACTGTGCACTAGTTTTTATCCCCACAGGAGTGTCTTTAGTTCACTTTTGTGGGGATATTTTTGTTTTACCAGCAGGTTTCGGTGACATAGTTATTGAGTGATAGGGAAGATAAAGATAATTTGCGGTGCACGTTAGAATAGTTCGTGTGACTCTAAACAATAGTGAAAACCGTGCTGATCGTCTGCCCGCCAGTTGGGATCCTGCCCAACATGAACAAGCTCTTTATGAGGATTGGGTGAAAAAAGGCTACTTCACCGCCGATGCCTCGTCGACGAAGCCGGCTTTTTCTATTGTCTTGCCACCGCCGAATGTGACCGGACAGCTCCATATGGGTCATGCATTAGACCACACTCTTATGGATTCCATTGCCCGCCGTAAGCGTATGCAAGGCTTTGAGGTGCTGTGGCTACCAGGTATGGATCATGCCGGTATTGCTACCCAATCCAAGGTAGAAGCAAAACTAAAAGAAACTGAAGGCAAAACTCGGTGGGATTATGACCGCGAGGAGTTCATTGCCAAGGTGTGGCAGTGGAAGCAAGAATACGGTGGCACGATCGGTGCCCAGATGCGTGCTATTGGCGATTCCGTAGATTGGTCACGCGAGCGCTTTACCCTCGATGAGGGACTTAATCGTGCTGTGACCACTATTTTTAAGCAGATGTTTGATCAAGGAATGATTTATCGTTCCCATGGTTTGATTAACTGGTCACCGGTATTAGAAACCGCTGTTTCAGATATTGAGGTTATTCACAAAGACGTTGAAGGTGAATTGGTCTCTATTCGCTATGGTTCGCTTAACGACGACGAACCACATGTCATTGTCGCAACCACTCGAGTTGAAACCATGCTTGGCGATGTTGCTGTTGCCGTGCATCCAGATGATGAACGCTACCAGGATCTTATTGGCGTCGAATTAGCGCATCCTTTCTTACCCGAGCGTAAGATGATCGTTGTTGCCGATGATTATGTTGATCCCGAGTTTGGTACCGGTGCTGTTAAAATCACTCCAGCTCATGATCCTAATGACTACGCCTTAGGCTTACGCCACAACTTGGATATGCCAGTAATCATGGATGCCAAAGGCGTTATCGCTGATACTGGTACCAGCTTTGATGGCCTTGATCGTTTTGAAGCACGAGTAAAAATTCGAGAAGCTCTTGCCGAACAAGGACGCATAGTAAAAGAAATTCGTCCCTATGTACATAGCGTCGGACACTCTGAGCGCAGTGGCGAACCTATCGAACCACGACTATCAATGCAATGGTTCATTAACGTCGAAAAGCTAGCGGCTATGGCAGGAGATGCAGTACGCGAAGGCGATACTGTTATTCACCCAACATCAAGCGAACCCCGTTATTTTGAGTGGGTAGATAATATGCACGACTGGTGTATTTCACGCCAGTTGTGGTGGGGACACCGTATTCCAATTTGGTATGGACCAGCCGGTGAAATTGTGTGCTGTGGACCAGATGACGAGCCACCAGCTGGGTACGTCCAAGATCCTGATGTTCTAGATACCTGGTTTAGTTCGGCGCTATGGCCATTTTCTACTATGGGCTGGCCGGATAAAACTCCAGAATTAGAAAAGTTCTATCCCACGTCAGTTTTGGTTACCGCTTATGACATTCTGTTCTTCTGGGTAGCAAGAATGATGATGTTTGCCACGTATGCCTCTACCCAAGATGAAACTGGAGTTCTTTCTGCTGGTAAAGATGGTCGCCCACAGGTGCCGTTTACCGATCTTTTCTTGCACGGTTTAGTTCGTGATGAGCATGGGCGCAAGATGAGTAAATCATTGGGCAACGGTATTGATCCTATGGATTGGGTACGCGAATATGGTGCCGACGCATTGCGCTTTACCCTAGCTCGCGGTGCCAACCCTGGTGTTGACCTGCCAGTGGGACAAGATTCGGTACATAGTTCTCGTAACTTCACCACCAAGATTTTCAATGCCACCAAGTTCGCATTAATTAATGGCGCTTATGTTGATAGCTTGCCACCGCGTGATGAGCTTAGCGATGCCGATCGTTGGATTCTCGATCGACTTTCAGAAGTAATCGCACAAGTTGACGATTATTATGATCGCTATCAATTCGCTAAAGCCAATGAGACTTTGTATCAGTTTGTTTGGAATGAATTCTGCGACTGGTACTTAGAGATCGCTAAGGTACAGATTCCTCGCGAGATTACTGATTCAACCGATGAGAAGAGTGCTCGCAATACCCGTATTGTGCTTGGGCATGTCCTAGACCAAAGCTTGCGTTTACTACACCCAGCCATGCCATTTATTACCGAAGTATTATGGACGACCTTAAGCGATGGAGAATCCCTTAATGTTGCTACATGGCCGGTTGCTGGAACCGAACCACGCGATGATAATGCTGCACGACGAATGGCAGATGTGGAAAAACTGGTTACCGAGATTCGTCGTTTCCGAAGTGATCAAGGTGTCAAACCTAGCCAAAGAGTTCCCGCCAGAATTGATTTTGTTGATTGTGATTTGGTGGAGCAAGAAGCTTTGGTGAGATCTTTGGCCCGCGTGGACGAACCAAAAGATGGTTTCCAGGCTTCTGCCACAATCGAAGTACGCCTTAGCCGCGCTACTATTGAGGTTTCTTTGGATACTTCCGGCACTGTGGATAAAGCTGCTGAGATCAAGCGTCTAGAAAAAGATCTTGCTGCTGCACAAAAAGAACTCGAGACCACAAGTAAGAAGCTCGGCAATGAGTCTTTCTTAGCTAAAGCACCAGAGGCTGTGGTGGACAAGATTCGTAAGCGTCAACAGATCGCGCAAGAAGAAGCAGATCGTATTAGTGCTCGTCTTGAGGAGCTGCGGCAGTGAGTGAAAAACACCCAGACTCACATTCTGGTTCTCCGGCGGGCTTTGGTGAATTAAGCATTGAAGCAGGCGGACTCAGTATTAGCATTGATACGCCTAAAAATGAGCTGCCAGAACCACAGGAGATTACTCCTGCCGATATGCAACGATTCAAGGCGGTAGAATCTGAGCTAGACCAACGCTGGCCGGAGACCAAGATTGATCCCAGTTTAGATCGTATGGAATTACTCATGGATCTATTGGGTAACCCAGAACGCAGTTTTCCAGCTATCCATGTTGCCGGTACTAATGGTAAAACCTCGACGGTGCGCATGATTGAATCGCTAATGCGAGCTTTTCATCGACGTACAGGGCGCACTACGAGTCCTCATCTACAACTAGCTACCGAACGCATCGCTATTGATGGTCTGCCCATACATCCACGCGATTATGTACGCATTTGGGAAGAAATAAAGCCCTATGTGGAAATGGTTGATGCCCAAAGTAGTGTGCCTATGAGTAAGTTTGAGGTGCTCACCGCTATGGCTTACGCCGCTTTCGCAGACGCACCAGTAGATGTGGCGGTTGTTGAGGTGGGTATGGGCGGAAAATGGGATGCCACTAATGTCATTAATGCCGATGTTGGCGTGGTTACCTCAATTGGTTTTGACCATACAGACTATCTAGGTGAAACCATCGAAGATATTGCTGCAGAAAAAGCTGGCATTATTAAACCTCGGTGGGATATAGATGATTTACTTAGCCCGCCAGATAACGTGGTGGTAATAGGTGAGCAAGAACCGGCTGCATTACATGTTGTTTTAGAACAAGCTGTTCATGCTGATGCTGCGGTAGCACGCGCTGGTAGTGAGTTTGCAGTAGTTTCTTCTACGATAGCGGTAGGCGGACAGCAGATTACTTTGCGCGGGCTTGGTGGTGAGTACCCAGATATTTTCTTGCCATTATCAGGTGAACATCAAGCACGTAATGCAGCGGTGGCATTGGCTGCTGTAGAAGCATTCTTTGGCGCTGGGGCTGGCCGCCAGCTTGATATAGAAACCGTTCGACAGGGTTTTCAAAGCGTTACTTCACCAGGACGTCTGGAGCGAGTTCGTGCTACCCCAACAGTTTTTATCGACGCAGCACATAATCCACATGGGGCAGTTGCTTTAGGTAAAGCAATTGAGCGTGACTTCGACTTCACTCGACTTATTGGGGTGGTGGCAGTGCTTGGCGATAAAGATGTGCGCGGTGTGCTGAATGCTTTGGAACCACATTTGTCCGAAATTGTTTGTACTAAAAACTCTAGTCCTCGCTGCTTAGCCGCAGAAGAACTAGCTGATTATGCACGTGAGATTTTTGGTGAAGAACGAGTACATAGTGCTAGTAATTTGCCCGGTGCTGTGGAATTGGCAGTTGAGCTTGCCGAGGAGTCTGAGATCCAATCCGGCGCTGGGGTAGTAGTGACCGGTTCAGTGGTTACCGCTGGTGAAGCACGTACCTTATTTGGAAAGGAACCAGCGTGAGTAATTCCACAGCCGAAAATGGCTATGGTCCATTGGGACCTGGACATGAACCAAGTATTGACCCAATGAAAGGGCTGCGTGGGGTAATGGCCGGCACGATGGGTATGGAGGCAATTACCTTCTATCTTGTGCTTACTGTTATTGCGAAGATCGACCACGGTGAGTACTGGACTACCTTTAATTGGATTTATGTCACAGTTGTTGCTACCGCAATGCTTATCATGTCTTTCTTTCAGCGTCGAAGGTGGGCGTTAGCGATCAATTTAGGGTTACAAGTTGTTGGCTTGATTGGTGGAATACTTGTGCACCCGTCGATGGTGGTTGTTTCTCTGCTGTTTATTGCTGTGTGGTGGTACCTGTTGTACCTGCGTAAGAATCTTTTAGAGCGTATGCGCCGTGGTTTACTGACTACTCAGCACAGCTAATATTTATTAACTACTAACCGTCGTATTGAGATGATAGATCGGATGCGGCGGTTTTTTTATTGTGAGTGAAAAGTTATGGAGTGAAGGTATTAATGAACATAAACTTTATGGGAAAATTCAATGAATACTATGGGCAAGGTTGTAACTAGGTAGGTGCGAAGCAGCATATTGTTGAACAGTTAACTAGTGGATAGGTAAAGTAGCGGAATTTATGCGGTGGGTGTACTTAGTCGGCGTTGTAGTATTTGTTTTTCTTGCACTTGTCTCGGCTTTTAGTGGACGCAGTATTTTATGGACAGTGATGTATTTAGGGTGTGCATTAGGATGTGCACTCTGGTTACGGGTGTTAAAGTAAGCGGCTATGGAACGCACTTTTATTCTTATTAAGCCAGATGGCGTGCGCAATGGGCATGTTGGTGAAATTATTGCCCGTATTGAGCGTAAAGGGCTAAAACTGGTTGCGCTTGATCTTCGAGTTGCTGATACTGATACAGCACAAAAACATTATGCGGAACATACAGGTAAACCATTTTTTGGCGATCTTGTTGATTTTATTACCTCCGGTCCGCTTATCGCTGGTGTTATTGAAGGTCCACGTGCGATCGAAGCGTGGCGTCAATTAGCAGGTGGTACTGATCCAGTCGCAAAAGCAACCCCGGGCACTATTCGAGGCGATTTTGCTTTGCAGGTGAATGAAAACGTTGTTCATGGCTCAGATTCTTTAGAGTCTGCTCAACGTGAAATTAAAATTTGGTTCCCACACCTGTAATAGCTATTAGGTTCGCTGCATGAATACATGTGGCGGCCTTTTTTCTTTGTGCCACTACCGACATGGTCAGTTATTTAGCGCACACATAGCTTATGAAAGTGATTATCATCTCTAAAAAATTCTAGGTTGATGGGAATTGGCTGCTTACTTTGGATGGTTGAAACAAAGGTACTAGCCAAACCTATAGTTTTTGTGTGCCCTCAGTGAGATAGCGATAAGCGTCGATAAGTCATAGGTGGGAAAGGAAGCTTTGTTCTAATGATTGAATTGAAAAACGTGAGTCATTCTTATGACTCAGCTGGCGGGGTATCAGCGGTAACGGATTTTTCTTATACAATTCCTACCGGCAGTTTGACGGTATTGCTTGGATCTTCAGGATCAGGTAAATCCACTCTTTTAAATATGATCAACGCCATGATTCGGCCTACCCATGGACAAGTGCTTATCGACGGACAAGACATTGCCACCCAAAATCCGATTAATGTTCGACGAAGCATTGGCACGGTTTTACAATCACCGGGTTTATTGCCGCATAAACGCGTCATCGATAATGTGGCGTTGCCAGCGATTTTAGCCGGGCAGAATAAGACGAAAGCGCGAGAAAAAGCCCTTACCTTGATTACTCGAATGGGTCTTGATGAGTCTAGTGCTTATCGTTATCCCAGCCAGCTATCTGGCGGTCAAGCGCAGCGAGTAGGTGTTGCACGTGCACTAGCAAGTGGTGCCGAGATTTTGCTTATGGATGAGCCTTTTGGCGCTGTTGATCCGATTCAGCGCACTCAGCTGCAGATGGAGGTTAAGCGGCTGCATCAAGATTTAGGGGTCACCATTGTTTTTGTTACCCATGATGTCGATGAGGCATTTTTGCTTGCCGACGATATCGTATTGCTTAAACCTAAGGCTGAGATTGCCCAGCATGGTAGCCCACAAGAAATTATGTCTCATCCTGCTGATGATTTTGTCCGTACTTTTATGCGTCGTCAGTTGAGCCTGCGGATAGAAAACAGTGTGGTATACGACGAAAACGGTCGTGTCGTGGGGGCTATTCAGTGATTAGTTCAGTTGTTGGGGCACATATTTTGTTTACCCTCAGCGCAATGGTGCTGAGCATAGTAGTTTCTTTGCCTTTAGGCTATCTTGGGCATCGGCTTAAATTAGGTGGATCGGCGTTGCTGATTGCTGTTGGGCTGTGTTATGCCATTCCTAGTCTGCCAATGTTTATTATCGTTCCGGCTGTTTTTGGTACCGGCCTGCGTAGTCCTGCCACCATGATTATTGTGTTGAGCATTTATGGGGTGGCACTTTTGACTCGATTTGTTGCCGATGGTTTTGCCAGCGTCGATTCTATGGTGATTCGGGCAGCACAAAGTCAAGGGATGACTGCTAGGCAGCGTATTTTTAGTGTTGAACTACCATTGGCCATGCCAGTTATTATGGCTGGTATTCGCGTTATGACTGTGTCCACTGTTGGATTGGTAACCATCGGTACGCTAGTTGGTATTAGCAATATTGGTTCACTTTTTACTGATGGTTTTCAACGTGGAATCATTAGTGAAGTTTTTTTAGGAACCGTGCTCAGCGTCGGTTTGGCACTGATCCTTGATGCCATCATTGTGCTTATCGCTAAAGTCTTTATGCCATGGAGGAACGCATGAGTCTTTACGAAAGTACTATGCAGTGGTTTTTCTCTGATGCGCCAATTATGCAACGGCTTATTGAACATATTTGCTTAAGCTTTGCGGTGGTGGCTATTGCTGCGATCATTGCGCTGCCTTTAGGTATTACTGTGGGGCATCTTCAGCGCGGTGAGTTTATTATTGTCACCCTTGGTAATCTTGGGCGAGCACTGCCTACCTTGGGCTTGATTACACTTATTGGTTTATTAGTAGGAATTGGTTTAACTGCACCTTTTGTTTCCCTCGTGGTTTTAGCAATTCCACCGCTTCTCGCTGGTTCTTATTCGGCTATTGCTTCAGTAGATAAAAATGTTGTTTTTGCCTCTCAGGTTCAAGGTATGACCGTGTGGCAGGTTATTAGCAAAGTGGAGATCCCACTTGGTTGGCCGGTTATTTTTGGTGCTCTGCGTTCTGCGGTGATTCAGGTGGTTGCTACAGCTACTCTGGCAGCTTATGTAGCTGATATTGGATTGGGACGGTTTATTTTTACTGGACTAAAAACAAATGATTATGGCCAAATGATCGGTGGTTCTTTAATCGTTATTGCTCTAGCACTGGGAATGGAACTTCTTTTTGAATGTGTAGCGCTATTGCGATCAGGTTTGGGTACTCGACGCTAAATTACTGGTAATTAGAAGAACATAAAATATTTGTCAAGAATTTTAGCCACAGGGCAGCGTTTTGGGCATGCTAGGTAAGTAAGGAAAATAATGAAAAAATTTATGGCCTCAATAATAGCGATTGGTACAGCACTAGCCCTTTCTGCTTGCGGTACTCCAGAATCTTTTGGCGGAGGCGAGCTAGCTGATAGTGATACCATCGTGATTGGTTCACAGGCCTATTATTCCAATGAAATTATTGCAGCGGCCTATGCACAAGCTTTAGAAGATGCCGGCTATAAAGTAAAACGCGATTTTCGTATCGGCCAGCGTGAAGTATATATCCGCGATGTAGAATCAGGCGAGATAGACCTCTTCCCGGAATACACCGGTCCATTATTGCAATATTGGCATAACGACGTGAGCGCGCGTGAAAGCCAAGAAGTATATGAGCAATTAGTTGCCGCTGCACCGGCAGGAGTACAGGTGCTAGATCAATCACCAGCTACTGATCAAGATTCGTATGTGGTCAGTGAGCAATTTTCTCGTGAGTACTCTTTAACTAGCGCGACAGATTTAAAAAATGTGACCGTGCCACTTGTTCTTGGGGCTAATTCGGAAGCAGAATCGCGGCCTAATGGACCCCAAGGGTTGAAAAATTTTTATGGGGTAGATGTTGGTTTTACTCCCATTGAAGATTCCGGTGGGCCATTGACGGTTAAAGCATTACAAGACGGACAAGTTAATATTGCTATTTTGTATACGGCCGACCCATCGATAAGTGAAAATAACTTAACGGTGCTCAGTGATCCGGCTCATCTTTTCTTAGCATCGCATGTTGTTCCTATCGCTAGCGATGATCTTGATCAGCATGCGCAGGAAATTATCAACAAACTTTCTGCGGCATTAACCTTAGATGTTTTACTTGAGCTTAATAAGCGCAGCATTAATGATCGACTATCTGCAGAAGAAATTGCCCGTGATTGGGTAGCGATACTGTCACTTTCCTAGAGTGAAATAACTTTTTATTGACGAATGAATTTTATGTGCCCGCCTTTTGGTATAACCAAAAAGGCGGGCACGTGCTTAAAAACACAAATTTTCATATCGGACAGTTAGCTAGAAGAAAAGTTTTTACCAGCGGATAATTTTTTATTAAAAAATATTTCAGAACAGGATATAAGAGCACATATTTTATGTCTTGCGCTAAACAGCTCCGGAGTTTTATTCAGAGAAACAGTTGAGAAAATAGTCTTAGAGTAATTGTTTTCTATTGTTCTCTATCAGGGGTGGCCGATACTGACACGGTTAACTATCTGTGACACAATGGCACGTGATGTGTGTTCGCTTCCTATTTTGTATAGGGATCGCTGAACCAAAAAATATGCATCAATCTCGTGCGGCGGCTTTATGCGCCCGGGATTTACAACAAAATTAAAGGGAGTTAATACCGTGGCTACGGTTGATTACACAAAGATTCGGGAAGATATTGGAGAAAAAACCCGAGTCCATATTTTTGCTAAGCAATTAGGCATTTCTTCACGCGAACTTATGCTCATTCTCGACGAGATCGGCATTGTTCGCGTGCCTCAGTCTAATCTGCGAAAAGATGAAGCACTTGCAGCACTGAATAAGCTTGAACAGCAATTAAATGATGCCCAACCTGAGCAAAATACAGTTAAAAAAGTAGAAAAGTCGGCTAAAACTAGCCCTAAAAAGACTAAGAAAAAAGTAGTAGCGGCTAAAGCGGTTGCTACTGCTAATGGCGATACCCAAGAGGTGGCAGAAGTAGACAAAAAACTACGCCACCGGGTAGAAAAAAATGTCGAAAATGAGATCAATCAGATCGAAAGAAAAGTAGATCGAGAAGTTGTTGGCACTTTAGTGGAAAAAGAGATCCACGAGATTGAAGAAGAAGTAGATACCGAACTTGCCGGACGTATTTCTAGTCAGCCGGAACCAACAAGTGCACCACTTATCGTTGCCCCAAGCTACGATTCTATTTTTAAAGCTCCAGTTATTCTCGACGAAGATGCAGTTGATGATGACATCATAAGTGATTTCTCTGAAGACGATAAAGAAGTTGCTGACATTAAAAAGAAGCGACGCGGACGTCGTGGTACCGGCCGTGGGCGAGGCATAACTAGCCGCGAGGATGATGGCGATAGTTTTAGCGAAGATAATGAGGAAGAAGAACTCATTTCTGAGCCACGGGCAATTAGAGGATCTACCCGTTTAGAAGCACAACGTCGTCGCCGCCAAGAAATGCGCGAGGAACAGCAAAAGAAACGTCATATTGTTTCTGAAGCAGAGTTTTTGGCGCGCCGGGAATCAGTAACTCGTACCATGGTTGTGCGCGAGCGGGAGCGTTATGATCACCCAGGTGTGGTCACTCAGGTGGGCGTACTTGAAGACGATATGCTTGTTGAACACTTTGTTACCTCTGATTCGCAGTCGTCGATGGTAGGCAATATCTATCTTGGACGGGTACAAAATGTGCTACCAAGCATGGAAGCGGCCTTTATTGATATTGGACGTGGTCGCAATGCGGTACTTTATGCTGGTGAAGTTAATTGGCACAGCCATGGCTTAGGGGGACGCAACCGAAAAATTGAGCAAGCTTTAAAATCTGGCGAGCAAGTTTTGGTTCAGGTTTCTAAAGATCCACTTGGCCATAAAGGAGCACGTTTAACGACGCAAATCTCTCTGGCTGGTCGGTACCTGGTTTATGTTCCTGGTGGGCGTTCGGCTGGAATTTCTCGTAAACTTCCTGCCCCAGAACGTCACCGACTGAAGGGCATCCTGAAACGAGTAGTCCCTAGTAATGGGGGCGTTATTATTCGCACTGCTGCGGAAGGAGTCTCTGAGCAGGCTATCGCAGCTGATGTGAATCGACTACACAACCTCTGGGAACAAATTCAGCAGCGTACTGTAGAAGCTAATGCAGCTAAAGGCGCTAAGCCAGAGACACTGTATGAAGAACCAAATATGCTGGTGAAAGTTATTCGCGATCTTTTTAATGAAGATTTTTCTTCTTTGATCGTTGATGGCGAGCGAGCATGGAATACCGTGCACGCTTATATTAGTTCTGTTGCTCCAGACCTAGTTGATCGTCTAGAACACTTTGACCGAGAAAAGCATAAGGGTAAAGATGCTTTCGAGGTATATCGAGTTGATGAGCAACTGCAAAAAGCACTATCACGTAAAGTTTGGTTACCCTCTGGTGGCACCTTGGTGATTGATCGCACTGAGGCCATGACAGTTATTGATGTCAACACAGGTAAATTCACCGGTGCCGGCGGCAATCTGGAAGAAACCGTTACTAAGAATAACTTGGAAGCGGCAGAAGAAATTGTTCGTCAAATGCGTTTACGTGATCTTGGCGGCATGATTGTTGTTGACTTTATTGACATGGTGTTACCAGAAAATCAAGATCTGGTCCTGCGTCGATTAAAGGAAGCCTTAGGACGCGATCGTACCCGGCATCAAATATCTGAAGTGACCAGTCTCGGTTTGGTGCAAATAACCCGTAAGCGGCTGGGCACTGGTTTATTGGAGACATTCGCCACTGAATGCGAGCATTGCGAGGGTAGGGGAGTCATTATTCACGATGACCCTATTGAACAGCATGATCCAGAGGCAAAGGCACGTAAACGTGGAGTACGGCATCAAGTACCAACTGAGCATCCAGTAGCGATAGCTAGAAAAACTCGTGAGCGTAGCCTAGAAGATCTTGCTGCATCTGTGGTGCTGCAAGAGAATTCGGTTCTGGAAGAATCCGAAGAACCGAAAGAGACTTCTGCTTTCGTAGCAGAAAAGGAAGCAGAAGATACCCCGTCGCGCTCGGATAGTTCAAAAACCCGATCACGTCGCCGCTCGCATCGAGTGAATCGAAACAAAGAAGCTATGTCTGATTCAACAGATATTGCTGCAATGACCGATATTGTTGATAGCGCAGTAGAACGTGCTGAGCAACAAGATCCGGATGATATTTCTTTTGCTCAGACTTATGATGAAGCAATTGCGGAGTTTGAGGCTTCGCCGCGTCGTAAGCGAAAGGTACGCGGAAATTCAGCTTCGGATCACCGTCCAGAAAAAGCTGATTTTGAGATTCAATCAAAACCGTCGATAGAAGATGTCGCACAGCATAGTGGCGAGCAAGAAGAAAATGATACATCTGATACCATTGCTGATGCACCGAAAGTGAGTGCAACACGACGCAGACGGCGTCGAGCTGTACGTGTTGCTGAACATGCAAAAATAAATAAGCAAACCCAGGTTTCTCATGATTCTTCCCGTTCGTCTGTTACAAAAGAGAACGTAAGTGGTTCACGAGCTTCTAAACGGCGGCGCCGTGTTGTTCGGAGACGGGGTTAAAATTGCTTTGTCCAGAATGAATGATGTAGTCTTGGACAGTCGTTGCAGTGGGACTTCCCATATGCACACTTCGGTATGGCGCTTATTTGGGTGCTGGCCTTGGCGGTAACGCTTTTTTAGAGGTACCGAATACAACATTGCACGTTTAATTCAGCAGATTAGCTGAACCGAGTTGAGATAAGGGGTAGCCCTCGTATGTACGCGATCGTCAAGACCGGCGGAAAGCAGTACAAGGTTGCTGAAGGTGACCTCGTCAAGGTCGAGAAGATCGAGGGTGAGCCAGGTTCGTCCGTGGCTCTCACCCCGATCCTGCTCGTCGATGGCGCAAAAGTTACCACCGATGCTGACGCCCTTGCTAAGGTAGCTGTCAACGTCGAGATCGTCGAGCACGTTAAAGGCCCGAAGATCAAGATCCTGAAGTACAAGAACAAGACCGGCTATAAGAAGCGCCAGGGTCACCGTCAGAAGCTGACTGTGGTCAAGGTCACCGGCATTAAGTAAATAAAGGGAGGGAAACCGACATGGCACATAAGAAGGGTGCATCTAGCTCCAGCAACGGTCGTGATTCCGAGGCAAAACGCCTAGGCGTTAAGCGCTTTGGCGGCCAGCAGGTTTCTGCTGGTGAAATTCTAGTTCGCCAGCGTGGCACCAAGTTCCACCCAGGTGAGAACGTTGGCCGTGGCGGCGACGATACCTTGTTTGCTCTTAAGGCAGGCGAGGTGGAGTTCACCATCAAGCGCAACCGTCGTACAGTTAATATCGTCCCAGCTGCGTAAAATAACTGTCATGCTGGTATAACAGCATCATGTACCCGCGAGCACTTAAACTATTTAAGTACCTCGCGGGTTTTGTGTTTTTATCTTCTGAAGAAAGGTTCAACCATGTCACGTTTTATTGACCGAGTGGTTTTGCATCTATCGGCCGGTGACGGCGGCAATGGTTGCTCATCGATTCATCGCGAGAAATTCAAACCCTTAGGCGGGCCAGATGGTGGTAATGGTGGGCACGGCGGCGATATTATTCTAGAAGTATCACCGCAAGTACACACATTGCTTGATCTGCATTATCGACCACATATTAAGGCACAGCGCGGCAGTAATGGCTCTGGTGACCATCGAAATGGTGCGCGTGGCGAGGATTTGGTGTTAGAAGTACCTGCAGGAACAGTTGTTATTAACGAAGCCGGGGAAACACTTGCCGATCTAACCCATGTTGGTATGCGATTTGTTGCTGCCCAAGGTGGAGTTGGCGGACTTGGTAATGCAGCCTTAGCCTCTGCAGCACGCAAAGCACCGGGTTTTGCACTGAAAGGAGAGCCTGGCGAGGAACACGATATTATTTTAGAGCTTAAGTCTATGGCAGATGTGGGTCTGGTTGGTTTTCCTAGTGCCGGTAAATCGTCTCTCATCTCGGTGCTCTCGGCGGCAAAACCTAAGATTGGCGATTATCCTTTCACTACTTTACAACCCAACCTAGGTGTGGTTGAGGTTGGCCATGAGACGTTCACGATCGCTGATGTTCCAGGTCTTATTCCTGGTGCATCTGAAGGCAAGGGCTTAGGGCTAGATTTTTTGCGTCATATTGAGCGCACCGCGGTACTTGTACATGTGGTTGATACCGCAACATTTGAGCCTGGACGCGATCCAATAAGTGATATTGAAGCCTTGGAAAATGAGCTAGCAGCATATCAATCAGTTCTTGATGGCGATGTAGGGCTAGGTGATCTAGCAGAGCGTCCTCGTATTATTGTGCTGAATAAGGCAGATGTCCCTGAGGCCGAAGAGCTTGCTGAGTTTGTTCGTGAAGACCTAGAAAAGCAGTTTGGCTGGCCAGTATTTATTATTTCTGCGGTAGCACGTAAAGGATTGCAGCCGCTGCAATATAAATTATTAGAGGTTGTTCAGGCCGCACGCAAAGCACGTCCGAAGAATAAAACAGAAACTGTTACCGTGGTGCGCCCACAAGCAGTCAAGGATCGTCGTAAAGCTAAGGGGATTGATTTTGATATTATCCCTGATGGTGAAGGTAACTTCTTGGTTACGGGTGAAAAGCCACAACGCTGGATTATTCAGACTGATTTTGAAAATGATGAGGCCGTTGGCTATTTAGCTGACCGACTTAATCGATTAGGCGTAGAAGATGCTCTGTTTAAAGCCGGGGCAAAAGCAGGCTGTACGGTAACCATCGGTGAGATTAGTTTTGAATGGGAGCCAATGACTGCAGCTGGTGTGGATCCAACGCTGACTGGACGTGGCACTGATATTCGTTTGGATCACACGACGCGCAAATCTTCTGCTGAACGTAAACGTGAAAGCCAAGTGCGTCGCGGTTTATTGGATGAGTATGACTATGGCAATGATCCGATTCTTACCCGAGAAACTGCTAATGAACAGCGCTGGCAAGGCTAACTAGATTGCGTTAAACCCCATGATCTTTTACCGCATCTTGGGGTTTAATGTGATTGAATCAGTGTGAGGTTTTAAAATACCGTTAAGTTTTACGTTCATCAGAAATAGGCAAGGGTATGGTTAATAGGGAAGATAAATCTGGTATCTTTGCCAGTCCAATAGTGCCAAGCGCTAGAGAACGTATCCGAAAGGCTCGCCGTTTGGTGGTAAAAATTGGTTCTTCGTCCTTAACTGATGAACATTTTGCGGTGGATACCCAAAAAATCGATGCCTTAGCCGGTGCCATAGCAACTCGTATTTTTGCTGGTAGTGAAGTTATCGTAGTGAGTTCTGGTTCTATTGCTGCTGGTATGGGACCACTAGGGCTTAGCCAGCGTCCGAGCGATTTAGCAACCAAACAAGCAGCTGCTTCCGTAGGACAGGTGCACCTTGCACATGCGTGGGGTCAAAGTTTTGCTCGCTATAATCTCAACATTGGTCAAGTTTTGTTGACTGCTTTAGATGCAGGTCGTCGTGATCGTGCGCGCAATGCTCAGCGCACTATTGATCGGCTTGTACAGCTAGGGGTGGTGCCGGTGATTAATGAGAATGACACAGTGGCAACTACCGGTATGCATTTTGGTGATAATGATCGATTATCTGCGTTGGTTGCACATTTAGTTTGTGCCGATGGATTGGTTTTATTAAGTGATGTCGATGGGCTTTATGATCGCAACCCTGCAGAAAAAGATGCGGTATTAATTAGCCAAGTGCTTAATGATAATGATTTAACCGGTGTCCAAGCAGGTGATGGCGGCGCAGTAGGAACCGGTGGTATGGCTGCTAAGTTAAGTGCAGCACGACTGGCATCACGCGGGGGCGTGCCAGTTCTTGTTACCTCAGCAGATAATATCGCACCCGCATTGGGCAATGCTGAGGTGGGTACAGTTTTTGAGCCTAAAGAAGATCGTCTTTCGGCATGGAAATTCTGGGTGCTCTATACTGCCGATGTTGCTGGTGTCTTGCGTATCGACGCTGGCGCAGTCGCTGCGGTTACTGCTGGAGGCAATTCATTATTAGCCGTCGGAATTACTGAGGTGCATGGTGACTTTCAGGCCGGTGAAATCGTCGAGATCCGAGGACCTAAGGGTGAGGTTATCGGACGTGGTGAAGTATCTTTTGATTCTGCAACTTTAACAACCATGTTGGGTAAAAAGTCTGAAGAGCTTCCTATATCGCAGCGGCGAGCCGTAGTACATGCCGACTATTTATCTAATTTTGCTTCTCGAGCATAGAAATTGTGTGAGTGTGACTGACTGTTTTCTCACTGAGTTGTTTCTTTTTTAGAATCTGGACTTCGCGCTAGACTGGGAAAACTTAAGTTGCATCGGATAGATTGAGCGAATAAACACTGCGCAAGAAGCATTAAGCGCTCATTGTGTTGTTCTTTTTTCGTCGGTTGTTTTTGAGATCATACTTAGCGGTTAACACTGTTGGTATTACCTATTTGTTAGCGAATATATCGGTTATTCAGGGAGAACTATGTCACAGGTACTTGCTCAACTCGCGGCGGCACGCGAAGTAGCTCCGCTAGTAGCACGTCTTTCTACTGAACAAAAGAACGCGCTGCTTTATGCTGCTGCTGATGCATTAGTAGCTGATAGTGATGAAATTATTCAGGCCAACCAGATTGATATTCGCAACGGCCGCATAGCTGGTTTCAATGATTCTTTGCTGGATCGGTTAGCACTTGATGAAGCTCGTATTGCCGGCATGGCTCAGGGTTTGCGTCAAGTTGCTGGGTTAAAAGATCCGATCGGGGAGATTACTCAAGGATCGATTATGCATAATGGGATCCAAATGCGGCAGGTACGTGTTCCTCTTGGTGTGATGGGAATGGTTTATGAGGCGCGTCCTAATGTAACTATTGATGCTTTTGGCCTGGCACTAAAATCGGGCAATGTTGCCGTCTTACGTGGATCCCATAATGCGCGTAATAGTAATGAGCAACTTGTCGCAATTTTGCATAAAGTGCTTTACCAGCATGATCTTCCGGTAGAGTTTGTGCAGCTTTTAGCTAGTGATACCCGTGAGAGCGTGCACGAACTTATTACAGCTCGCGGGCTTGTTGATGTGGTTATTCCGCGAGGTGGGGCAGGGTTGATTGAAACTGTTGTTACCCATGCGACCGTACCTACTATTGAAACTGGTACTGGGAATTGCCATTTTTATATTGATCGCGATGTTAGTGATATCCAACAAGCTATTGCCATGGTGATTAATGGTAAAACGCGTCGACCAAGTGTATGTAACGCCACTGAGACTTTGCTTATCGACGCTGCACTTCCGCTGCAGCAACGCCACCAGGTGCTGAGTGCGCTGGATGATGCTGGGGTGCGTATTCATGGTGATGCACAGGAATTGGACTGGCCGCAGGTAATTCCTGCCGAAGAATCGGATTGGCAAGAAGAGTATTTATCTCTTGATATTGCAGTAAAAATTGTTGCTGGTATCGATGAGGCTTTGGTACATATTCGTCGTTATTCGACGGGGCATACTGAAGCCATTGCCACTGGAAATATTCTTACTGCACAACGGTTTGCTGATGAGGTGGATGCTGCAGCGGTAATGATTAACGCGTCAACTGCTTTTACCGATGGGGAACAATACGGCATGGGAGCAGAGATAGGTATCTCGACCCAGAAGTTACATGCGCGCGGGCCTATGTCGTTGCCAGAACTTACTACCACAAAGTGGATTTTGCATGGTACTGGGCAGGTTCGCCCATGAGTCGTCGAATTGGGGTTATGGGTGGCACTTTTGATCCGATTCATCATGGGCATTTGGTGGCAGCAAGTGAAGTTGCGGCTCGTTTTGCTCTTGATGAGGTTATTTTCGTTCCCACCGGTCAATCGTGGCAAAAAGAGGATCGTTTTGTCACTCCGAAAGAAGATCGTTATCTTATGACCGTGATTGCTACTGCGTCGAATCCACGTTTTAGCGTATCCCGAGTAGATATTGATCGTCCAGGTGCTACTTATACCATCGATACATTGCAGGAATTACATCAGCAGTTTCCAGATGATGAATTGTTTTTTATCACCGGTGCAGATGCTTTAAGTTCCATTTTGAGTTGGCACCAGTGGGAAGAACTTTTTTCTTTGGCTACCTTCGTTGGTGTGACTCGCCCTGGTTATGAGCTAAGTGAAGATTTTTTACCAGTTCAACACCAAAAACGAGTGGAACTTATTGAAATTCCAGCAATGGCAATTTCTTCTACGAGTTGTAGGCAGCGAGTTCGGCAAGGAATGCCGGTATGGTATCTCGTTCCTGATGGAGTGGTGCAGTATATAGCCAAACGCCAGCTCTATGATGAGATATAAACGTGGTATGAAAATATTTTAAGTAGTACGAAGCAAGCTAATTTTAAAGACTTAACATATAAGCAATTTTTATCACTTCATTATTGAGAATAATTGCTCACTGTTTAGAACGCGCTTCTAATTTTTACTGCCTTTATATATAAGGTCAGTGTATCTTTTGTGAGCTTATAGTAGGTTTTATATTTTTATTGCTTTTGATAAATGATTTTGCATTGTTATTTTCTTCATCGTTTTCATTGTTGATAAGACAAACTAAATATTTTACATATTCGTTATATGGAATTATTTAAATTGATATAACCGTTGTTTAAACTATACTTCTTTGCGGTGACCACCATTCGATTTGACCGTAATGACCAACTTCTTGATCGGTACTTAGTGCGAAGAGCAAGAAGACGCCGTTTTCTCACCAACGAAACCTACGCCGCTTTTGCCCTAATATTCGCCACGATATTCGCTATCATTTGGGTAAATACTGGCGATAGCTATTCACATTTTTGGCACATTGAAGCTGGCTTTTCGCTTGGTTCTCTTGACTTCCACCTGACTTTGCATGAATGGGTGGACGAAGGCATCATGGCTGCTTTCTTTTTTATGGTTGGCCTTGATGTGCGCCGTGATCTTACCACGGTGAACTCCGTCATCCGAGCCAGGCCGTGCTGCCAATGGCCGCAGCTATTGGTGGGCTAGTAGTTCCTGCCTTGGTTTTCCTTTTTATTACTGCCGGGCAAGATTACTCTTCTGCCTGGGGATCAGTTATCTCTACTGATACCGCCTTTGCACTAGGAATGCTTGCTCTAATCGGGCCAAGAAATGCGCCGCGGTTACGTGCTTTTCTCTTAGCCTTTGCTGTTATCGATGATATCGGTGCTTTAGGTGTGATCGCTATTTTTATACTGATCAACTTAACTTGGTTGCACTTAGCCTTGTTGGCCTAGGATTAGCTGCAACTTGGTTGTTAACACGTATGCATGTATGGCGGGTATTCCCATATTTACTATTAGCAGTTTTTACTTGGGCAGCCATGTATTTTGCTGGTGTGCATGCAACCTTAGCCGGTGTGCTACTCGCTTTGATTATGCCAGTGACGATGCCACACGAATATTATGTGGGCAATGTGAAACGGTTACTAGATTTATATAAGCAAGCGCCAGCAGCCAGTGTTGCAGCTGTTGCTCGCGATGCTCTTTCCCATGCGCTACCAATTAATCAACGGCTTTCTTATCTGCTTCCACCTTATGTTAATTATTTCGTAGTTCCATTGTTTGCTTTGGCAAACGCGGGTGTCACCATTTCCGCAGAGACTTTAAGTAGTACTTTTAGTTCGAAACTTTTTTGGGGTGTTATTGCTGGTTTGGTGATTGGCAAATTAGTTGGGGTGTTTTTAGGCGCTGTTTTAGTGCTGCAGTTCTTACCTGCTAGCCGTCTGCCAGGTCTAGATATGCCTCGCATTGCCGGTGTCGCCGCTCTTTCAGGTATGGGCTTTACTATCTCGCTGTTGGTGGCAAACCTCGCCCTTGATGATCAAACCCTTAATGCTCAAGCAAGTGCTGGTGTGCTACTAGCTTCATTATTGGCTTTTGCACTTGCTTCTCTTATCTTTAAGATTGGCGACAAGGTATCGCCACTTTCAGTACCAGATGGTGAAGTACTACCGCGCGGCTTTAATGCTGAAGTAGATCATTATGTTGGTAAAAAGGAAGCACCCATCCATTTCGTGGTGTACAACAATTTCTCTTATCCCGGCCGATACCGCCTAGCTGATGCTCTTCATCGAGCAATTGAAATTGCTGGTAAAGATGATCGAGTTAGTTATACCTGTCGATATATGGTTAGCGATGAAATTGGTCAGTATATCGCTGGGTGTTTAGAATACGCCGATACTGAAGGAAAGTATTGGGAATTCCATAACCGTATTGTTGAAGTTAGCGGTGAGCTTGATGTTGATGCACTCGAAGATATCGCTAAAGAAACCGGCATTGATGTTAAAAAGATGAAAGCAGAAGTTGGTTCTGGAAAATTTGATGCTCGAATTCATTATGACCAGATAGATGTTCCTAAAGATTATGAATCGATGGAACCTATTATGTTCTTACAGGGTAAGCGAGTTCATCATTTGATTAACGATTGGTCTATTGCTCAGCGAGTTCGGGATGAAATTGAGAAATTGGATTCTCTGGTTACCGAAGCTAAGTAACTAGATCCTTTCAACGCGTTTTAAGCGATGGTGTTTTATCGGAAGTCGGTAAAACACCATCGCTTAAGTTTTTTGAGGGTTAAGCCGAGCGCGTATATACCTTCTGTGTATAAGCAGAGATTAATGCCGAAAAGCCGGATCATTCCTTGTTTATAAAGATGTTTTGTTTTTATCTGTTGGGTAGCTATGGGGTGTTATTTATCTGACTTTAAGGGGTAACGCAATGGGGGGATTGCGCATATTTTGGCGAAAAGTGGGTGATTAATTTACAACACATGTTAAAGCTTTAGTGAGGGAAGTTACTGCTGGTTTTTTGTGGGAAAAGTTGGGTTAATGTAGTTTTATTTGGTTTCTTTTAAGAAAACTATTAAATAATTTCTGTCAAATTTATGTAAAAATGGGAGAAAAGTTTATAAAAACTGTAAAAATATTTACTAGATTGCATTATATTTTCTATTGATTTCCTAGATGTTTTTTCTTGTCCCAGGTAATTTAAGTGCTACACGTACATCAATTTCTCTAGGACAAACTATGAGTGAATCTGTAAAGGCTGCGGAGCCAATTGAAGATGGTCGCCCGCAAGCATATGTTGATCCAGAAGTTTTGGATAAAGAACAGCGCGATTGGACACCCAAAAAAATAGCGCTATGGGTCGCTATTTCTCTATTGGGTGCAGTGAGCTGGTGGATGATTGCTATTGTGCGCGGTGAAACTGTCAACGGCATTTGGTTTGTATTTGCTGCCGTATGTTCGTACCTTATTGGCTATCGTTTCTATTCGCGATTTATTGAAGCAAAACTGGCTGAGCCAGACGATCGCCGTGCCACCCCGGCGGAATACGATGCTGATGGTAAAGACTATGCGGCAACTGATCGTCGGGTGCTTTATGGGCACCACTTTGCAGCCATTGCTGGTGCAGGTCCTTTAGTTGGTCCAGTGCTTGCTGCACAGATGGGATTCTTGCCTGGCACAATTTGGATTATTGTCGGTGTTATTTTTGCCGGTGCAGTACAAGATTACTTGGTACTTTTCTTCTCTATGCGCCGAGGTGGCAGGTCATTAGGACAGATGGCCAAAGAAGAACTTGGCACTATTGGTGGCTACGCTGCGATTCTGGCAACCCTAGCAATCATGATTATCATTACTGCGATTCTCGCGCTTGTGGTGGTTAATGCGCTAGGCGAATCACCTTGGGGTGTTTTCTCTGTCGGTATGACTATTCCTATTGCCTTGTTCATGGGCGTATATTTGCGCTATCTACGCCCTGGAAAAGTGGGCGAAGTATCAATTATCGGTTTTATCCTTTTGATGTTGGCGATTATCTCTGGTGGTTGGGTTGCCGAAACATCGTGGGGTATCGAACACCTTACCCTTGACCGGGTAACCCTTGCCTGGGCAGTGATTATTTATGGTTTTGTGGCAGCTATTTTGCCAGTGTGGTTGCTGCTAGCACCACGTGATTACCTTTCTACCTTCATGAAGGTAGGCACTATTGTTCTATTGGCAGTTGGCATTGTTGTTGTTCGCCCAGAAATCTCGGTTCCTGCCTTTTCGGAATTTGCTTCGCGATCTGACGGTCCGGTTTGGTCTGGCTCGCTTTTCCCATTCCTCTTTGTCACCATTGCTTGCGGCGCCCTTTCTGGTTTCCATGCGCTGATCGCTTCTGGTACGACCCCAAAGATGGTGGAAAAAGAACGCCAAACTCGTTTTATCGGTTATGGTGGCATGCTGATGGAATCCTTCGTCGCTATTATGGCACTGGTTGCAGCAATTACTGTTGATCGCGGTATCTACTTTGCGATGAACTCCGGTGCAGGCGCTACCGGGGGAACCGTAGAAGGCGCGGTTGCCTTTGTTAACTCACTCGGTTTAGCTGGAGTAAACGTTACTCCAGAATTACTTACCGAAACCGCTACCAATGTTGGTGAGCACAGCATTGTTTCACGTACTGGTGGTGCGCCCACTTTGGCAGTAGGCATGGCCGGAATTATGCACGATATGATGCCAGCATTTGATTTGATGAGCTTTTGGTATCACTTCGCCATTATGTTTGAGGCATTATTTATTTTGACTGCCGTTGATGCTGGTACCCGTGTGGCACGTTTTATGCTTTCTGATACCTTGGGCAATTTCTACCCACGTTTCCGTGATCATAATTGGCGTCTGGGTGCTTGGATTACTACTGCTGTGATGGTTGCTGGTTGGGGCGGAATTCTTATTCTTGGTGTGACCGATCCACTTGGCGGTATTAATACCTTCTATCCATTATTTGGCATTGCCAACCAGTTATTGGCTGCAGTTGCTTTGGCTGTGTGTTTAGCCATTGCTGCAAATAAGCGTAAGTTTAAATATTTATGGATTATCGCTGTTCCGCTGGTCTTTGACCTGGTTGTGACTGTTGTTGGCTCGTGGCAAAAGATCTTTAGCAGTAATCCAAAGGTGGGCTACTGGGCTAACCACAATGCATATAAGACAGCGCTAGAGTCCGGTGCTGAATCCTTTGGTGCCGCTCGCTCGGTAGCAGAAATTGAGGCAGTGGTACGCAATACTTTTGTTCAGGGAAGTTTGTCGATTGTTTTCGTTGTCTTGACTTTGGTTGTGGTAGCCATGGCTCTTGTTGAGGTTATTCGAGCCTGGCAAGGACACGAAAAACAATCCCATGAGAACCCGTATATTGAATCGAAGCTTTATGCTCCTTCCGGTATGACCGGAACTCGTGCAGAGCGTGCTTTAGAGGCAGAGTGGAAAGAATTTTATAAGAAACATCCTGAAGAAATTATTGGATCTGCTGGGCATAGTGGACATTAATTATTGCGGTGATAAATTCGAGAAATATTTGGAAATAAAGGTGGTGTAAAAACGTGGATACCCTAAAAGGATTTTTCAATAAGGTGACCTGGTACGTTGATGGAGTACTTGGTGCTGATAAGTACCAAAAGTATCTCGCTTATCATCGTCAAAGTGGTTGTACTCAGCCGCCTATGACTGAGCGCGAATTCTGGCGCGATCACACTGATCGAATGGAAAAGAACCCAGGAACACGTTGTTGCTAGCCTAGTTGTGCACTGCCTGATAAGAGAGCTTTCTAAAAATAGTGAAAGCTCTCTTATTGTTTTATGTATTGGTGAAAATAGACGTCTTTTACTCTGTGTGGAATATATTTTCGTCGAAAAGCTTTTTATGACGCATGATTAGTATGGGTCGAGTTTTTTGTTTCCCATCCTCAGTTAGTTCCTAGATAAGAAACTATGGGAGAATGGGCGACTAGAAAAGAATTAATGTCATCATTGTGATGAGCAATGCTACTGAAGGAATTAAAAATATGAGTGCAAGCACTGACACTATTCGCCTTGCGCAGATAGCAGCACAGGCCGCTAGTGAGAAAAAAGCTACGAATATTGCTGTCCTAGATGTTTCTGATGTGATGGCAATCTCTGAGATTTTTGTTTTGGCATCGGCAGATAATGAGCGTCAGGTACGCGCTATCGTCGAGGAAATTGAAGATAAGCTTACTGAGCAAAATGAGGAACCTAAGCGACGCGAAGGCAACCGTGAAAACCGCTGGGTGTTGCTTGACTACGGCATGCTCATTGTCCATATTCAGCGCAATACCGAACGTGATTTCTACGGTTTAGATCGACTTTATCGTGATTGCCCGCTTATCGAAGTCGAAGGTATCGAGACTATGGTGCGTCCTAGTGAATGGGCAGAAGATATTGATGTGCGCCAGGTAGAAAGTCTAGATGATATTCCATTAGCTGATCCAGAGCCAGAGGAAGAGGAGTTTTAAGGTGACCCGCCGTCTCATTCTGTTACGTCATGGGCAGACTGAGTACAATGCCACCCGGCGTATGCAAGGACATCTTGATACTCAGTTATCTGATCTTGGTCTAGAGCAAGCTAAAACAGCGGCTCGTTATCTTGCAACCCAAAATATTACTAAGATTGTTTCTTCTGACCTGCGTCGTGCCCAAGATACTGCAATGATCATTGCGGAAAAATTGGGGTTAGATATTTCTTTTGATTCACGACTTAGGGAAACACACTTAGGCGAATGGCAAGCTAAAACTCATGAGGAAGTAGATACGGCATATCCTGGGGCGCGAGCTTTTTGGCGGGAAAACCCTACTTGGGCTCCTCCAGGAGGAGAGTCACGGATAGATGTTGCTCAACGTTCTAGCCAGGTAGTTGACGAGTTTATGCGACACTATGCCAACTGGGATGATGCAACTGTTTTATTTGTTTCCCATGGTGGAACAATTAGCGCGCTAACTGCTCGTCTACTGAATTTAGAAACACATCATTATTCTGTGTTTTCTGGATTAGGAAATACTGCCTGGGCGCAGCTGATTGCTCGCCCACGTTCTTTACAGGCACTTACTTATCCTGGCGAGAGAAAACAAACTGAATCTTATTTAGAGTCAGATTTTCTTATCGACGATGAAGTGCGGTGGTACTTAGAAGGCTGGAATCAGACAGCCAGTATTGATCGAGAGAGCTGATAATGGCTGTACGCATCGTTACTGATTCTTCAGCAGGTTTGCCTTCTGACATTGTCCGTGACCTTGACATCACCGTTGTTGACCTGCACATCTTAGAGACTGAAGGCGAGCAATCTACTTCGGGCTTAACTGCGCTAGAACTTGCTGCTGCATATGCGCGTCAACTTGAACGTGGTGGCGATGAGGGAGTAGTTGCTTTACATCTTTCTAAGGAGCTGAGCTCTACTTGGTCAGCGGCGGTAGCTGCTTCAGCAGTATTTGACGAGAAAGTTGTGGTAATTGATACCTCAACGGTAGGAATGGCAATAGGTGCTGCAGCAATGGCTGCTGCAAGTATTGCTAAAGACGGGGCGAGTTTTGCTGATTGCGTGGCTTTAGCTAAAGCCACTTTAGAACGTTCTGAAACCTGGTTGTATTTACATCGGGTAGAAGAGATGCGTCGTTCAGGCCGGATTTCTACCACAACCGCAATGTGGTCAACCACCTTGGCTACTAAGCCAATTATGCACTTAGTTGATGGTCGGATCGAGTTAGCGTTAAAGACGCGCACTCAATCCAGAGCATTTTTAAAACTAGTTGAGGTTATTTCTAAGCGTGCCGGAGATAAACCAGCTTTTGTAGCTATTCAGCATAATCAAGCGTTAGAAGCGGCACGCACTTTGGAAGAGCAATTGCGAGAAAATCTTGCTGCGGGATCAAGTTTAATGATTACTGAAATGGAAAAAACTCTCGCTATTCACTCTGGTGCTGGCGCGGTAGGAGTTTCTGCAGTATTCCAAGAATTAGATACTGAAAGTAAAGCGTAAAAAGACCATAATTTTTTTATTTTGCCGCAGGGGGATAACCCATGCGGCAGCTTGTTTTCTACCTCTAGTCGGCTCAATTGTCACATTTCACCGGTTTTGAACTCATTTTAGTAATGAGTTATCCACATTTTTACCGTGAGTATCGATGAGCCTGGTTAAGGCAATCTAGCGTAGAAATATGAAAACTATTTCTGATCGGCTAGCTGATGTTATTCGTCCTACTGGAGATGAGGACATACTTAAAGTCGCCTATCCTACACCGCGATTAAAAATTCACCGCCACCATGTTGTTGTTATTGCCATAGTCTGCGTAGTGATTATTGTTTTGGTAGCCAATCAGCGCAGCACCCCTGCACCGAGTTATCCGCCTACTTATGCCAAAGAAATAGCAGAGACTGTTATTACAACCCCTATTACGACCTCAGCTTCTAGTTTTGTGGTGGTATCGGTGATTGGAGAAGTAGAAAAACCCGGGTTATACACATTTACTCCGACAGCACGCGTTGCCGATGCCTTAGCGCGTGCTGGAGTCAAAGAAAGTGCGAATGTATTAGGAATTAATCATGCTCAAATGCTTACTGATGGGCAACAAATCCTAGTGCCTAATAGCGCTGAGCCAATCGAGCAAGCTAATGATCCCAACGCATTAACAGCTGCTACGACCTTAGTGAATCTGAATACTGCTAGTGTCGCCGAGCTGATGACACTTTCTGGAGTAGGATCCAAGACCGCTGAAGCGATTATTTCTTATCGGCAGACTCACGGTGGCTTTCGTAATATTGAACAGCTTCGTGAGGTCAAAGGCATTGGTGCAGCGAAATTCGAGGCACTTTCTCAGGAGATCACGGTGTGAGTGAACTCCGATTAGTCCCAGCTGCCATGACAGTATGGCTTGCTAGTTTAATTGTGGTGTTAACTGACACTCGGATTTTTGTAGTGGCTTTTTTACTCGTAGCACCGGTACTGGCATGGTTGATTGAACGCAGCCAGCTACTACCTACTTTGTGTATGGGAATATGTAGTGCCTTTGTCAGTACGCTGCGCCGGGATCGAGCACAGCGCACAATATTACCTGATTCTTTTTATGCTGAGGTAAGCCAGCGACCAAAAGAAATTACCGGTGGCTGGCTTACAATGATGCGTATCGATGATTATCCGGCTGCACTACCGGTTATGACTCCAACTAATCCAGAGCTTAGCGTGGGGTCCACGGTGTTAGTGGAGGCTACGATAAAAGAAATAGATGCGGCCGGAATTAACCACTTCTTTGTTTTTGCTCGCAACGTTGAAATTATACGACAAGCAGGTGGTATTCATCGTTGGGTCGAGCACGTACATCAGTGTTTTAGTCAGGCAATAGAACGTGTGACTAATAGTGCAGCACAAGAACTTATTCCGGCGATGGTCTTAGGAGATACCAGTGGGCAGAATGCGCAGGCAAAGCAATATTATCTAGATACTGGTTTAGCTCATCTATCTGCTGTTTCTGGTGGAAATGTAGCTATTGTTACCTCAGCTACAGTTGCTTTTTTAATGTTTTTAGGCTGTGGTCCAGTTATCCGTACTCTCGGAGCAGTAAGTACGTTAGGAATATTTGTTGTTGTAGTTGGCTATGAACCTAGCGTATTACGCGCACTTGTTATGGGCGTAGTGGGACTCATAGCGATGCTAAGTCATACGCGAACCCCGCCTATGCATGCGTTGAGTATTGCTGTTATAGCAGTTGTGTTGTGGGATAGCGAAATGGCAGTATCTTTTGGTTTTGCCTTATCGTCGGCAGCAAGCGCAGGAATTGTGTGTTTATATCCGTTTATCTATAGCAAATTAGCGCACTATCAATTACCAGATATAGTTACCCGGATGGTTGCTGTTGCTATAGCTGCAGACCTAGTAACAATGCCACTAGTAAGTGTAATGGTGGGCAAGATTTCACTTGTTTCTATTATCGCTAATGTTTTAGTCGCACCAGTAGTTGCTCCAATTACCTTGGTGGGCTTAGCCGCATGCATTGTGGCGTTATTTTCTCCTGGAATAGCAAGTATTTTCCTGTGGGTGATTGCTCCGTTAGCATCGTGGGTGAGCTTAGTAGCTAGAGTTGGCTCACAATTGCCCTTTGCTATTATTTACGTTCCGGTTTCTATCGCATTGCTTATTGCTTGTTGGGTGCTGTATGCAATTTATGTAAAGAAAATTGGCTACCTGGTGGTCATAATAGGCGTTATCTGTTGTGGTGTACCAAGAGGATATGTTGATCCTGAACAGATAAAAACAGTGGTTGTTGATACCCAAGAGGAAGCACAAAAAGTTAAAGATGCCGATTTAATTGTGGTTCGTGATGCTCAAGGAAGAGCAAAGAATCACCCCACAATTCGTAGCGATGGTATACCTGTTATGTTTCCTTATCGTGATGGGCAGGTGTATTTGCGTAACGACGGAACCCAAAAAGCAGCGGATGGACGCTTTTAGCTACTATTAAGCCGTGGAATCGGTGCATCTCATTTTAGGTGAAGAAGAATTTTTAGCAGAACGCGTACGTCGTGGCATTATTGCTCAACGTAGTGATCAAGTTACGCTTATTCGAGCTGGGGAGGTAACTAAACCAGATCTTATCGAGCTACTATCACCTAGCCTTTTTGCAGAAGATCGCATTATTGTTTTTAACAAAATGGAAGATGCTGGCAAAGAAGCTGCTGAGCTTATTCTTCATGCTGCTATGGATCCTGGTGAGGGAAATACCCTGATTATTCATCACACTGGTGCCGGACGAGCAAAATCCTACGCCACTAAATTACGTAAAGTGGCACAAGTGCATGAGGTTCCAAAGGTAAAAAACTATGAGTTAAGTACCTGGGTGACAAAGGAGTTTCGTGATTTAGGTATTAGACCTACTCCAGATGTCGTGGCTGCGCTGTTAGAAGGGGTAGGCAGTGATCTTCGTGAGCTAGCCTCAGCAGCAGCACAACTGGTTTCAGATACTAATGGAAACGTTGATTTAGCAGCAGTACGCAATTACTACCAAGGTGTTGCTGAAGTTTCGGGATTTGATGTCGCTGATTTAGCAGTTTCTGGTCAAACCAGCCGTGCAGTAGCAAGTTTGCGAAGAGCATTACAACTAGGAGTGTCTCCAGTAGCCTTAGCAACAGCATTAAGCATGAAAGTTTCTGGTATTGCCCGGCTTTATTCCACAACGGGTCGAATTAATGCGCAACAACTTGCTGGACAATTAGGTATGGCACCATTTGTAGTAGAAAAAACAGCTAAAGTAGCGCGGCGTTGGTCGGGAGAAAACATAAGCAATGCAGTCATTCTTATGGCTGATCTTGATGCGACAGTAAAAGGACAGGGGGGTGATCCAGAGTTTGCCTTAGAAGACGCAGTGCGCAGGATTGCTGAGTGGGCACGCTAAAATATTTCGCATGACAAGCCCTAACGAAGCTTTTTATGAGGACGTTGATAAGGACGTTCAAGAACTAGCTACTAAACTTTTTGAATACGCCCGTAGCGGTGAGATGGCATTATTGGACTATATCGATAATGGTATCGCGGTAGATTTGATGAACCAGGATGGTAACACTTTCCTTATGCTGGCTGCATATTCTGGACAGTTAGCGTTATTAGAAGGATTGATCCAACGAGGTGGCGATGTTAATAAGCTTAATGATCGAGGACAGTCACCATTAGCCGGGGCAATTTTTAAAAAAGAACCCGATATTGTTGAAGCACTTCTTAGTGCCGGAGCCGATCCATATGTTGGGCATCCGAGTGCAATTGATACTGCGCTGATGTTTGGTAATGAAGAGTTAGCACGTCGTATGGGTGACAATGACGCTTGAGTTTATCGCCACTTTAATTGGCTTGAATCTATTGGGAATGATTACCCCAGGGCCAGATATTTTCTTAATTACTCGCCTGGCTACTCGTTCGCGGGTACATGCTTTTGCGGCAATAGCTGGTATTTCAACCGGGGTAGCTTTTTGGGTTAGTTTGACAGTTTTTGGGGCAGCCGCACTGATTCAGGGCCATCCGACAGGTTTTCGTATTTTTCAAATCTTTGGTGCTATTTGGCTGCTTTGGTTAGCGTGGTCAATGCTGCGTGCTCAACCAGCAAGCCCAGATAAAGATATTAATGAAATTTTTGGTACCCCACGGATAAGTTACCGGCAGGGATTACTTACTAATCTTAGTAATCCAAAAATAGTGCTGTATTTTGCTGCGATTATCGCACCAGTGATGCCAGCTAATCCGAGTCTAACCACGGCGCTGATTATTATCGCAATTATTGTCAGTAGTTCTATTGTTGGCTTTGGATTATTAGCTGCGCTTCTTTCAACCACAACAATGCAACGTCGTTTTTTGGCTTTTTCTATTTGGATTGATCGGGTTGCCGGGGTGTTTTTCCTTATCGCCGGTAGCGCGTTATTAGTTACTGCTGTATTAGCTTTAGCCGGAATCGGATAACTATTGGTAAATAATAAAAAGTCCTATCGTAAAAAACGATAGGACTTTTATCAAGCTTATTAGGCCATCTTGTTCAACGCAGAAGCCATCTTGGACTTCTTGTTCGCAGCGTTGTTGCGGTGGAAAACACCCTTAGAAACAGACTTATCCAGGCTACGAGATGCAATACGTAGCTGTGCTTCGGCAGCAGCCTTGTCGCCAGCTTCAACAGCAGCATGGAATTTACGGATCTCAGTGCGAACAGCAGAACGAACTGCCTGGTTACGCTGACGAGCCTTCTCGTTGGTGAGAATGCGCTTCTTCTGGGATTTAATGTTTGCCATGTGAGTTACCTCTTAAAAATAATATGTCCCGATCCGCAGGATTGTCGGATCGGCGAATATCATCTTGTCGATGTGTTTCTGTGGAACGGACCCAAGGTCTTGACCGCTACGAAACACAGACGATATTCAGTTGTTGTTTTCAACGATTGCCCAGCCTAGCATGATTGTACGTTGAACAACCAATAGTTAGTTGCAATCACACCGTAGACAGACGTCGACAAGCATTAATGAGGTTAAGCCCAACCATAATCTTTGCGTAGTCGGCGAGCGATGCGATCAAAGCGTTGTTGAGGAATTACTGAGCCTTCCCTACGTAGTGAAGTTTCTGGAACCGTAATGACCTTATCTAAACGGACCCAGGCATTATGCCCCTTTTTGTTCCAAGGGC
This sequence comes from Corynebacterium kutscheri, assembly GCF_000980835.1. Lineage (NCBI taxonomy): Bacteria > Bacillati > Actinomycetota > Actinomycetes > Mycobacteriales > Corynebacteriaceae > Corynebacterium > Corynebacterium kutscheri. Next base: position 753,868 of record NZ_CP011312.1, read on the forward strand.
CAGCTCCAATATCAAGCCAAGTTTCTTCTTTGTCATGATGAGCATTAGCTGAAATAAGTAGTCCATATACGGTGTCGCCAGTACGGGCAATAACTACCATGGCACGTTCTTCACCAGAGTGCTTATCGACGGGAGCAATAAACCACACAATTTCACCGGGATCTACTTGGCCATCCATATCTGGAGCATAAAAAATACTACGCGCGACATCGGTCGTTTTGGTGACATGACAGGTAGCCATGACTCGCTGAGAGGTCTGGTTATGTGTTGCCGTATTTAGCCCTAGTCGAGCGTTGAGTCGACCAAGTCCCTCATCGAGTGAGTTTCGAATTTCGCGGGGTCGGCGAGGCATCAAAGAAATGAGCCGGTTCCACAATGAACTCATTGTTAATCACCAAGGTTATAAAATGCGTTGTAAGCCACTGGCATTTCTGCCCTGACATAGGACTATACGCTGATAAACGTCAAAGCGTTACAAAATGAAAAATAGTAGTCGAATGAGGTAGGGTTATTGCCACTGTAAAGAAAGGTGTGTAATGGCAAAGAACTATGCGGAGAAGACGTTTACCGATCCGTCGATGATCAGAAACTTCTGCATTATTGCCCACATTGACCACGGAAAATCAACGCTTGCGGATCGCATTTTACAGCTTAGTAATGTTGTGGATGCACGCGATATGCGCGATCAATACCTCGATAATATGGATATTGAACGTGAGCGCGGCATCACTATTAAGGCACAAAATGTGCGTTTGCCGTGGGTACCTCGCTTAGGGCCATATGCCGGTCAAGAGATTGTCATGCAGATGATTGATACCCCAGGCCATGTGGATTTTACCTATGAGGTTTCGCGCGCACTCGAGGCGTGCGAAGGTGCCATTTTGTTGGTTGATGCTGCTCAAGGTATCGAAGCCCAAACGCTGGCAAACCTTTATTTGGCGATGGAAAATGATTTAGAAATCATTCCAGTGTTAAACAAAATCGATTTGCCGGCAGCTGATCCAGAGAAATATTCACTAGAGATCGCCAATATTATTGGTTGTGAACCCGAAGATGTCTTGCGTGTTTCAGGTAAAACTGGTGAAGGCGTAGCAGAACTGCTCGACAAGGTTGCTGAGTTGGTTCCAGCTCCGACAACCGATTATCCAGATACTGCACCGGCGCGAGCAATGATTTTTGACTCGGTTTACGATACTTATCGTGGCGTGGTCACCTATATCCGTATGATCGACGGCAAGCTTATCCCGCGTCAGCGCATTAAGATGATGTCTACTGGTGCGGTGCACGAATTGTTAGAAATCGGCATTGTTTCGCCAACACCTAAAAAATGTGATGGATTAGGCCCCGGTGAAGTTGGTTATTTGATTACCGGTGTGAAAGATGTGCGCCAGTCTAAAGTCGGTGACACAGTTACCTGGGCCCACAATGGAGCTGAAGAACCCTTGCAAGGGTATGCAGAGCCTAATCCCATGGTGTATTCCGGTCTCTTCCCAATTTCGCAGGCAGATTTTCCAGATCTACGTGATGCACTAGAAAAACTACAGCTTAACGACGCTTCACTGACTTTTGAACCAGAAACCTCGGTGGCACTTGGTTTTGGTTTCCGCTGCGGTTTTCTGGGGCTATTGCATATGGAGATTACCCGCGACCGGTTGGAACGCGAATTTGATCTTGACCTCATTAGTACTGCGCCTTCGGTAAGCTACAAGGTGGTAGCTGAAGACGGTACTCAAACTCAGGTGCATAATCCTTCCGATTGGCCGGGCGGAAAACTGCGTGAGGTATATGAACCAGTGGTAAAAACCACGATTATTGTACCGAGCGATTTTGTTGGCACCACCATGGAGCTATGCCAATCCAAGCGCGGCCAACTAGGTGGGATGGATTATCTATCCGAGGATCGTGTTGAATTGCGCTATGTTATGCCACTCGGTGAGATCATTTTCGACTTTTTCGATGCTTTAAAGTCGCGTACTAAAGGTTATGCCTCGTTAAACTATGAGGAAGCAGGCGAGCAGGAAGCCAACCTAGTAAAAGTAGATATTTTGCTCAACGGTGAACCAGTTGATGCTTTCTCCGCGATTGTTCACCGAGATTCAGCAAATTTCTATGGCAATAAAATGACCAAGAAACTCAAAGAACTGATCCCACGCCAGCAATTTGAGGTTCCTATCCAAGCAGCGATTGGCACCAAGGTGATTGCCCGAGAAAATATCCGCGCTATGCGTAAAGATGTGTTAGCGAAATGCTACGGCGGCGATATTTCGCGTAAACGCAAGCTCTTGGAAAAGCAAAAAGCTGGTAAGAAACGAATGAAGACCTTAGGCTCGGTCTCAGTGCCACAAGAAGCCTTTGTGGCCGCACTATCTACCGACGAATCCTAAACAGAAAAACTCCGCCCTAGTTTTATTATCGGGCGGAGTTTTAGTTTTTGCGTTACTAGCTGCTTAACAAAGCAGCAATAATGAGCATTGCTGGTAAAGAACAAAAAGTGCTGAGCAATACCGTGTTACGAGCTACTGCTTCACCACGTTGGTAGGTCGCTGCATAATTGTAAATATTTTGGGCAGTAGGAAGTGCTGCCAGGATAGTTACGGCATAGAGTTGATCGGCAGGAAGCCCGCATAACCGTCCGATGCAGTAAGCAACCATTGGCATAATGACTACTTTTAAGGTAGTGGCAAATAGCATGGGACGTCGGTAAATGCTATTACTTAATGGTTTCGCCCCGCGCAAAGAGGCACCGAAACTTAATAGAATCATTGGAATGCTTGCCCCGCCAATAAGTTCTAACGGATCCATAACCAACCCTGGTATCTCAATGCGCAGTAGACTAACGCACATTCCGAGCACACTACCAATAACAATAGGCGAAGATACTGCGCGGATAATTGAGTGCCAATTTTTTCTAGGAGCAATCAAAGCCAAGATAATAGGGGTAAAAAAGACCATCTGCACAAGCAAAAGTGGTGCTACATAAGCAGCATTACCCAGCATATAAATTCCGACTGGCAAACCAATATTATTGGAATTTACATAACTTGCTGAGGCCGCACCAATAGTTGTTGAGGCACGGTCACTGCGCATAAAAAGCACAAAGATACTAGCAGTTAGTAGTGCACTTATCGTAGAAATACCAATGATGGGACTGGTTAGTGTTTCTGGTTTGGCTTTGGCCAAAACGGTAAAGATCAATGCTGGTGTGGCTAGATAAAAAGCCACTTTATTTAATATGAGCCGCTGCTCTTCTGAAGAAATAATGGCAGTGAGACTTAACAGATAACCGGCGAAAATTACCGTAAAGATAATAAAAAATCCGTGTAGGACAGCAAGCATAAGGTTTATCCCTGAATAGGGCGGGTACCAAAAAGTGCTGTGCCAATGCGCACACAGGTTGAGCCCTCGGCAATAGCCCACTCAAAATCGCCAGACATTCCCATGGATAATTCTTCTAAGCTCATTCCATCAGCTATGTTGGGTGCGAGCTGATCGCGGAGCTCTCGTAAAGAGGAAAAAGCGTGACGTACTATTTTTTCCTCTGGACTTAAAGCTGCCATTGTCATAAGGCCACGTACTTGTAGCCGGTCAAAAGCAGCGATTTGGTCGAGAAATTGAGCAACTTCATCGGGAGGAAAACCACCTTTTTGCGCTTCCATAGATGTGTTGACTTGCACTAAAACTGTAAGAGTTCGATCGGCGTCGATAAGCCGTTTATGTAGTGTCTCAGCAAGTCGTAGCGAATCGAGAGCATGAAATTCATCGGCAAAGTGAGCTATCTCTCGTGCCTTATTACGCTGTACATGACCAATAGCACACCAGGATACTCCGGTAATATTTTGGGCTTTGACAGCTAATTCCTGTGGTTTATTTTCACCAAGTACCCTCAACCCAGCATCAACTCCGAGTTGTACATGTTCAACGGGGTGCGTTTTGCTTACTGCGACTAAACGCACTGCATGAGGATCGCGCTGGGCACGCTGAGCGGCATCGGTAATACGAGCGGAAATATGGTCAATATTGGTACGAAAATCAGCAACAGTGCGTGGATACATAGTTATGAGTGTAACTAGCCAGAGACTTACTCTTCATCTTCATTAAAATAAAAATTATGTATGCAAGCATAACTGATCTACACACAAGCCAATCCATACACCTTGGACACACCATTAAAGAACATCGAGCTAGTTTACCGTGGGATCATAAAAATCCTGGGCGCATGTTTGAACTTTTTGCCCGCGAGATTATTCCACCAGGTGGAGAAGACTACCCGGTCATGGTGTATCTACAAGGTGGTCCTGGTTTTCCAGCACCACGGCCAACCAATATTTCTGGGGTAATTGGGCAGGCATTAAAAGAATTCCGAGTTCTACTGTTGGATCAGCGTGGCACCGGGCGCTCAACTCGTATTGATTCTTCTTCGGATGAATCTCTATTAGAAGCAGATATTTTAGCTCTGCTACGCCAAGAACATATTGTCTACGATTGCGAAGCACTACGCGAAGCTCTTGGTGTGCAAAAATGGAGTCTTTTTGGTCAAAGTTTTGGTGGCTTTTGTATTACTAGCTATCTTTCTTCCTATCCAGAATCAATTGAGCACGCCTATCTCACCGGCGGGTTGCCAGCTACTGATTGCGATATTGATGAGGTGTATCGAGCAACTTTTTCCGCTTTAGCGGATCGTCAAGAACAGTTTTTTGCTGAATATGGTTTCGCAGTTTCGCGAATCAGAGAAATTGCCGATCATCTCGATAATAGTGATGAACGCCTGGCTACCGGAGAACGACTAAGCTCACGACGTTTTCGTACCCTAGGTATCGAATTAGGACGTGGCGATGGGTTCCATAATTTAGCGTATCTTCTTGAAGATCCCTTCCACCTAGTCAAAGGGGAGAAGCGGCTAAAACGCGACTTCTTAAACCAGTGTGGTAACTCACTAAGCTTTGAATATGGTCCACTTTATGCCGCGATTCACGAATCTATTTATGGCGGCGTTTCCACTACACAGCCAACCGCTTGGTCAGCTCATCGCATCCGGGAAGAGATCGAAGGTTTTGAAGAAAACGCAGATCCTCATTCTGCACAGAAGTTCTATCTCACCGGTGAACATATTTTCCCCTGGCTTTTCGACGAAGACCCCACGCTAGCACCTTTTGCTCAAAGTGCGCACGATCTTGCCGCACATACCTGGCAGCAATCGCCCTATGATACTGCAGTATTAACCCAATCAGCCCCCGTGTCAGCAGCAGTTGTATACCTGGATGATATTTTTGTTCCTTTTACCCACTCAATGAGTACGGCACGCGCTTATCAGGATATGCGCCTGCATGTTACCAATGAATATCAACATAATGGTATCTACCATAATGGTGCAGGGCTTTTCACTGAGTTAAGAAAAAAGGTCTGCGACCACTAACTCTAGTAGTCGCATACCAAAATAATGTGTTAGAGCGTTAGAATAAGTTTATGCAAGAACTGGACTACTTAGAACAGACTTTTTCCTACGATGAGGAACGTTTATTAAGTAGTTCAGTTTTGTTGTGCGTTTACGATTCCTAAAGACGGTCAGGAAAGCGTGGGCACAGCGTCGATAAGCTGACGAGTATAAGCGTGCTGAGGATTGTGTAAAACCTCGCTGGTGTGGCCTTCCTCGACTATTTCGCCGTGGTGCATAACGGTTACCTGGGTGCATACTGAGCGCACCACATGAATATCATGAGAAACAAAGATAAGACTAAGCCCATGTTCAGTAACTAATTTATCGAGTAACTCTAAAACAGTTTTACGTACTGAAATATCTAGCGCTGAAACAGGTTCATCGGCAAGTAAGATATCTGGTCGAGGAGCAAGCGCACGAGCCAATGCAATACGCTGGCGCTGGCCACCGGAAAACTCATGTGGAAAACGGTTTTTTAACTGTGGATCAAGACCTACCTCACGAAGTACTTCATCGATACGTTCATCGTTGACAATATCGAGAGGCTCAGCAATAATTTCTCGAATCCGCATCCGAGGATCCAGACAACTGTATGGATCTTGGAAAACCATTTGGATTTTTCCCTGGGTATGAATACTACCTTGGGTTGGAGTAGAAAGCCCGGCGATCATATTAAGCAGGGTAGTTTTACCTGATCCAGAACCACCGATAATACCCATGCGTTGTCCTTTGGACACCGTTAATGAAACATCACGAACCGCTGTTGCTTTACGATAAATCTTGCTGACATTGTTAACCTCGACAACAACTTTATTACTTGATGTGTCACGCTTAGTTGACGGCAGAATAGAGGCAGAAATAAGCGCACGAGTGTACTCGTGGTGGGGATTTTTTAGCACTTGATCAGTAGAACCTTGCTCACAGATTATTCCATTGCGCATGACAATAATGCGTTCACAAGTGCGCGCTACTAGGCCAAGATCGTGAGTAATAAACAATAAGCCCATTTCCCGTTCTTCGACCAGGCGAATAATAAGATCAACAATAGCTTTTTGGCTGGTCACATCTAAGGCCGTGGTGGGTTCATCACAGATTAATAATTCTGGATTGTGTGCCAAAGCCATAGCAATAATAATGCGCTGACGCTGGCCACCAGAAAGCTCATGTGGGTAGCGCGAGTATAAAGACTCATCAAGTTCAACGGCTTTAAACAACGCTAATGCTTGTGCCTTGGAACCCCGAGCATGAATTTGAATTGCCTCAAGTACTTGTCGACCTACCTTCATAAGCGGATTAAGCGCAGTCATTGGTTCTTGAAAAACCATAGCGACTCGTTTACCCCGAATTGAACATAATTGGGTTTCACTGAGTTCGCTAAGAGCAGTATCCCCAAGGCGAATATGCCCACGCGATTCCACCAATCGCATAATTGATAGTGCTGTTAGGGTTTTTCCAGAGCCGGATTCTCCGATTAACCCAACTCTTTGTCCTTTTTCGACAGCAAAAGAAATCTGATCGACAACGTTATACACACTGAGATTGTCTACTTTAAGTAACATTGCGTGCCTTTCGATTCTTCGGGTCGAAATGATCGCGGAGGCCATCACCGAGTAAATTAAAACCTAGTACAGCAAGAGCAATAAATAGCCCCGGCCATAGCGCAAGTTGTGGTGCAGTAGCTAAAGAAGATTGGGCACTTTGTAGCATTCGTCCCCAACTAGGATCTGGCGGCGGAGTTCCTAAACCAAGAAAACTCAACCCAGCCTCAGCCAAAATAGCAAGTGCAAAAGCAATAGATGCCTGCACAATAACTATGCTGAAAATATTAGGCAACACATGGCGTGTGGCAATAAAAAAAGTAGTTTTTTTAGCCAACCGAGCAGCGGTAATAAACTCGCGCTCCATTATTGATAAAGTGGCCGCACGAGAAACCCGGGCAAAGGCCGGCACACTGGCAATGCCAATAGCAATCATGGCGGTAACTGTTGATGCACCAAACGCTGCGGTAAAAATAATAGCCATCAGCAAGGTAGGAAAAGCCAGCACAATGTCAGAAGAGCGCATAATCACGGTATTAATAAAACCACGCTTCATACCGGCAATAACTCCTAGTGGAACACCAATTAATGCAGCAACTGATACCGCAACTACCCCAACTAATAGGGTTATTCGAGCACCAACCATAATTTGACTTAGCACATCACGCCCATAGCGATCAGTACCAAGCAGATGCTGCAACGAAGAACCAGCTAAACGATTAATTGCGTCAGCATGAGTAGGTTCATAAGGAGTCCATAATAAAGAGAGCAGCGCTAGCCCGGTAATAAAACTTACGATGATTGCGCCAATAAATAGAGAACGATTACGCATGAGCCTTTTCCTTATTTCTAATTCGAGGATCAATGACAACGTAGATAGCGTCGATAAGCGCATTAAGGATGACCGCAAAAACGACTAGCAACATGACAATTGTTTGTACTGTAGGTAAATCACGATTAGTCACAGCAGTTAACAACATCGTGCCAATACCTGGCAAAACAAAGACTTTTTCAATAATTACGGCACCAATGATTAATCCAGTAAGTTGAATACCTAAAATTGTAATCACTGGTAGCGCAGCATTACGCAAGCCATGCGCACGCAAAGCACGCGCTGGACTAAGACCTTTTGCACGGGCAGTACGGATAAAATCTTCATTCATAACATCAAGTACTGCTGAGCGGATGTATCGAGTCAAAATAGCAGCTTGAACAATGCCTAAAGAAACCACTGGCAAAATTAGTCGTTGTATAAAACCAGCGGGATCTTCCTTGGGAACTACCCAGCCACCAGGAGGTAACCACCCTAGGTGAATACTAAAAAGTATCACCAATAAAATAGCCGCCAAGAAACTAGGGACCGCAATACCAAGCTGGCTAAGTATTGATACCACAACACCATCGCTATGGTTGGCGCGTCGGGCAGCCCATAGGCCAAAAGGAATAGCAATTGTTAGCGCAAAAGCAAGCGAGCAGAGCACCAAAATAAGTGATACCTGCATACGATCAATAATCAAGTCTGATATTTCGGTTTGAGAGGTTAAAGAAATACCAAAGTCGCCGCGGAGCAGACCATAGATCCAATCAAAATACTGAATGATAAGTGGTCGGTTTAACCCCATTTGCTCTCGAAGAGCCGCCAGACTTTCTTCAGTTGCAGTTACCCCTAATGCAATAGCTGCTGGATCACCAGGAGCTACCCGAAGAAGGAAGAAAATAAGCAGACTAGCAACAATCAAAGTAATGAGATATTTGCTAAAGAATCGAAGCAGATTTTTCATAATTTTTTCTCGATTTGAGCAAGTCGAAGACCATCACTATTGGCATTCACCGGTACTTCGGTGATGGTATCGCGGTGCACTACAATATTGGGAAGATTATAAAGAGTGTCTGCGGCTGCTTCATCCATAACTATGTCTATAGCCGCACGCATTTTTTCTACGTATTGTGCCTCTGGAGCCGTATCTGCTTGAGCAAGTGCTTCGCGGAACGTAGGGGAATCATAACCTAAGTAGTAATCAGGGTTAGCAAAAAGATGGGAAATATCGCGAGCTTCCACATGGGCGATGACCGACATATCGTAATCATGTCCGCGCAGTACTTTTGCTATCCAGACTGCTGGGAATTCTGTGGATTCAATAGTGACTTTAAAGCCAATGTCTTCTAGCTGCGAATAAAGAATTTCAGAAGCATTTTGTGCGTAGGGAAGACTAGGTACAGAAATAGTAATGGGGGTGCCCATAGCACCAGCTTCAACCATAAGCTCACGGGCGCGCTCAGGATTGAAATCGTATTGGCTTTTACCGGAATACCACGCATCAGTGGGCGGCACTGGGGTACCACCGGTATCTACCCCATAACCTTCCCAGGTGGTATCGATAATTGCTTGGCGATCAACCCCGTACATTACCGCCTGACGAACACGAAGATCGTTAAAAGGCGCGCGCTTATTGTTCATGCTGAGTAGTACTTCGCCATTAGTGGTTCCCACATCAATAACTAGCCCGTTCACAGAACTTAACGAATCAATTAACTCTGGTGACTGTAGTGCGAAAGCGATATCAATATCGCCGGAACGTACTGCATTAGCAAGCGAAATAGCATCACTGAAATAACGTAGTACTGCCCGTGGAGTTGCTGCCGGAGTAGACCAGTAATCCTCATTACGGGTTAGAGAAAGGCTTACTCCCTGCGCCCACGTGTTGAGCACATACGGCCCGGTACCAATAGGAGTAGTAGCTAAGTTAGCTACTCCGCCAGGACTCATCATTGCCCCAATAGGAGAGGTCATTGACCATAACCAGGCATTTGAGCGCTGTGCGAGAGTTACTTCAAGGGTGTACTCATCGATTACTGTGGTCTCAGCGACAACATCCATGCCTTTTTTTAAGCCATTTGTCCAGGCATCGGATTTTACTCGGTCAATAGAAAATTTTGCTGACTCAGCATTAAAAGGATCGTTATTGCTAAAACGGACTCCCTCATTGAGGAAGAAGGTATAACGTAATCCATCCTCAGATATATGCCAGCTTTTAGCTAGCCCGGGAACTAGCTCACCGTTTTGGTTTGTTGTGACTAATGTTTCATAAATATTGCCTAAAAGAGCCTGTCCGATAGCGGCTCCAGAGGTTGTCGTAAAATCAAGACTTGCTGGTGCAGTAGATACTCCAACAACTAGTGAAGCGGGATCAGTAGCAGAGAACTCACTGGACTGCGATGCAGTATGACCTGCGCTGCACGAACTTATCAACGCGGTTGTCATCATAATTGCGCACAAATGCGATTTACGTGGCATGAAAGCATGCTAGCGACAAGTGAAATGTTTTGAAAGTCGAAAAAGTAATGGGTGTAAAAATAATTCAGTTACACTCATCCTGTGTCCATTAAGGTACGGTTGTCCGCCTCTGCACTCCTGTGCTCCAAAGCCACAGCAACGTGCATTATTTTTGTAACCCTTACGACGGTAGTTTTAGGGGTGCTTCTTTATGCACGTATAGAAAGTACTGGTACATTGCATAAGCTATATACCATAGCCATGGTAGCCCCGATTGTGGGTATTTTGGTAGCGGTACTGAGTCTCATTATCGGGTGGATAAAAGGCAGGCGTTCGTTAGCAGTTATCAACAATCAGGTATGTATTTCTCATTCGGGTATTTCTTTTCCACTCGCAGAGCTAGCAGCCATTGCTATTTTTTCTGATAACGGTAGTAGTTTTGTGACGTTTATTCCACAACATCTTGTTACCGAAAATGTTGTTGGGCTGAAGGATTACACCATAGAGTTTTCTCGGGGAATAAGTCCGCGTCCTTTTGAATTAGCTGATCAAATCAGTGCGCTTGCTCCCGAAGTGCGCATTAATAAAATTGGTTCACTGCATCGGGGATAATAATTAAGCGAAGCAGGTTAAAAGAAAACAATAGAAAATTTTATTTCTGGTGCCAAGGTGTAATGAAACTAAAGGCTAACCGGGTTTTAAAACCCGGTTAGCCGTTAATATGAGATAAACAAACTATTTTTTCAGCTGGATAATTTGGATTAAATTACCGCAGGTATCATCGAAAATAGCAATAATTGCTGGACCGACATCGGTAGGTGGCATGCTGAATTCGACGCCTTTGGCTACGAGCTGCTCATATTCAGCAGTAATATCATCGGAAGCAAATTGAGTCAGCGGAATTCCATCAGTTTTAAGTGCAGCAGTAAAAGGCGCAGCCGCAGGGTGTCCTTTAGGCTCTAAAAGTAACTCCATATCATTACCGCTAGTTAAAGTAAGCCATCGGAAATCACCATTTCGAATATCATCTTTAACCGTGAAACCGAGGGTAGTGGTGTAGAAATCATGGGCATGGTCGAGATCATCGACAAAAACAGAAGCAATATAAATGCGCATAATGGTGGTTCCTTTTATTAATCTTGCTCTCGAGCGTGGGCGAGAATTTCTAAACCACGCATGGTTTGCTGCCAGCTTGGAGCACGAAGTGAAATCATTAGTTCATCCGCTTGTGCGGTGTGGCTGAAATCTGTGAGATACTGCCACACTCTTTCACCGGTTCCTACCGCAGTGTAGCGCATCATATCAAGTACTTGCCGAGCTTGATAGGTCTGCATAACATGATCTAATTGGGTATCGCTAATACGTTGACCTTGACGCACTAGCATGTTACGCACCCAGCGACGTTGGTTCTCGGTGCGCTGAGCAAAGGCAGCTTCATTAGTATCTGCAGCAGTGACATTGACTGCGGCAATCACGTAAGGCTTGGCTAGTGTTTGCGAAGGTTGGAAATTTTTGCGATACAGTGTCACTGCCTCTTCTAACTGCGCTGGGGCAAAATGTGAGGCGAAAGAATAAGGTAGCCCTAGTTGTGCTGCTAGCGTAGCACCGAAGGTAGAAGAGCCAAGAATATAAAGCGGTACTTGAGTACCTGCGCCAGGAATAGCGCGTACACCAGGAATTATCGATTCATCGGCAAGATACTTTTGTAATTCGATAACATCTTGTGGGAAAGAGTCAGCAGCGTGTGGAGCTCGTCGTAACGCTTTACCAAGCGTATTTTGATCGGTTCCGGGTGCACGACCTAAACCAAGATCAATACGATCACCATACATTTCCGCCAAGGTACCGAATTGTTCAGCTACCGTATAGGGAGAGTGATTAGGCAACATCACTCCGCCGGCACCTAGGCGAATACGCGAAGTATGTGCACCGACGTGAGCAATCAGAAGTGCCGGAGCGGAAGAAGAAATACTGGGCATGTTGTGGTGCTCGGCATACCAGATGCGGTGAAAATCTAATTCCTCTGCCCGCTGGGCAAGTTCAACTGACCTGGAAAAGCTCATTCCAGGTCGTTCATTATTAAAAATTGTGGCGAAATCAAGAATGGATAAAGGCGTAGCCTTCATGTGGTGCCCCTTGAATTGGTTGTTAGTTACTTAGACCGCAACCGATTCAGCAATAGAAATATTCCTTCTCGCGAATGCATCGATGGTGTAACCAATGATAAAAGCAACCAGCGTTGGAACAAGCCAACCGAAACCGTCGGCAGCTAGCGGCAACCAGTCCAATACCGCAGGAGCAAAAGCGGAAATAGTGGAAATAATCGTAGCTGTCCATACGCTGAGCCTAAAGCCCCATAAAACTGGGATAGTCTTTACCGCAGTTTCAAAGATAATGATTGCGATCACGGTGATAGCAATGGGGTAAATTGCGCCGATAACTGGTGCAGCCATGGATAAAACAGCATTGAGCCCAGCAGAAGCAATAAGGAAGGAGCAAATGCCAAATCCGAAAAGCCAGTTGCGATAAGAGATTGCTGGTACCAGGCGGTGGAAAAATTCACTGGTCGCAGCTAATAAACCGACAGCAGTGGTGACACAAGCCAATAGTACGATCAAGCCAAAGATAACCTGACCGCTTGCCCCTAGGGTGATGCGTGAGGCATCAGTAAGAAGAGCTGCGCCATCAGAATAATCCTGGCTACCTGGAAGCCAATGACCGATAAGGCCTAAACCAATGTAGATAACCCCGAGTAAACCACCAGCAAGAGCACCAGTTGCACCTACTCGCTTCACCATAGACCGACCCAGTGGAATACCTTGGTTTAAAAAGGCAGAGACAATGATAATGCCATAGGCTAGCGCAGCCAAAGAATCCATGGTCATATAGCCTTCAAGCAGACCCATGGTTAATGGTGAATCAGCGTAAGTATCTGTTGCCGGTGAGGAAACATGTGGCAATTTGATAACAGAAACAACAATAAGTAGAAGCAGCAGAATTAATAACACCGGGGTAAGGATTTTACCTAGGCGATCAACAAGACTTGATGGATTCAAGGATAAAAGAACACTGCCACCAAAAAAGATTGCGTTAAAAATAGCACTAGCAAGTGTGGAATCAACGCCAAAAATAGGAGAGACGGCCGTCGAAAAGCTTACTGCGCCTGTGCGCGGTAAAGCATAGAAAGCACCGATAGAAAGATAGACAACACAGGCGAAACCGGTAGCAAAGATAACACCACCGCGCGCGCCAAGATCACGAATATCTCTACCGGTAAGAGCCACTGCAATAATTGCAATCACTGGTAAAGCTACACCTGTGAGCAAAAAACCTATGATGGCCTGGGAGAAATTTTCTCCGGAACCGGAGCCGAGCATAGGTGGGAAAATTAGATTTCCCGCTCCGAAGAACATAGAAAACAGCAAGAAGCTTGTAGAAAGAAAAGCAACGAGCTGGTTCTTCCTGGTTGATTGCATAGGATCTCCTCTATTTGAGCTTTTATCCCTTGTACATTACTGCACAAGTGCACTCATTTTAGATATCACTTCTTCTACTATGAGGCCTAAGGTGACAAAATGAGGACAGATGCAATGCGTGCTGTGATCGCTAAAATAGCATTATCATCCACTGTGACCTTGGATTTTTACGGAAAATATTTCTGGCATTTTTATTCCTGATAAGCCTTAGAAAATTGATCTATATCAAAAATATGCCGGCTTGTGATCCTCAGCGAATTTTAATGAAAACGGAGATATGCGCTCTGATACATCAGTAAAACTTTGAGAAGAAGAAAGCTTCGCTATTTTATACGCTAAAACCGAATTTCTTGAGCCGCTGTTTATTAGCTTCATTGGTGTCTTTAGTCAGTGCTAATAATTCAGAATAAATACCGCCTGAGGTAGCAAGTTCAGCCGGCGACCCGATCTCATCGACATGTCCATTACGCAAAGTAATAATGGTATCGACATTTGCAATGGTAGATAAACGGTGCGCAATAATCAGAGTAGTACGGCCTTTCATTAATTCTTCTAGGCCCGCTTGAACTGCAATTTCTGCTTTGGTATCCAATGCAGAAGTTGCCTCGTCCAACACGAGCACTGGAGCATCCTTTAACATGGCACGCGCTACCGCGATACGTTGTTTTTGTCCACCAGAAAGACGCAGACCACGTTCCCCAATGAGAGTGTCATAACCATCGCTAAAGCTCATAATAAAATCATGGGCATTAGCTTTTTTAGCTACCGCAATAACTTCTTTTAATGAAGCAGAAGGTCGAGCGTAGGCGATATTTTCTCGGATTGTTCCGGAAAATAGGGAAGACTCTTGGAAGACAACGCCGACTGAAGCACGAAGTTCTTCTGCGGAAACCTCGGTGGTGTTATGGCCAGCAACTGTGAGCGTGCCAGCGGTGGGACGATATAACCCTAAAATTAGATTGACGATTGTAGATTTCCCACCACCAGATTCACCTACTAGTGCGATTTTTTCACCCCGACGAGCGCTTAATGAAACTTCATGTAACACATCCTCGCCGGCATCATAAGAAAAGGAAACTCGGTCAAGATCAAGCATAGGCGTGCCGTCGATAGGCGTTAAAGCTTTGATTTCTTCAAGATGAATATCCGGTAGACGTGCTGCTTTAGTGGCTGCAACTAATTGAGGATTGACCGTGTTTTCTAATTCTTTTTCCATAACCTCGAAATAATCTTTTGAGCCAGCAATTGCTCGCTGAGTAGTATCAACAACCCAGCTCATCATGGTCATTGGAACGCGAACCATATTGACGATTTGGATGAGTAATACAAGATCACCAAGGCTGAAATAACCATAAAGCGTGCGATAAAAAAGAATCAGATAAATAAGGAAGAAAATGACATCCATGATGCCGGTACGCACACTATCCATCAGGTGCCACCACCGTGATTGTTTGCGGGTAAAGCGAATAGTAGCAGTGTAATGCTGGGAGAAACTTGCTAGTTCACGCAGTTCACTGACAAAGCTTTTTACCACTTTGACTTGACTAATAACCTCAGCAAAACGACCACCGGCAAGATCGATGTGCTCATTTTTCTTCCCCTCGATGTTTTGCCACCGCTTGCTAGTTAACGAAGTCAGCCACATATAGATCGGAATAATGATGATCAAAGCCAATGCTAACGGCCAGTAGTACCAGGCTGATACCCCGAGACAAGCAACCAGGGTGATAATCATTGGGAAAAAGTTATTTGATATAGATTGCAGTGTTTGGGTAATCGAGCTAATCGAACGATCGAGCCTGGAAATAATTGTGCCAGTAACCTGATTATCAAAATACCGTTGTGGCATACCAAGCAACTGTGCGTAGTAGCGAGTAGAAAGGATCTGACGCATTTTTGTGCTCATGACATCGCCGATATAACCGCCAATATTGGAGGCTATGGTGTTGGTTAAACCAACAATAAGCAAAATAATGGCAAGCCAAATAATTTTTGTAGTGGCATCGCCAATATCTGTTTGTTCGCTGATGGTGGCAACAATGGTGTCAGTAGCTGAGCGCAGTACAAAAGGAGTAATAAGCGAGAGGATTGAAATAAGTACGGCGGAAACAATAATGCCAAGATAATAGGGCCATAAAGTTGACGCACTGCGCAGGATGCGAGCAATAGCATTCATAAGGTGGTGAGCTTCCTTATTGCAATAAAGAGAATGGTGGTTTGGAAATGTCCAAATTCTTACACATATTCAGCTTATGGGTAGAATCAGGAAGTTAGGATTCGCACTGAACGCGATGCAGTTTGGTTGATCATAGAATTTGATGGGAGAACCATGAACACTACGCGCTATATAACCATAGGTAGCGCTTTCGTTACTGTAGCGTTGGCGCTTTCTGCCTGTGGCGGTTCCGATGCTCATGATCAGGCACTGGAATCTATTACCGTAGCACCTACTACTTCCGCGAATGCTGGTTTTGAAGCGCAAGAAGTAGCACCAATTATCGCTACCTCGTTACGCGAACGAACAGTTGATACCGGCCTTAATGTCGAATACGAACTACAAACTACTGCTTATAACTCACAGGGAAGCGGCTCGGTTGTTTATGTGCTTATCCATAATCTTAATGACGTTGCCCTACCAGTTGAAGCTTTAGGAACTCCAAAACTAAAGGTTAATGGCAATGAGGTTTCCGGTGTAGAAGCCGGCACAGTTTCGCTCGATCTACCACTAGCTCCTCATGCATCAACAAACTTGGCTTATGCTTTTAGTACTAATTACTCCAATTTATGGAATGCAGAATTTACCATTGGAAATGTTACCTTCCAAGGGAATCTGAGCTCTATTTAATAAGTCGTCTTAATAAGTCATCGTGGGTGCCTGATTGTTGGGAAGATAGTTACGCCAGTTAGGCTTAGTAGCCATGACAACAGAGCTCGTCGTTATTGTTGATGATGAGGGGAATCCAGTAGGCACCCAACCGAAGCATTTAGTGCATACTGGTGACACCCCGTTACATCTTGCTTTCTCCTGTTATGTGCTCTCTTTAGACGGCGAGCTGCTCATTACCCGGCGCGCATTACATAAACTTACTTGGCCGGGTGTGTGGACTAATTCTGCATGCGGGCATTTGCAACCTGGGGAACGCGCTATTGATGCGCTTAAACGAAGAGTTCCTCATGAAATTGGCGTGGATCCCGCGCGACTACACGATATTGATGTGGTGTTGCCAGATTTTCGTTATTACGCTACCGATTCACGAGGTATCGTCGAAAATGAGCTGTGTCCGGTATTTATTGCTCGAATAGACACCAAAGAGATTAATCCAGCAACAACTGAAGTGGACTCATTTTTTTGGGCAGCACCACAGGCTGTGTATGCAGCAGTTGATGCTACTCCATCTGTATTTAGCCCATGGATGGTTAAACAACTGGGTCAGGAAAAGCTGCGGCGAGCGCTGGGATAAAACGACCGCTATTAATAGCTTTTGTGACCCATTCTGGGCGGTGATTGTGTTCATAAACGACTTCATAAAGGAATCGATCAATAAGATAAGCGTTAAGTAGTTCTGGCTTATCGACGTCAGGGATCGCCACATTAATATCTGCGTAGTGAAAGGAACGGATAAGCCCAGCAATATCACGTAGTGGGGAATCGAAGTGATGCGCACTAGCAGCACCAGGTTCGCCTTCAAAGTCAATGATGAAAAAGCCGGTGTCGTTTTTTAGGATTTGTCCAAGGTGGAGGTCACCATGAATGCGGGTGGTAGTAATGGTGCTAAAGCTACGCTCACAGTAGTCATAAACGTGGTGGGCACTATCGCGGAATTTTTCTAATGTAGGTAGTTGGGTAGTAAAGTCGTCGAAACGTTGTCGCCAATTGGCTGCAATGGCAGTGATAGCTTTCTCTTTTACCCCGAAAGCATTATGAAGGTCTTTATGCACACTTGCTACTGCATGCCACAGGTGAGTAATTTCACTGTTGGTTAAGTTATCCGCGATACGCCAACAATCGGCAGCGTGATCGATAAAACGAGTAATAACAGCAAGGGTATGACTGTCATCACTGATCCAACCGAGAACTTCAGCAGTATAAGCATGAATATGCCGGCCTAGCTCAACTTCTGGGGAAAGCCCAGGAATTGCGGTGGCATAGACTTTCCACAGTGTATCGCCGATACGGTAAGAAGAGTTGGTTTGTTCTCCACAAAGAGCTACGATCTCGTGATCTAATAGGGATTCGAGATCAATTGAACCATGCAGAGTATATGGTGATGAACCATTGAGTACACTCAAGATAAAATCGCTACTCACAAAAAGGCCTCTCGTATTCGTCGCCACGGGTCAGTAACAATATGTCGGTTACCACTTAGGGTGGAAATGCTTAGTACAGATCTATTCTCCCGGTAGCGAGGCCACCATGGCTGAATACCACGGGTGAAGTCCAACACGGTGGTAAATACATTTTCACGCATGGCTTGTGGTGCACTGATATCTACTTCACTAGGACGCTGTGGATGGGTAAGCAAAGTATCGTGATTACCAAAGAACCAGGAAATATCACAGCAATGCACAGCCGGATGCTCATCATCTCCTTGATACAGAATTGCCCATAGATTTTCTGGTCCATGTTCTACAGTTTCTGTTACCCAGCGCAGGATTAATGAATCGCTAAGAAAAGAAACAAAAAAGTGTTGCTCCGGTGGCTGGTAGGTCTTTGCAATACCAGCCATTGTGATGACCAGTCGAGGCAAGAATCGTTTGCTTAAACGATTCCTATCTAATGCCACAGCATGATCATGACGATAAAACTCATGGCTTGTTGCTGAGACGATAATGGGAATATCTACTAGTTCTTGAGCAGTAAAAGGTGCTGGCCCAAAGGGACAGTCATAGAAAAATAATCGCCAAAAACGGAAATTAATTCGTTCTCGTTTCTTTTTATCAATTCGGCTTAATTGCTTGGGAGTAATTGCAGTGCTTGCTATTGTTCTTAAGGCGGATTTACGTTTTTCAAAAGGCACGCGAGGAAAGCTAGGCGACATTGCCCATGCTCTGCGGAACATACCCTGGTAGTGATCACGTCGGCACAGCCACAATACAATTCCTGCTCCCGCAGATTGTCCGGCAAGAGTGACATTTGTGGGATCGCCACCGAATTCTTCAATATGTTTTTGGATCCAGCTTAAACCTAACTGACAATCGTCAATGCCACGATAATGATGGGCAGTTTCATGAGGAAACCGAGCAAAACCATCCATCCCGAGCCGATAAGAAAGAGAAACCACAATAACGCCTTGTTGAGCAAGCGCAGTGGCATCAAACCAGGGTTCATCGCGATTACCTTGAATATAAGCACCGCCATGGATAAAAGCGATTACTGGTAAATCTGCACCAGGACGAGTATTGATAGGTGTCGTGACATCCAGACATAGTGTGTTACTACTAGAAATAGCAGAGTGTGGATCGCTAAGAAGCTCAGCTGGATATAAGCCGTGATAGGTGGCAAAAGGTAAAGCAGAGAAGTGCCTGACATTGTCACGGACAGAACCTTGAAAACGAGCAGTGGCACTAAAGACATAATCTTGTGACCAGTTTTCAGACATGGTTAAACTCTAGCAACTACTATGAAGAGTCATGACTAACCCATTGCTTAACTCCTCAGAACTTCCTTATCATTTACCACCTTTTGCTGAAATCACAATTGATCATTATCGGCCAGCCTTTGAACAAGCTTTAGCGCGTCATAAGGAAGAAATAATCCAGATTACTACCAGTCAGGCTGCGCCTACTTGGAGTAACACAGTTGAAGCGTTGGAAGCATCGGGACAAGATTTAGCTCGAGTATCAGCAGTGTTTTTTAATCTTTATAGCACTGATGCTAATGAAGAAATGAATGAGATTGCTGCCTGGGTGGCGCCACTGCTTTCCGAACATTCGGATTCTATTTATCTTAATCAGGAATTATTAGCACGCTTTAAGGCTGTCGATATACCAAATGATGGCGAGTCGCAGCGTCTTTATGAGCACTGGATGCGTCAATTTGCACGCCATGGCGCATTGCTTAACGATGATGACCGGAAACAACTAAGTGAAATTAACGCTCGCTTATCAGTTTTAGCCGATGAGTTTGGCCGAAACCTATTAGCTGAGACTCGTGAACTGGCTGTGATTTTTGTAGCAAAAGACGAACTAGCTGGGTTAAGTGCAGAACGAATTGCTTCTGCTGCTAAAGATGCAGAACAACATGGACAAAGTGGATTTGTTTTGCCATTGGGGTTACCTAGTGTACAAGATGAACAAGCCAGCCTTCATAGCAAGCAATCGCGAGAGAAACTCTATCAGGCTTCTTTAGCACGAGGAATGAAGTCCAACCCTGAGGTACTGCTAGAAATTGTTCGCCTACGGGCGAAAAAAGCTGCCTTACTTGGTTATAAAAATCATGCTGAATATGTTATTGAGGAAGAAACTGCCGAAAGCGTAGCGGCTGTTCATGATTTACTCTATAGTCTTAGTCCCCAGGCTGCTACCAATGCACGCAATGAACATAAGTTGCTCAGTGAGGCTGCACGACTTGCTGCCGATACGAGTGGTAAACAGATAGGTGATCAAGAAACACTTGTTGGTGCTGCCGACTGGCCGTATTGGGAAGCGCAGGTTCGAGCTCGCGATTTTCATTTAGATGAGGATGAACTTTCTGCATATTTTCCTCTGCGTCAAGCACTTGTTGATGGTGTATTTTTTGCTGCGGCTAGGCTATACGGTATTAGCATTAGCGCGCGGAAAGATTTATCTGGTTATGCCGATGATGTTGAGGTATGGGAAGTAAAAGATGCAGATGGTAGCGGTTTAGGATTGTTTATCACTGACTACTATGCGCGTCCATCAAAACGCGGTGGCGCTTGGATGTCGGAGTTTGTTAGCCAATCACAACTACTAGCTACCAAACCAGTGGTAGTTAATGTTATGGGGATTACCAAACCCGCTGATGGTAGTGATGCACTATTGAGCATTGATCAATTACGTACCTTATTCCATGAGTTTGGGCATGGTTTACATGGTCTCTTGTCGCAGGTCCGATATCCTAGTTTCTCTGGTACTAATGTGCCTCGCGATTATGTTGAGTTTCCCTCGCAGATCAATGAGAACTGGGCTTTTGAACCTACGGTATTAAAAAATTACGCTCGTCACGTAGTTACTGGTGAGGTTATTCCTGATCGGCTCGTTTCTGCCATGAATAAGGCACGCCAATTTGGACAAGGTTTTGCTACCAGCGAATATTTAGCTGCGGCAATTATTGATCTGGCTTGGCACACTGTGAGCGTAGAAGAAGCAGATTTACTTACCCCAGCAGATATTGAAAGCTTTGAGCACAAAGCTCTAGAAGATGCTGGTTTAACGGTGCCCGGAATTGCGCCAAGGTACCGCTCGACTTATTTCAATCACATTTTTGCCGGTGGTTATTCTGCGGGATATTATTCCTATCTATGGGCCGAAGCACTAGATGCAGATGGTTTTGATTGGTTTATCACGAGCAAAGCAGCCGGTGATTATGCCGATGAAGTATCGGTACGACGAGCAGGCGAGCGGTTTAGACAATTAGTGCTCTCTCGAGGTGGCGCAGATGATTTTAAAACCGCTTTTGAAAATCTTCGCGGACGTGAAAAAGATGTAGAACCTTTATTAAAGCGTCGTGGCCTTAGCGGAGCCGTATAAATAATGACGGAATTTCTAGATGAGATTAGCCAGTTTTTAACCGCTTCCCCCTTATGGGTGCAAGCACCTATTATGCTTGTTTTTGTTATTCCATTGTGTGCGCTTTTAGCCTACGGTTGGCTGCGCAGCATTGATGCTATTAGTGTGTATCTTTCCAAGATAGGCGCTAAGGTGGGTAAGCACCACTTAAGAGAAGGCGAATAGGTGATGGCAAACCCAGAGGAATTGCGTAAAAAAGATCAGCAACTGCCTAGAAACAAGCGTCGCTATCCACAATCTAGAGTGACTCAAACGTTGTATTTGCTATTGATTTTAGTGTTCGTGGCGTGGCTGATTTCTTTGCTTTAATTTAAATAAGAACTGGCGTCGATAAGTCTTATGCTTATCGACGCCAGTTCTTCTAGTCAGGCGCAGTAAAAATTGCAGTAGAAATTACCGTTGCGAGGCCTGTGCTACTTTTTGGTAAAGGCGATTATCAGCTAATTGTTCGATAGTAATTGCCGTACCAGTGCTATCAGTAAGTGGTACACACCAGTTCGGATAGAGATCATTTGTGGTACCGGGTTGATTTTGGGCACGCTTATCACCAACCATGTCTACTAAAGACATACAGGTTAAAGCACTTGGCGTACCGGCTAAGAAGCGGTGCAAAGCTGTAATGAGTGTTTCCGTATCGCCACGCTGGTTTCGCGGAATACCATAAAAATTATCGACAACCTCGTTATCTTCGAAGCCACCTTCTTCTTTTACCCGGGTAAGAATCTCTGCTTGCCACTGTAAATCAATGGTGTTTTCAGTTTCTACATCGGTTGTAAGGATACCCAGGCGATCGCGTAAAGCAATATGTTCGCCCTCTAAATAACCTGCAGTTGGTGGGAGATCATGAGTACTCACCGAGCTTAATGCCAATGGACGATATTCGTGTTGGTGGCGAGGCCCACCATGTGGTGAGGATTCAAACCAGACAATTGACGTACCCATAATTCCACGACTAGCCAAGAAATCTTGAACCCATGGTTCGAAAGTACCTAGGTCTTCACCGATAACGACCGCATTGGCGCGCTCAGCTTCGAGCGCCAAAATTCCAACCAACGCCTCGTGGTCAAAATTGACGTAGGTACCCGTTGATGGGTGCTGTAGGCGTGGAATCCAGAATAAACGGAAAAGACCAAGTACGTGGTCTACTCGAATACCACCAGAATGACGTAGTACAGTGCGAAGCAGATCACGCCATGGAATATAGCCTTGTTCTGCAAGTAACTCAGGATGCCATGGTGGTTGTGACCAGTCTTGACCATGATGGTTGTAATTATCTGGTGGTGCACCTACTGAAGCAAGTGGTGCGAGCACGTTTTTAAGCGTAGCGGCATCAGCACCACCTGGGTGAACACCTACTGCGAGGTCAGCCATAATTCCGATGCGCATGCCTGCGTCAATTGCGGCTGATTGAGCGGCTCCCAGCTGTTGATCGCAAATCCATTGCAACCACATGTAGAAGTTAACCAGCTCTGCTTTATCTGGCAACACAGAGTGGCTGGCAGCAAGATGATGTGCTTCAATTTCTTGTTCAGCACACCACGTTGCAAAGTCGTAGAGACCTTGACCTTCATTAGCGAGATAGTCTTGGAAGTCTTGTTCTCGTGCTGGCTCACGCTGACAAGCAAAGATTTCTCGTAGTACCTGAAGCTTCGCCTCGTAAATAGGATTGCGTTCAATATAATCCGCAGAAGTATTAAGTTCACGGAACTCGTTAGCTAACTCTTCGATATCGGCTTGAGTTTCTTCATCAAGAGCTAAAAGTTCTGGAATATCTTCGATACGGATATAAATAGGATTAGTAAAACGACGGGTGGTAGGTAGATACGGCGAATCCTCTACGGGGGCGAATGGTTCTGCTGCATGCATCGGATTAATTAATAAGAAATCTGCGCCAGCAGTACGTGC
This sequence comes from Corynebacterium kutscheri, assembly GCF_000980835.1. Taxonomy (NCBI): domain Bacteria; kingdom Bacillati; phylum Actinomycetota; class Actinomycetes; order Mycobacteriales; family Corynebacteriaceae; genus Corynebacterium; species Corynebacterium kutscheri. The sequence goes on from NZ_CP011312.1 coordinate 777,244, forward strand.
CACAGTATCGGCAAGGTGACCGAGGTCATTGAAATCGCCCATACCCCATGAGTTTTGGGAGCGTACCGAGTAAATTTGTGCCATAACGCCAGTAACAGGCTTGTTAAGCAGTCGGTCAGTCGTCGATAGGCGCTGTGGGGTAACGATGAGGAAACAACTTGCGGTGAGATCTTCGGAACGCAAAGTTACAGTATGCCAACCAAGCGGGAGATCAGCTGGTAACCGGAAGGAGGCCTCACCATAGCTCACACCGTCGAATGTACGTGGTGCGGTCCAATTTTCTACTTGTTCAGGGACAACAACAGACCCATCTTCGAGAGTGACCTCAATGTCGGCGGGTGCACCATCGATAACATGAACTGGAAATATATAGTCGTGACCCTGTACCGAAACAATACAGCGAGGTAACGGTCGTTTAAACTCATCGGCGTAACGCTTTTCGATGGCTTGACGGATTTCTTCTTCCGAAGGCATGTCGGCGGTGCCTAACTCTACTCCTAAGGCGCGTAGTGTTTTGACCAGCGTATCTTCAGAAACATCGATCTGTGTGCCACCGAAACCGGTATATGACCATGACACGTTGTGCGCGGCTGCAAGCTCGCGAAGTGAATCTATGTATCCCACTCGTGCCATTGTGCCACCTTAGCGGTGTCTTCGCCCAAAAATGTGGAGTTTATGACATGCTAGAGCTCAAGAAAATATATAAGGGGATATTCAAGTGCGAGAAATTAGCGGTCGAGCGACTTTTGAAATTAAAGAAAACGAAACCTGTCTGAGCCAGTTACTAGCGGTGGCGCAGGCACGCCCATATGGTGTGATGTACACCCGACCAAAAAACTTTGAATGGGTTAACGTTACTGGTGCAGAATTTGTTGAAGAGGTATATGCAGTAGCCAAGGGCTTTATTGCAGCTGGGGTACAACAAGGTGACCGGGTAGCGTTACTGAGTGAGACCCGATACGAATGGTCACTACTTGATTTTGCTATTTGGGCAGCAGGAGCGGTATCAGTTCCTATTTATGGTTCTAGCTCTTTGAAACAGATCGAATGGATCATTGAAGACTCTGGGGCAGTTTTTGCAATAACTGAGACTCGTGATCATACCGACCTCATGTCACATCTGGTTCTTGGCGAAGACGGTAAGGCAGAGCTAAAGAGTTCGCCAAGTAAATTACGCCGTATTTTGGAGATCAATTCTTCCGCGATTTCTACTTTAAAATTTGAGGGTCGTGGGGTGGATTCTTCGGTAGTCGATGAGCGTATTGCCGCGGTTGTTGCCGATGATCTTGCCACCTTGGTTTATACCTCTGGAACTACTGGTCGGCCCAAAGGATGCCGGCTTACACATCGCAATTGGCTAAGCCAAGTACGTGGTTTGCTGACTCACCCAATTGGTGGAATTGCGGTGCCGGGCAACCGAGTGCTCACATTTTTGCCTATGGCACATGTGCTTTCGCATGCAGTGTCATTGGCGATTGCACTTTCTGGTGCCGCACAGTCACATTGGTCAGATTTTTCTACCCTTAGCGTTGAATTCCAGCGTGCACGACCAAATCTCATTTTGGGCGTGCCGCGAGTATTTGAAAAAGTAAAAAATGGTGCTCGTGCTAATGCTGCTGAAGGTGGACCAGTTAAGGCAGCACTTTTCGATCAAGCAGTAAAAGTTGCTGATGAGTATTCACGCGCTATGGATACCCCGCAGGGTCCATCGCGACTGTTAAAGATGCGTCATGCTACTTTCGACAAGTTGGTGTACTCAAAGATCCGTGCGGCTATGGGTGGCGAAGTACGTTACGCAATTTCTGGTGGTTCTGCTATCGGTCATGATGTATTGCACTTCTTTAGAGGTATTGGTACCCCTATTTACGAAGGTTATGGACTTACCGAAACCACGGCTGCGGCAACGGTTGATTTTACGAATCAGCTCATTGGTTCTGTTGGTGTTCCGGTAGGGGATACGGCTATTCGGATTAATGAGGATTCAGAAATACTTGTTAAAGGCAGCATTGTTTTTGATGGTTATTGGAATAATGAAGAAGCTACCGCAGCGGCCTTCGATGAAGAAGGCTGGTTTAATACCGGCGATTTAGGTGAGATTCTTGATAGCGGCCAGTTAGTGATTACGGGTCGAAAGAAAGATCTTATTGTTACCGCTGGTGGAAAAAATGTGTCCCCGGGTCCATTAGAAGATAGTTTGCGTGCTCATCCACTTATTAGTCAGGCGATGGTGGTCGGCGATGGTAAACCTTTTGTTGGTTTGTTGGTTACCTTGGACGAGGATGCATTAAAACGATGGAAGCTTAATCACAATATCCCTGAATCACGTGGGGTGAAAGAATTAGCTACTGATCCAGTACTTCGAGCAGAAATCCAGGATGCAATTAACGCAACTAACTCAATGGTTTCACATGCTGAGGCGATTAAAAAATTCTACATTTTAGATAAAGATCTTACTGAGGGAGCCGATGAGCTTACCCCAACGATGAAGGTCAAAAGAAATGTGGTGGCTCGTCGCTACGCAGCAGAAATTGATCGGCTTTACCGACGCTAAAAATCATTGAACTAGCTAGCAAATAGAAAATCCTGCTGAGTAAAAACTCTTTAGCAGGATTTTTCTATTTTTAACACGACTTATTGAGCTGGCAGCATTATTGAGTACGACGATAGATGTTTGTGGAACCGATAGTTTTACGGCGCGCCAACAGCAAAAGTCTCGTTTACTCCTTTAGAGTTTTCATTCGTGAGAACGGATAAGTTTTAGCGAACTTATCTTTGTTATTGGCAGGCTATGCAGGATGAATCTTCAAGGGGGTAGAACCGTATGCGGGTAGCAGATGCAACGCTTCGGCATCGGGAACTTACCCAAGAAGTATTTAATATCGGCGATGAAGTAGCGACCTACATTGAAAATTTGGCCGAGGCAATTGCCGATTGGGATGGCGAGCTTGTTGAGGATTGTTTAGCAGAGTTTACTGAAATTATTGACGATGCTCGTCGAGATGCCCGCATTGTTATTACTGAACTTATTGGCCTGCGACAAGCACTAACCTCTGGTATTGCTTCTGGCACTATTTCCATAGGTATGCTTACTACCAAAACGGTAGCGCGCCCGGTAGTTATTCGAGCAGAAGATTTACGCACTCGGTTTCCAATCCAACAATCACCAGTTATGGTTGGTGAGTTGACTATGGCGCTTGAATCACGCACAGAACTGATGGGGGAGTATCTTTCCCATATTGTGGAATGGGTGCTTGCGGATACCGAACGGGCAGCCAGAGAAATTGGTACCTTATCTTTGCCAGTACTTTTCTCGCGTGTTTCTGAAGCAGTAACCTCGGCAGCATATGCTTGGTTGGAAGCTGTGGCTTGGGAACATCCAGCATTTGCTCGTACTATGCGCGGTAATAATCCTCCATCTTTTCTTAATGAGCGTGTTCGCATTGATGCGATTGTGGCGCGAGTTATTACCAAACGTAAACAGCACGCTACGGATGCTTCCTAAAATTTGAGAAGATCATGCTTTATAACAAGCCATGATCGTAACTTAAGGATTGATGTCCTTATAATAAGACTTCATATGGAAACATTTGGTGTCTACGTTCATGTCCCGTTTTGTGCTTCGCGTTGTGGTTATTGTGATTTCAATACCTACACTCCCGGAGAATTAGGTAGTGCTGCTAGCCCAGAAAGTTATTTAGTAGCTTTAGAAAAGGAATTAGAATTAGCTGCTCAACTTCGGGAAGAACAGGGCGATACTCGGGTAGCTGAAACAATTTTTATTGGTGGCGGAACACCGAGCATGCTTGGTAGTCAAGGATTGTCTCGAATTTTAACTGCAATTAGAAACACCACGGGAATTGCTTCTCACGCAGAGATCACCACCGAGTCGAACCCGGAGTCTACCTCCCCAGAGTTTTTCTCTGAGTTATTAGAGGCTGGTTATACCCGTATTTCCTTAGGGATGCAGTCTGCGGCGCCACATGTATTGCAAATATTAGAGCGTGCCCATACTCCAGGGCGAGCCTTCGCGGCGGCGCAAGAGGCTTTGTCGGTTGGTTTTGCACATGTGAATCTAGATATGATTTATGGCACGCCAACGGAAACAGATGATGATGTGCGTATGACACTTGATCGGGTAATAGAAACCGGTGTCGATCATGTTAGTGCTTATTCACTTATCGTCGAACAAGGTACTCGTATGGCACGAAAAGTACGTGTTGGCGAGTTAAAAGAATCTGGCGATGATCTACTTGCTGATCGTTATCACCTTATTGACCAGTGGCTTCGCGAGGCTGGTTTTGAATGGTATGAAGTATCTAATTGGTCAAAACCTGGCGGAGAATGCCGTCATAATTTAGGGTATTGGCTTGACGGTGACTGGTGGGGAGCCGGCCCTGGGGCACATTCGCATATGGGCGATACTCGTTTTTTTAATGTAAAACATCCGGTTACTTATGCTCAACAACTAGCCAAAGAACAATTGCCCATTAAAGAATCAGAAAAACTAAGCTCGCTAGAACGCCACGAAGAACAAGTGATGCTGGGGCTGCGATTAAAACAAGGGCTACGTTTAGATATATTTCAACCTGCTGGTTTGAAAATAATTGAGCACTATATAGGACGCGGATTATTGTGCCGTGATAATCACCAGGTGTTTTTAAGCGAGCAGGGACGCTTGCTTGCCGACGGTATTATTACCGATATTCTTGTCGCTGAGGATCTGGACGCGTAGGGAGGAAAAGAGGATGGCAGGACAAGCAGAGCAACGCCGGCAAAAAGTATTGCGTGCAATTGTTGCAGATTATATTGCGTCCCATGAGCCAGTGGGATCAAAAGCCTTATTGGAGCGTCATCAACTCAATGTCAGTTCGGCGACTATCCGAAACGATATGGTGGTATTAGAATCGGATGGTTATATCACTCAGCAACATGCTAGTTCTGGACGTATTCCTACCCAAAAAGCCTACCGAACTTTTGTTGATTCACTTGATGAGGTCAAGCCCCTTTCCCAAGCTGAACGCAGTGCAATCCTTAGCTTTTTGGAAGGTGGGGTTGATTTAGAAGATGTGCTACGCCGAAGCGTACAACTTTTAGCCCAACTTACTCGCCAAGCTGCGGTTGTACAGTTACCCAATCTTAATGTCACTACAGTAAAATACTGTGAGGTGGTTTTACTTTCACCGGTGCGGCTACTTTTGGTGCTTATTACTGATTCCGGCCGGGTGGAGCAAAGAAATGTAGAACTTACTGAGTTATGTGAACCAGAACAGGTACTAAAACTACGCGATGTTCTTAATCGTTCTTTAGTAGGTAAGACACTTACCGACGCCAGTGTGTCGATCGCTGAGTTAGCCGATATCGGAAGTGTTGAAGGCCATGCAGTAGATGCAGATATTCGGGTTCACGTATTGCGATGTGCAACCGTACTTATAGAGACACTGGTAGAACAACCAAATGATCGTTTAATTCTTGTGGGGGCATCTAATCTTACTCGTATTGCTCGTGACTTCCCTAAGGGGCTGCCACAGGTATTAGAAGCCTTAGAACAGCAGGTAGTTATGTTAAAACTATTAGCTAATGTGCAAGATTTAGATCATGTTAGCGTACTTATTGGAGAAGAAAACGAAGAACAAGATCTTCATTCAGCTTCTGTGGTAGCCGCCGGTTATGGTCAACCAGGAGTGACCTTAGGTGGACTAGGAGTTGTCGGGCCTACTCATATGGATTATTCGGGAACAATTTCTAAGGTTGCTGCCGTTGCACAATATGTCAGTCGCGTACTTGGAAGCTAAGAGCGAACATAACGTCAACCAAGATGAAGCGCTTGACTGAAAACGCTAGACTGTGTGTTTTGATTATTCTTAAAACCCATAATGAGACTTACTTTATGAAGAAAGGCTAGTGATCTTCTCGTGGCACGAGACTATTACGGCATCCTTGGCGTAGAACGCGATGCAAGCGATAATGATATTAAGAAGGCTTATCGTAAACTTGCTCGTAAATACCATCCCGATGTTAATGATACTGAGGAAGCAGCAGAGAAATTTAGTGAGATTTCTATTGCTCAGGAGGTTCTCCTAGATCCAGAAAAACGTCGTATTGTTGATGCCGGCGGAGACCCTATGGCACCAGGTGGTGCAGGCTATGGTGGGGGATTCCCTGGCGGATTTAGTGGCGGTTTCGGAGATATTTTTGAGACTTTCTTTGGTGCTTCCGGAACTGGTCGTGCTGCGCGTTCTCGTGTTCAACCTGGCAATGATGCACTTCTTCGTATTCAGATTACTTTAGAAGATGCTTACTCAGGGGCTAAGAAAGATATTGAATTCGATACTGCAGTATTGTGCTCAACTTGTTCCGGAACTGGTTCTAAAACCCAGGCCAAGCCAGTAACCTGTTCGCACTGTGGTGGTGCTGGTGAGGTACAGCAAATGCAACGTTCCTTCTTAGGCAATATTATGACTACTAGCCCATGTCCATATTGCCAGGGAACCGGTGAAATTATCGAAGATCCTTGTTCTACTTGTGGCGGGGATGCTCGAGTACAAGAACGTCGCAGTTTAGTAGTAAATGTTCCGGCAGGAATTTCTGATGGTATGCGTATCCGTATGGCTGGACAAGGCGAGATCGGACGTGGCGGTGGGCCAGCAGGTGATCTTTATATTGAGGTGATTACCGAAGAACACTCTGTTTTCACTCGGGAAAATGATGACCTTTCCTTTAGTGTTTCCGTGCCGGTTTATGATGCCGCACTAGGCGGAGAGTTTAGTGTTGATGGTCTAGGCGGCGAAGCTATTTCGGTGACAGTTCCAGCTGGTACACAACCAGGTGATCAGATACACATCCCAGGAGAAGGTATGCCGCTGCTGCGCAAAGATGGTCATGGTGACATGATTGCGCACGTTGATGTGCAGATTCCGCGTAACTTAGATGATAAAACTAAGTCACTTTTTGAGCAGCTACGCAGTGCAAGCAATGAAACCACCACGGTGCAGCGTGCAGATGGAAGTGATAACAATTTATTCCATCGAATCCGTAATAAATTCCGTCGATAAGCCAAAGCGAAATTATGTCTCTTCCTGTTTTCATTGCCTCTGATATTCCCGAGACCGGACAAAACGTTATGTTGTCCGGCAGCGAGGGAAAACATGCGGTGAGCGTGAAACGTATCCAACCTGGTGAATTTATTGAACTTATCGACGGATACGGCGTGCGGGCGCGTAGCCAGGTACTTTCTACCAGTGGTAAGGATCAACTGGTGGCACAGGTTATCGAACAACATCAAGAGCCAGTGCCTACTCCCAGGGTAAGTATTATCCAGGCGCTGCCAAAGTCTGAGCGAAGCGAACTGGCCGTAGATTTAATGACCCAAGCTGGTGTGGATGAGATTATTCCGTGGGCCGCTGAACGCTGCATTGCACAGTGGGTGGGCAACAAAGCCATTAAAGGCCGTATGAAGTGGGAGAATGCGGCGATCTCAGCGGCAAAGCAATCACGTAGGGTACGTGTGCCAATCATTGCCGAATTAGCTACCACCGCAGAGGTTGAAAACAGGATTACCCAGGCGGATTTAGCGGTGGTGTTGCATGAAAACGCCAGGGTATCGCTTAAGGAGCTTGACTTTCAAGTCAAAGATATAGTCTTGATTATTGGTCCAGAAGGCGGGATCAGTGATAAAGAATTAGCGCGTTTTAGTGCCGTTGGTGCACACGCGGTACACCTTGGTAAAGAGGTAGTACGTACGGCAAGCGCCGGAATGGTTGCGCTTTCCGCACTCGGAGTTTTGACTTCGCGTTGGTAGACTCGCATGTTAGTGACAACGAAAGATAAGGACATCTTGACCACTCTGAGCAGAACCGTCGATCTGGATCCAATGCACTCCCAGACCGTATTGGGCATTAATGATGAAAATCTTAAGGTTTTAGAAAATCAGCTTGACTGCGATATTTTTGTTCGCGGCACGCAAGTGACCTTGACAGGTAAAGATCACGAGATTGCTAGAGCTGTAAAAGTACTCAAAGAATTACAATCTCTTGCCCGACGTGGCCATGTGATTAGCGCTGATAGTGTAAAACACGCGATTACAATGGTTACCGCGGAAGCGCCAATGAGTGTTGCAAAGGCACTAGCTAGCGATATCCTAGTACGCCGTGGTAAAGCGGTGCGGCCTAAAACATATGGGCAAAAAGAGTACGTGGATGCTATTGATGAAAACACCATTACTTTTGGATTAGGCCCGGCTGGTTCTGGTAAAACCTATTTAGCTATGGCTAAAGCAGTACAAGCATTACAATTAAAGCAGGTCAGTCGCATTATTTTAACCCGTCCTGCGGTTGAAGCTGGTGAGAAACTGGGATTTTTACCAGGAACTCTTAATGACAAGATTGATCCTTATCTGCGCCCGTTGCATGATGCCTTGCGCGATATGGTTGATCCAGAGGTTATTCCAAAACTTATGGAAGCGGGAATCGTAGAAGTTGCCCCCTTGGCCTATATGCGTGGCCGAACGCTTAATGATGCCTTCGTGATTCTTGATGAAGCCCAGAATACGACTGCTGCGCAGATGAAAATGTTTTTGACCCGATTGGGCTTTGGTTCGAAAATGGTGGTAACTGGCGATATTACTCAGGTGGATTTACCTGGTGGGCAAAAATCTGGGTTACGGTTAGTACGTCACATTTTGCGTGGCGTCGAAGGGGTTCATTTTAGCGAGCTAAGCAGCGAAGATGTGGTGCGACATCAATTGGTTGGCAGAATCGTTGAAGCGTATGACCACTACGAGGAGAAGAATCAGTGAGCATTGAGGTTATCAATGAGTCCGGCATTGCCAGCATCAATGAAGAAGCGCTTATCGATGTTGCTCGTTTCGTTTTAGGCGAGATGGATATTCATCCTGATGTTGAGGTAACCCTTTCTATTGTGGATATCCCCACGATGAGCGATTTACATGTGCGATGGATGGATTTGGAAGGACCAACCGATGTTATGAGTTTTCCTATGGACGAACTCACACCAGGTATGGTTGGCCGTCCTGATGCTGTTGCGTTATCACCTTCGATTCTTGGGGATATTATTCTGTGTCCTGAGTTTGCCGAAAAGCAGGCTCAAAAAGCCGGCCATGGGCTGGGACATGAGCTGGCTTTGTTAACGACGCACGGATGTTTGCATCTTTTAGGTTATGACCACATTGAGCCAGAGCAAGAGCAAGAGATGTTCGCGCTGCAAAATGAACTATTGCGGGATTGGTATGCAGATTGCACCCGTCGTAACGTAGAATATCAACCTAAACCTGATGGCCCAGGTGCATTTCCTACAGCTGCTCAGCGTGCTGAGCTTGACCAACGCATGATGGATGGGAATGATTAATCCTTTTCTTTTGGGCGCAATTGTTATTCTCGCCCTATTGTTTTCTGGTTTACTCGGTTCGATCGAGGCAGCCGTTACGCTCATGTCTCGGGCACGAGTAGAACAAATTGTAAAAGAAGAAGAAACTCGTGCCGCTCGTTCACTTTTACGAGTACTAGATCGTCGCGCCGAACATATCAACCTATTGGTATTAGGGCGTACTTTCCTTGATGCCACGGCAGCAGCCTGCGGAGCAGTCCTTGCTTCTGAGCTTATGGATACCTCCTTGATTACCGCTATTATCACTGCCATTGTGGCGGTTGCATTAATGTCTTTTGCGGTCATCGGGGTATTTTCACGCACAGTGGGGCGAAAAAATCCTTATACGGTTTCTTTGGGTTCTGCGATGATATTGAATGCTGTCGCTAAAGTACTTGGCCCGATAACCAAACTGCTTATCCGCTTCGGCAATGTTATCGCGCCGGGGGCTGGATTTCGTGATGGACCTTATTCTACGGAAGTGGAATTACGCGAGATGGTTGATATCGCCCAAGAGCATGGCGTAGTAGAAGTCGAAGAGCGTCGAATGATCCAATCGGTATTTGATCTGGCTTCAACTACAGCGCGTTCGGTAATGGTTCCACGCCCGGAGATGGTATGGATTGAATCTGGAAAAACAGCTGGGCAAGCAACAAGTCTACTGGTACGTTCCGGGCATTCTCGGGTGCCAGTGATTGGTGAAACAGTCGATGATATTTTGGGTGTTGTCTATCTAAAAGACCTCGTGCAGCAGACTTATTACTCTACTGATGGTGGTAGGAGTGTATTGGTAGATGAGATTATGCGCAAGCCCACCTTCGTCCCAGATAGTAAAAATTTGGATGCATTGCTACACGAAATGCAAAGCGATCGTAATCATATTGCTATGTTGGTTGATGAATATGGTGGAATTGCGGGTCTTATTTCTATTGAGGATATTATCGAAGAAATCGTTGGTGAAATAGCTGACGAATATGATGAACGCGAAGTCGCACCAATTAAAGTACTTAGTGGTGAAGATTTTCTTGTCCGAGTAGTCTCTCGATTGAGTTTAGAAGAGCTAGCGGAGTTTTTAAGAGAAAATTATGATTTTGAACTCGATCTTAGCGAAGAAATAACTGACCAGGTAGATACTGTGGGCGGTTTCCTTGCATTTGAGATGGGACGAGTACCTTTACCTGGCTCAACAATAGAAGCTCATGGGCTGCGGTTGCATACTGAAGGCGGTAGGGATCGTCGTGGCCGGTTACGGGTGAATAGCGTTTTGATAGACATTATTGATTCAGAAGAATCCCAGTAATACTAAAAAAATATAAGTTTGTAGTTTCCTTATTAGATGCGCACAATAGGAAACTATGAATATTCTTTCTATCCAGTCGCATGTTTCTTATGGGCACGTCGGTAATTCTGCTGCTGTTTTTCCGCTGCAACGTATTGGCCATGAGGTGTGGCCAGTACACACAGTGAATTTTTCTAATCACACAGGTTATGGTGATTGGGGCGGACAGCTTATCCCAGCTACTCAGGTGCGTAGCATTGTTGATGGTTTGGAAAACCGTGGCGCATTAGCAAAAGTTGATGCGATTATATCTGGTTATCAGGGTGGTGCAGATATCGCTGATGTGATTATTGAGACTGTTGCTCGGGTGAAAGCAGAAAACCCGAATGCTGTTTATTCCTGCGATCCGGTGATGGGTAATGCCAAATCAGGTTGTTTTGTTCATGAAGATATTCCACCATTGCTGCGTGAAAAAGTAGTGCCAGTGGCAGATATTATTACTCCAAACCAATTCGAGCTTGGCTTTTTAACTGGCGTAGAGTGCAATGATATTTCCTCGACGCTTAAAGCCTGTGAAGCAGCACAAAAGATTGGCCCACACACCATCTTAGTGACATCGGTGCTACGCGATGATCGCGACCCTCATACCATTGAGATGATGGCAGTCAATGATAAGGGTGCATGGCTGGTACAGACTCCATATTTAGCGGCTAAACGCAATGGTTCTGGTGATGTGACTGCAGCATTATTTAATGGACATTATATTCGTGAATTTGATGCTGCAGATGCATTGGCTAAAACCGCATCAAGTATTTTTGCGCTTATTAAAAACACTGTGGTTTCTAATAGCCGAGAACTTTTACTAGTGGAAACGCAGGAAGCCTTTGCACATCCAGCATCAGAATTTGAGGTAAAGCAGATCGCCTAGTGCTTGAGCAGATAAAATTGTATGTGTGATCTGAGATAAGTAGTTAGCCGGCAGTAATACTATGATTCGTCGATAAGCATTATTGTTTTCCGGTAATGATGTTCAAAGAAGAAAGCAGAGTAGAGTAAACGATGATGATTAATTCCGATTCTTTTGATGCTGCTTTTAGTAACTTGCCACAAGACACACACGCTGAGCAGTCTAGTTTTACTGATACCCCGGCAGGTTTTCGTTCGGGCTTTATTTCTTTTGTTGGTCGGCCTAATACTGGTAAATCTACTCTTACGAATGCATTAGTAGGGCAAAAAATCGCTATTACTGCTAATCAGCCTGAAACCACTAGGCATCCAATTCGAGGCATTGTGCACCGAGATGATGCCCAGATTATTGTGGTGGATACTCCTGGTTTGCACCGGCCACGAACTTTGTTGGGTGAACGGCTTAATGAAGTAGTTAAAGAAACATATTCTGATATGGATCTGATTGGTCTGACTATTCCTGCGGATGAGAAGATTGGCCCGGGTGATCGGTGGATTTTAGAAAATGTACGTAAAGTTGCTCCCAAAACACCGATACTTGGCATTGTCACTAAAGTTGATAAGGTTTCCCGAGATCAGGTTGCTGCGCAGTTAATGGCTTTGCATGAGCTGTTAGGCGAAGATGCAGAGGTTGTGCCGGTTTCTGCGGTTACTGGAGAACAGCGCGAGGTGTTACTTGAGGTAATTACTTCTTTGCTTCCAGAGGGGCCAAAATTCTATCCTGATGATCATCTTACTGATGACGATATCAATACTCGTATTGCTGAGTTGATTCGCGAAGCTGCATTATCTGGGTTGAAGCAAGAATTACCGCATTCAGTAGCAGTAGAAATTGATGAGATTCTTCCCGATGAAGAGCGTGAGGATGTATTGAATGTTCACGCAGTGATTTATGTAGAACGCGACGGACAGAAATCTATTCTTATTGGTAAGGACGGACGTCGTTTGGGGCGCATTATTTATAATGCTCGTCCAGAAATCATTAAGTTGTTGGGAAAGAATGTGTATCTAGATCTTCGGATTAAGGTGTTGAAAAATTGGCAATCTGATCCTAAGAGCTTAGGTCGCCTGGGGTTTTAGGTGCGTGCACATTCATATCGCGATCGTGCTCTTGTTATTCGTTCTTACGATTTTGGCGAGGCCGATCGCATTATTGTTTTTCTTACCCGTACCCAAGGCTTAGTGCGCGCGGTTGCAAAGGGCGTGCGACGGGCAAAGTCGCGTTTTGGTTCTCGGCTGCAGCCGTTCGTTGAATTAGATGTGCATTTCTACCCAGGACGTAATCTGGAAACAGTAACTGCCGCCGATACCCTTGATTTTTTTGCTTCCCCGCTTATTGATGATTTCACGCGTTTTTCTGCTGCTTCTTCGGTGTTAGAAGCAGCAGAACGGTTGAGTTTATCAAGTTATGGGGAACATGAACAGCTCTATGATCTTACTTTAGAGAAGTTAAAAGAATTTCCTGGAAAAGTAGATACTTTGCTGATTTTAGATTCTTATCTTCTCCAAGCAATGGATCTTGCTGGGTGGGCGCCGAGCTTATTTGCGTGTGCACAGTGTGGTGTGGCTGGACCGCATCATGCTTTTCATCCCGCGCCAGGTGGGGCGGTGTGTGTGCAGTGCCGACCACAAGGATCTACAGAAGTTGATCCAGAAGTGTTGCATTTATTGTGGTTTTTACAGCAGGGATTTATTGCTCAAGCAGAAGCAATTGCGGACAAATATAGAATTACTACTGGGCATAGGCTTGTTCGGGCACATTTGCAGTGGCATTTAGAAAAAGGATTGGCTTCACTGAATATCCTCGAACAAGGTTTTTAATGCATAATAAAAATTGTGATTCATAAGACCAAGCCAATGACCCCGCCAAATATTCCGGCTGAGCTTGTGCCAAAGCATATTGCGCTCGTTATGGACGGTAATGGTCGCTGGGCACAAGAACGTGGGCTGCCGCGTACTGAAGGGCATAAACGTGGTGAAGCTATTTTGCTGGATATGGTTGATGCTTGTCTTGCCATGGGGGTTACACACTTAAGCGCGTATGCTTTTTCTACCGAAAACTGGCGGCGTTCGGCTAGCGAAGTACGATTCCTTATGGGCTTTAATCGAGATGTGCTTATGCGTCAAAAAGAGTATTTGCATTCTAAAAACGTTCGTGTGCGTTGGATGGGGCGTCGCCCGCGACTATGGCGTTCAGTGATTAAAGAATTAGAAAGCGCTGAAGAGCTAACTAAAAATAACACTGCAATGACTTTGTATATGTGTGTTAACTATGGCGGACGAGTAGAAATTATTGATGGCGTTCGTGAGATTGCTCGGCAGGTGCAAGCTGGTACTTTGCACCCAGAAGATATTACCGAGAAAAATTTTCAAAACTTTCTTGATGAACCAGATATGCCAGATGTTGATCTTTTTGTACGACCATCGGGTGAAAAGCGAACAAGTAACTTTTTATTATGGCAATCAGCTTATGCCGAGATGGTATATCAGAATAAATTATTCCCAGATTACACCCCGGAGGATCTCTTCCTCGCCGTAGAAGAATATGCACGTCGTGATCGCCGTTTTGGAGGTACCAAATAAATTATGCCTACCTACAAACAAATTAAGCGTTGGCAACAATATTTGGCTAATGAGCGTGCAGAAGCTGCTGTATACCGTGAGTTAGCTAAACGTAAAGAAGGCGAAGAACGAGAGATTTTATTATCGCTTGCTGAAGCAGAACAACGTCATGAAGAATATTGGCGTACTCTCTTAGGCAATGATGTGGGCATGCCGCGAAGCCCTGGGTTTTCTACCCGACTATTAGGTTTTATGGCTCGACATTTTGGTAATGTGTTTGTGCTTGCCATGATGCAGACCGCTGAACAGCGTAATCCTTATGAAACTGATGCAGATGCAACTGCACAGATGCGTGCTGATGAGGCTATTCACGCAGAGATTGTGCGTGGATTAGCAGCTCAAGGACGCGAGAAAATGAGTGGAAATTTCCGGGCGGCGATTTTTGGTGCTAATGATGGTTTAGTTTCAAATTTAGCGTTAGTTTTAGGTGTTATTGGTTCTGGCCTAGGCACTAACATTATTGTGCTAACTGGTATCTCTGGTTTACTTGCTGGTGCTTTGTCAATGGCAGCGGGGGAGTATATTTCAGTAAAAAGCCAAGAAGAGCTTTTAGATGCGTCAACACCGCATCCGAAGACAAAAGAAAAAGTGCCGGCCTTAGATGTTAATGCCAATGAACTTGCTTTGGTCTATCGTGCTCGTGGAATGAGTGAGTCGGAAGCTGGTGCATATGCAGCACAAATGTTTGCTGAACTAGCTGCTCATCAAGGGATTAATGATCAAAGTTTTATTGGTTCTTTGGATTTTGATGATTCTGTAGCTGAAGTAGAAGAAAATGGTGCCATTCAAGCAGCAATTTCTAGTTTTTTGTGCTTTGCTTTGGGTGCTTTTGTACCTATTTTTCCTTTTCTTTTTGGATTATCAGTAATTACGGCAAGTATTATTGCGCTGATTATTGTAGGTTTAGTTTTAATGATAACTGGAAGTATTACTGGTATTTTATCTGGTAAACCACCACTAAAACGTGCTCTGCGGCAGCTGGTTATTGGTTTAGCTGCTGCTGCTGTGACTTATGGTTTAGGTTCTTTATTTGGGGTGGCTATTACCTAGTAGTAAAGATGCGCAGAAAGCATAGTGTAGGAGATCTGAGTATAGATAAAAGCAGGCATGATGTTTTTCATGCCTGCTTTATTCGATGATTTTTAGTTGCGCTTACATATTGGGCACAGACCATAAATCTCTGCATCGTGGCCGGTGAGTTCAAAACCATTGGCCGAGGCTACTTCTTGGGCCCAGCGTTCTACCGGACCGCCATCAATTTCGATAGTGCGAGAGCACGAGGTGCATACTAGGTGGTGATGGTGGTCATCATTAAGACAGTGTCGGTAGAGGGTCTCGCCATTAGACATGTGCAAGACATCAACTGCTTTAATATCAGTTAAAGACTGTAAAGTGCGATAAACGGTGGTAAGCCCTACCTTGAGGTTACGGTGGGTAAGCTCATCATGGATGGTCTTGGCTGAAGCAAAGTTATCTAATTCGCGAAGAACATTGACGACGGCCGTACGCTGGCGAGTACTGCGCACGCCAAGCTTGGGGACTGTGGAGTCAAATGTGCGATTCATAATGGGTCCTTCATTGTGGTGGTAATTGCTCATAACAAACCAATATCTTTTACCGGCCAGGGCGTGGTAGGTAAAAGAATCTAAAAACGATCAAACAGTTTTCTGTTTGTTCATGACTGAACGGGCTTTTGTTTTGATGGTTTTGTTGTGTGCTTAGCTAATACCGTACTGGTTTACACATTCAAATGGCTACTAATAAGCAATGATTAATTTGAAATTAATGTGCGTTTGCGGGGAACTTTTATATTAATCTTTTTTATTTTTATATTTATTCTTATTTTTTCCGGACAAAATATCTTAAGCTGCGAATATGCTTATCTTGTACCACGGCATTTAGAGTGAACAAATGGAAAAGAAAGCAAATTTTCTTTAAAAAAGAGAATAAAATCACAAATGAGGGGATTTGTGATCTTTGCAACTTTCCTGAGGTGTGTTTCTGCTGGGCACATTTTGTGTGTTGCTTGTTTGGTATAAAGCGGTTGCTGGTGGAAGTTGCGCTTCCGGAGTAGGTGTCCTTTTCACATGTTGTAGTGTGGGGTGTTTGGTGGTTGGTTTGTCTTTGGGTTGGGTTATCGGCTGCCGCTTTTGCGACTGTGGTCAATATTGAACCCTAATTCAATAATTTCCATTGCGCGTGGTTCCGAAAGACGATAAACCATTTGTCTGCCGGTGCGTTCATTGTGGATGAGCTTGGCTTGTTTTAGGACCCGTAAATGCTGACTAATTAGTGGTTGGCTAGATCCTAGGGTATTGACAAGCTCATAAACGAAATGATCGCGTTCTTGTAAAAGAGATAAAATTTTAAGCCTTAGTGGGGAGTCAATCGCTCGGAAAATGTGGGCGACGGCGTTGTAATTCCTATTGGGGTCATAGGTAACTGCCCCATCCTCGGTTTTTTGGATCTCAACCTTGGATTTGAGTGGCTCAACGACGGATTGATGATTATGAGTTTCCACTGACCCTCCTTTCCTGGAGTCCCTGAGTGTGATAGTGGAGGCACTAATGGAAAAACAGTGGATGTGATGCCCGACTATCTTATGAACAGACTGTAAGCATAATTACCAGCAAATTTGATACATGAAAAACCTGGCAATGTTCACTATGAAAGTGTTTCATCTTAATTTTAAATGAAAATTAATTCGCTTTCAAGTAGATTTGCTAGCTTTATTATCCGTATTGACTTGCAGTTACATGTGTCTTGCGTGTGTTCACCTAGGGTGAAACGGTAGAGTTTTTTCGAAAAGGATATTAAAAAACTTGCCCAGAAAAGTGATGGAGATCACGTATTTATATGGTATATTTGATGACTTATTGAAAATAATTTGCATACCTAACGAATGTCAATAATGCCATCTTGGTGTAGTCAAAGCTCTTCTGGCGAAAATGAGTGGGTTTGTTTTTTAGATATGCAGTTGGGTTGGCTATGTCATGCTTTAGTGCGATCGATAGGGCGCTGTGCAAAGGATCGGCTAGACTTAAACAAGTGTTCATATTGGCGTATTGAGGTTATCGAAGTGGCTGTAAAACAGATAGTAAAAACACAGCCCCGGTGGCTTGGCGTTATATCGCCGTCGAAAAGCTGATACGTGGACAAATGGCACCGCTGCCAGCGGTGTTCACGAGAAAATAATAAGGAGAAGATTCCGCTCTTATGACAAACAAGAATGTCATCGAAACGGTGGTTAACCTATGTAAACGCCGTGGTTTGGTCTATCCTAGCGGTGAAATTTATGGTGGTACCCGCTCGGCCTGGGATTATGGTCCTCTTGGTGTCGAGTTAAAAGAAAATATTAAGCGTCAATGGTGGCGCAGTATGGTTACCTCGCGTGCAGATGTTGTCGGTGTGGATACCTCGGTAATTTTGCCTCGTCAGACGTGGGTTACTTCAGGGCATGTAGAAGTTTTTACCGATCCGCTGGTGGAATCTTTGCATACCCATAAGCGTTATCGGGCAGACCATTTGCTTGAGGCCTATGAAGAAAAGCATGGGCATCCACCGGTTAATGGGTTGGCTGATATTAATGATCCAGAAACCGGTCAGCCTGGCGCCTGGACAGAGCCTAAGGCTTTTTCTGGCTTATTGAAGACCTTCCTAGGCCCAGTTGATGATGAAGAAGGATTGCACTATCTGCGTCCTGAAACCGCACAGGGAATTTTTGTTAATTTTAAGAATGTTATGACCTCTGCGCGTATGAAACCGCCCTTTGGTATTGCCAATATTGGTAAGTCTTTCCGTAATGAGATTACCCCAGGTAACTTTATTTTCCGCACTCGTGAATTTGAGCAGATGGAGATGGAGTTCTTTGTTAAACCTGGCGAAGATGAAACATGGCACCAATATTGGATTGACGCCCGCCATCAGTGGTACATTGACTTAGGAATTAACCCCGATAACCTGCGTTTATATGAGCACCCACAGGAAAAGCTTAGCCATTACTCTAAGCGTACGGTAGATGTGGAGTACGCCTTTGGTTTCCAGGGATCTAAGTGGGGCGAGCTTGAGGGCGTGGCTAACCGTACCGATTATGATCTGCGCGTTCATTCCGAGGGTTCGGGCGAGGATCTGTCCTACTTTGATCAAGAAACGGGCGAGCGCTGGATTCCTTATGTTATCGAGCCGGCTGCTGGTTTAGGCCGTTCTATGATGGCCTTCCTTGTTGATGCCTATCATGAGGATCAAGCTCCGAATGCCAAAGGCGGAACAGATACCCGCGTTGTATTAAAATTGGATTACCGATTAAGTCCGGTGAAAGTTGCCGTACTGCCATTGAGCAAGAAAGAACCCTTGGCTGGAAAAGCTGAAGAACTTACTCGTACCTTGCGTCAGTTCTGGAATGTGGAATATGACACTTCTGGTGCGATTGGTCGTCGTTATCGTCGCCAAGATGAGATCGGTACGCCTTTTTGCGTTACCGTAGATTTCGAAACCCTCGAAGATAATGCAGTGACCGTGCGTGAGCGCGACACGATGGCACAGGAGCGCGTCAGCCTTGATGAACTCCAGTCTTACCTCGCAGCCCGACTAGCTGGCTGCTAATTTATAAGGAGAAAACAGATCATGCAGTACACGCGTTGGGATAAGCGCCATGAGGGGCTCGTTGAGCTTTTCGACGATGCAGCAACACATATCGCAACTTTTCCTATAGATGCTAAAGGAACGCATCAGGTAAGTGTTGGCGATACCTCTTGGTCTTTAGAAACAACCCCCAATGCGGTGCATGCTCTTCTTCCTGATGGTAAGAAGTACTCTGCAACCGTAGCGAAGAATTTTTCCCGCGCTAAGGTTATTGATATTTCTTTGGATGGGCTGGCTGTTAAAGTAATTAATGAAGCTCGTAAGGATTGGGTTTACACCCTTGCTAATGAAGAAGAAACCAAACTCGGTCAATTTTCTGGCGGAAACAATGGTGTGCGGCATTCGGTGACTGAATTTGAACCTGATGGACCCCTTAGTGATGAGCAGAAGGTTTTTCTCAGTCAGATCAGCCGAAACACTTTGGAATCAAACCTCAATAGCTTTTCGTTGATCTTGACGATTAGCCTTTTACTACTTATTCCACTCGTTGTTTTCATGCTGCTGTAATAAGTGATTTTGTTATGAAGGATCGTCAGCTTATCTGGACAAAAGATCAGCTTTCTACTGCCAACGGTACGGTGATCGCTGTGATGCGGGAACGTGTTTTAGAAATTGGCGACAAGCGCTTAGCTATTGAACCTTCTCAGGGTTCAATGATGCGTTATCAATTGCGTGCAACTGGGGTAGGCAAGACTACTTTTAGCATGCGTAATATAGGGTTAAGCGTGCACCGGTTACAGTTAGATTGCGGTGGCAGAAAGTACAGTATGAATCGAGTAAGTACGTGGCATAAAAAACGCAAACTTATCGACGCTACCGGTACGCATATAGCGACCACAACAGCCCCGGTGGGTTCCACAATGCGGGTTAGTATCGTGACAGAGGGTATAAATATACCGATTGAGGATCTTGTTTTTGCAACCTACGGTGCTTTCTTTATCGATGTTCCGGTATATCGGACTAAGCATTAAGACTTCATTACTTTGAATGAGTAAAAGATAAAGCGGTAGACCAAAATTTTATTGATCTACCGCTTATTTTTATAGGGGGTGTTTAGAAGCTTCCACCGCGGAAACCTCCGCCACCACCGCCGAATCCACCGCCACGGAAGCCGCCCCCGCCGCCACCAAAACCACCACGGTAACCGTAACCACCGCGACGGTGTGAGTTTAGTGCTTCATTAATAACCATGCCTGCAATGATGCTGCCAGTATTCATTGTTTGGCGCTGAGTTTGTTGACGATTATAACGATCGACATCTTTTTCTGCCTCACGCTGAGCCATAACCGCAGCATTATAAGCCTGGCGAGCAAGCGACATAGCTTGAATAGGATCACTATCACGTAATGCGATCGCTTGGCTGAGCAAGCGTTTGGCATCGGCAAGCTTAGTGCGAGCACTAGCGCCGATTACCTGACCACGGGTAGAGATGAAGCTCTCGGCACCTTGAACAGTTGATTCTGCAGTAGCAATTTGCTGAGAAAGTAACTGCATGCGTCGCTGATTATCGCGGTGAGTACTACGTAACTCTTCCAGCATATCGTCGAGCTCAGAATCAATAGCAGTGAGTCGTCGCCATACTCCTAGCGGGTCTTTAATCGTATGAGTATCTGCACTATCAAGTTCCTGGCGGGCGGTAGCTACGATTTGATCAAGCTGAGTCCAATCGTTTTTACGCAGTTGTGCGCGTAGCTCAAGAGCTTCGTTGATTTCTTCTTGTAGCTCTATACGTAGGTCAGGGATTCCCGTTTGAGCAGCAAGAATATCGTTAGGGGCCGTTTCAATAGCCGTTAAAAGTTCATGCGCATGTGCTTGCGCTGCCTCCGCACTATGAATCGCATCAACGAGACCGCCTTGTTCGCCGGCTGGCTGTTGGATGAGAGTACGACCATACTCAATGGATTTATCGAGTTCCGAAAGACTTACTTCAGCCATAGCCACATTGTCATTAATAGAACGCAACATGTCTTCTGAATAGGTGCTACGTAGTTGTTCAAGAGTGTTCTGAGCAGATGGAAGGCGAGTACTGAGTTTGACGCGTTCCTGGGTAAGACGATCTAAGGTAGCTGGTGCGGCAACTAATAAGTTACGTAGCTGTTCAAAGTTTTGTGCTTCAGCCTCTAGTGTGTCATCAGCTTGGCCGCAGGTAGAAATAATTTCGATATAAAGATTTCGTTTTTCTAATTCTGGTGCCTGTTCTGATTGCCGCCGTAATTCAAATGCTTGTTGGAGTGTGCTCTCAGAATGTCTAAGCGCGCGGCTAAAAGTGCGTGTTCGCTCGCCACCAAATTCACCGATTGCGATGCTGAGCTCAGAGCGAGCACCTTTAATAGATTCATCTGTGCTAATCAATTCTTCTTCCGCAAGTTGGTGCAGCACTGGGGTAGACAGTGTTGCTAGCGCAGCGGTGTTTTTAGGATCAATAGCGCGTGCTTGGTCAATATCGGAGGTAGCAGAAGCAGATTTGTTTTTATTTCTACGACGTGAGTATGCGACATAACCGCCACCTCCAACACCAACGGCAGCCAAAGTGGTAAGAAGCACACCAGTGCCGTTATTGGTGCTCGTTGTTGTGGTAGTAGTTGTGTCATCAGTAGGAGAACTGTTACGGGCAGCATTGATAAGCCCTAAGGAAGAACCTGCCCAATCTTGATTAGAAAGGGAACTTAATGCGGCAGCCTCCATCGCATCGAGCGTCTTGGTACTAAAATCCTCGCTGGCGTTAAGACCCCACTCGCGATCTTTGACGGCAACGGCATATACCGCAGTATTGTTAGTTCCAATGGCATTAAGAGTGCGCGTGGTCCATACCTCGGGGCCGTAACTATCAAAAGAATCGACAAATAAGACATAAACCTTTTGATTCTTTTCTTGTTCTAAAAGGTTAAGAGCTTGGTTAATTTGTGTCTCCTCGTCGACAGAAAGTACGTCGGCGGTATCAACAACCTGCTGGGCATATGCCTGCGGGGCTTCTGCAGCTGCCGGAGGGCTAAGAAGAAGCACCGGGGTAGCTGTTAGCGATAATAAGCCAGCAGCTGCAGCAGCAGAAAAGAATCGTGTTTTAGTCATAGCAACCACTTTAGCTATTACCGTTAAGTAATGGTTGCTACTAGAACTAGCACGATTGGTAGCTTAGTCGATGAGCATTAGGCTAAGAGGTGGGTTTGTGCTTTCTTCAAGCAGTTGAGATACCTTTCTTTTATGTATCAGTACTGTGATCGTGATATGCAACGTCGTGTATCTGAAGCTGAAAAACGTAGCCAGATTGTTAAACATGACGATACTCGTAGTCCTTTTGCCAGGGATCGTGCTCGAGTATTACATAGTGCGGCATTGCGTCGACTGGCGGACAAAACTCAAGTTGTTGGTCCACGCGATGGTGATACACCGCGTACACGGTTGACTCACTCCCTAGAAGTAGCGCAGATTTCACGCGGAATTGGTAGCGCATTAGGGCTTAATTCTGATTTATGCGAGATGGCTGGGTTAACACACGATATTGGGCACCCACCCTATGGACATAATGGCGAGACTGCTCTCGCAGAGCTTGGCGAAGGGTTTGGTGGTTTTGAAGGAAATGCCCAAACATTACGTATTTTGACTCGCCTGGAACCTAAAATTTTTTGTGAACAACAAAGCTATGGGCTCAACCTTACTCGTGCAGCACTCGATGCTGCCTGTAAATATCCATGTACACGCACGAATTCTGATGGTAGCCGTAATAAAAAATATGGTTGTTATGACGAAGACGCGCATATTTTAGATTGGATTCGCATTGGACATAATGATCAGCGTCCCAGCATGGAAGCACAAGTAATGGATTTTTCTGATGATATTGCCTATTCCGTTCATGACGTTGAAGATGGCATTATCGCTGGCAGAATCAAATTAGGAGTGTTATGGGATCTTGTCGAACTAGCTGCCATTGCGGAAAAAGGGGCAGTAGCTTATGGCGGTAATCCAGATGCGCTTATTGAAGCAGCTGCCCAACTTCGTGAGCTTTCCGTTGTTGCCGCAGCAAGTAATTTTGATGGTAGCTTGCGCGGCTATGTAGCACTAAAAGCCATGACTAGTGAATTAGTTGGTCGCTATATTGGGGCAATAGTAGAAGCAACCCGTAATAAGTGGGCGGGTGTAGCTATCGGTAGAACAATTGGCGATGTGGTAATCCCACCGTCAGTGTTAGCAGAAGTAACCCTACTTAAAACCTTGGCAGTGCTATATGTAATGGATGATCGTGGTCATTTACGACGCCAAGATCGCCAACGTGAGCGTATTTTTTGGGTTCATGATTATTTACGCGCGGGAGCACCCGGTAGTCTGGATCCAGTATTTAGGTTGTGGTGGGAGCAAGCAAATACCGATGCACAGCGCGAGCGAGTCATCATCGACCAAATTGCGTCGATGACCGAGTCTCGTTTAGAACTAGTAGCGCGTAATCTTTCAGGTTTTGCTGGTTTCTTTGATTAAGAACCTCAGTACGAGTTAATGTTCGGCATCTGGGATGCTACAAAAACTCTCGAAATGGTCATCGGTGTAATACCAAGTATCCGGATCGGTAGGACTTCCACCGCCGACTACAATGCGTCGCTCACCGCGGTGGCGTATCCCAGGACTTTCCACGGTGTATTCGCGGTAATAACTGGACTTTTCTTTAGGTAGTAGCCCTTCATAATTGCCAAAATGTTTGCCGTCGCTTTCTGGGTATTCAAATGGGCCACCAGAAAGAATATCATCAATAACTTCCTCAGCCTCTTTAGGAAGGGTATCGACATAGCATTCGTCGATACTAGTGCGTATCGACGTTTGGCGCGCGCTTATTTTAGTTGCGGTATTCTTTGGTATTGGCCTAATTGAACTAGCAGATATAACGGTAGTTGTTTTTGCTGGAGAAGCAGTGGTACTCGATGCGGTGGTCTGCGTATCTGAGTTGAAGTCAATACCGAAATATGCTGATACCAAAACTAGCAGGGCGCCGCCGATCAATGCGGGCAGAGACTTTTTTGTATGACGCATGATGGCTTTTATTTTTCCACATTGATTCGCTTCTTTTCGACTCGCCCGTTAGTTTCCATAGGTGCTGGCAGGTCATTAATGCCCGTCGTTAAGCTATCTAAGGTGTTTCTGACGCTCACTTGCGTTGTACGGTAGGATCTCAGCTATGTGTGGAATCGTAGGATACGTAGGCAAAGCTGGTGTAAACCGGGATTACGGCGCATTAGACGTTGTGCTCGAAGGCTTGCGTCGTTTGGAATACCGGGGCTATGACTCTGCTGGTGTAGCTGTTGTTGCTAATGGAACAGTTGAATCTCGCAAGAAAGCCGGCAAAGTCGTTGCTCTGGAAGAAGAATTAGCGCAGTCACCGCTACCAGAATCTGTGTTGGGAATTGGTCATACCCGATGGGCAACCCACGGTGGGCCTAATGATGCCAATGCGCATCCACACGTGGTTGCCGATGGCACCCTAGCTGTTGTACACAACGGTATTATTGAAAACTTTGTTGCTCTCAAAGAGGAACTATTAGTTCAAGGGCATACCTTTGTCTCTGAGACGGATACCGAAGTAGCTGTACATCTTTTGGCAGATGCTTTTGCTGGTGAGGCCAATGGGGATCTCACCGAGGCAATGCGGATTGTGTGCAACCGACTTGAAGGTGCATTTACTTTATTAGCTATCCAAGCGAGTGTTCCGGATCGAATTGTGGCGGCTC
Source organism: Corynebacterium kutscheri (assembly GCF_000980835.1). Lineage (NCBI taxonomy): Bacteria > Bacillati > Actinomycetota > Actinomycetes > Mycobacteriales > Corynebacteriaceae > Corynebacterium > Corynebacterium kutscheri. The sequence goes on from NZ_CP011312.1 coordinate 801,844, forward strand.
GATTAAATTCGCCATTGGTTATTGGTCTTGGTGAAGAAGAGAACTTCTTAGGATCAGATGTATCTGGCCTTATTGATTACACCAAGCGGGCAGTTGAAATGGATAACCACCAGATTGTCACTATTACCGCTGATTCTTATGAAATTATTGGCTTTGATGGCACACCAGCGCAAGGTAAAGAATTTACTATTGAGTGGGATGTCGCTTCGGCTAAAAAAGATGGTTATTCCTCGTATATGGATAAAGAAATCCATGATCAGCCAGCAGCTATTCGCGATACCCTATTAGGGCGTTTTGATGAAACTGGGCATCTTACTCTAGATGAGATTCGTATCGACGTTTCCCATTTACGCAGTATTGATAAGATTATTGTGATTGCGTGTGGTACAGCTGCGTATGCTGGACATGTTGCTCGCTATGCAATTGAGCATTGGTGTCGTATTCCAACCGAGGTCGAACTAGCTCATGAATTCCGTTACCGCGATCCGATTGTTGATGAGCGCACCTTGGTAGTGGCCTTGTCTCAATCTGGTGAGACGATGGATACTTTGATGGCAGTACGTCACGCACGAGAACAAGGCGCAAAAGTTATTGCCATTTGTAATACTCGTGGTTCTTCTATTCCGCGAGAGTCTGACGCCAACCTTTATACCCATGCTGGCCCAGAAATCGCAGTGGCATCCACAAAGGCATTTTTAGCGCAGATTACTGCTAGCTATTTATTGGGACTTTACCTGGCTCAATTGCGCGGAAATATGTTTGCAGATGAAGTTAGTTCCGTTGTCGCAGAGTTGCAAACTATTCCAGATAAGGTGCAAGCCATTTTGGATAATGAAGAGCAAATTAAGCAGCTGGGCAAAGACATGAAGGATGCTAAGTCGGTGCTCTTCTTAGGTCGACATGTCGGTTTCCCAGTTGCGCTAGAAGGGGCACTAAAATTAAAAGAGATCGCTTATCTTCATGCCGAGGGTTTTGCTGCTGGTGAGCTAAAGCATGGCCCTATTGCTTTGGTAGAAGAAGGGCAACCAATTTTTATTATTGTTCCTTCGCCACATGGACGTGATTCTTTGCATGCCAAGGTGGTTTCTAATATTCAAGAGGTGCGTGCACGTGGGGCAATTACTATTGTGATTGCCGAAGAAGGTGATAAGGCGGTAGAACAATTCGCCCATCACGTTATTCGGGTTCCGCAAGCACCAAGCTTATTGCAGCCACTTTTAGCTACGGTTCCATTGCAGATTTTTGCTTGTGCAGTAGCTAGCAATAAGGGATACGACGTAGACCAGCCACGTAACCTAGCAAAATCAGTAACTGTTGAGTAATTTCGTCAAGTAAATCACGTAAAGAAACCGCTTCCGAGAGGGGCGGTTTTCTTTATGCTTGAGAGAGAAAAACTGATCCAGAAAGGACTTTTTATGGCAACAAAGATTATCCTTGATTGCGATCCTGGTCATGATGATGCAGTAGCTATTTTGCTGGCATTAGGAAATCCAACTATTGAATTATTAGGCATTACTACAATCGGGGGGAATCAAACCCTGGAAAAAGTAACGCACAATGCACAGGTAGTATGCACTATCGCCGGTCATGCTCCAAAAATTTATGCTGGTTGTACTCGTCCACTGATTCGTGAGGTTGAGGTAGCTGAAGTTATTCATGGTGATTCTGGAATGGAGATCCATGGCTTTACTTTGCCAGAACCTACTGTAGGGGTAGAAGATACCCATGCAGTGGACTATATTATTGACACCATCATGTCTTCGGAGCCGCAAACTATTACGTTGGTTCCTACTGGTCCATTAACTAATATCGCAATGGCTGTGCGCAAAGAACCACGCATTGTTGAACGAGTCAAGGAAGTTGTGCTGATGGGTGGTGGTTACCATACAGGTAACTGGTCGCCAGTAGCAGAATTTAATATCAAAGTTGATCCGGAAGCTGCTCATATCGTATTCAATGAGCCTTGGCCGCTAACGATGGTTGGTCTTGACCTTACCCACCAGGCATTAGCTACTAAAGATGTTGAGGCGGAAATTGCCGCTTTGGGAAGCAATATTGGTGATTTTGTAGTTGGTCTTTTTGGCGCCTTCCGTCAGGCGTATAAAGATGCTCAAGGTTTTATTGATCCACCAGTACATGATCCATGTACTATTGCCTATCTTATTGATCCAAGTATTGTCAGCACCCAGAAAGTTCCTCTCGATGTGGAGCTTCATGGCGAATTGACGGTAGGAATGACGGTGGCAGATTTCCGAGCACCAGCAGGTGAAGATTGCCACACCCAAGTAGCAGTGCATCTTGATCGAGAGAAGTTCTGGCGCTTGGTCATTGATGCGATTAAAGCATTAACCTAATCGATTTGGTTAAGCATAGATACTAAAAGGAAGTGGCCTTCTTCGTTTGAAGGCCACTTCCTTTTTTAGAGTTAAGGCTTAAGAGAAGCTTATGCCTTGGTTGGATCGGTGAGGTTGTACTTAACAGCCGCGTCAGCTGCTACCTGACGGTCGATCTTACCCTCGCGTGCTAGTGCACTTAGTGCAGCAACAGTGACGGACTCAGCATCGATATTAAAGAAACGGCGTGCTGCTGGACGAGTATCGGAGAAACCGAAGCCGTCGGCACCTAGAGCGGTGTAATCGCCAGGGACAAAGCGACGGATTTGTTCTTGTAAATCAGTAGCAAAGTCGGAAACGGCGATGTATGGGCCAGCAGCCTTCTTGAGCTGAGTGGTAGCAAATGCTTCCTCAATCTCTTGACCTGGGTTGCGTAATTGCTTTTTCAGTTTTGCTTGACCTTCACGGGCAAGCTCAACCCAGCTGGTTACCGAGAAGATATTGGCATCAATATCGTATTCGGCAAGCAATTCTTTAGCCCGCAGTGCCTGCTGCATGCCGATACCGGAGGCAAGCAAGGAAACCTGATGAGTCTTGCCAGCAGAAGCTGGCTCGTAAAGGTAAATACCCTTATGCAGACCCTCAACATCCAAGTTCTCTGGCTCAGCTGGTTGGCTCACTGGTTCGTTGTAGATGGTGATGTAGTACATGACGTTTTCACCACGACCAGGACCATACATACGATCAATGCCCTCATGAAGCAAATGCGCAACTTCATAGGCGAAAGCTGGGTCGTAGGAAACAACAGCGGGGTTAGTTGATGCCAGAATTTGCGAGTGACCATCCATGTGCTGGAGGCCTTCACCAGTTAGTGTGGTGCGACCTGCAGTAGCACCGAGGATAAAGCCACGAGTCATCTGGTCACCAGCAGCCCAGAAGCTATCACCGGTGCGCTGGAATCCGAACATCGAATAGAAGATATACAACGGGATCATGACTTCGCCGTGGGTAGCATACGAGGTACCCGCAGCAATGAAGGCAGCAGTCGAACCAGCTTCGTTAATGCCTTCATGCAGGATCTGACCTTGAGGCGACTCGCGGTAGCTCAACATGAGATCATGGTCAACCGGCACATAGTTCTGTCCGTGCGGATTGTAAATCTTCATGGTCGGGAACCAAGAATCCATACCGAAGGTACGAGCCTCATCCGGAATGATAGGAACGACACGACGGCCAAGTTCCTTATCACGCATGAGCTCCTTGAAACCACGGACAACAGCCATAGTAGTAGCTACTTGCTGCTTACCAGATCCCTTACGCAAGCTCTTGAGTTTATCGAGTCCTGGTACCTGGATTGGGGTGTAGTTTTCCCGACGTTCAGGTAGGAAACCACCGAGTTCTTTACGACGCTCCAGCAGGTACTGAATTTCTGGTGAATCATTACCTGGATGGTAGTAAGGAGGCTGATATGGATCCTTCTCCAATTCCTCATCGGTAATTGGAATACCCTGCTTATCACGGAACTGCTTGAGATCCTCAAGGGTTAGTTTCTTCATTTGGTGGGTTGCATTTCGGCCCTCGAAATTTTGGCCGAGACCATAACCCTTAATGGTGTGAGCGAGGATAACCGTTGGGCGATCCTTGGTTTCTACCGCACGCTTATATGCGGCATAGATCTTGCGGTAGTCGTGTCCGCCACGAGGTAGCTTCCAGATTTCCTCATCGGTCCAGTCTTCGACGAGCTTTGCGGTACGTGGATCACGGTTGAAGAAGAACTCGCGTACGTGTGCACCGTCATTAGCTTTGAAGGTTTGGAAATCGCCATCAGCGGTGGTATTCATCAGATCAACGAGTGCGCCTTCTTTATCAGCTTCAAAGAGCTGATCCCACTCACGACCCCAAACGACCTTAATAACCGACCAACCAGCGCCACGGAAGAAGGATTCAAGTTCCTGAATGATCTTGGTGTTACCGCGCACTGGGCCATCCAGACGCTGCAAGTTACAGTTGATAACGAAGGTGAGGTTATCCAGATTATTCAAAGCAGCCATTTGGATAAGGCCACGAGACTCAGGCTCATCCATTTCGCCATCGCCAAGGAACGCCCATACGTGCTGTTCAGAAGTGTCTTTAATGCCACGATTATGCAAGTAACGGTTAAAGCGCGCCTGATAAATAGCATCCATAGGTCCTAAGCCCATAGATACGGTGGGGAATTCCCAGAAATCTTTCATCCCATGTGGGTGTGGGTAGCTAGGCAAACCACCTTGCTCGCGTGAGACTTCCTGGCGGAAGCCGTCAAGGTCATCTTCGGTCAGACGACCCTCCATGAATGCGCGAGCATAAATACCTGGGGAAGCATGGCCCTGGAAGAAGATTTGGTCACCTCCGCCAGGGTGATTCTTACCACGGAAGAAGTGGTTAAAGCCCACCTCATAGAGTGGAGCAGCACCAGCATAAGTGGAAATGTGTCCACCTACACCAATACCGGGACGCTGCGCACGGTGCACCATGATCGCTGCGTTCCAACGCATCCAACGGCGGTAGCGTTTTTCGATTTCCTCATCACCTGGAAACTCTGGCTCCATGGTAGTAGGAATCGTGTTGACATAGTCGGTTGAGGTCATTGGGGGCAAGGGGATACGACGTGCCGACGCACGCTCTAGCAGGCGCAGCATGATAAAACGTGCGCGCTCGGGGCTGGACTCCTCTAGCATGCCATCCAAAGACTCCATCCACTCGCGAGTCTCCTCTGGATCAGCGTCATTAAGATAAGATGCAACGCCATCACGGATTAGCGCGAAATTGGTGTCTTCGGTTTGCTTCCCGAAATTCGGGTCAGCCATTGAATACCTCCACGTGTGTTTCTGGGGTTGATGCGCAGTTTCTTAACCTGCATAAAACCTATGGAGGTGAAGAAAACTACATTTCACTACAACATCGTACTTTGTTCCAGCCAAAAGGTGTGCCTCGGGTGTGAATGAGACGAAAATTTCGTCGAAAAATGCCCCGAAAACGGGCTAAATAAGCGCAAAGGCTGTATTGTTTCAAGTCGATGAACGCTACACATTCTTTCTCGGTGCCAGATCTCGCTCGTATTTTGGGTTTGAGTGAAGGCGATACAGTTCAAGAGATCGGCTGGGATGAAGATTGCGACTCCAGCCTGTCAGAAGCAGTTGAAGACATTATCGACGCTGAGCTTTTCGACGAAGATTCAACTGAAATTTGCACCGCTGTGCTGCTGTGGTGGCGCGATGGTGATGGCGATTTGGTAGACATGCTTGTTGATGTGTCTCGCAACCTTGATGATGGTGGTCGCATTTGGGTACTACACCCCGGTGCTGGCAAGCCTGGTGCGTTAGAGTCGGGTCTTGTTTCTGAGTCAGCACAGATTGTTGGCATGGTACAAACCAAGGCTGCGCTTTTAGGTCAATGGCAAGGTTCATGTTTAGTCTCTCGCGGAGCCAAATAACCTGCGGTTTTGTTAAATTAAGTTTTAGTCTGTATATTCTTCTTCGTTGCTGCAAGCGGTAACACTGCGCCTTTAGCTCAGCTGGGAGAGCAGCTGGTTTACACCCAGCAGGTCGGCGGTTCGAGCCCGTCAGGGCGCACAGAAAGGTCAGCGGCCATGCCACATTCAATTATGATAGGCATGGCCGCTGATCGCATTTTAGGTGATCCGCACACTCCATGGCATCCAGTTGCCCTTTTTGGAAGATTTGCGGCAACTGTCGAAAAGCGCACGTATAGCGACCATAAAGTAGCCGGTGTTTTTTATACTGCTGTGTGTGTTATCCCACCTACTGCCTTAAGCATATGGGCTTATCGACGCTTTCCTGAGTTCAGCACAGCACTTGCACTTTATATAGCCGTAGGTGGGACGACCCTAGAAAAAACCGGTGAGCGCATGCATAAAGCTCTTGAGGTGGATGATATTGATGCCGCCCGTGCTCTTGTGCCATGGTTGTGCTCACGCGATCCCCAGTTACTTGATGAAGCCGGTATTGTTCGGGCAACTGTGGAATCATTGGCCGAAAACACGTCAGATGCAGCTATTGCTCCGTTAGTTTGGGCAGGAATAGGTGGTGCTCCCTTGGTGGTCTTGCACCGAGTAGTTAATACTTTGGATGCCATGGTGGGTTATAAAAACCAGCGCTATCAAGAATTTGGCTGGACAGCAGCACGTTTGGATGATCTATTGGGTTACTTCCCGGCGCGATTAACTGCACTTATTCATACCGTAACCGCTAATGAACATATTCAAGATGCCGTGCGTGCGTGGCGTGAGGATGCTCCTCGGCATCCTAGCCCTAATGCAGGGCCGGTGGAAGCCACCGCAGCAGCGCATTTAGGCGTAAGCCTAGGTGGTAAGACGCGATACGCCTATGGTGTAGAAATGCGTCCGATATTAGGTACTGGACCTGCTCCGACTATAGAAACAATTACGCAGGCTGTTAAATTAGCTCGCACTACCCAAATAATTGCTGCAGGTGTAGCAATGGGTTTACGTGGATTACGTCGTTATCGACGTATTTAACGACGTTTATTCTGGTATCGAGTGATATGTCGGCTGTTACCGTAGCGATCACGTAATACCTTTTCTTCCGGATCTATGGACTCCGGCTCTGTTTGAGTTACAACTGGAAGAGCAGCCGATATTTCTTTTTCTTCCTCTTCTGCACGGCGGCGTTCGCGAATTTCTGCCCAGATAAAATAGCCCAACCCCAAGGGAGCCATAATGCCAAAGGCGATCCATTGGAAACCATAGCTAAGATGATTACCTCGATCTTGGCTCGGTAAAGGCAATGCATTCAATACGCCTTCACTATCTGCTACCAATTGAAGATAATCATGTCCAAGCTCAAGGTTAGTTAGCTCACCGATTTGTTCAGTGTTAATACCATATACCTGGGTATAGCCATCTTGATTAATTGGTGCAGTAGACGGTAGCGCTTCGTTATAGCGAGCATTAGCTGTAATTGTGACGGTACCCATTACTGGGGCAGGAACGTGTGCCACAGTACCTGCAGTTGTTGGTTCAAAACCACGATTAACCAACATAATAGGTCCGTTATCAAGCTGGAATGGGGTTAATGATTGATACACCGGACCTGATTCAACCGGACGTAGACGCAGCAGTACTTCCTGATCGACAATGAAATGACCAGTTAATCTAACTCGCATCCATTCTTGATCATGAATAATTGCCCCGGTGGAGTCAAAAACTTCTGAGAAATTTTTCGGATCAGAAGCATAAGCATTAGCAATATGCTCATTTCTTTCGACGATCCGATCATCTTTATTTAACTGCCACGGAGATAAAATAGTGAGCGCAGTATAAGAAAAAGCGAGTACTGCTAACAGCGTAAGTATCCAACCAGGTTGGAGAAAAGTTTTCCAGCCAGTGGTTTTTTGCTTACGCATGGATGTGCTCATCTACTGGTCTCCTTGGTGCGTGTGAACCCAGCTCATCATACCTGGCATGGCACTTTCAATGAGATCACGTGCTAATGCAAAATCAGATTCATCACCATAATAGGGGTCGGGAACATCACCAGCGAGTATATCTTCACTTAATTGATCAGCTGGGATGGTATCTAGAGTGGGTATATTCGGGACAAAAGATAGCAGCAGGCGCACCGAATCAGGATGTGCCCCAGCAGCATATAATTCTTCACGATGCCCACGATCAAGTGCCACAATGAGATCTGCAGAAAGATGATCGGAAGATAACTGTGCTGCTCGGTGCGCACTGCCGTCATACCCAGCTTGGCGTAACGCTGTAACACTACGGTGATCGGCAGGATCACTAATATGCCAGCCACCAGTGCCGCAAGAACTAACGCGCACCATATGCTCAAGCCCAGCACGATGAATATGCTCACGTAAAATAACTTCACCCATAGGGGAGCGACAGATATTTCCAGTACACACAAAAGTGATATGTAACATATTAACTCCTGAGGAAATCGGTGACATAAGAATCAAGTTCAGAAAAATTGGTGCACAAGATATCAGCGTGTGAATATTCTTCTTCTAGCGCATAACCCCATTTCACCAGGACACACGGGATATTATGGGCATGAGCGCCTTCGATATCATGGATCCGATCACCAATCATAAGTGTAGAAGCAGGCGAAGCACCTAACTGATTAAGGGTATAGGCAATAACATCTTTTTTCTCAATGCGCGTGCGATCATCACTGGCAGCACCGACGAAATCAAATTCCAACCCCATATGTTTCATAATGGTAGTGGTAATTGTCTCACCCTTACTGGTAGCAGTAGCTACTAAAGCATGCTTGCGCCACTTCGGAATAGCCTGCTCCCAGCCGTCGAAAAGCGTAGTGTTACGCCAGCCAATATGGTCATAGTGCGCACGATAAGCAGCAATAGTTGCTGGTACATCGGGAATACCCCAGTTGCTTAAACTAAAGTCAAGCGGCGGACCAATTACTGTGGATAATTGTTGTGGGCTCGGCGGCAGGTAGCCAAGTTGGTCACATGCATACCGAATTGATTCGGTAATACCAGGGGCAGAGTTACAGATAGTACCGTCAACGTCAATAAGCAAGGTTTTCACGTGTACTACATTAGGTGCTTATGGTTATCCGTTTCCATGGCGATGAGGATGCTCGCCGGGCACAATTCGATTTCGCGGTGAATGTTGCTGCAAGCAAACCACCACAGTGGCTTATTGAGGCTTTGCATAATAACTTGGATCGATTGGCAGCGTATCCAGATCCGTTAGAACTCGCCAAGGTAGAAAGCGAGCTAGCCGAGTTACATGGTGTACAACCAAGTAAAGTGATGTTGCTTGCGGGGGCAAGCGAAGGTTTTACGCTGTTAAGCAAATTAGCGCCAAAAAGAAGTGCTGTTATTCAACCAGGTTTTACCGAGCCAGCTTTAGCACTTATAGATGCCGGGTTAAGCGTTGATCTACCAGTTGCCATGACAGTGGCGCAGATTCCGGAAAAACCATGGGATCTTATTGTCATTGGAAATCCCACCAATCCCACCGGAATTGTGCATCGTGACATTGATCGGTTACGCCAATCGGGGCGAATCATTGTTGTTGATGAAGCTTTTATGGATGCTGCTGGAGAGGAATATTCCACCATTCCACATATTGCTGCCGGGGCAAAAGATCTTATTGTTCTTCGTAGTTTGACTAAAACTTTTGCTATTGCTGGTTTACGCGTGGGTTACCTTATTGCCCATGAAGAGATTATTGCTCGGCTACAAAAAGGCCGTGCACACTGGCCAATGGGTACCTTGCAAATGGTTGCAGCACAAGCTATTGCTACTTATGGTTGGGCACATACCAAGCAGTGGCGTAGACAAATGATTGCGCATCGAGAAGCGATGATTCAAGACCTAGCATGGCCACTAGCTGCTCATTCACAAGCGCCATATATATTGGTGAAACCACCTTTCGCCAATCCAGAACACATGCGTCAACAACTTTTATCGCGGGGGATAGCAGTACGTCGTTGTGATACGTTTCCCGGCTTAGACTTAAACTATTGGCGCCTTGCTGTGCGGGAGCCAGCACAGGTACAAGTATTAAAACAAACAACCGAGGAGCTGAAATGACCACAGTGGCTGATATTCGTCGGATTTTAGATCAAGCATATCCACCGCATCTTGCTGAAAGTTGGGATGCAGTGGGTTTAGTGTGCGGTGATCCAGACGATAACGTTACCAAGGTCGTTTGTGCCTTAGATTGCACCCAGGAAGTAGCTGATGCCGCGGTGGCATCTGGTGCACAAATGCTTGTTGTTCATCACCCATTATTAATGCGTGGAGTGACCTCAGTAGCGGCAGATACCCCTAAAGGAAAAGTTATTCATACACTGATTAAAGGTGGGGTGGCTCTATTTTCGGCACACACTAATGCAGATTCAGCGCGTCCAGGGGTTAACGATAAATTAGCTGAGCTGGTAGGGATTAACGCCGGCCGTCCTATTAGCCCTAAAGAGAAGAAAATAGATTTATGGGGAGTACAGGTTCCGCGTGATTATCTTGAGGTGGTAAAAACAGCACTTTTTGCAGCAGGTGCAGGAGAAATCGGTAATTACTCTGAATGCGTGTTTGAAATACCTGGTACTGGCGAATTTCTTCCGGATGAAGCGGCGCAACCTGTACTAGGGCAAGTTGGAGTAAAAGAAAGTGTTGCTGAGATAAGAATTCAGTGTGTGGCACCACAAGAGCGTCGAAATGCTATTATAGCGGCTCTTAAACAGGCTCACCCTTATGAAGAGCCAGCTTTTGATGTGGTTGCTACTGGTATTCCACAAGATTTGGAAGTAGCTTATGGTCTAGGTCGTATTGGCCAATTACCACAGCCAATGCGTTTTCAAGATTTTGTCCAACAGGTCGCTGATAACCTACCAGAAACACAGTGGGGTATTCGCGCAGCTGGTGATCCCGAGTCAATGGTAGAAACAATAGCGGTAAGCTCTGGCAGCGGGGATTCTTTCTTAGATACCGTACGCACTCTAGGAGTAGATGTGTATGTAACCTCTGATTTGCGTCATCATCCAGTTGATGAGCATTTACGTGCTGGTGGGCCCTTTATTATTGATACCGCGCACTGGGCATCAGAATTTCCTTGGACTGCTCAAGCACAAGAAATTCTGTGCCGTGAATTACCTGACCTTGAGGTAGAAATATTAGACATTCGTACCGATCCATGGACTTTATCTGCGCATAAGAGAGCAGTTACAAAGGATTATTAACCTTAAGGCTATACTGAGATACTTTCTTGAGGGATTTTATCTAGGACGAGCAGTGCTAGTAAGGTCAAAAAATCTCTTAGCGCTTTATACCGCTATTTCTACCGTTGAGATAAATAAGGACGACACCGATGAAGCTACGCGCAGAATTACAACCGGCACTATTAGAACTAGCCACCTTAGAGCGTGCCTTGTCAGTGAATGTAAAGCCGCAGTTAAGCAAAGAAGCCCTTGCTGTAGAGCAGCTAGAGGTTGAGGTAGAAAGCATAGAATCTGCTTATCATGGTGCTCAATTAGCTGTCGATGATATGGAGTTGGAAATACTGCGTATCCAAGAAGATGAGCGGAAGTTGATTCGTCGTAAAGAAGATAATCTTAAACAACTCGGTGCCGATACTGACCCAGAACGTCGTAAAGATATTCGTCATGATTTACATTCTGCGAAGGTTCGTATTAGCGATATTGTTGGTGAGCTTCAAGAAGCCCATAACCAGATTTATGCGTTGCGAACAAACCGAGATAAGTACAAAACCCAATTAGGACAGTTGCGCGAGCAACTTCATGAGGCTCGTAATGCCTACGAGAATAGGGCAGTTGAGGACACAGCGGTGAAGCGTACTCAACGTATTGACGATTTGCGTTTGGAATTGCCTAGCGAGGTAGTTCGTGAATACGAAGAACAGCGCAAGGAAAATGAAGTGGGAGTAGCAAGTTTTAATGGTCGCTCCTGTGGTGGCTGCTTTATTGTGCTGCCACCTGCAGATGTGATGGCGATTAATAAAACCGCTAAAGATATTTTGCCGCAGTGCCCAGATTGTGGCAGCTATTTGGTGAGGACTAACGCTTGATGAAGATTGTTATTGAAGCAGATGGCGGATCACGAGGAAACCCTGGGGTAGCTGGATCTGGAACCGTACTGTATCGCGATGAACAAGTCATTCAAGAACTTGCCTATGTAGTAGGAAATGCTACTAACAACGTTGCCGAGTATCACGGGCTACTCAACGGATTAAAAGCTGCTTATGAGCTAGGGGCTCATGAGGTCGTCGTGCGTATGGATTCCAAGCTCGTTGTGGAGCAGATGTCGGGTCGTTGGAAGATCAAACATCCAGATATGCGAGAGCTTGCGATGCAATGTCAGCAGATTGTCCGCAATTTTGATTCCATTAGTTATAACTGGATTCCACGTAAAAATAACGCGCGTGCTGACGAACTGGCTAATAAGGCGATGGACGCATTAGAAAAAGGGCACGCGATTGGTTTTGTGTCCTTATCAGCACCAGCGATAAAGAAAACTGAACTGTTGGCTTCTGATGCTGAAACCACAGAAAAAACCCCTTCCAACTGCCCAACGAGTTGGAATGGGGCAACTGTTGCGCCAACCCGGTTTATTTTGTTAAGACATGGTCAAACTCCAATGTCAGCACAACGACAATATTCGGGACGTTCCAACCCAGCGTTATCAGAAATTGGTGAACAACAAGCACAAAGAGCAGCTCAGGCTATTGCTTGTCGTGGTGGTATTGATGCCATTGTTGCATCACCGTTACAACGCTGCCAACAAACTGCGCAGTATGCGGCTACGGCACTTGGGATGGACGTTCGCACAATTGATGACCTAATAGAGTTAGACTTTGGCACGTGGGATGGGTTGACTTTTAGTCAGGCGCATGAAGCTGATCCAGAACTTCATAAAAAATGGCTCGGTAATCCACAGGTGGCTACTCCAGGTGGAGAATCCTTACAGCAAGTACACCGGCGAGTTAAAAAAACACTGACCGCATTATGTGCAGAATATACTGGCAAAACAGTATTGGTGGTTAGTCATGTCACACCAATTAAATCTATTTTGCGGATAGCTCTTGATGCACCGGCAGGAATGTTTCACCGGGTGCATTTGGATTTGGCGTCGATAAGCATAGCTGAGTTTTATACAGATGGTCCGACGTGCGTGCGCTTGGTGAATGATACTTCGCATCTGTAGAATAAAAAACCGCGAATGAGCCGGCTGGGCGGTCGCGACGGTGTGTACCTGCATTTTTATGTGTATGGCACAACGTCGAGGAAAGTCCGGACTCCATATGAGCACGGTGGTTGTTAACGGCAACCCGGAGTGATCCGAGGGCAAGTGCAACAGAAAGTAAACCGCCTGTTTTATTACAGGTAAGGGTGAAAGGGTGCGGTAAGAGCGCACCAGCATGTGCAGTGATGTATGTGGCTAGGTAAACCCCACTGGGAGCAAGGTCAAAAGGACGCACCTTAGGGTGTGTCTGCGCAGGTGTTACTGGGTTGCTCGCCCAAACCTGCGGGTAGCTGCTTGAGGTCGCCAGCAATGGTTGATCCAGATGGATGGCCGCCACGCACATAATCTGTGCGTACAGAATCCGGCTTATACGCCGACTCATTCGCTTTTTATAGTTTATAGCCATGTTTTGATAACACAGCTATAAAACTAGGTGGAAACTATTTAAATCGCTGGCTCACCATGTAATAACTCGACAACGATAAAACCGTCTTCAGCAAGATCAGCGGCAAAATTATCGGCATGTGATTGTTCTACGAGGGCAATAACCGAACCCGTAATTCCAGCAGCAGTACTACGCGCACTGAGTGCACCACGAGCCATGCACAGTTGCGAGAGCATGAGATCAGTAGAACCAAGACCATAAGAGTTTTCTAGTCCAGCTTGTGAAGACATAAGTAGGTTAAAAATTTCTTTATGCCGGCGAGATCGAACCGCTTGGGTGGTTAAAGTAACAAGTTTTTCTTCTTCAGTGAAAAAATTAAGCCATTGGCTTGCTTCAATAAGATTAGGTACTTTGTCCTCGCCATGAACTTCATGCACAGCTTTTAACCATTGGGCAACCCGAGTTTGAGCGTCGGGAAGTAAACGTAATGATTCAGCGCCAAAGGCTTTGGTTGCATCGTCGATAAAACGTTGGCGGCGACGTAGTGCACTGAAGTCTTCGTTGAAATTAGGTGGTGCAACAAGAAGCGCTACTGCGTCGGTTGCAGAACTAATAATATGTGATGCGTGGGTAATGGAACCATCTGCATAATCAATAACGTTAAGTTGTCCTTTTTGGCCACGTAATGCAGCGCTGAATTTGGCGCGAAGAGCAGGGCAAGTGAAGAAATGTTGTGCGGCAAGATAACACACATCAGCAAGTTTTGCGCGCACTGGAGCAGAATCACGTTCTTCGATTGCATGTCCCATGGCTAGTGCAGCAGCGATAAATAATGCAGTTTGAAAACCCAAACCAACCCCACGTGGAATATCACTAACAACAGTGATATTAAATCCGTGCGTTTCTCTGCTGAGCATCTGTCGTTGCATCATAGTGTGTACCAGGCCAGCAAGCTGGTAGGCAGGGGAAAAATCCTCGGGAGTATTCTCGTGATAGTTATTTACTACAGCCATTGTGACGGTAGATTTATCCTGTTGAGGTGCATTGGATACAGGATCAATTGTTTCCATGGTGACATGAATGGTGTCGTCGTGGCGCGGGGTAATAGCAACAGCGGTAGCTAAATTGGCAAGCGAGATTAAAACAGTACCACCGAAACAATCAGTATGTTCGCCGATCAATGACCAGGTTGCTGGCGCAGTCGCTATTGCCGTGGGGTGGTCATAAGTGTCGATATGTAGTGCACGTACGCGGGTAGAAATGTCAGTATCGATATGTGGCCACAACGCCATGGTGGGTTCCTTCTTAGTGCTTTAATTGGCGAAGAATAGTGCTAAAAAACCACTTAATGGTAGCAACGCCATAGGCAGTTGTTCTACTTTTCATAAGGTATGAAAACTGGAAAATAGTGAAACATTGACAAAGTATTTAAAAATAACTGAGCAGAATGAAAAATTAGCTGCTTGCATCAGAATTATTTATAGAAGTATTTTTCTGACAAAGTATTTTTATTATCTTTACACTAGGTAATGCATATATTAAAAGTAGTAGAAGTATCAGCATAAGAATGCGTTTAAAACGAAGTGCATGACCTGAACAAACTGTTTTTAATCTCTTGCTTTGGTTTTTGATTTCACTATGACGTTAAGGAGTATTGATGGCTGATCTAGATAATAAGTGGTTTTTTAATCCACGAACTAAAAAAGTCGAACAAGGAAAAGTTTCTGGTTTTGACGATCGCATGGGACCATATGATTCCGAAGAAGAAGCAGCCCAAGCGTTAGAAATTGCCCAGGCACGCAATGAGTTTGCCGATGCTGAGGATGAAGCAGAAAAACAATGGTAATAGTAGCGTAATAGCTATATTTGTTAGTCTTTGGGGCAGTAAACTAATAAAAAACATATGACTTTAAGCTAAAAGAGATACGAACATATTAGCTTAAAGTCATATGTTTAATTATTTTGTTGAGAAATTACATATTGATAGGAATCACCAAGGGCGCGAAGCAGCTTTGATGGTGATTGCGCTGGTTGTGCTCCTGTTTGCGTTAGTATTTTGGTAGCTGAATCTAAAAGTTGTACAGCAATATCTTGTTTGAGGGCAGTGTTTGTTGTTTCTAGTTCCCACTCTCGCCACGTGGAATCGCTACCATGAGGAAGAAAACAAGATGCTGTGACATGGTCATCGCAAAATTCAGCAAGAATATCTCCATTTGCATCGGCAAGTAGTGTTTCATGGCGCTCATTATTTATCTGTGCAATCGCTAACAATTTTGCGCCTTTAGTAATATGATCGACCTGCTTTAATAAAGTGGCAGGAATATCTTTTTCCCCATTAATAATGCGGTGATGTAATTCAAGCCGATTGAGTTTATGCGGTAGCTTGATATGCCATCCATCATCTTTGCCGCCAGTTCGTTTGCGAAGCGTAATTTTTGCTCGCGTCAACGAAAGATCTGCTGTGTCATAATAATGCGCTGATAAATGATGAATAGTTGGCTCTAATTGCTGCGTGCAATAAGAAATTTCGGTGAGATCTGGGATCACCGTATCCTTAGTGACCGTTAACTTTATTTCATGCTCGACTGCTGTAGTGATTTGATTTTGCATATTTGTATCCATAGGTTTGTTTCTCTTATTTTTAGGAAAAGGGAAAGCACATGCTGCTAACAATGATGCTTGTCGACGAAATATAGCACGTATAAAAGCAAGCAGTAGTAGCTAGGGAAGGGAAAAAATAACCTCTTTTATATGTGTGATCGATAACCATGACGGAGATCGATATATTTAATTGAGCGGATGACTAATTGGTTTGTCTAAAAAGCCTTGACCTGCCCTAAGAAGATTATTTATCTGCTCTGGAATACTACCTGCATAAGTAGGTAGTATCAGGTATCTTCGTTAGACTCTTTTAGCGTTTAGTAGTGAAAGAAAGCTATCGAAAAAGCATAAATATGCGCCATGTCTAGGTAGGAAAGTATCGTTGAGGACATGGAATCGCAAATGGAATATGTGCTGCGTACAGTTGAAGAGCAAGATGTGCGTTTTGTGCGCCTGTGGTTTACCGATATCTTGGGTTATCTTAAGTCGGTCTCAGTTGCCCCAGCAGAACTTGAATCTGCATTTGAAGAGGGGATTAGCTTTGATGGTTCATCCATTGAAGGATATTCACGTATCTCTGAATCAGACACTATTGCTCTTCCTGATCCCTCCACATTTCAGCTGCTTCCATTCGAAGCCCCAGAATCACCCTTGAAATCAGCTCGCATGATTTGCGATATTTCAAACCCAGATGGCAATCCTTCTTATTCTGATCCTCGGCAGGTGTTACGTCGCCAGATACAACTAGCAGCTGATGAGGGATTCCAATGTATGGTAGCCCCAGAAATTGAGTTTTACCTCGTAGAAACACTAAAAACACAAGGTACTCCACCGGTTCCGACCGATAACGGTGGCTATTTTGACCAAGCTAGCTATAATCAAGCGCCGTTATTTCGTCGACAAGCCATGATTGCATTAGAAGATATGGGTATTCCGGTTGAATTTTCCCATCACGAGGCATCACCTGGGCAACAAGAAATTGATTTGCGTCATGCTGATGCCTTGACTATGGCTGACTCGATTATGACCTTTAGATATGTGGCTAAACAAGTCGCCTTAGCCAATGGCATTGGAGCCACCTTCATGCCCAAGCCTTTTGTGGATTATAGTGGGTCTGCAATGCATACACACATATCTCTTTTTGAAGGAGATACTAATGCGTTTCATGATCCCGATGGTGAATTTAACTTGTCGCTGACGGCTAAGCAGTTTATTGCTGGAATTTTGTGTCATGCGCGTGAATTTTCCGCAATCACTAATCAATGGACGAATTCTTATAAACGGCTTTTATTTGGCAATGAAGCGCCTACCGCTGCCACCTGGGGTGCTTCGAATCGTTCTGCTTTAGTACGCGTCCCAACGTATCGCATGGGTAAAGCTGAGTCGCGCCGGGTTGAGGTGCGTTCACCAGATTCTGCATGTAACCCTTATCTTGCTTTAGCAGTTTTGTTAGCTGCTGGTTTGAAAGGGATTTCTGAGGGCTATGAATTAATGAGCCCAGCTGAAGATGATATTGCTGCCCTTTCGCGACGTGAGCGGCTAGCCATGGGGTATACGGATTTACCCACGAGTTTGGATCAAGCCTTACGGGAAATGGAAAAATCTGAATTTGTAGCTGAAGTGCTCGGTGAGCAAGCCTTTGAGTATTTTTTGCGTAATAAATGGCGCGAATGGCATGACTACCAAAGCCAGATCACGCCATGGGAATTAAAGAATAATCTTGAGTATTAGCCAACCAGCACCCATCGTTATAACTAAGCTGGCTACGTTTATCGCGTAAGGATGAGTTTTTATGAAATCATCTCGTACCAATAGGGGCGGCCTGCCTACGATGGCAGGGTTGGATTTACATCGACGCAATGCTCAAGAAGATCTTGAGTGGCTGGGCTGGTACAACTTAGCAAGTCTTGACTTATTATGGGCCTTGGCAGGAACAGCAGATGCTGATTTAGCACTTAACTCTATTGTTCGTCTTGCTCATATGCTTGACGATACTGAAGGTAGTCATATCGAACTTGATAAAGAGTTACGAGAAAATGCTGTTTTTCGGGTTCGATTATTTGCGCTTTTGGGTGGTTCGGCAGCGCTTGCTGATCATTTAGTTGCTAATCCACAACAATGGCGAGCTCTTACCTACGGTATTCCTTCCCGGGAAGAGATGTTTGTGACTTTGCTTTCTGCGGTAGCAGCACAACCAGCGCACTTTTTAGATGATACTGCCGTAGGGCTTGGTGCTAATGCGGTCGATCAAGCGCAAGTAGATTGCACCACTGCTGGTACCTATTGTGCTGAAATAGGTGGAATTGAAGCAGAAAGAATTCTCCGCTTGGAATATCGCACCTTGTTGCTGCGAATTGCCGCATTAGATCTTGCTGGTACCTATGCTGACAATGGACGGCATGAAGGTGGTGAGACGCTGCGTTTTAGTACTGTTGTGCACGCATTGAGCGATTTAGCTGATGCGGCTTTAACCGCAGCTTTAGCAGTAGCAGTACATAATATTTATGGACAAACACCACTTGATAGCACTTTTGCCGTGATAGCAATGGGCAAATGTGGTGCCCGTGAGCTCAATTATATTTCTGATGTCGATGTTATTTTTGTTGCTGGATCAGTGACAACCAGAATAACTCGGTTGGCCAGTGAATTTATCCGAATTGGGTCGCGATGTTATTTCGAAGTGGATGCTGCTTTGCGCCCAGAAGGAAAACGTGGTGCATTAGTGCGTACTCTTGAATCTCATTTGGCGTATTACCAGCGGTGGGCACAAACCTGGGAGTTTCAAGCACAATTGAAAGCCCGACCGATGACGGGATCATTAGCACTAGGTCAGGATTATCTTGATGCATTAAGCCCATTGGTTTGGCAGGCTAGTCAACGCGATTCTTTTGTCAGTGATGTCCAAATCATGCGCCGACGAGTTGTTGAAAACGTTCCTGCCACAATGCGCGATAGAGAACTTAAGCTTGGCGACGGTGGGCTGCGCGATGTTGAATTTGCAGTGCAACTTCTTCAACTTGTTCATGGTCGGGCAGATGAATCTTTGCGCACGCTGGCTACAGTCGATGCCTTAACTGCACTTATTGATGGTGGTTATGTAGGCAGAGAAGATGGTGCGGAGCTTATTTTTGATTATGAGTTTTTGCGTCTTCTAGAGCACCGTTTGCAACTGCATAAGTTGAAACGAACTCATACGCTTCCAGCCTATGATGATGAGCATAATATGCGGTGGCTAGCTAGAAGTGCAGGTTTTTTGCCGCGTGATGGGGTCAGCAGCACCGAAAAGTTAAAAAAAGAGTTACGCACAGTACGACGCACTATTTTGAGCCTGCACCACAAGCTATTTTATCGACCATTGCTTAACTCAGTGGCACAGTTGGATGCTGGCACTATTAAACTCACCCCGGTAGCAGCAAAATTACAGCTTGGGGCACTAGGATATCAATATCCAGATCGTGCTTTTGAACATCTTAGGGCATTAGCAGCAGGCAGTGGTAGGAAGGCAAAGATTCAAGCAATGCTTTTGCCGATGCTGATGGAATGGCTTGCTCACACTGCTGATCCGGATGCTGGATTATTAAATTATCGAAAATTATCTGATGCAGCTAATGATCGCACGTGGTTTTTAAGAATGTTGCGCGATGAAGGTATTGTCGGCCAGCGGTTAATGCGGATTTTAGGCAATTCTCCTTTTGCTGCTGAGTTGATTATTTCTGCTCCAGATTGTGTAAAACAGTTTGGCGATGGTACTCACGGACCAAAATTATTGGAGATAAATCCAGAAACTGTGTCGCGATCTTTAGTACGGGCAGCTTCGCGGCATGAGCACCCAGAAAAAGCTATTTCTGTAGCCTGCAGTTTAAGACGAGTGGAATTAGCCCGTCTAGCAGCGGCAGATTTGTTGAATCTTATGGAAGTCAAAGAAATCTGTCACGGTTTATCTATTGTGTGGGATGCCGTATTAGAAGCAGCGTTGCACGCTGAGATTCGTTTTTCATTGCAAGGGAAACTAGCCCCGGCAACCATCGCAGTTATTGGTATGGGGCGTTTAGGTGGTGCTGAATTAGGGTTTGGCTCTGATGCGGATGTGATGTTTGTTTGTGAGCCTGCGGATGGGGTTGATGATACAACGGCAGTACGGTGGGCGAGTGAGATTTGCGAACGCATGCGCACTCGGTTGGCTAAACCAAGCGGTGATCCACCATTAGAAGTTGATCTTGGTTTGCGTCCAGAGGGTCGTTCTGGGGCGGTAGTACGAACATTAGATTCCTATTATCAGTACTATAAGCGTTGGGGGGAGGTATGGGAGATTCAAGCTCTTTTACGGGCTACTTGGATTGCCGGGGATACTGATTTGGGGGTGCGGTTTTGTCAAATGATTGATCAGTTTCGGTATCCCACAGCAGGCGCTGATGAGAAGATGATTCAAGAGGTGCGACGGATGAAAGCTCGAGTAGATAATGAGCGTCTACCTCGTGGTGCGGATCGAAATACGCACACTAAATTAGGCCGGGGAGCCTTAACTGATATTGAGTGGACTGCTCAGCTTCTTACCTTGATGTATGCGCACAAGCATAAGCAGTTGCATAGTACTTCGACGCTGACGGTATTAGAGGCAATTAAAGATAAAAAATTAATTGCTCCAGAAAAAGTAGATATCTTAATCAAGGCATGGCTTACTGCTACTCAAGCGCGAAACGCAATTGTTTTAGTGCGTGGAAAACGCGCTGATCAATTGCCTCTACCTGGTCCTCAACTAGCAGCGGTTGCGGGGGCAGCGGGGTGGAACCCTAATGATTATCAGGAATTTTTAGAAAATTATTTGAAGATCACCCGACACGCTAGAAAAGTAGTTGATGAGGTGTTTTGGGGTGAGCCAGTAGGTGAGCATGAAGTCTAAAAGTATTGATTATCGTTGCTAATGACGATATAGAAAACCGACTTAGGCTTACCTAAAAATCAACCATCTGATTGATTCTTAGCAAGGCTATCCTAATTTATTCTTGAGGGGCTAAAGAAATGATGTGGCGCTGTGGCGCCTTAAGAATTGAAAGGCCCTATGATGACGACCGCCGTTCGTAGTATTGCTGCTGACTTGAAGCTTTACACTGCGCAAGCTCATGAAGATGCTGAGCATTCTTATTTTATGAGCCACCTTATGGAGGGGGAACTAAATAAAGATGCTTTTATTGCTTTACAAGAGCAATCCTGGTTTTTTTATCGCGCATTGGAAGAAGCAGTTGAAGCGGTACGTGAAAGCGGACGGTGTATCGAATTTCTTGATCCTCGATTAAACCGTAGCGCTGCGCTAGAGCATGATCTTAATGTTTTGCACGGATCGACTCAGTGGCATGATACCGTGCATGCGCTTCCAGCTACTAAAAACTATGTTGCAGCGCTAGAAGAGATTCGGGATAACAAAGATGCGCCTCGGTTGATTGCACACCATTATGTGCGTTACTTGGGTGATCTTTCTGGCGGTCAGGCGATTGGGCGTATGATGCAACGCCATTATGGAGTAGATCCAGAGGCAGTAAGTTTCTACGATTTTGCAGAGATTGGAAAACTCAAACCATATAAGGATCTCTACCGTGAGAAACTTGATGGACTTGCTGAAGAATTTTCTGAAGAAGAAATTGAGATTCTATTGGCTGAAGCTGCTCGTGCTTTTGGTTTTAATCATCGGGTCTTTGCTGAGTTAGAAAAGAATTAAAAACTTTTTAGTGCCGACATAATATGTCGGCAGATAACTAGAACCAAATGTCTCGTATTGGTCTGACTTAAGTTAAGTCTGCAATACGGGACATAGGCATATCTTGGAACTATGAGATTCTAAAGCAATAAAGAGGTTTGTTAATAAGTAGACGATGACATCACACAAAAGTTGCTCTAGGGTGGATGGAAAAACACGTTAGTTAAGGAGCATAAAATGCCTATTACTGTTTCGTTGAATCTTGATGGATGTACTGTTGCTGAATTGCAGACTTTTGTGCGTGCTTTGGAATCCTCCGGGGCGCAACCGGTGAGTGTATTAAAAGTAGAAGATAACCATTTGGTAGCTACTATTACCCAATCGCACGGCCAAGCTGCCCACTTTAATTCACCATCGAAAAATGAGACTATAATTGATGGTCAAGCTATTGGAAACGTGGCGCTGAATTCGATTATTGATGCATTGATTTCTAAGCGCGGCGAATAAGAAGTAAACCCATAATAAGCGAGGCCAGGTTAAGGTTACGTGGTGGCCTCGCTAGTTGTGCTGTGAGTTATTTTCCAGTGAGCAACACAAAAACCAATAATGCCGATAATCCAGACCAAAAGAAGCCCAGTCCAGGCATAGCGGAAATCAGGCCAGGAATAACCGCCGCGACTATCGAGTAGCGCACCCATTATTTGTGCAGATAGCATGACCGCAGTAAACCCACCCATATTGGCAAAGCCGGTTGCTGTGGCTAGCACTGGCAGCGGCATTTTTTCGCGAATGCTATCAAAACCATAGTTAGCACTAGGAATAAGCAATGATGCGCAGATAACGAGCATAATTACTGTTACAGGGCGCGGTGGTGTTGTTGGAATCACATATAATAAAGTTAAGCAAGTAATATTTATACCGGCGGTACTGCTGGCGAAAATATCGCGTCGGTGACTAAGTCGTGCGGAAAGAAACCCATGACCAAAACCAGCGATGATGGTGCTTATTGTCACGCAAGTAAATACGATTCCCACCTGAGCCGCAGTGAAATTCATGCCGAGAGTCATTGTGGGTGTGCCCCAGAGCAGTAGAAAGACATTCAGCGGTGCCATATTTGTCCAATGGATAAAAAGTGCCCGCCATACCAGGGGGCTTTTTATCACGTGCGACAGTATGGCATAGGTGCGGGTTGGAGTTGCTGATCCAGGCTGGTCTATAGATTCGCGGGTGCGATGGAAAAAATGTACTCGTGGTTCGGCACGAGTATTGGAAACAAAGATAACTGCGGCAAAACTTATTAGTACTCCTACTGCAGCAAGAGAAATAAAACTAATAGACCAGCCATAAGTATTAAGCAACCATAAGAAGGGAACAGCGGAAAGGAATTGCCCGATTTGTCCTAAACAACCAGTAAGTTGAGCAAATAGTGGGCTAACCCGAGCCGGAAACCAGACTGGTAGTAGACGCAGTACCGATAAAAAGGCGGTGGCATCCCCGGCTCCAATAAGTATTCGTGCACTAATAGCTAGGGGATACGTTGTGGCAATTCCTAAAATAAATTGACCACTTGTCATAACCAAAGCACCTAAAAGTAAAATACGGCGCGCGCCATAACGATCAATAAGCAGTCCTACCGGGATTTGGCTTATCGCATACACACCGAGCTGTACCGAAGTGAAAAAGGCAAGTCTGGATGCATCAATATGGAAGCGATCGATGGCAAAAACACCAGCTATTCCAAAGCTTGTCCGTCCAGTAACTGCAACGATATAAACACCGCATGCGCTAAGCCAAACAATTATTGCTCGCTTGCTTAGTTGATTTATCGTGCTTTTCGACGCCGTCACCGGGCGCTCCTTTTATTTTCGGTGTGACTAAAACTTCTTTTTTCTTTCCTCAAAAAGGTTATTGTAGTAGCCATGCATTACATCTCTACGCGCGATAGTCTTCAAACTCAGAAATCTTTTAGTGATATTTTGCTTGGTGGTTTAGCTGCTGATGGCGGTCTTTATCTACCGGTGGAATATCCACAGTTAGATGTAGAAAAGCTTAACTATTTGCGCGAGATCCTTAATAACGACGGTTATGCAGCACTTGCTGCGGAAGTCTTGGCTCTTTTTATTGATGACATCCCGCAGACAGATCTTCAAGAAATTGCTGCGCGTGCGTATACCTATCCGAAATTTTCTAGCCCAGATATTGTTCCAATAACCCAGTTAGAAGAGGGTATTTTTATTGGGCATCTTTCACAAGGCCCTACCGCCGCTTTTAAAGATATGGCGATGCAATTACTAGGGGAATTTTTTGAATATGAACTAGCTAGGCGTGGTAAAATATTAAATATTCTTGGAGCAACCAGTGGTGATACTGGATCGGCCGCTGAATATGCGATGCGTGGACGCAATGGAATTAAAGTTTTTATGCTTACCCCAAAGGGGCGCATGACTGCTTTCCAACAGGCACAGATGTTTGGGCTTGATGATCCAAATATTTTTAATATTGCGCTTGATGGGGTTTTTGATGATTGTCAAGATGTAGTCAAGGCGATTTCTAATGATGCAGAGTTTAAAGCAGAAAAGCATATTGGTGCGGTTAATTCTATTAACTGGGCGCGGCTAGTAGCCCAGGTTGTTTATTACATTGCTTGCTGGATTAGGGCAACAGATAGTGTCGAGCAAAAAGTGTCTTTTAGTGTGCCCACCGGAAACTTTGGCAATATTTGTGCTGGACACGTCGCAAAGCAAATGGGATTACCCATTGATAAGCTTATTCTGGCAACAAATGAAAATGATGTTTTAGACGAATTTTTCCGTACCGGAGAATATCGGGTACGAAGCTCGGCAGATACTTTTGAAACCTCGAGTCCATCAATGGATATTTCGAGAGCTAGCAATTTTGAGCGGTTTATTTTTGATTTGCTTGACCGCGATGCTGCACAGGTAGCAGATTTATTTGCTGTTCAAGTGCCTCAAGGTGGATTCTCCTTGGCAAAGCATCCTGCGTTTTCAGATGTATCCGCTAAGTATGGTTTTCTATCCGGTAAGTCGACGCATGCTGATCGCATAAAAACTATTGCGGATTGTCATCATCGTTTGGGTGTTCTTATTGATCCACACACTGCTGATGGCGTGAAAGTAGCACGTCAATGGGTGCAAGAGATTACAACCCCAATTATTGTTCTCGAGACAGCATTGCCAGTGAAATTTGCCGAGACAATGACTGAAGCTATTGGTTATACCCCAGAAACACCAGAGCGTTTTGCTGCAATTATGCAAGCAGAACGCACAGTCGTTGATATTGCTAATGACGTGCATGCTGTGAAGCAATTTATAGCTATGCATAGTTAAAAGACTTGAAGTATAAGGAGAAGATCATGGCACAGGAACAATTCGCCGGACCAGAGTATTTTACGGATTTCGATCCGGAAAAATTCGCGGAGATGATTAAACAACAAGCAGCTGCCGAGAAAGCCGCACGTAAATTAACACCGGAGTCGATAACCGAAGACAGTGGGGAAGAGAAAAACTAATGGCCACACCAGAGTTCATCGTAGAACTGCGTAAAAAGATTGGCCATGATCCCTTATTCCTTGCTGGCGTTACCGCCATTGTGATTAAAGACGTTCCCCCTGGTGCACCTGTTTTTGAGGTGCCTCAGGTGTTATTAGTTAAACGTGCCGATACTGGAGAGTGGACACCAGTGACTGGAATTATTGATCCTGGTGAAGAACCTCATAGTGCTGCCGTGCGGGAAGTTGCCGAAGAAACTGGGCTTGAGGTTAGCGTAGAAGCATTGCTTGGCGTGGGTGCGATAGAACCAGTGACCTATCCGAATGGCGATCAATGTCAGTTTTTGGAAACTGCTGTGCGATGCAGTGTCATTGGTGAAGATAAACCAATAGTCGGTGATGATGAATCTACTGATGTGCGTTGGTTTTCAATAATGCAGATGCCGCCTATGCAGCCTAGGTTTAGATTATGTATTGGTGATGCGGTAGCACAGTTACGTCACCCAGAGGGATATCGTGCCAGATTAGGCTTTGAAAAACGCGATCGCACCCGGTAAAACACAGCTACGTTTGCTTAAATGTATATGAGATTAGCTTAAAAGGTGGGCATTAATAAAGCATCTGAGGTTCAGCTCGATTAAAAATACCTTGCATATTATGTTGTGGTGTAGACAGTATTTTTGACATTTTGAGTGTTCATGAAGTGACAAGCGGTCAGTGAAAACAATAAGCGTAGTGGGAAATATTTGATAAGACCTTGAAGAAAGCGTTAGTGCGGTCAGCAAATGTGAAGTTGCCCCCAAACTACCGCAATAACTAATATCCAATAGGTAAAATTAAGCACGTCTGCGTATAGTATTCGCTATGAATGCAGTCCTTATTGCTGTTATCCTCATGATCGTTTTGGCGGTTATGCGGGTACATGTTGTACTTGCCCTATTTATTAGCGCCCTTGTTGGTGGTTTACTTGCTGGTCTTGGCTTGGATGCCACTATGGTTGCCTTTCAAGAAGGGCTTTCCGGGGGAGCTAAAATTGCGCTTAGCTACGCCCTATTAGGGGCTTTTGCTATGGCAGTAGCAAGTTCGGGGTTACCGACTGTATTAGCACGTTGGATTAGTAAAAAAATAGGCCATCAAGCTGGTCCCAAAACAATTGTTGCGGCAAAATGGTTGATGGTAGCAGGCATTTTGGCGATGTCGGTTATGAGCCAAAATCTTATCCCTATCCACATTGCTTTTATTCCACTTATTATTCCGCCGCTATTAGAAGTGATGAACTCCTTGCGTATTGATCGCCGGCTGATTGCATGTGTGATTACTTTTGGCTTGGTTACCACTTACATGTTCTTGCCAGTAGGCTTTGGCGCGATCTTCTTAAATAGCATTTTGTTAGGAAATATTTCTGCTGCTGGTATGGATATTTCTGATATCAACGTTATTCATGTCATGGCGATACCGGCACTGGGTATGGTTGTGGGTTTACTCGTGGCTATTTTCTTTTCGTATCGGAAACCCCGCGATTATGCTTACGTTGAGGTTAATCAGGCACCAGAAGAAGAGGTCTCGCGCTATAAGGTTATTATTGCCCTAGTAGCGATTGTGGCAACCTTTGCCGTGCAGGTAATTATGCAAGCCACCGATACTGATGCTGATAGCCTGCTTGTTGGGGCGCTTACTGGTTTAGCAATTTTTATGCTTACCGGTGCAGTAAATTGGCGCGAAGCTGATGATGTGTTTACTGCTGGAATGAAAATGATGGCGCTGATTGGTTTTATTATGATTACCGCTCAGGGTTTTGCCTCAGTAATGGTGGCCACCGGCGAAGTGGAATCTTTGGTCAGTACCTCTGCGGCTTTGTTTGGTGATAATAAGGCAGTGGGTGCATTTGTGATGCTGCTGATCGGTTTGATCGTCACCATGGGAATCGGTTCTAGCTTTTCGACGCTGCCAATTATTGCAACCATTTATGTACCACTGTGTATGACAATGGGCTTTAGTCCTGCCGCTACCGTGGCAATTATCGGTGCAGCCGGTGCACTAGGTGATGCCGGATCACCAGCATCGGATTCTACTTTAGGGCCAACCTCAGGGCTTAATGTGGATGGTCAGCATGACCATATTCGTGACACCGTTATTCCAACCTTTATCCACTTCAATCTACCATTGATTGCAGCCGGTTGGATTGCCGCCATGGTGTTATAAACACTGGTAGTTAAGATATGTCACAAGGGGTTAGTCCGTAATAGAACTAACCCCTTTAGTTAATGCAACAGATGCATTATTGTTAGGCAACCCAGCGGTAGAATTGTGCGCTCATTGCTGGAATATGCACGGTAAGGGAGTGGTTGTAGCCATCCCAATGGGTATCCCAGGCAGCAACGTGAGTTTCTAGAGTATTGTTTGCGCCTTGGTATACTCCAGCATCGGTGTTTAAGACACATTCCCAATTGCCGCCGGCTGGCACGCCCAGCTTATAGTGCGGTTGACTGGTGCCGCCGAGGTTAAATACACAGAGCATTTTCTCCCCGTCATCGCTATAGCGGGTAAACGCCAGAATATTATTAGCGGCATCATCAGATTTAACCCAACTGAAACCAGCAGGATCATGGTCTTGAGTAAAAAGGGAAGGGGACTGTTTATAAAGGTTATTAAGATCAATAACTAGTCGTCGCAGGTCATCGTGATATTCACCTTCCCAACCTACCGTGTCATCCCAATCAAGTGAACGTGCTTCACTCCATTCCATGACCTGGCCAAATTCCTGGCCTTGGAAGAGCAATTTTTTACCTGGGTGAGCATATATATAAGCGTAGAGAGTGCGCAGACCTGCGGCCTTATTCCATGCGTCGCCAGGCATACGTGTCCATAACGAGCCTTTACCGTGTACTACTTCATCGTGGCTAAACGGAAGAATAAAATTCTCGGAATAGGCATACACCATAGAGAAAGTAATCTCATTGTGGTGATAGCTGCGGTGGATCGGATCGTGAGAGAAGTATTCGAGGGTATCGTTCATCCACCCCATATTCCATTTCATGGAGAAACCTAACCCACCATGCTCAGTAGGAGTTGTTACTCCCGGCCAAGAAGTAGATTCCTCAGCAATAGTTAGCACACCCCTATAGTGCTTGTGTACAGTGCCATTCATTTCTTGGATAAATTGCACCGCCTCTAGGTTTTCTCGACCACCGAAAACATTAGGCTCCCATTCACCTTCTTCACGTGAATAATCCAAGTACAACATGGAAGCAACAGCATCGACTCTTAAAGCATCGATGTGGAATTCTTCCAGCCAGTATAAAGCATTGGCGACAAGGAAGTTACGTACCTCATTGCGGCCAAAGTCAAAGATATAAGTGCCCCAATCCTTATGCTCACCACGACGCCAGTCAGGGTGTTCATACAGTGCTCGACCATCGAAACGACCCAGTGCGAAATCATCTTTAGGAAAGTGTGCTGGCACCCAGTCGACAATGACACCAATACCAGCATTATGGAAGGCATCAATAAGCGCACGCAATTGGTCCGGACTGCCAAAGCGTGCACTGGGAGCATAATAACCAGAAACCTGATAACCCCAAGAACCACCGAAAGGATGCTCTGCAACTGGCATAAACTCGACGTGAGTATAACCCATTTGCGAAACATACTCGACTAATTCTTGAGCAAGCTGTTCATAATTTAATCCCTGCCGCCAAGAACCAAGGTGTACCTCATAGATACTTATTGGCTCACGGTTATAGTCTTTTTCTTCGCGTTGGCTAAGCCATTTTTGATCCGACCACGTGTATTGAGACTCGGTGACAATAGAACCCGTTGCTGGAGGAACCTCTGCCTGCCGAGCTAGCGGATCAGCTTTATCTATGCGCTGGCCTTCTGGGGTATGGATAGCAAATTTATATACCTCACCCACACCGATACCAGGGATAAATAATTCCCAGATACCGGATTGCCCTAGCGAACGCATAGGATGCTGGTTTGGATTCCAACCATTGAAATCACCAACAACAGCAACACCGGCGGCATTGGGTGCCCATACCGCAAAAGAAGTACCGGTAACCGTGCCTAGTTCAGTATCATAACTGCGGATATGCGAACCCAATACCGTCCATAGGCTTTCATGACGGCCTTCACCAATAAGATGAAGATCGAATTCTCCGATGGTTGGCAAGAAGTGATAAGGATCGGCAATTTCAGTGGTTGTGCCATCATCCCAAGTAACGTAAAGCCGGTAATCAATCGGGGTGGTATCAGATAGTGCCAGCTCAAAGATACCATCGCCAATAGGAAACATTTCATGGCGGCTATTACCGATAATAACTTCGACCTTCTGCGCACCAAGCTGTCGGGTACGAATAAGCGCAGCCTGCTCGGTAGCGTGCCAACCATATAGTCCATGTGGATCGTGGTGTGAACAGGTAGTAAGCCGGCGACGATCGTCGTCATTGAGTTGAAGATCAGAAGAAAAAGACATAGGAATACGATCCTTAAAAAAGATAGTGCGCTAGTGAATATTCCTATCCACTAGCAGGATACTCGCTTGTCGAGGGTACCTAATATGGTGGCCGAAAAGTTTTGGTTTTATATGTGATACTGACAACCAGTATATAAGGTTAATTCACATAATCCACCTGGTTTCGCTGAGCAATCTTCATCCGCTGATTGACTCCTACCTGCGGTAGAGACACAATATGCGCAACATCTGCTGTGGGATTGAGACGAACATAAAAATTCTCTGACCAAGTAAAAGTTTGACCAGTTATTAAATCCTTGGCTTCAAAAACATCATGTTGATGAAGCCCAATAGCAGCCATATCCATATGCACTGTTGTTTCTTGCATACAGTGACTATCAAGATTAATAATCACCAAGACTGCATTACCGGAAACAGGATCCACCTTAGAATAAGCCAAAACTTTATCATTAGCTGTGTCATGGAACGTGATTTGGCGTAACTGCTGAAGAGCCGGATTTTCTTTCCGAATCCGATTAAGCAAACCACAGTAATCTTCCAAAGAATCACCAGTTGCTTTTGCCGCTTCAAAATCACGTGGGCGGAGTTCATATTTCTCTGAATTAAGATACTCTTCACTACCTGGTTTCACGGCTTGATGCTCATAGAGCTCAAAACCAGAATAAACACCCCACAGCGGCGACATAGTAGCAGCTAATGTAGCTCGGATTGCAAACATGGCACGCCCGCCATATTGAAGGGATTCGTGCAAAATATCGGGTGTATTAACAAAAAGATTTGGTCGTGAGACATCTGCTAAACCAGCAATCTCTTGGGCAAATTCACGCAGCTCATGCTTAGTGGTTTTCCATGTGAAATAAGTATAAGACTGACTAAAACCAGCTTTACCTAAACCATATAGACGCGCCGGGCGGGTGAATGCTTCAGCTAAGAAAATGACCTCAGGATGACGGTGATGGATAGTATCAATCAACCACGCCCAGAAACTAGTAGGTTTGGTATGCGGATTATCTACGCGGAATGTAGTTACCCCAAGATCAATCCAGAATTGAACTATTCGTAGTAGTTCTTTTTTGATTGCCTGAGGGTTGTTATCAAAATTAAGCGGATAAATATCCTGGTACTTTTTGGGGGGATTTTCTGCATAAGCAATAGTGCCATCAGCTAGCACGGTGAAAAATTCTTTATGAGTATGCGCCCAAGGATGATCGGGAGCTGCTTGTAGTGCTAGATCAAGAGCAACTTCTAGCCCTAAAGAATTTGCCTTGGCAAGCAGTTTTTTAAAGTCTTTAATGGTGCCTAGTTCTGGATGAACTGCATCATGGCCTCCTGCCGCAGAACCTATTGCCCACGGGGAGCCTACATCATGTGGTTCTGGAGTAAGCGTGTTATTGCGCCCTTTTCGATTGATTTCGCCAATGGGATGAATCGGTGGGAAATATACGGTGTCAAAGCCCATAGCAGCCACTCTGTCTAATGCTGCTGCTGTGGTAGAAAAAGTGCCATGTACTGGGTTTCCATTATCATCCCAGCCGCCAGTTGAACGCGGGAAAAGTTCATACCAAGAGCTAAAAAGAGCAGTACGACGATCGGTTTTTATTTTTAATTCCGGGCCTTTTGTCAGTAGCTCACGCACCGGAGTGAGCGCTAAAATACTTAAAACCTCAACACTTAATGCGGGTGCAACTCTCGTTCTTAGCGGTTTATCGCTGCGCAAAGAACGAGCAACTTCTGCAAGTGTTTTTTGCGTAGTTTTGGCTTTGGCATTGTTGGCCGCTTTGTCAAAAAGTTGTGCGCCATGTGCTAGATCATTGCTTAATTCTGCCGGGCTTTGGCCAGCTTCAATTTTAGTAATTACCGCGTGTCGCCACGTGGCCATGGGGTCACTCCAGGCGTCGATACGGAAACGATATTCGCCTGGAATATCTGGAACAAAACCACCGTAGACACGATCAACATCGTATTCATCAACAACCATGGTGGTGCGCACTGTTTTTTCAAAACGAGATCCCTTTGGGCCGGTCACATTTAAAGTGGCAGCGATGGCATCGTGGCCTTCGCGCCATACCAGTGCAGAAATAGGGATATATTCGCCAACAACAGCCTTACTTGGGGTAGAGCCGTGGGAAATAGTAGGACGAATATCTTCGATAGCGAGGCGTCCGGTCACAGGGGTACTTCCTTACATCTGTCGTGATCTCTTTATGCGCATAACACATGTGAACCTGAACATGAGGATAGTCAAGCAAACGGATATACACCGGATTAGTGAGGAATCCGTCAGTAAAACTGCTTATCGACGATAGTTATCAGTATATTTGTGGTGTTTCACCCCTGGTTTACCCAATAAAAAATATATAAAGAGCACTGTCATAAGGAATCGCTGTGTCACTTCCACACGAAAGCGTAGCTATCGGTCATTATTGGAGACATGACTGCCACGAATTCTGCTACCCCGAAGCCTTATGTATCGCGCTTTGTTGATGAAGAACGCGATCCTGATCTACTTATTGATTTTGAACAAGTGGAGTTTATCCGTAGCGGTAATAAAATCTTAGGGCCGATCAATTGGAAAGTAGAGCTTGACGAACGCTGGGTCATTATTGGTCCTAATGGGGCAGGAAAAACCACTTTGATCCGCATAGCGGCAGCAGAAGAATATCCGTCGAAAGGTAAAGCCTGGATTATGGGTGAGCGGGTAGGAAAAACCGATATGCGCGATTTACGCACCATGATTGGCATGTCTTCAGCAGCTTTAGGAAATCGCATTCAAGATACTGAACGAGTAAAAGACTTAGTTATCTCAGCAGGATATGCCATTTTAGGGCGCTGGCGTGAAGAATATGAGGAACTTGATTTTGATCGAGCAAACAACATCCTAGAACAAGTTGGTGCACTCCACCTCGCAGATCGCAACTGGGGAACACTAAGCGAAGGGGAACGCAAACGGGTGCTAGTAGCTCGCGCATTAATGGCAAACCCAGAACTTTTGCTTCTCGACGAACCAAGCGCAGGTATGGATCTTGGAGGACGCGAGGATCTAGTTAGTTATCTCAATCAACTAGCCCTTGACGCGGATTCACCAGCGATTGTGATGATTACCCATCATGTGGAAGAAATCCCAGAAGGTTTTACGCACGCCATGCTCTTAGATGAAGGAACCGTGGTTGCTCAAGGGCTCATCGATGATGTGATGACAAGCGAAAACCTTACTAAAGCCTTCCACCAGCAGATTGCCGTGGATAAGATTGACGGACGATATTTTGCCCGCCGCAGTAGGATCCCTGGCCAACATCGTCGATAAGCATGAACCATGTCTGCGTTGTAGATAAAAGTCGATAGGATAGGAACAATGTCGGCAATGCAGCCAGTTCAAGGCCTTGGCGGGCGCAAGCTCGCCGTAACAGTACTTATGATCCGCGATACCGCACATGGATTAGAGGTATACGTTCAAGAACGTGTTTCATCGATGCCTACTTTTCCTAACACAACGGTATTTCCCGGCGGTGGGGTAGATCTACGTGACTTTGAGGAACAATACTGTAGTGACGGTAGCGTGTATAACATTTGGGGTAAAGCAGACGTTGAGCAATGGGCGAACCGGCTTCACACCACCAATGAGTATGCACGTGGATTAATTGGCGGCGCGGTGCGTGAGCTATTTGAAGAAACCGGTACCTTGGTCGCCGCCCATGCCGATGGTCGACTCATTGATGATGCTACCGCATACCATAAACAGCGCGTGGCACTAGAAAATCATTCCTTATCATTGGTACAGATGCTAGCCGAAAATAATCTCATTATTCGTTCTGATCTTTTATTCCCATTTGCCCGTTGGGTATCTGGGGTAGAAGAAAATCACCACTTTGATGTCTATAGCCTGCTAGCAATTCAAGTACCTGGCCAAGAACCTGATGGAAATAACCGAGAAGTTTCATCCACCGGTTGGTTTCCACCAGCACTTATTTTAGACGGTTGGCGTGCTGGCCTGCTTAACTTGGTCTTACCCACGTGGGCACAACTATTACAACTTTCTCACTACACATGTGTTGCTGAGGTTATTGCCGATACACCTACTTTTGACCTCACCCCAATAATCGGTACCCCAGTAGAGGATGCACGCTACCAAGAGTTTTTCACCCATACTCCAGTGAGGCGGTTTTAATATGAGCTATACCCCACACGAGGTTCGTTTTTTATTAGCACACAAAAATGAAATTCAGGCCATAAGCGAGCAACTAGAATTAAGCTCACACAGCCAATTAAAAGATCTTGATCAGCTACGAAGCCGTTTTGGTGAGTACGCCCGAGCAGTTATGGAGCTTATTCAAGCACGTAAAAAAGCCGCAACAAAACTACCTAAGCAGTGGCTTATGTGCCATGAATCAGCACAACAAGCTACCGCACTAGCAGTCGCTCAGATACGCATGCAGCGCCTAGCGCAGTATACCCACCGCGTACACGATGTGACCTGCTCTATTGGTACCGAAGGTGCAGCAGCTACCGCAGCTGGACTTGAATACCACGGAAGCGATCTAGATTTTTCGCGAATACTCATGGCTAGAAATAATGTGCCCGCCGGCCTATACAGTTGCGCCGATGCTACTGTACCGGCAGCATCAGGTGCAGAGGTTATTATTGCAGATCCTGCTCGCCGCAGCCATGGTCGGCGTATTAGCTCACCCGAAGATCTATTACCAC
The DNA here is from genome assembly GCF_000980835.1 of Corynebacterium kutscheri. NCBI lineage: Bacteria > Bacillati > Actinomycetota > Actinomycetes > Mycobacteriales > Corynebacteriaceae > Corynebacterium > Corynebacterium kutscheri. Next base: position 836,299 of record NZ_CP011312.1, read on the forward strand.
CATTACCAACGCTTATCGACGCTTGGGGCACGACACCTATGGCTATTAAATGCGCGCCGGGATTAGATTTTAGATTTTGGAATGGACTCGTGAGTCTGGTCAGTGTTGATGGTGGAGTAAAAGAAGCTTGCTTATATTCACCAGAACTGGTGGCTGATAAGTTACGTCGGGAAGCTGTAGTAATAAAAGTATCCGGGCAGTATCGTATTGACGATAGCTATGAGGATGAGATTATCGTCGATAAGCCTGGAAAATATATTGTGGATCCTGATGGTGCAATTGTGCGTGCTGGGTTGGTGCGACATTATGGCCACCGAGAGAACCTATGGATGCTTGATGAACACATTGCCTATCTTTCTGGTGATCAATTACCCGCTGGCACGAGTGGATTTGAGTTCATTGAATCTGTCTCATTGAAAAAACTTAAATCGGCTTTAGCTGCCCATGGGTGTGGTAGCCTAGAAATTTTGGTTCGGGGAGTCTATATTGATCCCGATCAACTCCGCAAAAAGCTGAAGCTTTCTGGAAACCGAGCAATGGCAGTAGTGATTGCTCGAATTGCTCACTCGGCGGTAGCTATGATTTGTAATTCACGTACAGCAGCTGTTCCGTTGCCGTAGCAGTTCCATTAGACTCTCAAGACGGAATTAGAAAAAACTTGGAAAGGTGCTTTTATGCCCGCAATTGTGGTTCTGGTTAAACATGTACCAGACACTTGGTCTACACGCACTCTTGAGGCCGATTTCACCCTTGACCGAGAAGGCGTTGATGAAGTTATCGACGAGGTTAATGAGTTTGGTGTAGAACAGGCACTGCGTATTAAAGAAGCACACCCGGAATACCGCGTGGTGGCTTTGACCGCCGGTGGCGCTGCTGCTGATGAGGCGCTACGTAAGGCCTTAGCAATGGGCGCGGATCAAGCCGTACACCTTAACGATCCAGCATTAGCCGGCTCAGATGTACTAGGTACTGCGTGGGCATTGGTACATGCAATTAATACCATCGAAGACGTACAGTTGATTATTAGTGGTGTGGCTAGTTCGGATGGTTCTATGGGCGCACTGCCCGGTATTATTAGCGAATATCGGCAACAGCCAGCGTTAACTTCACTAAAATCAGTAGCGGTGAATGGCACAACTATTACCGGTGTACGAGAAACTGCTGCTGGCGATTATGAGCTTAGCGCTACCTTGCCTGCTATTGTGAGCATAACGGATAAAGCCGATAAACCGCGTTTTGCTAATTTCAAAGGCATTATGGCAGCTAAAAAAGCAGAGGTCACACAGCTTACTCTTGCCGATATTGGCGTTGATCCTGCGCACGTTGGTTTGGCTCATGCAGCAACTGCAGTGGTAGCAGCAACTAAACGTCCAGCACGTGTTGCCGGTGAAGTGGTACGAGCAGATGCTGCTACCGCAGCTAAGAAAATTGCCGAATACCTTAGTGAACTGGGATAAGGGGAATACTTATGAATGCTTATGTTTTAGTTGAGCACCTAGCAGGTACGCTTTCTCCAGTTACCGGTGAACTTATTACGGCAGCCAAAGTTTTTGGTGAAGTCACCGCAGTTGTTGTCGGTGATGCTACACCCTATCTGGAACAGCTGCGTGAACTAGGTGCAAGTAGCATCGTTGGTGCACATTGTGCTGATATTGACCAGCGATTAGTGCTACCAGAAACCGATGCGCTACACGCCCTTGCCGCTCAAACCCCAGCGCCAATTATTATTGCTGCGGGAGCTACTGGTAATGAGATCGCCGGCAGACTAGCCGCACGTTTGGCTTCTGGAGTGCTTTGCGATGTAGTTGGCATTAATCCTGATCGCAGCGCAAAGATGTCTATTTTTGGCGACAGTATTGAGATTTCTGCCGCCGTAGGTGGAACCAGCCCTATTTACACGCTTCGTCCTGGAGCTATTGCCGCTGACCCAACCCCTGGTGCTGGTGCACTCAGTAATTTTGATCTACCATCTGCTGGGGTAAAAGATGTCCAAGTTTTAAGCTTTAGCCCGGCAGAAGCTGGCGATCGGCCGGATCTTGCGCAAGCAAAGGTGGTTATTGCTGGTGGACGTGGTCTTGATGGAGAAGAAGGTTTTCAGAACCTTGCTGAACCACTTGCCGACACTCTAGGTGGGGCAGTTGGGGCAACCCGTGATGCTGTTGATTTGGGTTGGTACCCACAACAATTCCAAATTGGCCAAACTGGCGTTACTGTTAGCCCAGATATTTATATTGGTTTGGGTATCTCTGGTGCTATTCAGCACACTTCGGGTATGCAAACCGCTAAAAAGATCATTGTTATCAACAGCGACGAGGATGCTCCATTTTTCCAGATCGCTGATTTAGGTGTAGTCGGCGATGTACACGAAATTGTGCCACTATTAATGAATGAACTCAGCTAAGTTGGTATATCTCGATCACGCAGCCACCACACCTTTACGTGAGGTGGCTCGCCAGGCGTGGTTGGAAGCTGCAGTGTGTGTGAATCCAGCTGGCCAGTACGCCTCGGCGAGAAAAGCTCGCAGCTATCTTGATACCGCGCGGGAAAAGATCGCTGCTGCGCTAGGCTGTGAACCCATTGAGGTGATTTTCACTAGCTCAGGTACAGAAGCCAATAACATTGGCGTGTTGGGTTTTTATCGAGGTGGTCGTATTGTGACCACCGAGATTGAGCATCCTTCGGTAGCGGAAGCGGTGAGTCATGCTCAGCAAAAAGGGGCAGAAATAGCCTATTTAGGTATTAACAACCAAGGTGTAGTTACCGATTTATCAGCGCTTGAGATACCTGCCGATGTTGTGTGTTGTATGTGGGCAAACAATGAAACTGGTGCGATTCAACCCATAGAAAAAGTGGTAGCTGCTGCTGAAAACTTAGCTAAAGAAAGTGGCATTACCATCCCAGTTCATGTTGATGCGGTACAGATTGTTGGTCATGAATCTGTAAACTTCTCAGCGCTTGGTGCCACGACACTTGCTGCTAGTGCACACAAGTTTGGTGGTCCTCGGGGAGTAGGCATACTTTTAGCGAAACGTTCGCCTGCACCTGGGCCAGTAAGCTTTGGTGGTAAACAAGAACGTGGGATTCGCTCGGGCACAGTAGACGTTGCTGGTGCTTATGCCACTGCTATTGCTTTAGAAGAAGCTTGTGCTGAATTATCCGCAGAACGAAAGCGTCTTAGTACATTGCGCGATAAATTGTGGCGGGAAATAAGTACTATCTCCGAGGTTCGTCGGTTTACCCCAATGAATGATAATTTAGCTGGTCATCTACATGTGGCTTTTCCCGGTGCTGAAGGCGATAGCTTGATTATGCTGCTTGATCAGCGTGGGATTGAAGTTTCCACAGGATCGGCATGCCATAACGGAGTAAATTCGGCCAGCGAAACGTTATTGGCCATGGGAATAGATGAAAAAACCGCCCGCAGTGCAGTGCGTTTTACCTTAGGACGCACGACCACAGACGAAGACATCGACTTGGTGCTACAGCATATTGGTGAAGTGACTCGCCTAGCACGTCAAGCTGGGATGGCCTAGCTTTAAAAAACTGTGATGATAGCTTCTTAAAGCCAGGCAATCATTTTTAGCTGTCCTAGAAGATTTTGCTAGGACAGTTCTTTTTTAGGAAGAAGACTCCGCGATTTTTTGGTCTTTTTCACTGAGTGGTTCATTTTCTAAACCGAATGCGCGGGCAAAGGTTGGCCAGGAAGCACGAAGATCGCGTTCCCAATAAGTCCAGGTGTGAATACCAGTTGGTCGGAAATTGAAATCAGCTGGAATACCTAGTTTATCTAGCTTGGTTTTGAAGTGATGAGTACAGGCATTAGAAGCAGCCTCGATAACTCCACCTTCGACAGCAAGCACCGAAGAGGTAATTAATGTTTGTGAAATAGTTTCGCCCTCTTCTTGGTACAGCTTATTAAACATTTCTTCCTGAGATATTAGTCCAGAGGCATTAGCTACATAAATCTCAGAGCCACGCAAACCTTCAGCATTAATAATGCCGTCGTTATATTTGCTGACTTCACTATCGGGTGTGCCCCACATTTGCTCAGGGGTAACACCATCACCTTTGAGTACGGAGTTAACATACAAGCGTGGCAGTGGTCTTGCCGTAGCCACACAGCCGGAGAACGAACCAACGGCGTTATAGAAACCTGGGTTGTGCTCAGCAATCAAGATGGAAGAGGTGGCAGACATGGACATGCCAATAATGCCGCGCTGGCCATTAGCTTTGAGATAATCTTCAATAGGTTCAGGCAGTTCCTTAGACAGGAAGGTTTCCCAGTATTGCTTGCCTTTAAGGTACTCATTACCTTGAGGTTCGGTAATCCAGTCAGTGTAGTAGGAGAATGCGCCGCGCATAGGAATTACTACGTTCACATCACGTTCAGTATAGAATTCCATGGCGTCGGTACGCTCAATCCAGTTCACTGCTTGCTCTCCGCCACCAGCACCATTCATAAGATAAATGGTAGGACGATGAGGCTTGGAAGCCTTAATGAGCACTAGTGGAATTTCACGCTCCATTGATGGGGAATAAGCGGTTACTTCTTCAACCCGACCTGGATTCTTTTTATTGAACTCTGTGATTAGCTCACGCCAATTTTCATCTGAGAATTCTGGTGGCAACTGCTTGTTTTCGATTGTAGCTTTGCCTTTGAAAACGTTCTTGAGTTCTTCGGGAACATCAACGGGAGTGAGATCTTCGGGAGTTTGGTCTTCCGCAGTTGCACGTAATGCATTGAGAAGCTCTGAGGCTGAAATGCCGTTGTCGATATCCTTATTGGGTAGGACATCGGATTCTAGATTTTTTTCCGTAAATTGTTTTTCAGTATTCTCCTGCTTGGTAGTTTGTTCTTGAGTGGGTTGCTCAGTTTTTTCTTCGGCAAGCACCGCAGTGCCGGAAGTGAGAAGAGATATGCTGGCGCTTAGAGCGACACATAGTGTGAGACCATGAAAACGGGTGCGCATATATTTAAGGTCCTTCGAAAATTGATGGTAATGAGTATGGACTTTATCAAATTAAAAGTGTTTTGTAGACAATTCTTGAATCCGCCACGCAGTTTTTCTTACTAAAAATTAATATTTCTCATGGAAAATACTTAGTTTTTATGATCGAACCAGGGCTTGCTTCCCGTGAAGAATTTCCTTGTCCATAGCTCATTTTTATAGTGTGCCGGTACTCGGTCTGCGAGCAATAATTTAGTCAATTGTGCTGGTTGTTCAGGCAATGGGAGCTGAGAACCTAAAAGGATAATGTTTCCAGAGTGTCGACCTTTTAACATGCTAGGACTAGCGATACAGGCAATATGGGCAAATGCTTCAGACATTCCAGCTAATTCTGCTCGTGCGTTAGCTAAATTAGAGCGGTCACCACAGTTGGCAATATATAAACCGTTGGGAGCAAGCGCTGTTGCGGCAGTACGGAAAAACTCAACCGTCGATACGCTTAGTGGAGTTGTTGAACCGGCAAAAACATCTCGAATAATAATATCGCGGCTATGAGCTAAGAATTTATTGCTTATATCACGCGCATCGCCTTGTCGGATTTTTAATTGTGGGGAGCGTGGAAGATCAAACCATAGTCGAACCAGACGTGCCAGTTCGCCGTCGAGCTCTACGACAGTATTTCGTGATCGTGGATAGGTGGCTACTAAATAGCGGGCAATACTGCATGCCCCGCCACCAAGATGAGTAATGCGTAATTGCTGGGGATCAAGGTGCGAATCTACAAAGTATCTAATGGCAGCGGCAATCCACCGCATATATTCATAGTGTAGATCAAGTGGGTCAACAGCAATATGACTAGAAGGAACACCATTGACAAGTATTTCCCAGGCGCCGGATTGAAAAGAATCGGGGCGTAGCTCTACTTCACCGGTAGTAGTGGGATACATGCCAGCAAAAGCATTATTCTTCTTTTTTGTTGACCTCATAATTATTGCTAGTTTAGTCAGTCGATTGTTGATGAAATAGCCGTGGTCTTTATCTGCGTTGTAAGGTGTTGAGTCGCATGAGTACTCTTCGCCTAGTAACTCATCAATAATGAACTACTGAAATTATTGCTAGCTGCGAAGCAGAACTTAAGAAAACATATGGGGCTTAAACCAGCAAGGAGGATAATGATGCGGGTATTAGCAGCTATGAGTGGTGGAGTTGATTCCGCCATTGCCGCCGCGCGCGCTGTTGACGCAGGACATGAAGTAGTAGGTGTCCACCTTGCATTAAGCCGGAATCCACAGTCGGTGCGTGAATCTGCTCGTGGATGTTGTTCTTTAGAAGATTCTGCTGATGCTCGTCGAGTCTGCGATAAACTCGGTATTCCTTTTTATGTATGGGATTTTTCCGAGCGCTTTAAAGAAGACGTTATCGACGATTTTGTAGATTCCTATGCGCGTGGGGAAACCCCCAATCCTTGTTTGCGCTGCAATGAAAAGATCAAATTTGCTGCATTATTAGAGCGCGGTATTGCCTTAGGCTTCGATGCCGTAGTAACTGGACACTATGCACAATTGACTCAGCCTATCGACGGTGGGGATGGTTACTTACGACGAGCAGTTGATCCAGACAAAGATCAATCGTATGTATTAGGTGTACTCGGTGCACATGAAATTGCGCATTGTATGTTTCCAGTGGGAGACACCAAAAAGCCACAGATCCGTCAAGAAGCTGCGGAAAAAGGCTTTGCGGTAGCGAAAAAGCCAGATTCTTATGATATTTGCTTTATTCCTGACGGCAACACCCAGGCATTTTTAGGTGCACGGATTGGCTTACGGCCGGGAATGATCGTCGATACTGAAGGCAAGCAACTCCGAGAACATGATGGAGCATGGAATTACACGATTGGTCAGCGTAAAGGACTTGATATTAAACAACCAGCTGCCGACGGACAGCCGCGTTATGTCACTGATATTGATGCCCGGAGTGGAACTGTAACTGTGGGATCACGTGCCGATTTGGCAGTGAGCCATATTGAAGCAGATCGCCTGAAGTATTTACATCCGAAAATGGATGGAACTTTTGACGCTGAGGTACAGGTTCGTGCGCACGGTAGTGTAGTGAAATGCCAAGTTACCGTTGATCGGGGCAATGATTATATGAGTATCAATCTTTACCAACCACTTTCTGGTGTTGCTCGCGGACAGGCTGCGGTGATTTATCTTCCAGATCCAGCTGGCGATATTGTTGCTGGTTCTGGAACTATTTGTGGAACCCGATCATGAGTGCTGCTGGTACTAAAGAAGTGCTTGATGGGCTAATTTCGCCTCAACCTAAGGCAACACATTTAGGATTTATGCCCGGTAATGATTTTATTGCCGCCGCGGACGTTGTTCTTAGCGAAACTGGTGATTTACCGGTGATACCTATTTTGCCTCAGCGCGGGATACGCGGACAGATAGAAGCCTCCACTATGAGATTATTACCCGAACTTCCTATTGAAATCGGTCCTAGGTCATGGCGGCTAAGTGCTCGCCCACACATTGTGACCCATCGGTTGTGGGATGATCAGCAACGAGACTTTGATCAGTTGGAAGAAGCTTGGGGAACTCTTCATGCCGTAGGTATTGCGGTATTAGGGCCGCTGAGTTTGGCAACCCGAATTGAGTTAGCTAATGGGCACCGAGCAATTAGTGATCCCGGTGCAGTCAATGATATTAATGAGATCTTTATTGGTAACTTACAAGAAAAATTCACTTATCTACACCGGATTTTTGGTGCTCAACCACATGTCATAATTCAAGAACCAGAGCTGGATGCAATTATGACGGGTAGCATAAAAGCAACAACAGACTTTGACCATATTCATCCCATGAGAAATGCTACAGAACGCCTCCACCATACGGTGGCAGCATTATCGATGAGCGCAACTTGTCATATGTTCAGTCCGCTTGCCAGCTTAAAAACCATATCTGCGCACGTTAGCATTGTTTCACCACATGATTATTTAAGTGTCAAGGATAAAGATAATCTTGCCCAGTTATTAGCTCAGAAAAAACAGTTAGGCATCCAAATCGCAGGTTTAACGAAACCACGTGAGAGCGCTGTCTTTTTAGCACAGTTATGGGATGAACTAGGTTTTCCCCGGACAAATTTGCTGCACCATATTATTTATCCCCGTTGGCAGCTGGACCAGTTTAATCTACTTGAAGCAGCTCAAGTGTTAGCACATGCTCAAAAGATTGCCGAGATCCTAGAAAAAGATGTCGGTGATCTTTAAAAACTAGCTGCGGGAAAGACTTGGTGGGGGGTACTGATATGCTACCTTGCTGGGTTGACAATCCTAGGCTTGCATTGGCCAGGCCATATTAATACTGCTTGTATCTTCGCCTCGGCCAGCAAGATAGCTTTTTAAACTTGATTGCATTTCATAATAAAACACAGCTTGTTTTTCCATAAGTGCCGTCATATCGAGTTCACTGAGTTCTTTTTTAAAGGTTCGTTTGGCTTGTATCCAGGCAATACGCGCAGCGGCAAGAGCATCGCTAGTAGCTTCATGAGCATTTTCTAATTTAACTCCATAATGCTCAGATAAACTGGTTAATGTGCGCTTGCCTTTACGATAACGATCGAAGCCCCGATCAATAACATAAGGATCGTAGACTGGGCCAGAAACAACGAAACTAGGATCAAGGGCACGAAGTACTGAAAGATCATAAGCAGCATTAAAAACAATCAGTGTGTAGCCCTTTTCCCAGGCGGAATTAATTTCCGTGATTGTTTGGGCAAGGACTTCATCATGAGGGCGACCATATTGGCGGGCATAGTCAGTGCTAATACCATGTACTTTGGTGGCTTCTACTGGAATTTCTATGCCTGGATCAGCTAAAAGCTCACTAGGATGTGCTCCCGTGTCGTCGATACGCACAAGTGCCGAGGTAACGATTTTAGATTGTTGTGGATCAACGCCGGTGGTCTCTAAATCAAAACTCAGTACTTTCATGGGATTAAAGCTCGATGCTGTGTTGCTCATAGTCTAACCATAACTGTCGTACCGGACATGATTAGAATAGCCAGGGTGAACCACGCTAAAACCATTACTACTGAGATTCGTCGCACCTGGGATGACCTGGCTAATCAGATTCGTACACACAGGGACGCTTATTATAACGCCACCCCAACGATTACCGATCAAGCCTTTGATGAACTTTTTCAAGAATTACAACAACTTGAAGCAGAATATCCAGGTCTTGCCACCCCAGATAGTCCTACCGCAACCGTGGGCGCACCAGTAGCAGAAGAATCTGGGTTCGCCAAAGTGGCGCACCTTGAACGCATGCTTAGTCTGGATAATGTTTTTGATGAAGCAGAATTGGGCGAGTGGTTGGCTCGCACACCGACAAATGGGTATTTAACCGAGCTGAAAATTGATGGTTTGTCGCTGGATTTGGTGTATCGAAATGGGCGTTTAGAGCGTGCGGCTACTCGTGGTGATGGTCGGATAGGCGAAGACGTCACCGATAATGCACGCGTTATTAATGGTATTCCACACCAGTTGGTTGATAGTACCCAATACCCAGTACCGAGCCTATTAGAGGTGCGCGGCGAAGTTTTTATTACCATGGCTGATTTTATTGAGTTGAATGCGCAGCGTCAGCGCGAGCATGAAAATAGCAAGTCCAAGGCTAAATTTAAGCCTTTTGCTAATCCACGTAACGCTGCTGCTGGTTCTTTAAGGCAAAAAGATCAAGAAGCAGTGAAAAAACGTCGGCTTACTATGATCTGCCATGGCATTGGTGCTACCGACGGTACAACTTTTAGCAGTCAATATGAGGCATATCAGGCTCTTTCTGCCTGGGGTTTACCAGTAAGCCCGCATACTAAAAAAGTTTCTTCGGTAACCGAGGTTATTGAGCAAGTGCGGTATTGGGATGCTCACCGTCATGATGTTGCTCATGAGATTGATGGCCTAGTTATCAAAGTTGATGAATTAGCTGAACAGCGTGAACTCGGTGCTACCTCACGTGCTCCTAGGTGGGCAATTGCCTATAAGTATCCACCCGAAGAAGTAATGACTACATTGCTAGACATTCAGGTAGACGTTGGTCGCACCGGTAGAGTAACTCCTTTTGCAGTGATGAAACCGGTATTTGTGGCTGGATCGACTGTGGAAAAAGCTACCTTACATAACCAAACTGAGGTGAAACGTAAAGGAGTATTAATCGGCGACACCGTGATTATCCGCAAAGCAGGAGAGGTAATTCCAGAGGTTCTTGGACCTGTTGTCGAAGACCGTGACGGTAGTGAGCGCGAGTTTGTATTCCCAAGTCAATGTCCCTCCTGCGGGTATACCCTGGCTCCACAAAAAGAAGGCGATGTAGATTGGCGGTGCCCTAATACCCAGAGTTGCCCAGCACAGCTTGCTACTCGGTTGGAATATATTGCCGGGCGAGGAGCATTTGACATCGCCGGCCTTGGTGAAAAAGCCGCTCGCGACTTAATTCACTCGCAGGTACTTATTGATGAGTCTGGGCTATTTAATCTCACTAGTGAGGATCTATTAAAAACTGCTTTTTATCGAAATGACGATGGAAAATTAGGCAAGGTGGGACAGAATTTATTAAAGAGCCTAGAAACAGCGAAAAATGTGGAATTATGGCGGGTAATTGTTGCGTTATCTATTCGCCATATTGGTCCTACCGCTGCGCGTGCAATCGCTACTCGCTATCGCAGTTTAGATGTGGCGATGGCAGCTAGTGTTGAAGACCTTGCTGAAACCGAAGGCGTAGGCATGATTGTCGCACAGAGTTTTAAAGAGTGGTTTGAAGTGCCTTGGCATCAAGCGATTGTAGACGCGTGGGCTAATGCAGGGGTGACTATGGCTGATGATAGTAGTCAGGCACCAGCGCCGGTGCTTGCTGGTTTAACTATTGTAGTTACTGGTTCTTTAGCTAATTTCACCCGTGATTCCGCTAAGGAAGCCATTGTTACTCGAGGCGGTAAAGCTAGTGGTTCAGTATCTAAGAAAACAGATTTTGTGGTGGTTGGCGAAAATGCTGGCTCCAAGGAAACAAAAGCTCGGGAATTGGGCCTGACTATTTTGAATGAAGCTGAATTTGAACAATTGCTTATCGACGGACACGTGCGCGAAGAGTAATTGATTCGTCGAAAAGCATGCAGCGTGTGCGCGACTTATACATAAGCCACGCACATACTCACTTATGTGATGCTATGCAGTACGAATAATCCGTCCGAGAATAGCGCTGAGATGTCCAATATGTTCGACTTCACTGGCAAGATAATCTGGTCCGCCTACGCGTCCGATAACAAGAATAAGATCGGTTCCTACAAGTGGAGCGGCAGCAACCGAACTATCAAGTACGCCCCAGGAATCAGGCACCCACGTTTCTGAATCAGGTTGTAAGAGGCGGGCGCGATCTACGGTGACCCCAGTTGGCGCCGATCCATCGTCTTTAGGAGCAGCAGGTGAGGCGGCAACTCGGGTGAATTCAGAGTCGGTATGTAACAAAATTGCCCAGGTAGAGGTGAGTACCTGAGGCAGGGCATCAATCATATTGGCTAAGGTTTCTGATTGAGTGCTAGTGCCGACAACAGAGGCTAGCATCTTAATTTGTCCGCGACGATCAACACGACCAGAATAGGGGCGGATCGAATCAACCTCGACTCCATCAACACCGTGTGCGGCAGTAATAAGCGTGTCTGGCATAGCGCCAGCCGGCAGCTCAATGACCATATCATCCATGACAGTGCCATCGGGAAAATCCTGAACAATATCAACAGAATGAATATTGCCGCCGGCCTTACCAATAGCCTCAGCAAGTTTGCCGAGACTGCCCGGAAGATTCGGAAGGAGCACGCGGATCAGGTACGTCATGGTTTCTACCTTTCCTGATCTATTGAAAGAAGTGTGGAACGTGTCCATCATACGGAAGGATCATAAAGATTGTGAATATCTATTCATAAATAGATTAATGGTGTAGTGGTTGTGGTACTTCTGGGTATGAATTTTATTCTCGGCTTGCGATAACAAGCAGATGGCATTTTAGGCAGGTATTGGCAAGCATTGACCGGTGAGGTAACAAAATTGCTCAGTGGTTTTTGAAGAGACGATGAATCAAAAAGGTTAGCAGTAAAAACTTCCTGAAGCATAGATGATATGCGAGAGCTAAAACTTTTTAAGTACTTAGTTGGATAGGTCTTATCGGGATTTTTCGGGGGCAGTTATCACTATGTGTCACTATGTGCCGTTGTATTTTGAGCGTTGCCGACGCCGTCGAATTATGGGGGCACCGTCGATACGCGTTTTATTCCATCGTCTAATGTCGGCTGGACGCCATAATGCGGTTCGACCAAGAATGACTCCGACTGGTGAGGGAATACGATGTGCAGTCTTGTAATTACTCCATGCAGTTGGGCTGAGATTGCAATATGCGGCGCATTGTTGACTTGTCCAAAGTTCTTCACCAGTGTCTTTATCAATAATAATAGGATCCATGAGCGGGAACTTCCTTCAAAGAAAAGATTATGGAATGTGAACTAATGCAATAAGTTTCTATGACAATAGTGACAATGGGAGATATACCTACTGAGATTACCTAGTGTTGCCTATTAAGGGAAAGGTAATTCGCTGCTTTTTAGTATTGCCTGACTGTTTGATCTGTTTGATGTGAGTAATGGGGGTATTAGGTGATGAATAAAAGCTGCTAAACTCCCAGGCTATATGGACAGCCCCTTCGTCTCTGTTGAGAAAGTGCAGTAGGCTATTTCGGGTAATAAGCAACATTGGAAGGAAGTTAAAGTGCCTGAGATTTCGCGCGATGAAGTCGCTCACTTGGCCAAGTTGGCTCGTCTTGCACTTAGCGATGATGAATTAGATCGTTTCGCTGAGCAGATCGATGGAATTATTGGCAATGTGTCGGCAGTGCAAAACGTTGACACTAAAGGTGTTGAGCCAATGAGCCACCCACATGCCATTACCACGAGTATGCGTGCTGACGTTGTAGAGCAGATTCTTACTCCGCAGCAGGCACTTGATCAAGCACCTGCGGTCGAAGACCAGCGTTTCGTTGTGCCGCAAATTCTGGGGGAACAAGATTAATGAGTACTTATTTAGTGCCGGAGACCGGTCTTACTTCTTTGTCAGCTGTTGAGTTAGCAGAAAAAATCCATAGTCGCGAGGTAAGCTCGCGTGAAGTTACACAAGCTCACCTTGATCGAATTGCCGAGACAGATGGCACGCTGCATTCGTTCCTTCATGTTGGCGCTCAGGAAGCACTTGCTGCTGCTGATGTGGTAGATCAGCAACTTGATGCTGGAGAAAAACCAGTTTCTGCGCTTGCTGGTGTTCCGCTTGCGCTTAAAGATGTATTTGTAACTACGGATGCGCCAACTACGTGTGCTTCTAAAATTCTTGAGGGCTATGTTGCCCCTTATGATGCAACCGTAACCAAACGTATCCGGGAAGCCGGTATTCCTATTTTGGGTAAAACCAATATGGATGAGTTTGCTATGGGTTCATCAACTGAGAACTCGGCTTATGGACCAACACGTAACCCATGGGATATTGATCGCACTCCAGGTGGATCCGGTGGCGGCACTTCAGCAGCTTTAGCCGCTGGTCAAGCACCCTTAGGTATCGGTACTGATACTGGTGGATCTATTCGTCAGCCCGCGGCATTGACTAATACGGTTGGGGTAAAGCCAACTTATGGAACCGTATCTCGTTATGGTTTGGTTGCCTGTGCATCTTCTTTGGATCAAGGTGGACCTACTGCGCGAACTGTACTTGATACAGCGTTGTTGCATGAGGTTATAGCTGGTTTTGATAAATATGATGCGACGAGTGTCAATCGTCCAGTTGCACCGGTGGTAGCTGCAGCACGTGAAGGTGGGCACGGTGATCTTAAAGGTGTGAAGATTGGTGTCGTTAAGCAGTTCGACCGTGAGGGGTATCAACAAGGAGTTCTCGACCAATTCCATGCAGCAGTAGCACAATTGGTTGCCCAAGGTGCCGAGATCGTTGAAGTTGATTGTCCACATTTTGATGATGCGTTAGCCGCGTATTATTTGATTTTGCCTTGCGAAGTATCTAGTAATCTCGCACGCTTTGATGGCATGCGTTATGGCTTGCGCGTTGGCGATGATGGTACGCATTCTGCAGAAGAAGTGATGGCACTTACTCGCGCTGCTGGTTTCGGTCCGGAGGTTAAGCGCCGCATTATTTTAGGAACTTATGCACTCAGCGTGGGTTACTATGATGCGTATTATTTGCAAGCACAACGCATTCGTACTTTGATTGCGCAGGATTTTGCCAAAGCATATGAGTCAGTTGATGTTTTGATTTCACCAACTACCCCCACGACTGCTTTTAAATTGGGGGAGAAGGTTTCTGACCCGTTGGCAATGTATAACTTTGACTTGTGTACCTTGCCACTCAATCTGGCTGGTTTATGCGGTATGTCTGTGCCTTCTGGTTTAGCTAAAGACACCGGCTTGCCGACAGGATTACAAATTATGGCACCAGCTTTTGCTGATGATCGACTTTACCGAGTCGGTGCCGCTTTTGAAAGTGGCAGAAGCTAGCTTTGTTGGAGATATAAATCACCCCATAGATTCAGCGATAGTGCTTGAGAGCTGCTATTTTTCGTATCTATGGGGTAATTTTGTTTACCCGAAATAGGGTGATTGCTGGGATGCTCGTTTAACGGTCATTTTTGGGTACCCGGTAGGCTTATGTTTTGTTGAGAAGGTCAGTATGGGAATTTGGTGAAAAGCCAAAACTGACGCGCAGCGGTAAGAAGGGACCGGTTTTCTAATAGCCACTGGCATAGAGCTGGGAAGGAAGGAAACCAGGAATGATCTTCAAGTCCGAATATCTGCTGGCCTTTTGTTAACGAGTTAACCTTCGCGGTTTAAGGTACTCGGATTTTATATTAAGGATTCTTTTTGGTTGCGGTGAGAAAATTTCGGCCGCCGGTAGCATTGATCTCATTGGTTTTGATCGCTGTTGCCGCAGTAAGTTTTTGTGTTTCATTGACCATTGGTTCAGTGCAATTTTCGTTATCTGATGTGTGGAGTGTAGTGTACGCCCACGTTATGGGTGGACCAACTCCTAGCGATAAAGGCCTCGATGCTGTTGTATGGGCAATCCGAGTTCCTCGGGGGCTGCTTGCGTTAATTGTGGGGGCAGGTCTGGCAATCGCTGGCGTAACTGTGCAAACTCTAGTGCGCAACCCACTTGCTGATCCCTATTTACTGGGTGTTTCTTCAGGCGCCTCGGTTGGTGCCACTGCAGTCATTGCGTTGGGTGTGTTCTCTGGTTTTGGTATCTATGCATTGAATTTCGGCGCACTTGTTGGTGCGTTAGCTGCCACAGCGACCGTGTATTTCATTACCTTGGCGCAAGGATCATTGAGTCCACTTCGCCTTATTTTATCCGGTGTGGTACTTAGCTCTGCTTTTTCGGCGATGGCAAGCTTTCTAGTTTTCCGTTCTTCCGATGCACGTTCAGCACAATCAGTAATGTTTTGGATGTTAGGTTCAGTTGCCGGTGCAGGTTGGGATAATCTTATTCCTGGTTTGATTTTGGTTATTGCAGCCGTGATTGTGCTTATGTTGCTCAGTTCTCAATGTGATGCACTAGCAGCCGGTCCAGATACCGCTATGAGTCTGGGCGTGCGAGTAGATGCGTTGCGACGGTTGCTTTTCGCACTACAAGCTATTGTAGTTGGCGGGATGGTTGCAGTTGCCGGCGGCATTGGCTTTGTGGGTCTAGTCATTCCACACTTAGCACGTATGCTTGTTGGCTCTTTACACCGTAGGTTGGTTCTGGTTGCTGCACTGATGGGCGCAATATTCTTATTGTGGGTAGACATGCTTGCCCGTATCGCCGCACCGCCGCAAGAAATCCCATTGGGTGTGGTTACCGGAATTATTGGTGCACCGTTATTCCTGATCCTTATGGGACGCAAGCGCTATGCATTTGGCGGTGAGCAATGAGTTTAGAAATAACTGGTATTGATTGTTTAATTGACAAAACAGTCATTCTTAATAAAGTCAGTTTTAGCGTTCCTACGGCCACAATGTGCGCAATCGTGGGAGTTAATGGTGCCGGTAAATCAACTATGTTGCGCACCATTGCGCTAACACCACCAATGGGTGTGCGTATCGATGGAATAGAAATTTCTACCCTTCATCCTAAACAGCGGGCACGGCAATTTAGTTTTGTTGGTCAGGAAGATCAACCACCTGCCGATTTGACTGTTGCTGAAGCAGTAGGACTAGGTCGATTGCCATTTTTAAAACCATGGCAGCTTGGGGCTGAAAAAGAACGTGTGATTATTGATGAAGCACTCGTGAAAGTCGGCTTGGCAGGTTTGGGCGATCGGATGTGTTCTGATCTATCTGGTGGTCAGCGCAAACGCGTTATTCTTGCAAGAGCGTTTGCTCAAGATACTCCGGTGATGTTTCTTGACGAACCTACCAACCATCTTGATGTGCAGCATCAATTATCGTTACTAGACGTATTGCGAAGTTCTGGTAAAACAATTGTTTCTACTATCCATGATCTCGATCTAGCGTATAGCCATTTTGACCAGGTTATTTTGGTTCATGGAGGAACTATTCATGCCTCTGGTACACCCGTAGAAGTATTAACTACCAATAATGTGTCCGCTACTTTTGGCGTGCATGCTATGGAAGTTCATGGTTCTTATCCTCATCTTGTTATCGAAGAGAAAGACTGATTCATAATGAAAAAAGAGATTATTGGCTTACTCGCAGTAGGAGCTTTGGTTGCTAGCTGCTCTAGCCAAACCGAAGAATCCGTTGTTGCTAGTGAAGACACAGTTAGTGTTACCAACTGTGGTGTTGAAGTGAACTACAAAGTCGGTGGAAACTGGTGGGTTAATGATGGCAACATCATCTCTATCGCTTTGGCCGCTGGTGCACGCGATAATGTCAAATGGGTTTCCTCAGTAGAGCAAGATCGCGATATTTTGGCTGCAAAATATGGTGCAGATGTTATCGATGCGCTCAATCCAGATTCTGATGTGTATCCAAGTAAAGAAGCAATCATTGCTGCTCAACCTGATCTTATGATTGCTGGTTGGAATTATGGTTTTAGTGAAAGCCGTGATCTCACTCCAGCAATCTTGGCAGAACAAGATATTGCTAGTTATTTGCTCACTGAATCATGCCGTCAAGAAGGATCAACTGCTCGCGGTACCACTGATCCATGGGAAGCTGTCTATGAGGATCTGGTGAATTTGGGCACTATCCACGGTGATAAAACTGTGGCTGAATCAGTGGTCAGCGATATGAAAGAACGCTTGGCTGAGCTAGAAAAAGCACCACAGGCAGAAAAAGCACCAAATATCTTTGTTTTTGACTCTGGAACTGAAGCCATATTTACCTCTGGTGCCTTTGGCGGCCCTAAGGCTATTATCGAAGCAGCAGGTGGCAAATTAGCTACTGACGATATCGAAGATACCTGGGTAGAAGTAAGCTGGGAGAAACTTGCTACTGAATCACCAGACGCCTTTGTTTTTGTTGATTACCCAGGTCAGTCTTTTGCCGATAAGGTTGAGGTCTTAAAATCTCATCCAGCCACTAAGGACTTGCCAGCAGTTAAAGAAGGGCGTTTTATTAACCTTTCCTATGCAATGTGGACATCAAGTGCGTTAAATATTGATGCAGCTGAACATGTTCGTAAAGGATTGGAAAAGTTCGGTTTGCAGCCTACCTCTGATATTAAAACTCAGCTAGAACTTCCAAAGTCTTTGGATGGCCAAGAGTACTTTAGCTAGGTTTTAAGCTGGAAAGCGCTGTTCTAAGACATAGTGTTTGGTGGGTGCATCATATCGCACATCTTTAAAACCAAGCCGTCGGTATAATGCATGGGCACGCGGGTTGTCTTCGCTTACACTAAGCGAAACACCCGCCCATTGCTGTTTTTGGGCTAGTTCTAGTACTTCTTGGATTAAGGCAGTACCGACTCCTTTACCTTTTCGATAGCGCGGTTCAACGGCGATAGCCAGCTCAGGTAGTCGGCTATCCACATAGCCGTAGCCGTGTTGTTGATCGGTTCCCCAGACTAACCACACTCCACCGGCTGGAATATCACCATCCCAAGCAATGAAACCACCATTATTTGGTTCCCATTGGCGAACATAATATTCGAAGTCTTCATGGAATCGTTTCATTTCTTGATCAGTTAACTCGGCGTGCTCGTCCCCAAAAACTTCGGTAAGAAAATTAAGTCGGGCAATATAGCTACGATCTGATTCCGTGGTGGGGATAAGGGTAATCTCACTCATAGACACCGATACTAGAGCAGAAGCAATAAGTATTCAGCTTATGGTGAATCATGAAGAAGGGATGGAAGGAAAACCAAGGATGGCACGTGTAAAAGAAATACCAGCGTTACCGATGCCAGAAAAAGACGCTTGGCCGGCGCTTATTGCTTTATGTATAGGTTTTTTTATGATCCTTTTGGATCAAACTATCGTGGCAGTGGCCACGCCAATGCTGCAAGAAAGTTTCTCTGCTAGTTATAACCAGATTATTTGGGTTACCAGTGCCTATTTGTTGACCTTTGCAGTTCCGTTATTGGTTACTGGCAGGCTAGGGGATCGTTATGGGCCAAAGAATATTTATATCTTAGGCATGGTTATTTTTACGATTAGTTCATTAGCTTGTGGCTTTGCTTCAAATATTTATGTCTTGATTGTTGCTCGTGTAGTGCAAGGCGTAGGTGCAGCACTATTAACCCCACAGACGATGAGCGTTATTAACCGTATTTTTGCCAGACAACGCCGTGGTGCTGCTTTAGGGGTATGGGGAATCGTTGGTGGTTTAGCTTCGTTAGCTGGTCCCTTATTAGGCGGATTTATTACTCAAACCTTGGGGTGGGAATGGATTTTCTTCATTAATGTGCCCATTGGTGTAGTCTCAGTTATTTCGGTGTGGTGGTTGGTGCCAGATTTCTTAAAAACAACTCGAAAAATTGATCCGCTGAGTATTGCCTTATCAATTATTGCGGTATTCACTATTGTTTTTGCTTTACAACAAGGTGAAGAAGCCAATTGGGCATGGTGGATTTGGGCATTACTTGGATTAGGTATTGCTGTGTCGTACATATTTGTGCGCCAACAATCGCAGGCTGAACTTCGTGGCAATGATCCGCTGATGCCATTGAGTCTTTTTACCATGAAAAATTTCTCTATGGGCACAATTGGCATTATCACTATGGGGTTTATGGTTGCGGGCACACCTTTGCCGCTGATGCTATTTTTACAACAGATTCATGGTCTTAGTGCTTTGTCTGCAGGACTAATGATTGTTCCACAGGCAGTGGTTGGAATTATCCTTTCACCAATTGTGGGTCGGATGGCTGATCATTATTCACCTAATGTTTTGGCCACGATTGGTTTTGGAACATCAGCTGTGGTTATGTTTTTACTTTTTATTGTGATGACAGTACATGCTGATTTATGGACTATCCCAGTCGTGATGTTTCTTTTGGGCGTATCGACATGTTTTGTGTGGTCGCCTAATTCTACGGCGACGATGCGAGACCTGCCGCCATTAAGCATGGGGGTAGGATCAGGTGTTTATAACACAGCGCGTCAGGTAGGTTCAGTGACTGGTTCAGCAGCAATTGGCGCGGTGCTTCAATGGCGTATTGGCGCAGGTGATGCAGGAGCAGCTTATGGGCAGTCTATGCTTTTAGCTGGCATTGTGCTTGCTATTGGTGCTCTTGCTGCGTGGCGCGCTTATCGCTTATAAATGAGATAGGTTTTTATTAAGCATGGTGGAATGAAAAGGTCTAGGGTGGGGATATGACGATAAGTGTTAAAGCGTTGCAAAAAACCGGCCCTGATCAACCTTTTCAGGTTGCTACTATTCAGCGTCGTGATCCTCGCGAAGATGATGTAGTTATTGATATTAAGGCTGCGGGCATTTGTCATTCCGATATTCATACTATTCGCAATGAATGGGGTCACGCGCATTTCCCTTTGACTGTTGGACACGAAATTGCTGGTGTTGTTTCAGCAGTAGGTGACAAGGTTACCAAATTTAAAGTAGGCGATCGTGTCGGGGTAGGTTGTTTAGTTAACTCCTGCGGTGAATGTGAATACTGTGTAGCTGGATTTGAAAATAACTGTTTACGTGGTTCAGTGGGAACCTATAATTCTACCGATGTTGATGGCAGCATTACCCAGGGTGGTTATTCTGAAAAAGTAGTGGTCAATGAGAATTTTGTCTGTACCATTCCTGATGGAATTGACTTTGATGTAGCTGCGCCACTGCTCTGTGCTGGTATTACTACGTACTCACCGATTGTACGTTGGGGTATATCGTCTGGCGATAAAGTAGCAGTGCTTGGCTTGGGCGGTCTAGGCCACATGGGTGTTCAAATTGCGAAAGCTAAAGGCGCAGAAGTAACTGTGCTATCGCGTTCATTAGCTAAGGAAGAAATGGCTAAAAAGCTTGGTGCAGATCATGTATTAGCAACAAGTGATGAGGATTTCTTTAAAAAGAATCGTGGTAGTTTTGATTTCATTTTGAATACAGTTTCGGCGCCAATTGAACTTGACCGCTATGTGAGTCTGTTGAAACCTCGCGGTGTGATGAGTGTGGTTGGTTTGCCACCAGAGGCGTTATCTTTGCGTATGGGTTCACTCATTCGTGGTGGCAAGGTGCTTACTGGGTCAAATATTGGTGGTTTACCAGAAACCCAGGAAATGCTTAATTTTTGTGCTGAGCACGGTATTGGTGCGGTTATAGAAAAAATCAGTGTGGCTGAGGTTGATGCGGCATATGATCGAGTAGTTGCTGGTGATGTAAAGTTCCGATTTGTTATTGATACAGAAACATTTTAAGTTAACTGCTATATCTCGATTAATTTCCTAGCCTGAAGTTGAAACATTTTAAGGTGCGTTCTTTTAAAAGAACGCACCTTAATTTATTTGGATTTATTTAATCGTCATATTAAAGCTTGTTGTGACTGCACTAATTGCTACGGCGGCGCAAGAATACTCCAGCTCCTGTGAGGGCACTGATTAAGAAGATGCTAAAAATAATCCGAGCAAAAGTATTAGAGCCGGTGCGAGCGTGAATGCCACGAGTCTCGCTAGTGCGGCACTCATTGGAATTGGAACCAGGAGGTGTGGTCTCACAAGCTGGCGGAATTGATGGTGTGGTGGTGTTACCAGCTGGTGGTATCGCAGGAGAAGTAGTAGTTGGTGGGGTAGGCGGTGCATAAGGCACGGTGTTGGTGGTGGTTACTGGCGGTGGTGGGGTTTCTACTGTGGTGGTGTTGGTGGTACTGAGGCTAGGAACCTTGGGTGCTGTTTCTGAATCAGAAGCAAAAGCAAGAGGGGAAAGTGCGGTAGCTAATGCGATAGTGGTCACGGCAATGCCAAGACGCTTCATGAAAATTCTCCTAAGACGATGAGAAGGGCCAGTGAGTTCACAAATCTCCCACCAGTCACATTCGTAACATTCGTAATAATAGTAACAATTAGGCCAAAGGCAATGGTTGATAGCTAAAAAGTCTCAAGTTTTACTTGATAGTTTTTGAGAATACTTAAATTAGGATAAGAAAACGCCATTTAAACAGGGAAAATATTATAAACGGTAAATAAAGTTACCATACCCCTATATGGGGCTATTCGGCGTGTCGCTACACTATTGGTGCAGCACTATTATTAAGGACGCCCTGATATTGCCAGCCAACCACTGTATTACGCACTGCTTCTGCTAGCGGGTTTGCTGGCTGGATACAGCTAATAGTTAATAACCTTCCTGGCGTGGGATCGGTGCCCCAGACACTGTCGTCGCTAGAAAGACCTTCGCGATCAGGGGAATGCAAATCGGTAGCAGCATAGACGAGCCACTGTTGACCAGATTTTTCGGTGCGAAGATATAACCGGTCGTTGACATGCACTGTGTGTGTATCGGCGCTGCCATTATATAACTTATTAAAAACCGCAGAAATTCCGGATCCAGTATGACCAGCGATAACTACGATATCTTCAGCATGAGTGCCAGGAAGTACATAAGGTTTATCTGCAGCAGTATATGTGCATGCCTTGGTTAAGGTATCGGGATCAATTGCGCCATCTTTGACACGGCATGATTCGGTTTCAAAATGCGCGCGGAGGTTAAGACGCGGAATGTACATTTCTACTGCTGGACTATTTTCTATGTTGATCCCCTCAGTGATCAGTCCAGATTGTTCAGTATCGGGTAGGGCATTACTCGATTCTGTTTCTCGTGAAATAACGAAAATAAAACTCAGCGTGATCAGGAGAATAATTATTAGTACCGAAACTAGTATGCGGAACGGGACGCTGATTTTCCATGCGCGCCGAAGCCGTTGCGGCAACGGCAGGGTAGAAGGTTGTTGTGGCCGTGATTTTTGCGAAGTGTTAGTTGTTGTGACGGTACGGGGAATATAGGGGCGACCATCTGGTGTACTTGTACGCGGGCGTCTTTGCGGTGGACGTCGTGTGCGTCTACTCATGCGTACCCCTTATATATCCCAACAATTGTGCATAATTATTGTTTGTTTGAAGCTCAGATTAGCGCAGCTAGGTGACGGGATAAAAATATTTTGGTTAGTGTCTTAGTTTTTCTTCTTCGGCTTCGTTGTCGCGATTGAAAACTATCTTGGAGCTTTGCCATTCATCTTCGGTCATCCCTAGACGCCAGTAGCCAGAAATTGAAACATCACTTTTTGCTACTTGCCTATCGACGAATAAAAGTCGGCGAACATCTTTTACCATTTCGGCTACGCCATGAATAAACCAACCAGTATCGGAGTTAAAGCTAGTATCAGGTAGTAAGCGCAGTGCCTGAACAAGCATGGTTCCAGGAGTGGCACCATTACGGTCTACCCAGTAAATAGCGATACCAGGTATTTGAGGAAGATCGAAATGTGATGTGGCTGAGGAAACTTCTAAGAACACATCGGCACTAGCACCATTGAGGCGGTGGGTGGCTTCCATGATGGCGGGGATAGCAGATTCATCACCAGCAAGAACATAATGTTTATGATGGCTAGGTGCCCAGGCGCCACCAGGACCAACAAAAGGTAATACATCGCCGATTTGGGCTTTTTGAGCCCAGACACCAGCAAAACCATTGGCACCATGGGCAAGAAAAATAATGTCAAAAGTACCAGCTTTTTGATCAATATTGCATAAGGTATAGGTGCGTTTAATTGGTTGTAACTTGCGGGGGAGAGTCCTAGTTATTTCGGCTAAATCAAATGGCCAGTTGTACTGTGCCTCAGGTGGAATAAAAAGGAGCTTGACATAGTGATCGCTAAAATCAAGTTTCTTATTAGTAATTGCCAGAGCCAAGAAGCTAATTCGGATTAGTTCCTTATTTATCCAGGTGTGTGCGATAACGGTTGCTTCATAAGCTTCTAGTGGCGGGCGTGATGGTTTAGTCATGACAGCCTAGCCTAGCTTGTTTTGCTGGAAGTGGGGGAAGAAAATAAAAAAATGCCACCTAATAGGTATCTGCGTATGTGAAAAATACCTACTAGGTAGCGTCAAAAAGTTTAGTGCAACTGTGTTAAAGAGGAATTATTTACTGTCGCTAAGAAGATGTGCAGCACTAGCTACTCCTGCGGTAACCATAAAAACCGATGGCCATGCTCCGATCTTTTTTGCTAACGGATGAGAAAGTCCAAAGACGGTAACATAGGCGCTTGTTAGACCAAGTGTCAGTGGCATTTTGCCTTTGGCATACCAACTGCGGGCAGACCAGGCACCGGCAGCTGCAAGGACAACACCACCGAGTGGTCGAATACCGGTTTCGCGGGCAATTAGCCAACCTCCGACGAGGCCGACAGTAGTGGTTGCTGCCGTTGAGACATCATGCGGTTTCTTTAAATTAATACTGCTCATACTTTCCCTATAACATCGTTGGACAGTCTTTTTGCTAAGAAGGTAGTGCCATTCTAGTGATTTTCTTAACCCTAGAAAAGGTATGAATACACAAATAATTTTTTAGGGTGAGTATGCGTAATCCGATTTTGTATCTTGCAAGCGCTGGGGCATCAATGTTCGGCAACGCTGTGGTTTCGGTTGTGTGGCCATGGTTGGTGTTAGCTGTTACTGGTGATCCAAAGGCGGCAGGTATCGTTGCCACCTTTACTACGGTTCCATCCGTACTATTTGCTTTTGTTGGTGGGCAGCTCATTGATTCTTTTGGTAGAAAACCAATGAGCATTATCTTTGACTTTTTTAGTGCCGCTAGCGTGGTAGCACTCATTATGGTGGATCAATATGGTGATCTTACTGTTGCATGGTTTATTGTGTTAGGAATTCTGGGTGCAATTGGTGATATTCCCGGTATGGCTGCGCGTAATGCATTGGTTAATGACGTAGCGCAAAGTCAAAATGTGTTTTCCCTAGAGCGAATTTCTGGTTTATTAGGTGCAATTACCGGTATTTCATTTCTTATTGGACCAGCCGTTGGCGGTATTTTATTAGGGTATTTTCCTACCCACGTGGTGCTGTGGTTTACTGCTGGATCCTCTTTTTTGGCTGCAGTATTAACTATTTTTGTTCGCTTACCAGCTAGTGAATATGCTGCCGAGAAAATCGAACTGCGTGGTTGGTTGGAAGTGCTTAAGGAACCAGAAATTCGCCTGCTGGCAGTGGTATCAGCAGTAGGGCAAATTGTTGTGCCAGCATTGCTGATTATTTTACTTCCGGCACATTATGAAGCGATAAATACACCGCGTTCTTATGGGCTTGTGTTCTCGATGTATTCGGTCGGTATGATCGCAGCTTCTGGGGTAATTTCGATTATTGGGTTGAAAAATCGTCGTCGGCTCTGGGTACTTATTATGCTTGGCGACAGTATTGGTTTACTGCTGTTTTCTTATTTCCAGTCTAATGTGGCAATTTTTGGTGGTGCTTTTATCGCTGGTATTGCCGGTGGACTTATGGCGCCCCTGCAAACTGTCTGGATCTCTGAGTTGGTACCGGATAAAGTACGCGGGCGGGCGTTCTCGGTGTTTATGATGATTGGTGAATTCGCAGCGCCGATTGGTTTTGCATTCGTGACTATTGCTTTAGGGTTTATGAATATTTATTCCATTGCATTGGCAATCGGTTTCATTTTTGCCGCTATTACTTTAGTGGCATTGATTGTGGGATTACGGGTTATTCACAATGATTCAAATACCAAAGATGTTGATAGAAAGATCACATCTTTTGCTACAGAAACATCTTCCTTAGGGGATTGAACTGCACAGTAGCTGATTGGTTTTGTTAGCTAAGCCATCGTTGATGTGTAGGTCACATAAGTCCGAACGGGCATGATCACAACATAAGCGCTAAACTGAGCTTCATGCGACTTGCAACATTGACCTCAGGTGGTGACTGCCCGGGCCTCAACGCAGTGATCCGTGGCATCGTTCGTACGAGTTCCGAATATGGCTCAACCGTTGTTGGATACCAAGACGGCTGGGTAGGCCTTATGGAAGATAAGCGCATTCAGCTTTACGACGATGAGAACATCGACCGCATTTTGCTTCGTGGTGGCACAATCTTAGGAACGGGTCGACTGCACCCGGATAAATTCAAAAATGGTATCGACCAGATTAAAGCCAACCTTGCTGATGCTGGTATTGACGCGTTAATCCCGATCGGAGGCGAGGGTACCCTTAAGGGCGCAAAGTGGCTTTCTGATAATGGAATTCCGGTTGTAGGCGTGCCAAAAACCATTGATAATGACGTTAATGGCACTGACTACACCTTTGGTTTTGATACCGCAGTTTCTGTTGCAACAGATGCGATTGATCGTTTGCATACCACTGCTGAATCTCATAATCGCGTTATGATCGTTGAGGTTATGGGTCGCCATGTTGGTTGGATTGCTTTACATGCGGGTATGGCCGGTGGTGCACACTACATTGTGATCCCAGAGCAGCCTTTTGATATTGAAGAAATTTGTAAGAAGATGGAACGCCGGTTCCAAATGGGGGAAAAATACGGGATCATCGTAGTCGCTGAAGGCGCACTGCCTAAGGAAAGCACTATGAACTTCCAAGAAGGTGGTGTAGACCAATTCGGACACCAGACTTTTAATGGCATTGGCCAAGTTATTGGCGAAGAGATTAAAAAGCGTCTTGGACATGATGTTCGTACCTCAGTACTTGGTCATATTCAGCGCGGTGGTACTCCTACCGCTTATGATCGGGTGCTTGCTACTCGCTATGGTGTGCATGCAGCACGTGCCTGCCACACCGGTGATTTTGGCAAGATGGTGGCGCTTAAAGGCGAACACATTGAGTTGATCTCGCTTGAGGAGGCCATTGGCACTTTGAAGACTGTACCTGAGGGACGTTACCGCACTGCACGGGCATTGTTTGGTTAAAATTTTCCAGCAAGTCCTCACGTCGTCGATAGTAAAAGTAACTATCGACGACGTTTTATTTTTCTAGTTTCGGTTTGAGTATCTCTGCCTACTCATTGGGTATGTATAATTTTTACCCATGACTGCTGCTATGTATGACTTGATGGACTACGACGAGGTTATCGAAAAATTTGATCCAGTAATGGGACTTGAGGTTCACGTTGAACTGGCTACCGAGACCAAGATGTTTTCCGCACCTTCTGCACACTTTGGGGCAGCGCCGAATTCTCATGTTGATCCGGTATCTTTGGGTCTGCCAGGTGCGCTGCCGGTAGTAAACGCTAAAGGTGTGGAGTGGGCTATCAAGATCGGGTTAGCGCTTAATTGCTCTATTGCTGAGTCTTCGCGTTTTGCACGGAAGAATTATTTTTACCCTGATCAGCCAAAGAACTATCAGATTTCCCAATATGATGAGCCAATTGCTTATGATGGCTACCTCGATGTTGTGCTTGACGACGGTAGCACCTGGCGAGTTGAGATTGAGCGAGCTCATATGGAAGAAGACACCGGAAAATTAACTCACTTAGGTGGTGCCGGTGGTCGAATTCATGGTGCTACTGCTTCCTTAGTGGATTGCAACCGTGCCGGCATTCCATTAATTGAGATCGTTACTAAGCCGATTATTGGAGCTGGTGATCGGGCACCAGAAATCGCTCGTGCCTATGTGGCCGCGCTCCGTGATCTTATGAAGGCTCTTGGCGTTTCTGATGCTCGCATGGATCAAGGTTCTATGCGTTGCGACGCCAATGTTTCTCTGCGTCCTATTGGTCAAGAAGAATTTGGTACCCGTACCGAAACTAAGAACATTAACTCTCTAAAATCTGTGGAACAAGCAGTGCGCTTTGAAATGCAGCGTCAAGCGCAGGTGCTAGAAGATGGCGGTGAGATTGTTCAAGAGACGCGTCACTATCAAGAAACTGATGGCACAACTTCTAAAGGACGCCCTAAAGAAACTGCTGAGGATTACCGTTATTTCAATGATCCTGATTTGCCACCAGTAATCGCGCCTCGAGAATGGGTGGAAGAAATTCGCGCTACCTTGCCGGAATTGCCTTGGGTACGCCGTGCTCGGATCCAAGCTGAGTGGGGTCTGAAAGATGAAGAAATGCGTGACTTGGTTAATGCTGGCGCACTAGAATTGATCATTCAGACCACTGAGGCTGGGGCATCTGCGGCTGAAGCGCGTAGCTGGTGGGTATCGTATCTTTCCCAAAAAGCTAATGAGCGTTCAGTAGAACTTGAAACCCTGCCAATTACTCCGCTACAAGTAGCAGAGGTGGCAGAACTAGTAAAGGCCGGCAAACTTACTAATAAACTAGCTCGTCAGGCAGTTGATGGAGTGTTGGCTGGCGAAGGTAGTGTTACTGAAGTTATTGCGGCACGTGGGCTGGAAGTTG
The DNA here is from genome assembly GCF_000980835.1 of Corynebacterium kutscheri. Lineage (NCBI taxonomy): Bacteria > Bacillati > Actinomycetota > Actinomycetes > Mycobacteriales > Corynebacteriaceae > Corynebacterium > Corynebacterium kutscheri. Next base: position 864,098 of record NZ_CP011312.1, read on the forward strand.
TTCGTGATGATGGCGCTATTGAGGCAGCTGTTGAAGAAGCTTTGGCAGCAAATCCTGATATCGTCGAAAAGTACAAGGCAGGAAATACCAAGGTTACTGGCGCAATCGTTGGTGCAGTAATGAAAGCAACCAAGGGCAAGGCAGATCCCGCACAGGTTAACAAGCTCATTGCTGAAAAATTAGCCTAATTCTTATACAACGATGCCATGGATTGGGATCGTCGATAAGCAATTACTCTAACAATAAAAGGTTAGTACCTACTGGCAACCTAATAGGTACTAACCTTTTTCGGTTAGATACACCGAAGCAAGCTTGATAGTAGTAGATTCGCTATCTATATGTTGAACAGGTAACTTAGGCATAGCGACGAATTTTTCGCTATCCTTGATTATTGATTGCTCTTTTCATGTGGTTATCCCACATCTTGTGCCAGTAGTAACCGAGATGAGATATTTCGGAACCTGTGCATTAAAGCGCCCCATGGTTGTAACACCATAGGCTCGCCCTCGCAGAGAGTCTGCGCTTGTGGCGAAAAAGAAAAGAACATCAAAGAGAATAGTTCAAGGATCGTTTTCTTTTTATGTCTATCGCACGTTCGATTGGAATATCCCTGTCTTTTGTTGGCCTACTAGTAGGGGCTGGTTTTGCTTCTGGCCAAGAAGTAATGCAATATTTTGTATCTTTTGGCAGCAGTGGAATTTGGGGCATGCTGTTAGCTGGTAGCATTATGGCAGTAGCTGGAACTGTATTTTTGCAGTTGGGAAGCTATTTCCAGGCTAGTGAACACAATGTAGTATTTTCTTCGGTAGCTCACCCGGTAGTAAGCAAATTCCTCGATTTTTCAGTTGTGGTCACGCTTTTTTCTATTGGTTTTGTTATGTTGGCCGGTGCTGGTAGCAATCTTGAGCAGCAATGGGGTTTTCCTACCTGGGTGGGATCGGCATTAATGCTGATATTGGTGCTGGCATGTGGCATGTTAGATGTTGATAAGGTTAGCCGAGTTATCGGCGGAATTACGCCACTGATTATCATTGCGGTGCTAGTAGTTGGAATTTATTCGCTGCTACATCTACCGGGTAATTTTGGCGAGGTATTCCAGGTAGCAGAAGCGATGGAATCGCCATTGCCTAATTGGTGGATTTCAGCACTGAATTACTCTGGTTTAGCGCTCATTTTAGCCGTATCAATGTCTCTTGTTATCGGCGGCGACAATTTAAATCCCCAAGAAGCAGGCCTGGGTGGCTTACTTGGCGGGATTATGTATGCGCTGCTTATGGCTGTAGCCACTTTCTCTTTGCTGGTCAATATTAATATTGTTGGCAACGCGGATATGCCGTTATTAGCAATAGTTAATGAGATCCATCCGATCTTGGGCATCATTATGGCGATCATTATTTATCTGATGATCTTTAATACCGCCATCGGCATGTTTTATGCTCTCGGTCGTAGGCTTTCTGCACGTAAACCAGAAAACTACCGGAAGATTTTCATCATTGGTTGCCTGGCTGGTTTTGCTATTAGTTTTGCAGGGTTTAAAGTGCTCATGCAGTATGTATATCCAGTGTTAGGGTATATCGGCATTGCGCTTATTATCGTGTTAATGGCTGCCTGGTTACGTGGATTTAGTCAGATCAAAGAAGAAGCACAGCGTCGAGCCCGAGTTCGAGCACTACTAAGTTTGCGTCTGCGCCCAGATCGTCACTACACCGCAGAAAATGCTGAAGAATTGGGGGCAATTATGCAGGAATCCAATCTAGAAGATGAGGAACTTTTCGATACTGCTTTAAATGAAGTTTCTCAAAGTCTTGATAGTGATGGTGAAGTGCACTTTAGCTTAGACGAGTTTGAATCTGATGAATATCAGGTTGAAGAGTTAACCGATACAACCAGTTTTGTCTCCGAAGAAGATTTACCTGATGAGGCGTTAGTCGAGGAAGATGAGCAACTCGGTGGAGAAGAAATACATTCTGCGGAATATCATATGACCGACGCGCAAGGCCAAGTGGTGGAGTTTACTGTCCATGGCGAGCCTGAGCGTGGACAGGTTCCGGTAGCCGATAGTAATAAGGAAAAGTTTTAATCCTGATAAGAGCTCAATATTACCCCTTTAAGTGGTGAGGATTAGCTCACTTTTTATTACGCCCTTACGTACTTGTAAACGCAATTTGGATTGCGTTTTAAGCTGTTGGGGGTATTTTTTACCGGATTTTTGTTAAAAAATACCCCTGAATATAGAACTACAAGATTTGTACTTATCCACCCGTTTTCAGTTAATAAATAGTTGAAAACGGCCACTTTTACACAAACTGAGGTACCTTTGTAATGTTGGCATGTAACGGTACCGATATGTTATCAGTATCGCATGCTAGCGCATGAGTGCTCTGGTGCATTGATCAGCCTAGAGAGAATTCGGTGAAAATCCGAAGCGGTCCCGCCACTGTTAAAAGGAAGCATACGCACAAGAAAGTGATCATAAGCCACTGGCTTTAATTAAGCTGGGAAGGCAGTGGGTATGTGTTTGACCTTTAAAGCCAGGAGAACTGCTGGAGCACTATCGAGATCTTAGGATAAGAGTTTGTCTTGGGGATCGACTTTTTATCGCTTAGTGGTGCGTGGAAACACTATTAAGTAGATGATTAGACGGTGCTATCTTCAGCAAGACAGCTTGTGTACGTGGTGGTTCTTTCTAATGATGCTCGACAAAATGCGCGGCACTGGAGCAAGGGGAGTGCCTGCGCATTTTTCTTTGCCCAGTTCACATTTTGAACTAGTGGGAGAAAAAATGAAGAAGTCAATGAAGGCTATCACCGCAGTTGTTATAAGTGCTGCGGTAGCGCTGAGCGCTTGCAGTGTCGAAGACGTCAGCTCAAATAGTGATGGCAAACACCTTAATCTAGAGCTTGTTTATCATGCGAACACCGAAGATCCACACTTGGTAGCTTATCCTTTTTTCTTAAATTCGGGTGCCTTAGAAACTTTGGTGGCTGTTAACCCAGATACTAAAGAAATTGAACCAAAGCTAGCTACTTCCTGGGAAAGCGAAGATGCACAACATTGGACTTTTCAAATCCGGGAAAATGTAACTTTTCATAATGGCACCGCATTGGATGCCGAGGTAGTTAAAGCAAATATTGAGTCTGCTATTGCCGCTAATCCAGCATTAGCTAAAACTCTTAATATTGAGTCAATGACTGCCCAGGGGCACAAACTAGAGATCACCACAACTACTCAGTATGCTTCGTTACCATCGCAATTTGCTCATTACAATGCGGTGATAGTTGATCCTAATGCTAATGAAAGCTACCCAGTGGGTACCGGAGCGTTTAAGTTCACGAGTTTTTCAACGACTGGTGATTCCGAATTAGTGCGTTTCGAGGACTACTGGGATGGCATTGCACGACTAGATTCAGTCACCCTGAGCGCGAATGAGGATGTGAATTCCCGGCTATTAGCATTACAGTCCGGTCAGGTAGATATTGCGCATCGGTTAAGTCTGGAAAATATTGATTCATTGCGCAACATTGCCGGTATTGAGGTCGAAACCGTCCCTGGAACTCGTACCTATGACTTAATGTATAACCTAGCTGGTAGTACTAATGGGGAACTTTTTAATAAACTTGAGTTCCGCAAAGGCATTGATGCTTTACTTGATCGCGAATCTATGGTTAATACCATTTTGAAGGGCAATGGCGAGATTGGAACCAGCCCTATGCCGGAAGGATTCCCAGTAACTCCAGATGTTGTAAAGCCTGTTTATGGAGAATCTGAGGCGCGTGCTTTCTTTGAAGCCGCAGGGGTGAGTTTTGATAATGGCGTAGCCATGTATAAAGGACAGCCACTTCATCTCAAGATTGCTACTTATAATTCTCGTCCAGAGTTGCCACAAATCGCCCAAACAATCCAGGATGCAGCTAAAAATCTTGGTATGAGTATGGAGATCGTTCTATCGGAAAATATTGATGAATACTTAGCTGCTGGTGATTGGGACATCGCAACGTATTCGATGTCCACGCTTACCCGCGGTGATGGTTCTTATTTTGTGAACTCTTCTTACTTGCCAGACGGTGCCCTTAATTACGGCAAAGTCAATGATCCAGCTTTGACCGCTATGATTGAGCAGTTCAATGCCACTATTGATCCTGAGCAACGTATTCAGCGTATGCGAGATATTGCCGCCTATATCCGCGATAACGTATTAGGCTCTTATGTGCTGTTTATTAACGAATCGGCCGGTTTTAAAAACACTGTGCGCGGTTGGGTAACTCCTAGTAACGATCTTGAGTTTGCAATGGTGACCAAGGATTTGGACGTTGAATCCTAAATTATCAAGCGTTGCAACACGCTGTGGTGGAATCCTTTTTAATTTATGGATTCTCACTATTGCTAGTTTCGGTATAGTTTATCTTGCCCCTGGTGATCCAGTATTAAAGCTTTTGCGGATTGATGAAGTGGCAGTGACTCAGGAAGAGATTGCTGCACTTCGAGAAGAACTTGGCTTTAATGACAATATCTTGATCCAGTATGCCCGCTATCTTGGTGGACTGTTGCAAGGCGATTTAGGTACTTCGGCAATTACTTCAAAACCGGTAATTACCGAACTTACACAAGCGTTGCCGGCAACATTTATACTTTCGATAGTTTCTCTGGCAGTGACTATCTTAGTGGTGCTTTTTTCTGGCACTGTAGCTGCATTATTTCGCCGTCGCTTGCCTGACAAAATTATTATGGCTGGCTGCTATCTTGGTTCGGCAATGCCAACCTTTTGGTTAGCACTAGTTCTTATCAACCTATTTGCTGTGAAGTGGGGAATTCTACCTGCATCAGGATGGAAGGGCGGCAAAGGATTATGGCTGCCGGTAATTTGCTTAGTAGTAGCAATTGCACCACCTTTTATTAAGATTTTTCGTAATCGGTTTGTGGAAATTTCCGATATGGGTTTTATTCGTTCTGCGCGTACTCGTGGAGTAAGTGAGCGACTGATTATTGCAAAACATATTACTCGTGGCTCACTTATCCCTGTGATTACCATGTTGGCAGTAAGTTTTGGCAGCCTGCTCTCTGGTTCTATCGTGGTAGAAATTGTCTTCTCTCTACCTGGGGTAGGCATGCTAACTATGGATGCGATTACTAATCGCGACTATGCGGTTATCCGTGGTGTGATTTTGTTAGTAGGTATCGCCATTGTACTGATTATGCAGCTTAGTGATTTACTTTGCCGACTAGTGGATCCTAGTTTGCGGAGGCAAGCATGAAAAAAGTATTGATTATTTTTGTCTTGTTATTGCTATTGTGCTTGGGACCATTTCTTGCGCCACAGGATCCCTATACAGTTGATCTTTCTCATGCGTTGCAGGGATCATCAACAAGCAATTGGCTAGGTACTGATAATTTAGGTCGTGATGTTTTATCCCGACTGCTTACTGGTGCGCCCACCACGGTCGGATTATCAATGGTGGCACTGCTTTTCTCCACTATGGTTGGGGTTCCTATTGGTATGTATGCCGGTATTGGTTCGAAGGGACGCGATTGGACCTTAATGCGGGTCACTGATACTTTTCTGTCGTTCCCGGAGTATGTAATTGCCATTGTCATTACTGGCATCATGGGACCTGGTGTATTAAATCTGATTTTTGCCATTGTGGTAGTTAAATGGGTTGGTTATGCGCGATTGGCGCGCTCGATTGTGATGGAAGAAAAGCATAAAGATTATGTGATTTCGGCGCGGATTTCTGGTGCTAGTAGCACGCGTATTGTGCGCGAACATTTACTTGTGCATATTGCTGGGTCGGTGCTTGCGTTAGCTACTTTGGATATGGGCAAGATTGTGCTGTTAGTAGCTTCACTGAGCTTTTTGGGGTTAGGAGTTCCTCAACCATCGCCAGAATGGGGCGCGATGCTTAGCGAAGGACGCACATACTTTGTCGAAGCGCCATCGTTAATGATTTATCCAGGATTAGCTATTTTGTTAGTGGTGTTATTAACCTCGGTTGCTGGCGATCAATTAACCCACCGTTTTTCGGGAGGTCGTCGATGAATCATAATCCGGTACTGACATTAACGGATGTAGCAGTAGCTACTGCAGATAAAGTGTTGGTAAAAGACTTAAATTTAGCAGTTTCTGCTGGTAGCTGGTCGGCACTTATTGGTGAATCAGGCAGTGGTAAAACAATGACAGCATTAGCTATTATTGGTCAGCTGCCTTATGGCATTAGCACTACCGCCGGGGAAATTCTTGTTGATGGACAAAATTGGTTGAACCTCTCTGCGAAAAAATTACGGCATCACCTTGGCAAAGAAGTAGCCTATGTGGCTCAAGACCCAGCAAGCGCGTTCACTCCATATTTGCGTTTGGGGGCACAAATTTCTGAGACTTTGCGTGCCCATAAGAGCACCATGGATGTAGCAGAAGCTTTTGAAAAGGTGAGCCTTGATCCGCAGTTAATGAGGAGATTTCCTGGTGAATTATCTGGTGGACAGCTTCAACGTGCAAGTTTAGCAATGGCAATGATGCTCAACCCTAAGGTACTAATTGCCGATGAACCAACTACTGCATTAGATGCAGTAACCCAAAAACAAGTGCTGCAACATATCGATATTATGCGTCAGCAAGGAACTGCGGTTTTATTTATTACCCATGATCTACGAGTGGTGCGCAGATATGCTGATTATGTAACAGTGATGCGTGGTGGTGAGGTTGTTGAAGCCGGTGGGCGTAAGAGTTTGGATAACCCACAGCATCCCTATACTCGTGAGCTTATTAGTGCGGTAAAAACACTTCGAAAGGATAATATCTGATGGTGTTGCGCGCAGATGATCTTTTTGTTGATCGTGGTGAATTTCAGCTCTCAATGAGCTTCGAGATGAATGAGGGTACCTGTTTAGGTATTGTGGGTGAATCTGGATCTGGAAAATCTACTTTATTAAAAATTCTTTCCGGAATGTTACGACCAGATCGTGGTTCACTAATTGGTTTTGATGATGTGCAAATGGTGTTCCAACACCCGGCGGGCTCATTAAACCCTCGGTTAAGTATCCGCCGTAGTCTAAGTGAGCCGTTGTCAATTCGTCGTCAGCATATCAGTGAGCAGTTACTTATCGAGTTGATGCAACGTGTTCGGCTTGATCCTGAGCTTCTTGATCGTTATCCTAGTCAGCTTTCTGGAGGCCAGTTACAACGGGTTGCTATTGCGCGTGCCTTAAGTACTACGCCCAAAGTTGTGCTTTTCGACGAGCCTACTGCAAGCTTAGATGTGACGGTACAAGCAAGTGTAATGCAGTTACTTCAAGAGCTAAAAGGTAGTTCCAGCTTCATTTTTGTTTCTCATGATTTAGCCTGTGTGCATGAGCTTGCCGATGAGATCTGCGTGGTGCGTAGTGGAAAAATCGTCGATAGGTTTGAAGCGAAAGATATTTTTTCTGTACAGCGTGATCAGTACACCAAGACTTTGGTGGATCTTTTTATGGAATAACACGTTAAAAATAAAAACCTGTATTACTGTGAAAATTATCTGCAGTGGCACAGGTTTTTAGGTTTTATGCTTTAGTGCATGAGCAGACGAAGGCACATAATAATCATGATGATGCCTACACAGAAATTAATAATTCGCCAAGATTTTGGTTTGCTAAGCACGTTTGAGAAATACACTGCACCAAACCCTAGCGAAGGAAACCATAGGAAACTAGCAGCAAGTGCACCAGCAGCGAATACCCAGCGGCCATCAGGGCCATGTTGGTTAGCAATTCCACCAAGCATAACTAATACATCAATGTAAGCAGCTGGGTTGAGCCACGTAAAAGCGAGAGCGGCAAGCATTGGTTTAACCCAGCTGCGTGTTTGAGGTGAAGTATAGGTAACGGGGCGGGTAGTGGTTGTTACCGGTGCTAGACTAGTGGCTTGGTTGGAGTCAAAAGCAGTGCTTTGTGGGGAAACGCTATCAATAGTGATAGATTCGACATCCTTTTTGAACGCATCTTTAAAGCAATGGAATGCAAACCAAGCTAGATACGCTACGCCGCACCATTTAAGAATGGTAAGCGCAATGGGTGCTTGCTCGACCAGCGCGCCCACACCGAGGGTGCCGCCAAAGATCAAAATAATATCGCTGATCAAGCAAACTAGTATGACCGCAATAATGCCTTCGCGTTTAATGCCCTGTCGAATAATGAGCGCATTTTGTGGTCCGATGGCAACAATGAGGGAGAGTCCAACTAAGAACCCCGATAGCGCAATACTCATGTGAGTATTTTTACGCTCCTTGACTAATGAAGTAAAATAAAAGTTTTTCAGCTTAGTTTAGAATAGCTTCATGAACCCGCTTCATTTGCATACGTTGTTAGCAATTGTCGACGAAGGAAGCTTCGAATCGGCTGCACTAGTGCTGGGAATTTCTGCCTCCGCGGTAAGCCAGCGAGTAAAAGCATTGGAAAAAAGTGCCGGTCGGGTATTACTTCGTCGGGCCAACCCAGTAACAACAACCGATGCAGGTGAAGTGATGGTGCAAGCCGCTCGGCGTATGGCGCTCTTGCAAGCAGAAACAGAAGCACAACTTCAAGGCAGACTTGCGCGAATCCCATTAGCAGTAGCTATTAACGCAGATTCTTTGGCTACTTGGTTTAAACCGGTATTAGCTGAGGTAGCTCGTATCGATAATGCTTCTTTGCATTTGCGTATTGAAGATGAGTCGGCAACATTGACGCTATTGCGCCGCGGGGATGTGCTTGGTGCGGTAACGAGGGAAGAAGCTCCCGTAAGTGGCTGCGAATCTATTCGGTTAGGCACAATGCGTTATTTTTCCGTAGCGCATCCTCAATTACTCGCCCAATACACCACTGCAGGAAAAATAGATTGGGAGTATATGCCGGCGTTACGTTTTGGCCCGCGCGACAGTTTGCAATCAGAGGATTTACGTAATCGGGTAGCACATCCGGTGCGGCAACGTCGAATTTCACAAATTCCTAGTGCCGAGGCCTTTATTGAAGCTGCTCGAGTAGGGTTAGGCTGGGCGCTGCTACCAGAAGAGGATGCTGTGGCTTTAGTTGATGCTGGTGATGTGGTGCGCTTGGATGATTCAGTTGTAGAAACAACCTTATATTGGCAGCGTTGGCGCTTAGAATCGCCAGCGCTGGAACAACTAACTAGTGCAGTTTTAAACGCAGCTAAAGAATTACGGTAATACCTTTAGGGCATTATCGGGTTTTTTACCTCTTCACCGGTGGGAATTGGTCCTGGCATACTAACACCGGGTGCGAAAGGGTTACCACCTAGTTTTTCTCTCCCGTGCGGGGTGAAAAGTCCTTTAAGATCTGGTCCTTGAGGAACAACTTGAGTGGGGTTAATATCGCTATGAACAATGTAGTAGTGCTGTTTTATCTCCGTGAAATCAGTTGTATCGCCAAAACCAGGAGTCTGATACAAATCACGTAAATATCCCCATAACGCTGGCATTTCGGTGATCTTATTACGATTACATTTAAAATGTCCGTGGTATACAGCGTCGAAACGCACCAAAGTGGGGTAGAGATAAATATCAGCAATGGTGATGTGATCACCAACGAGATAACGACGAGTGGAAAGCCGTTGCTCTAACAATCTAAAGCAGTAAAAAGTCGAGCATACGCTGCATCATAGGCGTCTTGAGTACCTGCAAACCCACATCGATACACACCATTATTGACTTCAGTGAAAATAGTGCGAATAAGTGGATCTATTTCTGCACGTAGCTGCTGAGGATAAAGATCGGGCGCATTGTCTCGTTCATAAGCGTGCCACTGCTCATTAAAATCGACAACAATACTGGGATAATCATTGGTCACCACCACACCAGTGCTTTCCTCAACAATGGCAGGAACAGTAATACCACGTGGATAGTGTGGGGATCGGGCAAAATAAGCATCTTGTAAGCGTGCAATACCAAGTACGGGGTCTACCCCGTGAGGATCGAGATTAAAAGCCCATGAGCGTTGATCATGAGTAGGTCCTGCTAAAGCTAAGGAAATAACCCCTTCGAGTCCTTTAAGTCGACGAGTAATTACTGTGCGATGCGCCCAGGGACATGCGCGTGCGGCAACAAGACGATAACGGTGTGGCTCGACTGGCCATAAGGTGCGATTATCTTGTTCTACGGTAGGTTTATCGGCGCTGGCTACAATGCGATCGTCAATGTAGTTGGTATCGCGAATAAACTCACCGGCGCTGGCATAACGGGCAGAACCTACCCACTCGGACGAAGTTGTCATATCAACAATTGTAGAGTATGAACTGACTCTACAAAAGATCATGTCCACCCTGATTGTTAGGGTAGTGAAGATATGAAAAAAATAATCGTTATTTTTAGTTCTTTGGTAGCACTGGTGGCCATTATTGCGCTGGTATACACGAATACTGAGCTAGGCTACGGCCGGTTAACCCAGCCTAAAACTACTCAACCAAATAATTCATTAGAAATATTAGAGCTGCTAGAAAACCTACCTAGTTTTGAATACTCGCCACTTATACCAACATATGAACGCGCTCAATTTGGTCAGCGCTGGAGCGATGATGTCACAGTAGAGTATGGACATAATGGGTGCGATACCCGCAATGACATTCTCAAACGAGATTTACGTGAGGTGACCTATAAACCAGAAACCCGAGATTGCGTGGTACAAAGCGGAATACTTGACGATGTTTATACTGGCGAAACTATCTATTTTCAGCGTGGAAATGACACCTCAGCATTGGTACCCATTGACCACATCGTCGCCTTGGCACAAGCATGGTATTTTGGAGCATACGCCTGGGATGAGGATAAACGAAGAAATTTTGCTAATGATCCATTAAACCTCCAAGCAACAACCGAGAGTGCTAATAAAGCAAAAAGCGCTCATACTGTTGAACAATGGCTACCAATAACCGAGTATCAATGTACATTTGCACAGCGAGTAGTCACTGTGAAAAGCAGTTACACTCTCGCGGTCACGGAATTAGAACGCGAGATACTACGCGAGGTATTGCAGAACTGTTCAGTGTGACCTAGACGCGATTTCTGCATAAGGCACGCCGAAAAGGTTCCTAGCGAAATTGAAAAGTCGCTTACCCTGGATGCATGAGCGAAAAGAATACCCCAGATCGTGCTACTGAATTTGACGAGTTAGACGATGTTCCCACATATGACGCTAAGGAACATAACCTTTACCAGCGCGCCGGGCGCGCGGCACCGCAGGCGATTGATCCAGAACAAGACGTATTGGCAGTAACTGATGTTAGCGATGCGGTAACCACCGAGTTTAAAGCTGCCCAATTTTCGAAGCAAGCAGAAGCACATTCCGTCGAAAAGCAGGAACCAGCTGTTGAGGACACTCAAACGACGGTGATTCAACGCCCAGAACCAACACTTTCCCCGGTGGCACAAGAGACTACAGTTTTTGAACACCCTGATCGTAACCAGCGGCTTGCCTCAGACGCGCCGATTTCGCATTACAACGATGAGGATTTTGCTCCAGCACAGCCGTTAGCGCCGGCTACTACAGTAGCCACCCCGCTTAATAGCTATGAGCAACCGGTACCTGTTCCAGCTATGGAATCGGAAGCGCTAGTGGTACAAGCAAAACGTGGAACTATCGATTTTGGCCTTGCACTCTTACGCGTAGTGATGGCAATCTATCTCATTAGTGATTCGGTACGAATTTTCTTTGGACTTGGTAATAGCGGCGGACTTAATGGTTTTCAAGCAAGCATGGATGGCTATGCGATGGCTGAGGTGCTTGCGGTAGGGATACCAGCATTAGAACTAGCCGCGGGCGTATTTCTTATCTTTGGCCTACTTACTCCCGTGGCAGCAGCGGTAGCCACAGTAGTAACTATTTTTAGTGCCCTCCATACCTTAGATACAACCACGTTGACTAGCTATTTTAATCTTCCTGATGGAATATGGTTGGCATTGGTGGTCACCGGTATTGCACTCGCACTGCAATTTACCGGTCCAGGTATTTATTCATTCGATATTTCTCGTAGTTGGGCTCGTCGACCACTGGTAAGTTCTTGGATTTTTTCCATCCTTGGTATTGCTGCGGCAGTGGCATTATGGTGGTTTGGCGCTGGAGTTAACCCTTTCTAAAAAGTATCTAACGCTAGAGCGCAACTACAGCACATAAATATTTCTGGGGAAAACCGGACACGCAACAAAAACGTGTCCGGTTTTTGTTTACTTGTACTGGCGGCTGCAGCACTAAAAGCTATTAACTGTACAGAGTAAGTAAAAACCCTGCGTTTTTAGGAAAATAACGCAGGGAAAATACAGGCAAACGCACACTGAGATTAGGTTATTTCTAGGAACGGTTAATCTACTTGGCGAACAGCGCCTTTATCAGCAGAGGTTGCCATTGCCGCATAGGCACGCAATGCTTTAGAGACTTTTCGGTTACGCTGCGGGGTCCAGGGATTATCTGATTGTTCCATTTCTTTACGACGACGCTGGATTTCTTCATCCGATACATCGAGATTCAAAGTTCGATTACTCACAGAGATACTAATCGGATCCCCATTTTTAATGAGACCGATAACCCCACCATGAGCCGCCTCAGGAGAAATATGGCCAATAGATAAACCTGAGGTACCACCAGAGAAACGACCGTCGGTGATTAATGCACACTTTTTACCTAAACCTGCTCCTTTAAGAAAGCTGGTTGGGTGCAACATTTCTTGCATACCAGGACCGCCGGAAGGTCCTTCATAACGAATAACCACAACCTCACCTGGTTGTACTTCACGGTTCAAAATGGTAGATACTGCTGCCTCTTGGCTATCAACTACTCGAGCTGGACCAGAGAATTCCCACAGTTCTTCTTCTACACCGGCAGTTTTTAATACCGCACCATCTGGAGCGATATTGCCTCGGAGAATAACTAATCCACCATCTTCGCTATAGGCGTGTGCGGTGTCGTGAATACAACCATTTTCTGGATCTAGATCGAGCGAATCCCAGCGTGTGGACTGTGAAAATGCTTCGGTAGTACGTATTCCTGCAGGAGCCGCATGAAAGAGCTCGATGGCTCGGTCGATTGCTTTACCGCCACGAATATCCCAATCATTAAGCCAGCCATCGACAGTGTCATAGGCAAGGGTGTGTACGTCTTCATTCAGCATTCCAGCGCGACGCAGTTCTCCTAAAATCGCTGGGATGCCACCGGCACGATGGACATCTTCAATATGGTAAGTACCATTGGGGGCCACCTTGGAGATACACGGAATTCGGTGGGACAACTCATCAATATCGGAAAGCGTAAAATCAATCTCGCCTTCTTGTGCTGCGGCAAGAGTATGCAAAATAGTATTTGTTGAGCCCCCCATGGCCATATCAAGTGCCATGGCATTGATAAAAGCATCTTTTGTAGCCACATTACGTGGTAGGACAGATTCGTCTTCCTCACCGTAATAGCGCTGGCAGATATCAACAATCATTGTTCCAGCTTCTTGAAAAAGCTGTTTACGTGCCGTATGCGTAGCTAAGGTGGTTCCGTTACCAGGAAGCGAAAGTCCAAGTGCTTCGGTAAGACAATTCATTGAGTTTGCGGTGAACATGCCTGAGCATGAGCCGCAGGTAGGACATGCTGAAGCCTCAATAGCAGTGAGATCATTATCCGAAATTGTAGTGTTAGCTGAAGCAGTAATAGCAGTAACTAAATCAGTAGCAGCATGAGCGATACCGTTGACTGCAACGACTTTTCCGGCTTCCATTGGTCCACCGGAGACAAATATAGCCGGAATGTTTAGTCGCAGAGCCGCATTGAGCATACCTGGGGTAATTTTATCGCAGTTTGAAATGCACACCATGGCATCAGCAGTATGCGCATTAACCATATATTCAACGGAATCGGCGATGATTTCCCGCGAAGGTAGAGAATAAAGCATTCCAGAATGACCCATTGCAATACCATCGTCAACTGCAATGGTATTGAATTCTTTGGGTACCCCGCCTGCATGGCGTACCGCTTGGGCAACAATGTCACCCACATTTTTTAAATGCACATGGCCGGGAACAAACTGGGTATAAGAATTAACGATAGCCACAATGGGTTTACCGAACTCATGCTCTTGAGTTCCAGTAGCACGCCATAGTGCACGGGCACCTGAAGCATTGCGGCTGATGGTTGTTGCTTTAGATCGAAGCGGAAACATGTTTACTTTCGAGTGAGCTGGTTATAAGTGGGCTGGTTAGAGAAGTTATCTGACTCCGGGTGAGAGTCGTTATCGGCGATTCGCTTGTGGCGTAGTACTCATTAAAGCAGTGAAGATACAAAAAATCTAAGTCAACTCGAACTTTAAGCAGATTCAGTATCTGATTGTTTCTTCGCCTGTAGTGCCTCATATTCTTGTTTGCTGATCAAAATTTCTTGACCATCGCGACGCACAATTCGAACCTTATCGTTAGCAGCAGCAAGCCCTTGAGATAAAGCATCGGGAATACGCCCGGCTGAAGCTTCTTCTAAAGCAGGCAAAGAATTAAAAGTTACTCCGGGAAGAGAAAAGCTAGTACCGTCGTTACGCTCAACAAAAGCTTTAGCACCTTGAAAACCCACCCCAGAGATCTCGTTCCAGTGGGCTTGTTGGGCGCTTTTAAAAAGATATGTGGCGCTAATGCCTTCGTCGTTAAGCACTGTTTTGGCGCGCAGAACCCATAGAATAAAAATCAGCGGAAGCGCAGTAACCACCATGAAATACCAGGGCAAGCTGGCAAGAATAAGAATCATCATGATAGTCATCAAACCAGCAGCTAGTAGGTGAGTTCGATCAGGGGAAAAAACCACTGAATCTTTTTCTTCGCGTGCAGATGTGGGGTGAGCGCTCATGGCAGTACATCCTAGCTACTATTGCGTCGGATTTTGAACTTGAGGGTTATCTGGTTCCTGTGGTGATTGCGTAGCATCAGTATTGTGATCTGTAGTGGGAGCAGCCGATTCTATGGGTGTTTCTTCAATCGAGACATTACTGTCTGTACTTTCCTCAGCAGTATTAGGCTCTGTGGTTAACACAGGAGTAGACACCAGAGATTCCTCTGGGATTATTTCGCTTGTCGACGGTGCCTGCGTAGTTTCGATAACTGGCGATGTTGGTGGCACAGAAGTTGGGGAAACCACTTGGTTTTGTGGTGCAGGTGCAAGTACCCCATTGGTATCCGCATGGTTTGTCTCGAAGGTTAAACCACGCAAAATAATGAGAACACCAAAAATAAGTAAGAGCACTGCTGTCGATGCACGCATTCGTCCACCAAGAGTAAGCATTTTGTGCCAGGTTGATTGCTCAGTTGAAACTGCTGGCTTAGTGTGATCCTGGTCGTTTTTTTCTTGATTAGCAGTAAATCGAGGTTGCGTAGCGGCAGGATCATTGTGTGCCTCGTGCTTACGTGCCGGATCTTGAGCATCACTGCTAGGTAGAGTGACTACTTGAGGTTCGGTTTCAGTAGCTGCCTGAGCAACAATAGTTGATTTAGCCTGTGCTTGGTCATTGTGCTTTTTGATAGACCTGGTGAGCTTATTAGCGTCAGTTTTATCAGCTTGAGTATGATCCGGCCAAGTCGATGGTGTGTGGGCTGGATCAGAAGTTAATCGGCGAGACATGTCATGGTTGACGCTGTCAAGAAATTGGCTTCCTGGTTCGGGAAGACCAGTAGCAGTAGGGATGGAACCGTACTGTGGCCAGAATTCGTCGATAATGCTGGTGCGAATAGCACGTTCAACTCGCCATTGACTGCCAGGTTTTACTTGGCAAATAAAGCGAATATTTACTGTCCATGGCATACCGACTGTGCTTGGGGCGGTAATTGCGGTTGATTCGTGCACACTGAGTTCACCAAGTATTTCAGAAGCGATTTCTTTTTTGGTTAGTGCGCGCTGAGCAGCTCGTGTGGAGCGCTCAATAGCATCATAAATAGAGTGCGATCCTAGTAGTGGGATGGGCATAACCACGACTGCTGAAGACCAATAGTTGGAATTATTAATAGATACTCCGGCAGAGGAATTAGGAATGGTAACCGTTTCTTCAGCAAGGGTACGGATTCGAGTGGCACGCATAGTGATTTGGATAACTGTGCCTTCAGCAGTGGTTTTACCACCTTCGAAGCGCACCCAGTCACCGACACCATATTGTTTTTCAGTAAGAATGAAAAAACCAGCCAGGAAATCAGCAACAATTGACTGAGCACCTAACGCAATTGCTGCTGAAGCTGCAGTTGCTGGCAGTGCAGCAGAGGATAGAGAGAAGCCAAGTGCCTGCAAGATGAAAGCGAAAATAAGAAAGTAGGCAATGATCTGACTGACATAGATCGCCACACCAGCTATAGCAAGATAGGCTTTGGACTCATCAGTGTCTTCGGCTAATACCTTGCGTTCAATAATTCGCATAACTAGGCGGCCGGCACGCGGAACTAGAAATGCGGCAGTTATGAGTAAAGCAAGCGTTATTCCGGTGGTGGCTACCCAAGCCCATAATGCAGATGCAATGTAATTCAACGGCATGTGTCACTAGTGTACTGAGTACATGTTTATTGATGGGGTGTTAAGAATGAGATAAGGGTAAAAGGGAAATAAAAATGTGATTTTTGCTATATTTTCCCCGGTTATCTATGGTGGGGGTAACCAGCAATAGCTGTCGAGATGCAGAAAACATAATGCACGGTGTAGCATGACTGCTTATGAACATTATTCGACTTGTAGTGATTACCGCGCGGCGCTTGCCGGCCGCGGCTTAACCTATAAGTCGTCAATGTCAAGCGCCCTCGGAAGCATCACAAGTGCTTCGCGAGGGTTTTTTCATGGCTTATCCACATGACTATGGAGCGTTCGAAAACGAGAATGCGGGTGACCCCCATCCATTCGCGGTTTTGAACAATTATTGATGCACGTTTCTTAACCCAAGGAGTTTGAAGTCGTGGCAGCTTCCACTCACCCCAGTCCCGCCACAATTGCACAGCGTATACGACCATCAAAACCACAACGTATGACCGGTGCTGATGCAATTGTGAGATCGCTTGAAGAGTTGGGAATTGACCTAGTGTTTGGTCTTCCAGGCGGCGCAGTTTTGCCGCTTTATGATGCGCTCTATGCTTCAAAGAAGGTACGTCACGTGTTGGTGCGCCATGAACAAGGCGCAGGTCATGCGGCAACTGGATATGCTCAGGCTACCGGTAGGGTAGGGGTATGTCTGGCAACATCTGGACCGGGTGCAACCAATCTTGTTACTCCGATTGCAGATGCATACTTGGATTCAGTACCAATGGTGGCTATTACTGGTCAGGTTGGGCGTCACCTTATTGGTACGGATGCTTTCCAAGAAGCTGATATTCGCGGTATTACGATGCCAGTGACCAAACATAATTTTATGGTCACTACCCCGGAAGAGATTCCGCAAGCAATAGCAGAAGCCTTTCATCTGGCAAGTACTGGCCGTCCCGGTCCAGTTTTGGTAGATATTCCTAAAGATATTCAGGCAGCGGAGATGGAGTTCTCGTGGCCGCCAATTATTGATCTACCTGGGTATAAGCCGGTTACTGTGCCGCATAATCGCCCTATTGAACAAGCAGTTAAATTAATTGCAGAGTCAAAGAAGCCGGTTTTATATATTGGCGGTGGGGTAATTAAGGCAGAAGCTCATCGGGAACTACTCGCTTTTGCCGAACATACTGGGATTCCAGTTGTTACAACTTTGATGGCATTGGGTTCCTTCCCTGATTCTCATCCATTACATATGGGGATGCCAGGTATGCATGGCACGGTTGCTGCAGTGGGAGCAATGCAAAAATCTGATCTTTTGATTACCATTGGTGCGCGTTTCGACGACCGGGTTACTGGCGTATTAAGTACTTTTGCTCCAGAGGCGAAGGTGATTCATGCAGATATTGATCCTGCTGAGATCGGTAAATTACGTGCAGTAGATGTCCCTATTGTTGGCGATGCTCGCGAGGTATTAGAAGCGCTATTGACTACCTTTAAAAAACGGGTAGCTAGTGGCATAAATATTTCCCAGTGGCGTAATTATTTGTTTGAACTTAAAGAGAAATTTCCACGTGGTTATGATCGCAGCGATGATGGGTTACTAGAGCCACAGCAGGTTATTCGCGCCATTGCCGAAACTGTGGGCACGGATGCGATTTATTGTACTGGTGTGGGCCAGCACCAGATGTGGTCAGCGCAATTCCTTGATTTTGAACAGCCACGCACGTGGTTAAGCTCTGGCGGGGCAGGAACCATGGGTTATGCGATACCAGCAGCTATGGGAGCAAAAGCTGGCGCGCCGGATAAGGAAGTATGGGCGATTGATGGTGATGGTTGTTTTCAAATGACCAATCAAGAACTAACTACCTCTGCAATAGAAGGTTTTGCTATTAAAGTCGCCTTGATTAATAACGGTAATCTAGGCATGGTGCGTCAATGGCAGACGCTGTTTTATGATCGCCACTATTCGCATACCAAGTTGCGTGAGCAAGATGAGTATATGCCAGATTTTGTGAAGCTTGCTGAGGCTCAAGGTTGTGTGGCCCTCCGGGTAACCAAAGAGGAAGAAATTATTCCGGCAATTGAAAAAGCTCGATCAATTCATGATCGTCCAGTGGTTATCGATTTTATTGTTGGTGAAGATGCACAGGTATGGCCGATGGTTTCTCAAGGGGCATCTAATTCAGAGATTCAATATGCCCGTGGTTTACGTCCTTTCTTTGAAGCTGATCAATCAGCAGGCGAGGAACCCCAAAGTATTCATGCTGTCATTGACGAAAGCATGGAGCAGGCTCAAAAACATAATTCCCATACTGCGGCAGGAGAGTAGAAAATGACTACGAATAGCACTGTCACTCGTCATATTTTGAGTGTTTTGGTACAAGACGTTGACGGTATTGTCTCGCGTATAGCTGCTATGTTTACCCGTCGTAGTTTTAGTTTGGTGTCATTTGTATCCGGACGTACGGAAAATAAGGGTATTAATCGAATAACAATTGTTGTCGATGCTGACCAACTCAATATGGAGCAGATTACTAAACAACTGAATAAGTTGATTCCGGTGTTGAAAGTGGTGCGTTTGGAAGAAGATTCCACAATTGCACGAGCACTCATGCTGGTCAAAGTTAATGCTGATGCTTCTGATCGACCACAGGTTGTTGATGCTGCCAATATTTTTCGGGCACGAGTTGTTGATGTAGCGCCAGATTCAGTTGTTATCGAGGCGACAGGTACTAAAGACAAGCTTAATGCGCTGCTGGATGTTCTTGAGCCTTTTGGTATTCGGGAATTGATTTCTTCTGGGCAGATCGCACTACACCGTGGACCTAAAACAATGGCTCCCCGGCAAAGCCGATAAACTTCCCATTAAATGAGATTAATACCGGTTTTAATCTCATTGTGTGGTACATATAAGATATTCCAATTTAGAAAGGTATTTTTATGGCAATCGAAGTTTTTTATGATACAGACGCGGATCTATCGCTTATTCAACAGCGTAAGGTTGCAGTTATTGGTTATGGTTCGCAAGGGCATGCCCATGCACAGAATTTGCGTGATTCAGGTGTCGAGGTAGTCGTCGGTTTGCGTGAAGGATCAAAGTCTGCCGAGAAAGCTCAAGAGGCTGGGTTTGAGGTTTTGCCTGTTGCTGAGGCGGCTGAGTGGGCAGATGTCATTATGATTTTGGCTCCGGATACTTCTCAGGCAGCTATTTTCACTGAGCAGATTGAGCCGAACTTACGTGATGGTAATACTTTGCTTTTTGGCCACGGATTAAACATTCATTTCGGTTTGATTAAACCGGCGGAAAATATCACGGTAGGTATGGTTGCGCCTAAAGGACCAGGTCATTTGGTTCGTCGTCAGTTTGTTGATGGCAAAGGCGTGCCGACGCTTATTGCTGTTGATCAAGATCCCCAAGGCGAAGGACAAGCGTTAACTTTGTCCTATGCGGCTGCTATTGGTGGCGCTCGTGCGGGAGTTATTCCTACTACGTTTAAAGCTGAAGCTGAGACTGATCTTTTTGGTGAGCAAGCTGTTCTGTGTGGTGGCGTGGAAGAACTTATCAAAGTTGGTTTTGAGGTTCTTGTTGAGGCTGGTTATGAGCCAGAAATGGCATATTTTGAGTGTTTACATGAGATGAAGCTTATTGTTGACCTTATGTTTGAAGGCGGTATTGCCAATATGAACTACTCGGTATCTGACACCGCGGAGTTTGGTGGATATCTGGCAGGCCCACGGGTTATTGATGCTGATACCAAGAAGCGGATGAAGGAAATTCTAGCTGATATCCAAGATGGCACTTTTGTAAAGCGCTTGGTAGCAAACGTAGAAGGTGGCAATAAGGAACTAGAAACCCTGCGTGCTCAATATGCTAATCATGAGATTGAAAAGACTGGCGCTGCGCTGCGAGATATGATGAGCTGGGTTAAAGTTGATGCCCGTTCTGAAACCGCTTAGGGGTTAGCTACTTAGAGATTAGTTATCGGAAAAGTTGGTTTTATTTTCTGCTTGATTTGATAACGTGGCGAAGTAGACAGAATGAACTAATGTCCCTGCTTAACGGTAGGGGCATTTTTCTTTAGGAATTGTTTTTTCATAGTGTGACCTATTTTTTGTTTTCAATTAAGTGAAATTATTGAAAATCTTGCTATGATCCTAAACTATGACCAATGCACCAGATTCGCACCGCCGTAAGCTTTATCAAAACCAACGTGTTCCGCAATATATTCCAGCACGCGGTGAAACTACAGCACATGCTGCGCATCTTCACTCACATGCGGTACATGAACATGCTCATGACCATCAGGGACATACTCATGACCATCATGCGCACAACCATGACCACCAGGGACACGGTCATCATCACGGAGATGATCACAGTCACGGTCACAGCCATGGACATGATCATGCGCATGTGCCGAGTAGTCTTAAAGCCCTTATTGCTGTCATCGGTTTTACTACGGCAGTATTTTTAGCTGAGGTTATTGGTGGCTTATTAAGTGGTTCATTGGCATTGCTATCAGATGCAATGCATATGCTTAGTGACTCCACCGGTCTTATTGTTGCTTTGGTGGCAATGTTGATTGCTTGTCGAAAAGCAAATTCTATTGCGACTTTTGGCTACCGGCGCGTTGAGGTGATGGCCGCCTTGATTAATGCGGTGACGGTGACTGCTATTTCAGTATGGATTGTTATTGAGGCAATTTCGCGGTTGCGCAGTCAGGAAGAAGTCAATTCCACCATGATGCTTGTTGTCGGCATTATTGGCTTGACCGCAAACATTTTTGGCGCTTTGGTGTTACATCGGCATAAAGACGAAGGTGTCAACCTACAAGGCGCTTATCTGCACGTCCTAGTGGATCTATTTGGGTCAGTCGTAGTGATTGTCGCGGCAATTGTATTGAAATTTACCGGAATTACCTGGGTGGATACCATTGGGTCTTTGATTATTGCCGGAATGATTTTGCCGCGTTCTTTCCAGTTATTGAAAAAAACAACGATGGTGCTTATGGAGCATGCACCTGCCAATATGGATATGAGGCGAGTTGAGCATGCTCTTAAAACTGTGGTGGGGGTGGAATCGGTTCATGATTTGCACGTGTGGTCGCTTGATGGAAACGAGACCTTGGCCACCTGCCATTTGATTCTTGATGAAAATGTAACACCTGGGGTAGTGCTTGATACTGCCCAGGCTGAACTGCGTAAATTAGGCATTGGGCATTCGACTATTCAGTTAGAAGAAAAAGGACATCTCGAACACGAAGAAGTATGTTCTCCACATTAGGCTTAGCTAAGTGGGTATAACCAGACTAGGATAAGGTCTATGGGTTTTCTTACGCCAAGCTATGATCTCATTGACCTTTTCCACCGTATTGATCGCGGTGATTTGCAGTTACCAGATTTCCAACGTTCTTTTCGCTGGGATGTTGATCAAATTCGTTCGCTGATTGTCACCGTGCTACGTGGATACCCAATGGGATCAATTATGGCGCTTGATACCAGAAACGAACCTATGCGCTTTAAACCACGTCCGGTAGAAGGTGCTCCTGATACCGGGGAAGCACCAGGTCTTTTGCTTCTTGATGGGCAACAGCGGCTGACTACTTTGTATCAAGCTCTACGTGGTGATGGCATGGTGCAGAGTGTAGATTTTAGGCAAAAACGCGTCCAGCGTCGTTATTTCATTGATATTCGTAAAGCCGTGGAATCGGATATTATGCCCGATGAAGCTGTTATTTCTGTGAACCAAAATGGTGAAGTGAAGTCTCACTATGGGCCAGAAATTGCCGGTGGAATAACTAGTATGGAACAAGCTGTGGCGGCAGGTTTCTTACCGTTATCGGCATTGCTCTCAGATAGCGGAACGGATCTTCTATTTGATTTTGCAGCTCATGCCGACTCAGAAGTTCTTGAATTAACCAAGCGTTTCCACAATCAAATCTTGAAACCTTTGGTGCGCTATCGAGTTCCTATGATTCGATTGGATCGAGAAACTGCACAAGCTGGCATCGGTTCTATTTTTGCGCAAGCTAATTCCAGCGGATTGCAAATGGATGTATTCGAGCTTCTTACCGCTGTTTTTGGTATTCAAGACCCAGAGTTTTCACTCAAAGAGGATTGGGCGAAAACTGAGTCGGTACTGCGTAAATTCCCAGCGTTAGATGGTATCTGCCAGACTGATTTTCTTACCGCAGTTGCCCTATATGTCACTGCAAAAAATGGCGCTGCACGTGGACATCGGGAAGCTATTTTGCGTTTAACTTTGGCTGAGTATATTCCTGCGGCAGAAAAGATGCGTGCTGCTTTCCGGGCAGCGGCACATTTTATGGCTGAGCGGTGCATTATTACCACCGATCAAGTCCCTTATACCGCACAGTTGATTCCACTTGCAGTTATTGTTGCTAGCTTGAGTGAAGAACATGGAGTGTTGTCCACGCGTAGTGCCTGGGATCGGCTCAATCAATGGTTTTGGTGTGGCGTATTTGGTGAGCTTTATGGCGCAGCTTCAATTAAGGCGCGCTCGGGTGCAGATGTTGATCAAGTAAGTGCTTGGATTCGTGCCGCCGCAGCTAATGAGCTGGGCGACTATTCTCAAGATGTGGCAGCTTTGACTCCTAAATCGGTTCACCAGGCGCGTTTTGTGGAGTCGCGTTTATTATCTGCCGGGCATAATTCTGGATTATATAAGGGTATTTATGCACTCATTATGGGTCGTGGTGCAAAAGATTGGCGTACCGCACAACCTTTTAATGCTGCTACGTTTACGTATCTAGGTGTGCATTTTAGGCAGATCTTCCCGGCCATGTGGTGTGAAATGAATGATATTGATCCAGTACTTGCGCAAAGCGTGCTTAACCGTACCCCAATGTCGCGGCGTACACATGTCATGGTAGAAGATTCTTCACCAGCGCGGTATTTGATTCGGATGCAGTCAAAGTCGCTTCTTGACGATACAGATTTCGATGCGATCTTAGAAGGACATCTGCTTGATCCAAAGTTGATTCTTAATGCGGATGCAAATAATTTTTTCCGTGATCGACGTCGGCGTTTCGTAACGATGATTGAGGAAGCAATGGGTAAACCTGCTATCCACGACGTTGATGAATATGATCTTGCCGGTGGTGAGGAAGGCCCTAACGCGTTTATCCAGTAAAGTGCTTCGTGAATAGTTGTAAGGGGGTTTTACGAAGTGCGTAGGAACTGGGTAGCAGTACTAGCAATTATGGGATGTATAGTTGCTTGTACACCAGCGGATAAGGATCCACGGGCGGGTATTAGTCGTACTGGTAGCGATCCTTATCTAGAAGCTCGGGTGGATAATCTCAATCGACATGTTTCCCAATCTTTTGCAGCTACTCCGCGCGTAATTGGTGGTGATGAAAACACAGGTGTGGCTGCCTCGCAGCTCTTTTTTGATGCTTCAGATACTGTGGTCATTGCTGCTGATAATGTTCAGGATCAATTACGTGCAGCAAGTATCGCGGTTGTATCTCATGCACCAATGCTGACCCTGATTGAAGGAAAGCGCATGAGTATTCTGGAAGAAATTGTGCGCTTAGGTGCACGTTATATACTTACGGTAGGTTCGGTGGACATAGCTGCATCGACGGGTGGAATGGTCGTACAACATGATCCCGGTAATTTTGCTGCACTAGGGCAGATGACCGCGGTGCAATTTCACCCGCATTATATTACCCATGCTGGCAATGTTGTTCGGGAGGTAGCCCATTTAGATAGTGATACCCCAGAATTATTGCTTCCTGGATGGGATCCGCATATGCAGGAAAAAATACTAACTAATAGTTACGATGACGGGCATAAGAAAAATAAAGCAGCCGCTTTTCCTGCACAATCAAAGCGTGATGCCGGAATAGCACCGATTGTTATAGCTGATGGGCAATCAAGTATTGCCGCAATTGCAACAGCACGAAGTTATGGTGCAGACGTGCGAGTGATGGATTATCCCGATCCCAGGATAAGCAGAAATAATATGAAAATGGTGGCGGGGCTTTATGATCAGCCGCTTATTGCTTTAGGTGATCATTTTGGCACTGATGCGCAGCTTGCAGAACAAATTCGTCTGGGTGAGGAAATTCCTACCCAGATTCTTGGTGGCGGTAGTTTAGTCTTTCCTGGACGAACTATGATTGCACTGCGTGTTAGTGATGAGGATCCTTATCAGATAACGAGAGAACTGGAAGCAAAAATTTCTGATTACACTCATCGTAGTGATAATCAATTAGTGCCGACAGTAGTTGTTGATAATACAGCCGATCCAGCAGTGTTAGTGAAGTGGGCTAAAACAATGGCGCACGTTGGCGGATATGTTTTTGCCTATATCGGTGCTGAACAGCTAGTAGAAGAAACACTGAACTACTATCAAGAAGCATTAAATCAAGAAAATGTTGGGGTTATCGTCGATAAGCGTAATCCGATAGAACTGAATGCAGCGATTAATTGGTTGGATCATTTTGTCGATGAGCGAGCATTACCACAGAAAGCAGTAGTGCTACCTGCCCAGCAGATTGACGGATTAGATTTAGCCAGTCTGCGATTATCTTTTGTGATGTACTCTGATTTAGCAGCACAGAGCAACCATGTGCGAGCACAGGAAATATATGCCACGACTTTTGCCGATGCTGCTATACAAACAATACATCGCGCAGTGGCACTTCCGAGTGACCAGTCAGTAGCACACATTGTTGTGGATTATGTAACGCAGTTTTTGCCTCATCCAGTGCTTTATATTTACTCAAGATAGTTGATTGCGGCGAGAAGCGGTGAAAAACTGTCGAGTAGTAGATAAAGGTGGGGAAGTGGTTTAAACTATTGGCAGTTATATGCCGTTATGAGGGTGTATAGCCGTATTTTTGATGTGGTTATATCAAAGATGCGAGGAATCTTAACCCCAGGAGTTTTGCGTCGTGAGCCCACATGATCGTCCCGTTGTATTAATTGCTGATAAGCTCGCGCAGTCTACTGTTGACGCACTTGGTGATGCAGTAGAAGTGCAGTGGGTTGATGGATCTAATCGTGTGGAATTACTTGGTGCTGTACCAGAAGCTGATGCTTTATTGGTACGTTCAGCAACCACAGTTGACGCAGAAGTATTAGCTGCTGCGGCGAAACTTAAAATCATCGGCCGTGCCGGTGTGGGGTTAGATAATGTTGATATTGCTGCTGCTACCGCGCGTGGCGTGATGGTAGTTAATGCCCCTACCTCGAATATTCATTCTGCTTGTGAGCACGCTATTTCATTACTACTTGCTACTGCACGTCAGATCCCCGCAGCTGATGCGAGTTTGCGTGAGCGGCAGTGGAAGCGTTCGCATTTCCTGGGGGTAGAAATTTTTGGCAAAACTATCGGTATTGTTGGTTTTGGGCATATCGGTCAGCTTTTTGCTCAGCGTCTTGCTGCATTTGAAACTGAGATTATTGCTTTTGATCCTTATGCGAATCCGGCGCGAGCAGGACAACTTGGTGTAGAGCTGGTGGAACTTGAGGAACTTATGGCTCGGGCAGATTTTGTAACTATTCATCTGCCTAAGACAAAAGAGACGACGCACATGTTTAACGCTGAATTATTGGCTCAAGCAAAGCCGGGGCAAATTATTATCAATGCTGCTCGGGGTGGACTTGTTGATGAGCAAGCTCTTGCAGAAGCAATTATTTCCGGTCGGATTCGTGGTGCTGGATTTGATGTTTTTGAGACGGAGCCATGTACTGATTCACCACTTTTTAATTTGCCGGAAGTAGTAGTAACACCACATTTAGGTGCATCGACATTAGAAGCACAGGATCGAGCCGGTACCGATGTTGCTTCCTCGGTATTAAAAGCACTTGCTGGTGAATTCGTTGCTGATGCAGTTAATGTTTCTGGTGGGCGTGTTGGTGAGGAAGTTGCTCGTTGGTTGGATTTGGTACGTAAATTAGGTTTAGTTGCTGGTCGATTACTTGGTGCGGCACCGGTTGCGTTGGAAGTAGAAGCCCGTGGTGAACTATCGACGGAAGACATTGAGTCTTTGGGCTTGTCTGCATTGCGTGGGCTTTTCTCGGGTTTCGTGGAAGAATCTGTGACATTTGTTAATGCGCCGCGTATTGCCGAAGAACGTGGTGTGGAATTGACCGTATCGAGTACAAGTGAATCTGTTACTCACCGTTCGGTCGTCGAGGTTAAAGTTATTGGTTCAGAAGGTGAAACAATATCTGTGGTTGGTGCCTTAACTGGCTTGGAACGCGTGGAAAAAGTAGTGCGTATTAATGGCCGTGGTGTTGATTTGCGTGCCACTGGGCGTAACCTATTTTTTGAATATACTGATGTGCCGGGTGCCTTAGGAGTGGTCGGCTCTGAACTCGGTAATGCAAATATTAATATTGAGGCGGCTGCGTTAACCCAAGCAATTAAGGGTGATCATGCGATTTTAATTTTGCGTGTGGAGCGAGAAGTTTCCAGTGAGCTGGTCGAAAAGATTGCTGCGCGTCTGGGGGCGACTGCTATACAAGTTGATCTTGGTTAGATGTTTTAAGTTAAGCCTTGCTCATGGGAGAGCGTATTGGTCCTTGAGCAAGGTTTTTCGTTTATTGAGCATAGTAATTTCCTAGGTACTTATTTCTCGGTGTGTTACACTCACTTTAGTTCATATAGCGAGAAGAAAGGTTCCATAATATGAAACTCGCTGTGATTGGTGGTGATGGCATCGGGCCTGAGGTAACTGCCGAAGCATTGAAAGTGCTGTGCAGTGTTCGCGACGATATTGAAATAACTGATTATGATCTAGGAGCACGTCGCTACCTAAAAAACGGTGAGTTGCTTACCGAGGCAGATTTAGCTTCACTTAAAGAACATGACGCTATTTTATTAGGTGCGATTGGAGCACCGGATCAGGTTCCACCGGGAATTTTGGAACGTGGTTTGCTGCTCAAAATGCGGTTTGCTCTCGACCATCACATCAATTTGCGCCCAGCAAAACTTTATCCGTCTACACAATCACCACTTACTAACCCAGGTGATATTGACTTTGTCGTTGTGCGAGAAGGGACAGAAGGTCTTTATTGTGGCAATGGTGGCGTTTTGCGGAAAGGTACTGCTCAGGAAATCGCTAGTGAGGTTTCTCAAAATACCCGCTATGGCGTAGAACGAGTAGTACGTGATGCTTTTACACGCGCACAGCATCGACGTAAACATCTCACACTGGTGCACAAAACTAATGTGTTAGTTAATGCTGGTTCTTTATGGCATCGCACTGTTGAGGAAGTAAGCCAAGAATATCCTGAGGTTACCGTGGAATATAATCATATTGATGCGGCCACCATTTATTTGGTTACTGATCCTGGGCGTTACGACGTTATAGTTACCGATAACCTTTTTGGCGATATTCTAACTGACCTTGCTGGTGCTATTACTGGTGGTATTGGTTTAGCTGCTTCGGGCAATATTGATGCCACGGGCACGTATCCTTCGATGTTTGAACCGGTACATGGATCAGCGCCAGATATTGCGGGTAAGGGGATCGCTGATCCTACTGCGGCTATTCTTTCTGCAGCTATGCTATTGCATCATTTAGGTGATACCGCTCATGCACAGCGTATTGAAGCTGCGGTGTTAGAAGAAATAAGTACTCGTAGTGGTTGTGTGAGCACCACAGCAATTGGTGACCGAGTAGTTGATTTGCTTAAAAAATAGTGCGGGGATAAAAATAAAGTGGCAGGTGTATACCTGCCACTTTAAAAATGGTTAAGCTTCAGGAACGATAAGTGGCCCACCAGCGCAGGGATCCTCGATAATCCTAGAACGCAAGCCAAAAGCGTCAAAAAGCGCAGTTTCATTAAGTATGTCTTTTGGCGAACCATGGGCAGCTAACTGCCCTTTTTGCATAATAATTAATTCGTCTGAATAGCGTGCAGCTAAATTAAGATCATGGAGTACCATAACAATGGTTTTTCCCTGAGTTTTGTTAAGCGTGCGCACTAAGTCAAGAACTTCAATGCTGTGCGCTAAGTCGAGATATGTAGTGGGTTCATCGAGGAAAACAATGTCGGTATCTTGGGCAAGAACCATGGAAATCCATACTCGCTGACGCTGACCGCCAGAAAGAGAATCGGCACTGCGCTCGGCAAAATCACTAATACCAGTGAGCTCTAAAGCCTTATCGACGGCTTCTGAATGGCTTGGTGACCACTGTTGTAACCAGGTTTGATGTGGATGCCTGCCACGGGCGACCAAATCTGCCACAGTTAGCCCCGGTGGGGCGGTAGGAGATTGCGGAAGCATGGAAATTTTGCGAGCAAGCTCTTTATGCTTATATGAGGATAATTCTTGACCATCAAGGGTGACACTGCCGGCTTGAAGCGGTAAAAGTCGTGATAGGCCGCGCAGCAGTGTCGATTTTCCGCAGCCGTTCGCGCCAATAATTGTTGTGACTTTCCCATTAGGGATGTCAACAGTGACATCTTTATTAATCACGGTCGAGTCATAGCCCACAGAAATATTAGTGGCGCGAAGACGGGCTGATTCCAACATGGTTAAGCGAGGTGTTCCTTTAATGAGTCACGGATAATGGTGGCCGATAAATAAGAGGCATTGGTGTACCAGGACTCGTAATCAACCTCAACTGCCTGGTTGTTATTTACCGCGTTAAGCGTGCTCCAGGTAGAAGTAGTAGTTGGGTCGGTAGCACCATCTTGTATTCCGTAGAACAACCAATCGGCATCGGCTTCAGAGAGCTGTTCTGCAGAAATATTCACCCCGGCAGTATCAGTAAACTGTTGGGAACTAGGACGGTTGAGCTTGCAATCGGCAGCAACGGTACCGGCCATGGAATTAACACCATAGACTTGGAATGCGTCATCTTTGGTGCGCAGGAAGCTCACGGTAGGTACTGTGGTAAGGGAATTGCCGAAAGTGCTACATTCGTCTTCATAAGAAGCGATAAGTGCTTCGGCTTCAGATTTTTTACCTACTGCTTCGGCAATGGTAACAAAATCTTTCTTCCAATTTTCACCACCACCAGATCCGGTAACCACAGGTGCAATCGTTTTAAGCTGGTTAAGAATAGCCTCATCGGTACGATCATTGGCACAGATAAGCGTTGGGTTTAAACTAGCGATTGTTTCTAGCTCTGGGTTAGCACGTACGCCACAGTCTGTAATGGAATCAAGGTCGAAATCACTACCAAAAGCATCGCGAAGATACTCATTGATTACCTGACCACCCTTAGCCTTGGCTGCACCTACTGGTAAAATTCCCAGGGTAAGCATATTGTCCAATTGGCCAGTGTTGAGGACTACGATGCGTTGCTCATTAGCTGCTGTGGTACTGCTTTTTGCTGCGGAACTACTGGTACTAGAGCTGTTGGTAGAAGATCCAGAGTTGGAACATGCTGCAAGAGCTGCTGCACCACCGGCAAGAGCCAATCCGAGAAAACCACGGCGAGTTGTGGTGTGGGTGAAAATCTGGTGGATATTTTTACGCATAGGGGACATCTTAACTTAGGTTATTCTTTTCTAACTAATTCTTTTGGTTTATGTATTACACTTTTGTTTGATTTTTAACTCATTCAATTAGATGTTTGCTGGTTATAACAGGGCTTTGATGTGGTGGTTGTATACGTCGTTAAGCCTTGCTGGAATTAATTGTGATTAAGTAAAGCTATGACCAGCATTTATCGACTGTGTATCTTGGATTGGCGTAACAGGAGCCAAATCAGGAATGGACCGCCAAGAGCAGAAGTGACAATGCCTACTGGCACTTCCCAGGGAAATAGGCTGCGAGCTAGTAGATCGGAACTAATGAGCAAGAAGCCACCCATTGCTGCAGACAAAGTAATAGGTGGTGCACCGACTTGAGCGAGTCGGGCGGCAATTTGCGGGGCAACAAAAGCAACAAAACCAACTGGTCCTACTGCAGAGACCGTGATAGCAGCTAAAGCTACCGAAATTATAAGTAACAATGTATTAACACGTTTTAGTGGCACGCCCAGACCGAGAGAAGCATCGGTGCCAAGCTCTAAAATAGGGAGGTGGATGCTGATACGAATAAGAACAATAAGTGCAATAATCAGGGCAATTAATGTTGGCCAGAGGTGTTCAAAAGTGCGCCCGTTAATGGTGCCAATCATCCACACTTTAGCAGCGGCTGCTGTATTAAGATCAGTAGCAGCCAACATATAGGTGATCACTGCTTGTAAGGCAGCATTAACCCCAATTCCTACTAATACCAGGCGGAACATATCCAGCCCGCTGCGTACTGATAGTAGCCAAATAACAGCAGCAGTAAACAAACCACCGATTACTGCGGCAAGTGGAATACCGACATAAGTAGTAATTGCACTACTTGCGCCACCATTAAAGACCATAAGTGCTACGGCAGCACAGGTAGCTCCACGGCTAATGCCAAGAATATCGGGGCTGGCAAGACCATTTCGAGCAATGCGCTGAGTGATTGCGCCAGAAATGCCCAAGGCTGCGCCAATAGTAACTGCGACCAGTGCGCGGGCAAGACGCCATTGAATAATGACAGTACGTTCCAAAGGTGTTCCGCCACCGCTAAGAACAGCAATTATTTGGTTAAACGACATAGGAAAATCGCCAGTCAGTAAGCTAATAAGCCATACGACAAAGCATGCGATCAAGATGAAGGCAGTAAACAAGCTGGTACGCCGGTGTACTAAAAAGCTGATTGAACCTAGTGAAAGGTTTTTTATTTGGCTCATAGAGATACCATCTTTCGATTGCGCACAAGCCAAATAAATACTGGTGCACCAAGAAGAGCAATAACAATACCGGCTTGTAGCTCACCAGGACGCATAACTAGACGGCCGATAATATCTGCGGCAAGAAGTGTTACTGCGCCGGTTAAGGCAGAATAAGGAAGAATCCACCGATAATCTGGACCGGTAATCGAACGAGCAATATGCGGCACCATCAGGCCAATAAAACCAATCGGGCCGGCAGCGGCCGTGGCTGCACCAGCAAGAAGCGTAATGGTAATAAGTCCCATAAAGTTTGCTCGTACTACATTAGTTCCTAAAGCTTGGGCGGTTTCTGCGCCAAGGCCTAAAACATTTAAAGTAGGGCCAGAAAGCAACGCCAATATTGCGCCGATAAGAATAGGCACTAAGGCAGGAATAATAATGTCAAAACCTCGACCAGTGACCGAACCAGCTTGCCAAAAACGCAGCGTATCAAGTGCATTAGGGTCGATATAAACAATACCGGAGGTGATCGCAGAAAATGATGCTGAAAGTGCTGCGCCAGCTAGTACTAGCCCAAGGGTGTCACCTTTTCCAACCGAAGTGGAAGATATTCCAAAAACTAATAGTGAGGCGAGACCAGCGCCTAAAAATGCTAACCATAGGTGTGCAGTTATTGTATTAAGGCCAAAAAGAAAGATACCAGCAGCAACAAAAAGAGCTGCTCCACTGGAAACACCTAACATGCCTGGATCTGCAAGTGGGTTGCGGGTAAGTCCTTGGATAACTGCACCTGCTAGTCCGAGGGCTATTCCGATAAGGATAGATAAAATTGTTCGAGGAATGCGCAAACTAGCGATAATCCCTGCGGTATCAGCAAGGTCGCTCTCCATTCCGTTTGTGATTAACTGCGGGACATTGGTGTGTCCGAAAAGAATATCTAGAGCATAAGGCCAGGCTTGGTTAATGGTGGCTAGGTTGGTTGCTTTTGCACCGAGTACCATTGAACAGATACATAACAGTGTCAGACTGAGCATAAGTGCCAAAAGGCCGAGGGCTTTTCGACGCCCTGAGGTGCCACGTCGACGGGTGGTGGCAGGTGCATGGCCGCGTTCTGCGGAAGAAATCATGAGTATAGGCTATCTTTAACGGTCTTATTGGGGAAAATTGTGATAGCTCTAATGCGATAAAATTAACAGTTTTTTATGTAATAAATGCGTAGTGAGTTGTTTTCCTGGTTGGGAGTACATACTGCTTAAGATCAAAGAAAAACGAGGTAGTTTTTAAACGCTATTGTTGTGGGCTGACAAGAATTTAAACGTACTGCATGAAGTATGGATTAAGCAGGTGAAATAAATAATTTAATATTTGGATGGTGCTAAAAAATTGATAAGAGCTAGGGAAATAGTAGTATTGCCGTCATGCGTTTTGGACGAATTGCAACCCCGGATGGTTTAAGTTTTTGTGTTGTTGAGGGAAAACAAGGCCAAGAAGTATGTCGAGCCATTGCTGGTACCCCCTTTGAAGAACCAGTTTTTACTGGAAAAGAATATAAGCTCAGCGAGGTTCGTGTGCTAGCTCCTATGTTACCGTCGAAAATTGTTGCCGTTGGTCGCAATTACGCTGACCATGTAGCCGAGGTATTTCAAAAGAGTGCAGAACATTTGCCACCAACATTATTTCTTAAGCCGCCAACAGCAGTTGTTGGCCCAGAAGCTGCGATTAAAATCCCACCTTTTGCTACTAATGTTGAATTTGAAGGTGAATTAGCAGTTGTTATTGGCCGACCATGTAAAAATGTTAAGGCTGCAGACTGGAAATCTGTAGTACTAGGATTCACCATCATTAATGATGTCTCTTCTCGCGATCTACAGTTTTCTGATGGTCAGTGGGCGAGAGCAAAAGGTATTGATACATTTGCGCCACTTGGCCCGTGGATTCAAACTGATATTGATTCTATTGATACGAGTAACCTGCCGATTAAGGCTCATTTAACCCACGATGGAGTAACTGAGACCAAGCAGGATTCTAATTCTAATCAGATGATTAAAACTGTTGGTGAATGCATTGAGATGATTACTCAATCCATGACCTTGCTGCCAGGTGATGTTATTTGTACCGGTTCGCCGGCAGGTACCGCAGAAATGGTTCCGGGGGATTATATTGAGATCGAGATTCCTGGTATCGGTAAACTAGGTAATCCAGTTGAAGCCGGATAAGAATTAGTAAAAACAAAACTGCGTAGCTTGGCATAAGGTACGCAGTTTTTGCTTTTCGACGCCTAATGTTATGAGCTACCTTAAGTTAGTCGGATAAAACTTAGATCTTTAATCCGAGTGCTTTGGCGATCGTACGTAATTTCGCAGATGTTTCTGCCACCTCAGCGTGAGCATCAGATTCAGCAACAATTCCACCGCCTGCCCAGGCGCGAGCATGGGTTCCTTCAGCATTGATCTCTGCACAACGAATAGCTACCATATATTCGCCATCGCCGGTGTTATCGCACCAGCCTACGGCTCCAGCATAGAAGCGTCGATCGCCTTCAGCGAGTGCAATAAGTTCCTCTGCAGCATCGGTCGGAGTACCACAAATAGCTGGGGTAGGGTGAATAAGTCTTGCTAATTCTAGAGCCGTGTAATGAGGGTCTTTAAGGGTACCGACCACGGGAGTGGCTAGATGCCACATTTCATTAGTACAGGTGAGCTCAGGATAGTCAGGGATAGTTAAGGTACTACATAGTGGGATTAACAATCGGCGAAGATGCTCTACGACAAACTGATGCTCTACAAGGTCCTTGCTGCTGCGGCGTAGCTCTTCGCCACGCAATTTATCTTCACGTGGAATCATTGAGCGGGCAGCAGAACCTGCTAAAGGATAAGCACTAATCGTTGAGCCTTGTTTTTTAATCAGCACCTCCGGAGAAGATCCGACAAGAGTGTGTCCAAGAAAATCTTCCCCAGCAGGACTTAAATCGGCAATAAAGCCATCTTTGGTAAAAGAAAGATCAATTAATCGCGCAGCAACAAGTCGTGGATCAACCGGTGGTGAAAAGTCAATGTCGATAGCACGAGCAAGTACCACTTTTTTAAGCTCGCTGCGGGAAATAGTATCAATGGCAGCTTGTACCCGAATGTGGTGCTCTTCTATATCTGGAATAAGTTTTGCCAGCTGCGCCCGTAAAATAGCACCTGATCCGTGGCGGTAATAAGCGTGAGGTTCTAATGGACCATCTTCACGAATAATTGAAACCGGAACAGTTAATGCTGCCTTGTGGTCTCGTCGAAAAGCTAAGGCACCGACAACCATGTCAACTTTTTTTGCCCGCAATAAATCAACTGCATCGTCGATATTATCGAGGTGTTGTTGTGCTCCTTGGGTTCGCACAGAACCGTGCCCTCTAGAAAGCAGGAAATCGGGTGCGGAAGCAGGAGGTGAGCTAGACATATTTAGTCAGCATAGCGGTTTAGGCACTCGGCGTGTTATTGCGTGGGCGCGAGGTGGTTTAGGATGGTGGCTATGACTGAAGTACGCGTTCGTTTTTGTCCCTCACCAACCGGCACCCCGCACGTGGGTATGGTGCGCACTGCTTTATTTAACTGGGCGCACGCTCGACACACTGGTGGCAAACTGGTTTTCCGTATTGAAGACACTGATGCTGCCCGTGACTCTGAGGAGTCTTACCAAGCCATTATTGATTCTTTGACGTGGTTAGGCATGGACTGGGACGAAGGCGTTGTTGTTGGTGGCCCACATGAACCATACCGTCAGTCACAGCGGATGGATATATATGCAGAGGTTTTAGAAAAACTTAAAGCAGCCGGTTTCGTTTATCCTGCATATTCTACTGCTGAAGAAGTTGAGCAGCGACATAAGGCTGCTGGACGTGATCCGAAACTAGGCTACGATAATTTTGATCGTGAGCTTAGCCAAGAACAGATCGCCGCTTTTGAAGCCGAAGGTCGTCAACCAGTCTGGCGGTTGCGTATGCCAGATAAAGATTGGAAGTGGACTGATTTAGTTCGCGGTGAAATCGAGTTCAAAAATGCCACCCAGCCAGATTATGTCGTGGCACGTTCTAATGGTGCGCCACTTTATACCCTAGTTAATCCAGTTGATGACGCGCTTATGGGCATTACCCATGTTCTGCGTGGCGAAGATCTTTTGCCTTCCACTCCACGCCAGCTAGCGCTATATGAAGCATTGATCGCTATTGGGGTGGCAAAACAAACGCCTGAGTTTGGTCACCTGCCATTTGTGATGGGTGAAGGTAATAAGAAGCTCAGTAAGCGTGACCCACAGTCGAACCTGTTTAATCACCGTGATAATGGCATTATCCCTGAGGGGATGCTGAACTACTTAGCACTATTGGGTTGGTCGCTTTCTAGTGAGAAAGATATTTTCTCCATGGACGAACTGATTGAAAACTTCCAGGTTGAAAACGTTTTGGGCAACCCTGCACGTTTTGATCAAAAGAAGCTAGAAGCGATCAACGCTGATCATATTCGCCTGCTTGACCTTGACGATTTCACTACCCGTCTGCGCGAATACTTAAGCGAATACTACGATTTCCCAGAAGATTATCCAGCGGAGAAATTTGCCCTCGCCGCTGAGTTAGTACAAACACGGATTAAGACCCTTTCAGAGGCCTGGGGACTACTTAGCTTCCTAGTTACCGAAGACGAAGACCTGCTTTTCGACGAAAAGTCCGCGAAGAAGAATCTTAAAGAGACCGCAATTGAGCCTTTAGAAGTAGGTATTGCTGCTCTTGAAGCAGTAGATGATTTTAGTACGGCCAACATTGAAGCTGCACTTTCTAAAGCGCTCATTGAAGATCTCGGATTAAAACCACGCGTTGCCTATGGCGCTTTACGAGTCGGAATTTCTGGCCAAGCAGTTTCCCCACCACTGTTTGAATCCATGGAGCTTTTAGGTAAAGAATCCACGCTAAAGCGCCTCCGTTCTGCACGGGAGAAAACACCTTTTAGCACTACTGAGTAAGCCCTGAATCGGAAATCTTTTAGCTTCTTAGTTCGATGTGTATAGCTGGTTTATACCAGATATAGTTTGCTAATTGGGTCATTTTAGCCGCCATTCACCTTTTGGAAATGAATGGCGGTTTTGCATGTATTTTGATCCGTTAGTCCTGCTGCCTTTTCCTTCGCTTGTATTCCGCGTACGTCTTGGGGCCAGGTTGTTTCTTTAGCCATCGCCACTCTTGCTGAACCTCATCTCGTGTCATTTCCCTATTTACCGGGTCAGCTCTCAGATCCGTAATGAAGTTATTCATCCGTGCAGAAGGAACCTGCGGCAGCCTTCCTTCCTGATGCATGAGTTGGCTCAAGTGATCGACCACGTCTTGGTATGTAAAGACCGCGTGACGTTCCTGCTGTTTTCTCCTCCAGTCGTTGAGCCAGTACCACTGACCAGACTTCTTTTTGATGCCTGGTGAGGAACTGCGCACCGCATCGAGAAGAAACTCCTTGGTTTCCTTGTCATCCACATAGTTTCGGACCTGTTCATCCAGAACTAGTCTGTCTCTTTCTTCGCCTTTGTTTCTTGGCAAGGTCGGCTGACTAGTTGGAACAACACCTGTTTCAAGAAACGATCTAATCAGATCTTCAACCTCGAACTTTCTACGGTTTCCTACAGAAATGCCAATCTCCCGGGCAAACCGTTTCAGCTCTGCAGCGTAAAAGTAACCAGCATCGAATTCCTTTACGCTCATGTTCCGTCGCAGCGCAGCGGTACTACGATTCTTTGTTCGTTGCGCACTCAAAGGTCTTCCCCTTTCTTAGGATTCTGGAAACAGGTTTCCTTAATCATAGGAGTAAGAATCGATCGTGGGCCAAGTTCCTGGAGCATAACCGTCTCATCCTTGCAGATATTTTGCACTGGGAACATCCCTGCTCGCGAGGGGACAACGAGATTGACGACGGGGAGTTGGTCATCTTGGTCGGAACATCCCCGCTCGCGCGGGGACAACACCTAGTGGCCGCCGCTAAAGAAAACGGCAATAGGAACATCCCCGCTCGCGCGGGGACAACTACACCAACAGCCTCAAAAGCATCAGCGATACCGGAACATCCCCGCTCGCGCGGGGACAACAGTTTTAGGGTGTGGGGTAAAAAACAGTCTTGGGGAACATCCCCGCTCGCGCGGGGACAACCAAACAACGGGTTTACGACGCTGGTGTTAATGAGGAACATCCCCGTTCGCGCGGGGACAACCGACTGGGAGACTGTGGGTATCCTGTCGGAGGGGGAACATCCCCGCTCGCGCGGGGACAACAGGCGCATCACAGATCAAGATGTCGCCGACGCCGGAACATCCCCGCTCGCGCGGGGACAACCTTGCGTTCTTCATGAGCATAATTTAACTCAAGGGGAACATCCCCGCTCGCGCGGGGACAACACTTGATAACCAGTAAGAATTGGCTCTCGTTACGGATTATACAATCACTTTCTTTTGTATCTAGGTTGTGAGTTAAGTTCCATTACAAATGTATGAACAGATTCTTAGTCATGGATGTTCTCTATTTGGCATTTAGATGAAGCGGAATTTGCGATTAAAAACTACGCAAAAGATTCCTCGTTTACTTTTATGTATTATTTAGTGACTATTGCGATAAAAGTGAATATTATTAATAGTTGTGAACATATTTTTTCCGCTTCGTTGTTTTATTCATGCATTAAATGCTGCTGTGTTAAGTATTGTTCTTATCTTGAGCGTTATTCCAGTAGTTTCGGCGCAAGAAGTAGCTGATTCTATTTTGGAGGAATCAGAAGAAAATTATGTTCAAGATAACTCGGTATCCGTATTGCTTGAAGGTGCGGGTGATGTAGCTGAGGCTGAAATTATCGAGGCGCCAGTAGAGGATGCTGTTACTGTATTAGATGTGCCAGAATTGCCTGTGGTTGCTGGACAAACTATGAGTATAGAAACACTTACTGCTGACGCCATGTCGCGTAGGTATTTGCTTTCGGTACCCGTTAACTATGATTCAGGGATCGCTGTTCCGGTGTTGTTTGCATTTGGTGGTTGGAATAATAGTCCAGAGGTTTTCCGAGATTATTCCCGACTTAATGAAATAGCTGGCGAAGAGGCAATTATTGTTTATCCCGAAGGTGTTGGGCATGCTTGGGCAGGTGCACCTTATGCGCTTACTAGCCAGGAGCAGGATATCAATTTTGTTCGACAAATTATCGACGAAGTTGCGCACCATTATACCGTCGATCGTGAGCGCATCTATGCTACGGGCATGTCTAATGGTGGTGGTATGGCGGCGCTGCTTGGCTGCCATGTACCGGAACTTTTTGCCGGTATTGCAATGGTTTCAGGTGCATATTACACGCCGGTGAATCAGAATTGTTCGTCGATAAGCATTCCTAGTTTATTTATTCATGGAACTGACGACGATGTGGTGCACTATGAGGGTGGTCAGCGACATGAGGCTTATTATTTCCCTGTTGCTGAAATGTTGGCTAGTTATGCCGAACGTAATGCTTGTACTAATACGCCACCGCGAACAACTTTTGTGGGGGTTGGGGTAGAGCGTCAAGAATTTGAGAATTGTGCAGCGGAAACTCAACATATTAAAGCCCTTGGTCAAGCTCACATTTGGAATACTGAACCCAATGCGGCTTGGGAAGTTTGGTCGTTTTTAGCGCGGTAACACAGAGTGCTTTAGAGGTGTAATATGCGACTCGCGTGGGAGCGATAATTTACCTGCGGATTTGTTAGTGCAAGGTAGTTATGGTTATAGTATTCTCCGTTGTACAGCGCATTGCTTAAAGGTGTGCAAAGTAAACATTGGCCTATGGTGTAATTGGCAACACTACGGTTTCTGGTACCGTCATTCTAGGTTCGAGTCCTGGTAGGCCAGCAGTGGGAAACCACTCATCTTAGTTCTATGCCCCGTTCGTCTAGCGGCCTAGGACGTCGGCCTCTCACGCCGGTAACACGGGTTCAAATCCCGTACGGGGTACAAATGAAAACCGCGCCTTCCTTTTTAAGGGGAGACGCGGTTTTTGCTGATAAAGTGAAGATTGAGCTGATGTATTCAAGCTAAGGAAGTAGCACCGCAGTTTTAGCTGAGGTGGAGCCGTTTATGAAAGTATCCCCGCTCGCGCGGGGACAACGAAGACCTAGTACATTAGATACAGGAACATCCCAGCTCGCGCGGGGACAACTGTGCCTTTCAGATGATGGAGGCTTTCTCCCCCATGGGGGGATTACATAGTAACATTATGAAGCTAGTTTCGTAAGTCAACTAATTATATTTTAAGTAAAATTAGCATAATAATACGACATAATACTGTTGGGATTTATTTAAGTAAGCGTTTAATAATTGCCGTGTTATAGCTGGTGACCTGCGTAATTTTATAGCTACTCATCCCTAACTTACTAACAGTACACACTTTCTCCTGAAACGTTTTTTACTTTTTAGATCTTTCAGTAGTGACATGCAGATCTGTGAGGTTGTTTGATAGCACCTCATCCCAGGTTTGCGCGCCATCGCTAAGAGCGAGGCTTTTATGATTGCTATCCGTGTGAACATCTCTATGAGTTTGGAAAAATCATTATAACCATCTATATCCCAGACCGGGGTACGATCTTTTGCTATACATCTGGTCGGAACATCCCCGCTCGCGCGGGGATAACTATCTGTTTTTAACCCGCTCGCTTGATGACACGTTGAAAGGCCTGGAGTACCCGGAGGTTGCTGATCCGGTTGGGTTTGTGC
This sequence comes from Corynebacterium kutscheri, assembly GCF_000980835.1. Lineage (NCBI taxonomy): Bacteria > Bacillati > Actinomycetota > Actinomycetes > Mycobacteriales > Corynebacteriaceae > Corynebacterium > Corynebacterium kutscheri. The sequence continues at coordinate 903,998 of NZ_CP011312.1, forward strand.
AGGCACAGAAGGCGTTTCGTCGCGCGATGTGGGTGAAAGACCTTGATTCTCTTGCAGAGCGTGAGAAAGCGAAACGGAAACTGCAGGGTGTACTGAATCGGCTTGTAGTACAGCCAGCCCGCGATACTGTGGGGTTGGGTGTGTTGCAGGCCGGTACGGCGTATGCTCGTGTTGCTGAACCGGGCGCGTGCGCATTTTGTTTGATGCTTGCCGCGCGTGGTGAGGTGTATAGCGATAGTACTGTTTTTGGTGACACTGGGCGGTATCATGATAATTGCAGGTGTTTGGCCATTGAGGTAAAGAACAAATCACAGCTACCTAGGCTTAATCGTGATCTAGCTGATTTGTGGGAGGAAACCAGACAAGGCCACGGCGGAACGCTAGAGTTTAAAGATTGGCGGCATACGATCACGGCCATGCGTGAACAGTATGGCGGTGATACCGACTGGCCTAAGCTAAAATACGCGCGCATCCCTACATACCGTTACGGTGGTAAGTCTGTGGTGTTTGAGGGGGAGGAAATTACCCCCTTTGAGGAAAATGCCGGGGCATGTGCTACATGGGTGGCGTGAACACCCCGCTAGAGATGGTAGCGGTCGCCCGCATGATGAAAGCCTTGCCGATGGGCATAGGTGGGATTCTCAGCGTGAGGGCGTGTCAAAGTTTCCTAAAGCATGGACGGATCAAAAAATAGTGGATGCCGTCCGTGATACGTTGGAAAACCCTAGCTTCTATTTTGCGAAAGACACCAGAAGGGCTGTGTGGCGAGAAATAGACGGCGTACTTATTGAAGTTTCCTACGACATACTACCGGGTGGTAAAGTGGTGTTTAACACCGCGCATCCTGCGAAAACGATAAAGAAGAAGGCTAAGAGAAATGCTAACCGATCTTGAGATTTACAGGCGTGTTGATGCTATGATCCCCGTCGAAGTCGATAGAGATGATGCAGAACACGAGCTGCTTCACTGTGAGTATGAAGACGCCATAGCCGACCTCTTAACGGAGGCTTTTCTATCAGGGAAGCTCCCCCAAAATGCAATAGATTTTGTTTCGTCGGAATATAAGCACGGCACAGTCGCGATAACACTGGAGTACATAGCTGCTCAAATGAAACAGAGCGCCGCTTAATTTTTGATAGGCCTACCGGGTTTGAGCCCCGGCGGCGTGCGAGCACAACATAAGAAAACCCCATTACCACCCCCTTTTACTAGGGGATGGTAATGGGGTTTTGTGCTACCCAAAACAATTTCCCAGGAGGATACAGCTAATGGATCAGACAGAAACAACCACTAGCCAACATGAAACACCAACCCCAAACGACGTAGCAGCAAAAACTACCGAGGCAAAGAATCAGGATACACAGCCTGAGATGTTTGACCGTGAGTATGTCGAAAAGCTACGCCGCGAAGCCGCTGGTTATCGCACAAAGCTCAAAGAGATTGAGCCTCTTGCAGCGCAGTTTAAAAAGCAGCAAGAGGAAAGCAAGACCGAGCTTGATAAAGCGCTGGAGCGTATCGCTGAGCTTGAGGCTAGCGAACAGCGCAAAACCATCGAAGCCGCGCGCTCTGGTATGGCTGCCAAGCACGGGGTTCCTGTAGAGCTGCTTCCAGTAACAGCTGACAGTGAGGAGCTAGAAGCCGCCGCGCAGGCACTAGTTGCATGGGCGGAAAAGAAGACCTCTAAGGGCGCGCCAAAAGTTGATAGTGCTGGTGGCGGCTCTGTGGCTGATGATCGTGACGCAATAGCTAGAAAAAGGAACATCCCCGCTCGCGCGGGGACAACCGGTCAGTATCGACAGGCTTGAAGGGCGCGCTCGGAACATCCCCGCTCGCGCGGGGACAACTTTTTTCTCTTGTGATGGTTTTTCGATGATGCTGGAACATCCCCGCTCGCGCGGGGACAACAACACCCCCTAGGAAAACACCTAGGGGGTTCGGGGAACATCCCCGCTCGCGCGGGGACAACACTTAATAACCAGCAAAGATCTGTTCCGATTATGGGTTATATCTTCACTTTCTTTTACGTCTACGCTGTGATGCTTTTGACCACCCCTTCCGTAAAGGACTTTCTGGGTTAGAACGTGTTGGTCTTAATACGAGGGGTATGCCATCAGAGTCAATGATTTCCCAATCATGGCGGTGTACTTTAATTTCAAACCCTGTCTCATTTTTGGAGGTAGAGAATGCCATGATTGCACGACCATTTTTAAGTTCGGAAACAATAATCGACCACAAGCGATCACGAATTCTAGTTGAGACATGCCCAACAAAAACGCCTGCGGAAATTTCGAATAACCAGCGGTTAAGCTGACCTCTGAGCCCAGCTGGACATGCTGTGAGAACAATTGTAATCAAGGGTAATCATCTCCTGAAGAGTCATCCCAGTTATATCCTCCGCTGACGCGTTCTAGTTTTTCATCCCATAGCTCAATGACTTTGTTTTTTATAGAGAAACTATCAGAAGATGTTTCTGAATCATCTAACAGTAGTTCTTTGAGATCAGATACAATGCGCGGCAGTATTTTATTTGTCTTGAATGCATCACGGCATTGACGTCTGACATACTGGGGTAGATCTCCTGGGGAAACCTTTCCAGCTTCAACAGCAGCGACTGACTCAAAAGCAATCGGGATAGAGACTTCGGCTTTATATAAATCTGCAATGTCATAGACAAAGCTACGATCGTGTCCAGTATGGATAAAGCCTAAACCGGGAGAGAGCCCTAAGGCTACGATTACGGAGTGTACGAGTCCGTAAAGTGATATATGAGCACTAGATAGCGCTTGATTAATAAGGTCGCTGTCAAAGAAATCCTCTGGGTTATAGGTGCGTTTATTCCATTGCACACCAGTGTTATCTGCCCATTGACGGTAAATATTTCGCACTCGTGCGCCTTCTTTGCCTCTGAGTTGCTGCATAGTGAGATTATCAACAGCCTCATCGTCGAAACGCATTTTATACATGGCACGTGCTACGGCAAGACGACTACGCGTATGAGAAACAAGTTGCGCTTGTTTTACAAGCAAAGTGGTGTTTCGTCCAATTGGACGACCATGCGCATAATAACGGACTCCGTTTTCACCACACCAAACTACGGAGGCACCGCTATCTGCGATAACTGTCATAGCTTGGTGAGTAACTCGTGTTCCTGGGCAAGTAATAGAACTGACAATGAGGCGCTAGGTATATGAATAACACCTCGTTCGTCAGTGGCTGTGAGTGCGTTTGCATCGCGGCCAATTGTGCAATGTTCGAGATAGATAAAACTAATTCGTTCATTAACACGGGTAAGCTCGGCCGGGGTGCTGGGACGAAAACCACTATTTTTCATTTTTAACTCGCGCTCAGGGTTAGTAGTCCCATACCGTATCCTTTGCCACGTCCGATGCCGTTGAGCATGGCGTTGCGCAGCAGTTCTGGTGATTCTACGGTGAGAACTCCGTCGAATTGAACTCTATTGAGTGTTACTCGAGCTTTTTCTCGGTTAAAACGTAAACGATCACGTCGAGTAACTAGGAGCATCTCGGTTTCATCATCGGTAGTGTTTCCGTTATAGATGGAAAATCCATGTGCAGTGATTTTATCTCTTAACCATTGTTTTTGATGTTTAACGGTTACGTGGGCAGCCCGGATTTTTTTACCATCTGATTGGGTAACAATACGTGTGGGATTTGCTGCTAGGCGGAAGCGATATTGTTGCCCAGGTTGCAGCCCTTCCAGCAGTGGGTTGTAATCTCGAATTTTTGATGATGGTTGATTGCTCCAACCTGCTTGCTCTTGAATATGTTCAAAGCATGGTCGGTTTTCGCTAAGAACTAACAAGCTAATACGATCTGTGCTTTGATCAAGACGCCAAAGTATTCGCTTTTCTTTAGCATGTAAATCAGGCGAAAAGCAGTTCATAACCGCTGCATGCAGTGTTCTGGGATTACTCGCAAATAACGCAGTTTTTCTGCGATAAGGGTTGAGATCTATTGCAGATAGAAAAGTCATTATGCATCTCCCAAAAGAGTAAAGGGGTTATGATCTTTCATTTCCCATCCTTTTGGATTATCTATGTCAGAAGTGAAACGGTGGGTAACAGCCCTTACCCCATATTCACGGTTTTTTAGATCAAAACTTTTAGGTACATCAGAGACCATTTCCGATATTGGATCGTCACCGTGCGCATCATAGGAAAGGCGCAGTTGTACCTTTTTGGGTTGCTTCTTTTTGTACCAGCAAGAAGCATGCCATTTTTCATTTTCCAGGCACTCCACAAGGGAGTTTTCTTTTATTCCAATGAGTAGTTGGCCAGATGGTGGACAAGCCCGTCTGCCTAGGAAAAGCGGAAATTTAGGGGATTTCACGGCTTCAGCTAGTTCTGTAATAACTGAAGTTGATCCTTCGACAGCAGCAACAAAAATTGCATCCGCCAAATAATCACGGTGGGTGAGCGGTTCTGCCTCTCGATTGCGCCAATCGATTTCTGTTTGGAAATCAGAGATAACAGTACCAATTTGGTCGGTACGAACCCCAAACCTTAGTTCAGCTAAATCAGTAATAGTATCAGTTCGCAATCGTCCTTGAGCAGCAGCTAACAAACCTATTACACCGCTTTTGGTGGGTTCACGGCGTGTATCTCGGTGCATAAACCGACTGTGATCACCCCATGACTGTAATGGTCCAGCGAGTTTTAGAAGCAGGACACTCATGCGTTATTCTCCGCACGCGAGCGAACAGCCTTTCCAACCAAGGAAATAAGATCATCGAAAGTAACGTGTGTTCCTATGGCATCGAGTTCAGCACGTGTTTCAGGGGTGTCGGCATTATTTGTAGCCAGATAGAAGCTTTCTTTAGCTGCACTGCCGTAGGTTTCATCTGCATTTTTGGCGCTAGAAGCCAATTCAATAGTAGCTTTGGCCATGCGTCCAGTGGTGGTGGTGATAGCTTTTTCGAAGCTTTCAGCCAGGTTTACTGGCTGATCTTGACGAATTTGAACCAGAACAAGTTCAGGGCGCGTTCTGTTTGCAAAAGTATTCATTTTTCCAGTAGGCATGGAGAGAATAAATGAGCGTAAAAATGCTTCAGTTGCTCGCGCAGCAGCTTCAACCGAATCAAGGTTTGAGATTAAACCTTCAGTATTGATAGTGGCGTAACGATAATGTGTGGGGGCTACAAACTCGACGGTGCCGATCATGCCTGCACCAGAAGTGTCATTTTCCTTGTTGTCATCGCTAGCGGTAAAGTAGTCAAATTCAATTTCGGCAGGATGTACGGAAAAAGCATGAGATACCTGGCACGCAGCATCCACATTAAGGTCTGGTGAGTCGGTGATCATTCGCCCAAAAAGAGCAATATCGATAGAATTATCACTTTGTATGATCTTATTGATGGTCTTTCTATTGAATGATTCACCAGTATCATGAGCCTGAATTGCTAATTGCGCAAGGTTACTGATTTGTATCCGTGACAGGAAAAGAAGATATGAGGTGACTGACTTTGGAGAAGCTGTCTCATCATTATTTTTCTTTTTCTCAGGACTAATTTTAATTTTTGCTACTTTAAAGATCTCTTCAGCAAGAGATACTGCTTTGTCAGCAAGATCTGGTCGAGATTCGATGATGGATTTTGCGATACGATCAACAGCGTAGAACGTGCGTTCACCTAGTTCGGTAGCATCAAGGTACTCCTTGAAACTTTCGCGGGTGGCTTTTTTCCATGCTTGGCTCGAGACCCGAGCACGGCGTACACCGCCATAAATACTAGTTTTAGGAGCTCCAGTATCATCACGGTTAACGTTTGATGGTGGAATGGTCTGAAGAATGTGAATATCGATGAACATACGTGACATGGGAAATCCTTTCAATAGGAAAATTATAGATGAAGTGTTTTAAGCAGAGACTTCTGCTGTTTTAGAGGTTTCAGGAGAGCGTTGATAAAGCTCTCGCGCCCATCTGAGGTGAACAGATTGAACTGCTTCTGGAAATTGCAGACGGTAAAGATCTTTTGCAAGCAAGCCGTAGTTAAGTGGAATATCCTTAGCACGAAATATTTGGATAAGTCCTCGAAGGTGATGTTTTGTCCCTTCAAAAGTGCTTGCATTCACAACGCTAGAAAATCTGCGTAAGATTGCTTGTTCCCAATCGTCTGAGTCATTGGGATTAGCGATCCTGCGCACGGCGGTGCCTAATCCTTGAGGAAAAGATTGTTCAGCTCCGGTTGTTTTTGCGGTCACGTGCATGGGTTTGTTTGATGACTGTTGGTGAATCGCATAGAGCTGAAAGGTGGTAAGCAATGCACGTTCTGCGCGGTTAAAGCGATCACCTTTGCCAATAAGTTCTTCATCAAGGTTATCGAAGACAAGCGACCATATTTTAAAAGATGCCTTAGGATTATTTGCTGATCGACGCAACTCTGCTAGCTCAGCCTTAGCTGAACTATAGTCGGCTAGGTAATTAGTTTGAAGCGGACCGATTTTTGAGTAAACATGTGAAGCAATTTTATTACTTATTGATGATGTCATGACTATCTCCTTTCTGATTGTTTGAAGATTGTAGTGGATTAGTAGTGGGAAGAATTTTAGCTAGAGAAAACGAAAAACGACTTGCTGCAGTGCCTACATTAACGATGTGATCATTATGTTTTCGCCCCGACCATGCTTTACTTGAAGTTGTTTGAAGAAGCTGCTGTGCGGTTTGGTTGCCTAATCGTCGTAGGTACATTATCCACTCTTGAAGTAGGGTTACCCCATCAGAATCAATAGAAAGTTGTGATAGCCAGTTTCTAAACTGAGGGTCGATAGCAGCAAGCATTTTTGCATACGTTTGCTTACGCTTTTTTGCTATTTTGTCACCAGAATAGCCTTCAGCAATAATGAGGTCAGCAGCCAGGTTAGTAACAGCCAGTGCTGTTTTATCTGCATAAGAAACTGCATCTTGTACCCAACTTTGTAATTCTTGCTGATCTATTGAAGCAAGAGCGGCGCTCATTCGTAGGGAATCATGAAGAACCTTTTCTACCGAAGCGTTTTGAGTACCGTATTCGATAGTGACAACGTCAAGCTGGATACGATAATCATAGGGGAGTACACCGCGTTCGATTAGTCTTCCTACCCATTCAACATTTTTTGCTGGTTTAAATTTAAGAATACCGGTTTTATCGACTAACTCAGCATTGTCAGAGGGCAGCAGTGTGCTTAGCCCTTGCCACAACATTTTCTCCGACTGTAATGCACGTGGCATATATACGGGCTTCTTTGCTTTTTTTGATTGTGGTTCAGAATAGCGCCATGCAGTCATGTTTTCATGAGCTAATTGATTGGTGTAATCAATGGGGTCACCATTGCAAACAAGAACGCCTGTGGCTTTGTTTTCTTCGATTTTTAGACGTATACGACGCTGCGGCCAGGTAAAAAGACCTTTTTGTCCATGTGGTTGTGCGTAAGGCCGTGCGGCAGCAGTAAGAGGTTCTTCTTCCCAGATGGGTTTATCTAGACTTGAAAAATCCCCTTCTGCAACAAAATTCAGCATTAAAGTTTCAAAAAGATTGCGCCCAATAATTGTGGTGCCACCTAGCCAACCACACCAACCGATGCCCTGGGGATACCCTTTTCCTCCTTTGACCCGGTCATCGCCAACTGCACCTGATTTGATGCCAGAAAAATCAAATGAATTGGCGTGAACAAGCCAGCGGGCAGCTTCTGCTAAATCAAGTACATTGGCAGTACGTCGGGTAAATAAAGATCCTTCTCCGGGGGAATCGATAACAATAAGATCGAGCTTTTTCCATTCATTTTTTGCGGTAGCTAGGGTAGGTACTTGTAAAAATGGATAAGTTTCATCAATAAGGTAGAAACGATGACGATATGTGGTGAGGTAATCATCGATAATATCTATCGGTAATGATCCGGTTTCCCAAATATTTTTCCATTCTTCTACTAATTCATCATCTTCATATTCTTCTAAAAGTGCTGCCTCGAGAATAGCTAAGAGAAGTCGAAGAATGGCGAAATTGATGGTGGGTAATTCATTGGCAAAGGCTTGATAATGCGAACTATTGCTAAGTAGTTCGTGGATACTGATTTCAGCTTCAATACCATTGATATCAATAACTTTGATCCATTTTTCATCTAAGAGATTAAAGTGTGATTCCACTATTAAGATACAACCTTCCTTTTGCGTGCTTTAAAAGAGATATTTGTGTTTATGTAAATACTGTAGCAAAAGAATTCTAGAAAAACTACTAAATTAATCTTTTTTCTGTTGTTTGTAGTGTAAACCGGTCTCTGGGTCATAAATGAAAGTGAAATTAGATACTGTGGCGCATAAATTCTCATCGAGTATTAGTGGTAATTGGCCCTTTAGCCAATGTGAATTTTGCCATGATTCAATTCCATTTTTTTCTAATTCGGAAATGATTTTGTCGGCATGAGAGTTATTAGCGAGGAAAGTAGGCAATTGTACCGAACACTGTGCAGTAGCGCGGGCTACTTCACTATCAATACCGGTAGCGAAATCTACTTGTTCACTGGGGTAATTCTTAAGCCACGGAAGAGTTCTTATGGTGCCATTGATGTGCTGAACAAGAATGACCTCGATGTTTTCTTCACTATCTCGTACTTGTGCATAGCCTTGTTGAGGTTCTTCTGATGCATTGCCTCTTTGATTTGCCCAGGAAAGAAGATCACTAGAGGCAGTTAATGAGGGAACAAGGAAACCTCGTGCACGATTCTTTTTGCCGATAATTTTCTCTTTTTCGGCATTTTCTGCCTTATTCCACTTTTCTTCCCAACCTCGTGGAGCAGAAAAATGTGGTTCATCCGCGGTACTGACTAGGGCAGCTATATCGTCTGGTGAGCAAATACGTAAAGAGTCTGTTCGAGCATAAAGAAAAAGGGTAGCGATGCATCGAAGTAGCGAACTCTCACCATAAACATGAGCAGAATCCTTATCGAGAGCTGGAGTTACCTGTGGAAGCTGATTCGGGGTTGCTGCTTTGAGATCGGTACCAGTAATAAAAAGAAGCGGATTAGCAAGAGCTGGTTGCCGGAAAGTTTGGTTGCTTTCGTGTCTGTGTAGTCTGCCGATACGCTGGATAATTAAATCGATAGGGGCTATATCGCTCAACATGAGATCAAAATCGACGTCTAATGATTGCTCAATAACTTGGGTAGCAACCACAACCAACTTGTGAGGGCGTTGACTGGCATTTTTGCCAAGTCGAGTGGTCAACATTTTTTCCGTAGCACGTCTATCTGGGCCGATAAATTTAGAATGCAGGAGGATAACTTCGACGCCATCAAGAGTTTCTTTTAACGCCTGGAATGTCTTTTGAGCACGATTAATAGTATTTCGCACGACGGCAATGCAACCATTTCCTTGGGCGAAGACCTTATTAATAATGTTACACACGTCGTCGGTATCGTCGCCGATAAATTCGACTTTGGTTGTTGAAGAACGCGATGATTGTTCAGGTGCTGTAAAAGTAATACCTTTGGTAGTAACTGTGGTTATAAGCGGGTAGCCGCACGCAGCAAGGGAAGTTTTTTCATCTTGTTGTTCCAGCTTCTTGTTATACCGCTCACCAGCTCGTTTCATTACCCCGCGGCGATAGGATTGAATGAGTTGAGCACGTTTACGGGGTGCAAGTGTGGCAGAAAGTGCGATTACTGGACAATTCATAGCCCCTAACCATTCGAGAATGCGATTCAAATACACCGACATATAGTGGTCGGAAGAGTGAATTTCGTCGAAAATTATTACTTTTCCACTTAAACCTAAATAGCGAAGCATGACATGTTTTGAGGCTAAAGCAGCAAAGAGAATTTGGTCGATTGTTCCAATAGTAAAGTCAGCTAAAACGGAAGTTTTTCGTCCGCGTAACCACCAATGCGCCGTTACCGAAGATGATGTGGATCCAGATGATTCGTCGTAAAGCGGGGAAAAGTTATTGTATCGTCTTGGAAAGATATTTTTATAGTCCTCATTGAATTCTGCTTTACCATGGCTTAATATTGCGCTGGCTTGCTGATCAGGGGAAATGGTTGTATCCAGCCAGGATAGAAGGCGCGGGAACATCGCATCACTAGTTGCACAAGTAGGTAGTGCAAAAGCAAGTCCGCCTAGTTGGAAACGATCGGCAAAAATTTCGGCAGCAGCAAGTGCTGCTTCAGTTTTTCCTTCTCCAGTTGGTGCTTCAATAATCATAAGACCTGGTGATTCTAAAGAAGAAGCGATTTCAGCTGCAGATTCTTGAACCGGGCGTGGTGTCGCAGTATCGGGAAAATCAAAACGAGTGCGAAAAAGTTCATTGATACTATCTGGTGGATTAGGTCGCCATGGTTTAGGTAATTGTAGTTTTTGTATAGCATGACGTGCTCGACGAAGACGGTTATCTGTGTTTGTTTCTACTTCCAAAGGAAACAGATCAGTATTTGATGCTATCCAATCGCTTACAATGATAAAGCCAGTGAGGATAAGTTGACTTTCTGCCCGGAAGGATCCCTGGGCAAGGAAATCAAAATCTTCTGGTTTAATACCAGCAGTGGCAGCTGCACGATTCCATAATCGTTGGCGTATTTCATGCCACAGAGAAGCTTCAGTTTTGCCTAAACCTTTTGCTTCGGAACTGATGATGCTCGCAGGATAAACACCATGATGGCCACCGACGATAAGAGCTAAAGGTAAGGCGACATTAGTTTTTCCTTGTTGGCTAAGCCAATAGTGTAAGCTTTGCGCACTTACTAATGAATGCGGCCGTAGTGAACTTTTGTCGAGATGATGGAAGATGGCTCCTGCATCCTCGAGTCGCCTTTTTAACTCGCCTACCTGCATAGTAAAGTGTGGTGAGGCTTTTCCAATATCGTGTCCACCGGCAAGAAAAATAGCCAGCTTACGTGCGCGCTCAATAGAGCCACAATCATCTGCGAGTATGTTTCGGGTGTGGTGAGAAAGAAAATTATCCCAGAGCAAATCTGCAACGCACGCAGCATCATCGAGATGTGCCCACAGAGGTAGGGATTGTTCACCGTTATTCTGGGACTTTGCCCAGATAAGAGCGTCAAGATTAGACGGTGGTTCTTGTAGATTTATGCGCAATGTGTCAGGCATTATGATTTCTTTTTATTTAGGGGATAAATGTATGAATAGATAGATTTTGACATAGACCCTGGACACAGAAAGGGAAAATGGGAATAAATGTTCTATTTATCTGTATGCGTAGTAAAAATGGGTTAAGGGACAAGATTGCGCGGATTCTGTGATTTCTCGACCTTAGCCAGGTAATTTCGAAAAATAATAAAAATGGTTGTTTAGTACATACGTAAAAAACAACCATTGATAAACCCCACTTGCATGGGGACAACGAGTATCCGAAAAACTACTAACGGATCATCCCCTCGTATGAGGGGAGATATATGCGAGAATACCGTTTTATGAGGGAAATGCATAAATGATCTTTCGATAAATAGTTATGGAAACAAGGCAGGATTTTTGGTTTTAGGAAATATGAGAAATGAATTCCGAACAGGTTTTAGTTTAGGAAATTTATGCAGAAGAATATAAGAAAATGTAAAGCATAATTTTTAAAACAAGATGATGTTTTGACTCTAACGCAACGTGAGGTTGCACGATAGGGCTATGAGTAATTGCGATCAAACATTACGCACCGTAGGTGAGGTAGCGCAGCTATTAGGACTTTCGGTTCGAACTCTTCATTATTGGGAGCAACGCGGTTTGGTTGTTCCTAGTTACCGAAGTATTGCGGACTATCGTTTGTACTCGACTGCGGATATCGAACGGCTACAGCTGGTAATGATTTACAAAGCAACAGGCATGTCGATCAGCGCAATTATAGATGTGCTGTCGCAGGACTCGATGCGGATTACGCATCTTCGTAAACAGCGCACATTACTCATAGAAAAACAGGCTGAAGTACAACAAATGCTTAACGCAATTGATGTGCTTTTAACAGATGCTCAACGCTCAGTGACAAGAGATTATGAAAAGCCTACTGGTCACCGGGAGTACGAGGAGCAGAACCTATCGGAGGAGAATTTTATGTCTATGTCAGAAGAACATTCACAAGGTGAACAGTCTCAACTCAGCGTTGAAGAGATAGCTCAGATCCTCGGCGAGGCTAATTTCGCAGCCTACCAAGAGGAAGCCGAAAAAAAACTGGGGTGATACGCAAGATTGGGAAATTAGTCAACGCACTATTTCGCAACGAAGCGCTGCTGATTGGCAGGACGCTCAACAACAGCAAGATAAGCTTGATCAAGATCTTTCGGCGGCATATCTAGCAGATGTGGCACCCGGTTCGGAAACCGCAGATGCACTGGTAGAACGTCATCGGGAATGGCTCAGTAGCTATTTTCCTGTGACTCATAGTAAGCAGGTTCTTATTGCACGTGGTTATGTAGCAGATCCGCGTTTCCGTGCGCACTATGATAACTATGCGCAAGGGTTAGCTACCTGGCTTAAAGATTCTATTGATGCACGAGCAGTAAAGTGTGGGGTTGATCCAGAAACCGCTGAGTGGGCTTAATCTGCTTAACGACGATCCCGACGCGTATTCGCTAGGCTCTCGTTGCGGAGGGCGAGAGCCAGCAGTTTATGGATATATAGATAGAAGTATAGTGGCATAAAATTTGCCTAGTACTTAAAAGAATCCGTTGGCAACACGTAGGTCTTCTTTGTAATACTGATACGCATTGTCTTTGATTGTTAGCCTGGCAGGCTCTAGAAAAGTTTGTATACTGCGGATTTGTTAATTTTCTCAGCTTCTCTTACTATTAGCTGAGTCCGCAGTGCACAATTGTGTAGTAACGGCTATGCCCCGTTCGTCTAGCGGCCTAGGACGTCGGCCTCTCACGCCGGTAACACGGGTTCAAATCCCGTACGGGGTACAAAAATAAACATCGCGCTCTCATACGAGGGCGCGATGTTTGTCTTTTAGCCCATAATGTTTAGGCTACGGTAGTGTTTTCGTTGGCTCTACGGGGTGGGTGCATTTTCATATTTTCTCTATATCCATAGTTTTACGCTGCCATCACCTTTGTAGACTCCATGGCAGTGGATAGTTTTTTAATGTTGTCTTCGGTTAGCCGACGGATTATTAGCCCGAGTAGTAGTGCAGGGATAATAAAGAGTAATAAAATCGCGAGTTGTTTGTATATATCGCCGTGGTAGATACCTGCGATAGCACTTCGGAAAGCATTGATTGCATGGGTTGCTGGTAACCAGGGGCTGATATTTTGGAACCAACTTGGTAGTAGTTGAAGTGGATAAGCACCACCGGCACCAGATACTTGGATCACTAGTAGAAGTACCCCAATAGCTTTTCCAGCATTGCCAAAAGTAATAACTAGTGAATAAATAATGGTCATAAATACTGTTGAAGTAACCCAGCCAGCTAATAATAAAAGTAGGGGGTGTACCGCGTCGATTTGGATAAAGACGATCAGCCCTAATACAACAAGTGTTGCTTGGGCCAGACCTACTAATAGGAAAGTTAATAAGCGACCGAAGAAGGTTTGTGTGCCGCTTAAATCTGGGTATAGTGATTGAGCTTTAGAACGCATAAGTACAGCAGTTAATAATGCACCAACCCATAGCGCTAATGCGGTATAAAGCGGAGCCATACCAGCACCAAAACTAACCACTGAAAAGACCGGTTGGCGGTTTACTGCTACTGGCGAGGCAATTTGTGCGGCAAGTGTTTCTGGGTCGCGGTTAGCAATGTCTTTGAGCTTACTTAAATCTCCGCTTTGGCTAGCTTCTTCTATGGTGTTAGCTAGCTCTGAGAATTTTTGTGCCTGTTGTTCTAGGTTAAAAGCTAGTCGTTTTACTGCTGTACTTGCACTGTTAAGCATTGTATGTGGGGAATTATCGTTGCTAGATAGTGCACTACGAACCCCTTGAATATCGTTACGCACGATTGCAATATCTTGAGCTAAGGTATCTACGCTCTCTCCCAAGGCAAGAAGTTGCGGTTGGAGCGTGTTCTGATAAGTCTGGCTTATATTGCGTACAGCCGCGATAGCTGATTCTATCGCTTGACGTGCGTTTCGACGGCTTTCATCTGCTGATTCCTGGCCAGTTTCTAAAGCATGAGCGGTATTGCGTAGCGAATCTCGAAGCATAGTGCTCTGATTAATTACTGCATCCAGTTGTGCGATAACAAGGTCATAGCCGGGTGCTGTCGTCGTAGGCAAAATAGTGCGTATGTGATTATTGAGGTTTACTTTTAATCCTTGAAAATTGTGGATTTGAGTATCTACTCCATTAGCTAATTCTCGGTAGGTTTGGCTACCACTAGTACTTAGTACGGTTGAAGTATTAAGCAGTGGATCGAGCTGGTCACTTATTGCTTGATAGCTAGTACTAGTGCGATCAAGTGCGGTGGTTAATGATTGTGTCGTCTGACTGAGCGTATCGGCTAGGGAAGTAACAGCTTGAGCCCCCTGGCCACCATTAGTTTCAGTATTTTCAGGGCTAGAAGTAGTTTGGGTGCTTGCGGTATGCAGAATGGAATCTGCGCCGTCGATAAGCGGAATAGTCGAGTCAATAAGTCCGGCAGCTGCATAGGCAGTTTGGGAACCAGCAAGGATTCGTTGTTGTGTGGTGGTAATTCTGGTGTGGATAGTCTCCAATGCTTGACTGGCATTATTGTCAGTGAAATAGCGATCAAGAGAAGAAATGACGCCGAGACCAATGTTGGTAACTACTTTATTGAAGTTGTCGTCAATTGTTTGGGTAACGGCATTTGCTCCACGTGAGGTAAGTGTTGTTGATAGCGCATTCTTTTTCTGATTTGTGTACAGTTCGAGAGTGCTTGGCTGGGTACCCTCGAGATAGAAGGTAAGTAGGTCGTCGCTAAAAGTTTTTGGCAATACGATAGCCGCATAGTATTCCCCAGAACGTGTGCCTTCGATCGCTTGGTTTTCACTGGTGATGATCCAATTAATATCGTGATTGCGACTTAATTGGGAAAGTACTTGATCGCCTAGATTGATCCGCATAGAAATCACATCACTGTGGTGTCCGGCGTCATTACTAGCTACCGCAATTTTGAGTCGATCGGTGTTGTCAAAAGGATTCCAGCTCGCAAGCACATTAAAAGAAATAAAGATCAGCGGAATAATGATCAGACCAAAGATGGTAACAGCGGTCATGACATTATTTTTGATGGCGAAGAGATCATTGCGAAAAATTAACCAAATATTCTTCATGAGTTCTCTTCTTCCTTAATTACTACGTGAGCTGTGTTTAACGGAGCTTGTTCTACGATATATTTGCGCGGGTTCTTACTGTGTTCACTGAGTTGCTGTTCTAGTTCCTCAGCGCTTAATTCGCTTAGGCGTTGATCACGGTTTATGGATTGTTTGATGTACTCCAAGCCACAAATAATCGTGACGACGATTAATGTGCTCAGACAAGCTAAGGCAAAGAAAATAACTTTCTCATTAGGATAAATTCTAGAAAGCACGCCAAGAATCACTACCGTTGCTAATCCACTAGCAATACTTAATCGGATAAAAAGCCCATAATTTCTCCGTGCCCAGCGCCATTTATTAGCAGTACTTTCTTGGAAACCTTCTCGATCCTTTAACACGTAAATTAAGTCGGTAACTTTATATTTACTGCCGAGGATGCGCACTGGCTCATTAACTATCAGACCACCAGCTGCTAGTTCTTCATTGATTAACATATTGACGTGGGAGAGCAGTCGTCGCAAAATAATGCAGCTAAGAAAAGCAATGATTGCCATAATCGTCAGCACGCTTAAGCTATGAAGGTAATGGTGTCCATAAAAACCGCCGACGGTTTCTCGCATAGCGGAAATGCCATAGGTAAATGGCAGTAACGGGGAGATTACCTGGAAAAATTGTGGGGTCATTTCTATTGGATAAAGTCCGGAAGAACCAGGTATTTGGATAAATACGAGTACTACCGCTAGTCCACGTCCAATATGACCAAAAGTGCTTACCAAACCAAAAACAATACTGAGGTAACACAGGCTAATAATTATCGTTGTTGCGATATAGACAACAGGATTGACACTATCAATACCAATGATGAGGTTGCCGGTAGAAACAATAATTGCCTGACCTATTGCAAATACGGCTAATAAGAGAAACCGGCCTAGATAGGCGCTAGAAATGGTAAGATTTTTTAACCCAGCAGGATCAACTTCGGTGCGGAAGATGACCAACAACATAAAAGCACCGATCCAGAGTGAAAGATTGCTAAAAAGCGAGGCCATACCGGAACCGTAGTTACTAACAGGAAAAATGGCATGTGTTTCTAGCTGGGTAGGTGTAGCAAGGAAAGTAGAGACTTCCATCGTATTAAGGCTACTAATGGTATTGAGTGCTTCATCGCCTTCGATAGTGCGGTATAGCGCAAGAATATCGCTACGTGCTGTTAATAATCCTTGTTGGATACCAGAAAGATTATTTTTAAAACTCTCTAAAACATTATTTGTTTGCGAGAATTGCTCGGTCATCCCAGAAAGTAGTTGCTTTGCCTGAGAAACTAATACCTGTTGTGCTGACAAAGACGCAGAAAGTGCGCCAGCGGTAGCATTAACTTGTTGTAATCCGCTAGTTAAGCGGGGAACGTTAGCATGTACTAAGTCGCGCAGTTCTTGAGTAGCAGTTGTTCCTTGCTGTCCGATCTGGGCAAAGTTTTCTGCTGCTTGGAGCAGTGAGGAACTGGTGTCACTAGTGGTGTTGCGAGCAGTTTCAAGTTCGTTAAGAGCTGCTTTTTGGGCGGCGTTTTGTGCTTGAAGGTCGCTTAATGTTTGACGTAGCGGGCTGGTGATTTCTGCGGGAAGAGCTGGATTACTCAACGCAGAATTAAGCTGAGTTAGGGTGTTATCGCTGTTTTCTAGTAGAACATGTAACCCTTGTGTGGAGGCATTGATTTGGTTGGTCGCGTTAGCGATGTGGCTATTAATGTTTGTTACTGTTGTTTGTGCGTTTGTTGTTGCCTGGGTTAGCGCGGTCGTCGCATCGACATAGGCGTGGGTAATATCGCCGCTGAAGTTAAGAATTTCGTTATTAACATCATCGGATAGTTTTTGTACTTGTGTCAGCGTATTGGCGGCGTCTATGAGGGTACGTTCTACTGCATCAAGGGTGGCGTGCGCTTGCTCAACAGTTGGTCGTAGTGCGCTAATACTGTTTTGAAGTTCTGTAATTTGGGTGCTGGCAGAATCAACTGTGCTCGCTGCATTATTAAAAGCATCGGCAGAATGAGTAGAAGATTCCCTAAACTTTTTGCTCAGTGTGCCACCGGAGTTTTTTAACTGTGTGCTTACTGCGGTAGCAATTTGTTTTTTAAAAGCCGTGCTGATTGCATTATCAAGTCCAGATGCGCCTTGATCGGTGATTTTGGGGGCAACTGCATTGAGTTTTTCATTGACTTCATAAATTAACGTGGGCTGAGAATAGGTGCCCTGGAACATGCTGATGAAATCGTGCGAAAAATCTTCTGGAATGCGGATACTGGCAAAAACATCGCCACTGCGTACAGCCTCTTCAGCCTGTGAGGCTGACATAAATTGCCAGCCCAATTGGTGGTCATCGTGAAGCTGTTGAACAAGTTGACCACCGATATTAAGCGGTCCGGTAATAGTAGAGCGTGCTCCGGTGTCCTCATTGACTACTGCCACACGAATATTTTCCGTATTAGAGTAAGGATCCCAGAAAGCACTAATGTTTACCCAGGAATATAGTGCTGGGATGAGCATGACTCCGATAACGATGACCCGTACTCGTATTGTTCGTAAAAGACGTAGAAAATCTCGACGAAAAATTGTCAAACTTGTTCGCACTGCTTCAACGCTAGCACTAGCACTACTTTGTGTCTCTGTGCGAAAGACGTGTGTGAAGAAGTGAGAGGAAAAACAATAATGTTCTCGCAGTTTGCTTTTCGACGATTAGTGCACAGCTGTTTTTAAACCGGTGCTATGTTAAGGCTGATTGTGTAGTTAAACATCGGGTTTAGAGTTTATTGCTGAGTTCGGCGGCAGCTTTTGTTAGTTGTTGTGACCACAGTGTTGCCGGAGTAGGTTTTAGTCTTTCGGCAGGTCCGGAGATGGAAAGTGCTGCGATAAAAAGCCCTTCAGAATCAAAAACGGGTGCGGATAAGGAAGCGAGGCCAGCTTCTCGTTCGGCAATGGACTCCGCATATCCTTGTTTGCGTACCTGTTCTAAATCTGTGAGCGTGAAATGAGCGTTATCGGCAAGTATTTTATCGCGTAGTGTTGGCGCAGAATAAGCGAGAAAAACTTTGGCGGCAGACCCGGCTGAAAGTGGGAGTCGACTACCAATGGGGACAGTATTTTGTAAACCCGCTGCTGGTTCCTGGGCGGCGATGCAGACGCGTGTTGCACCAGCTAGTTGATAAAGCTGGACAGATTCTTTGGTCTCGTCCATGAGCGCGGTCATAATAGGGGTCGCGGCGTCGATAAGCTTAGTGGAACCGGAAGCGCCCAATGAAGTAAGTACGGCACCAATTGCCCATTTCCCATCTTGGGTTCGGGAAAGAATATGGTGTGTTTCTAATGCAGTGGCTAATCGGTGCGCAGTAGCGCGAGGCAAACCGGTAGCTGTGCATAGTTCGCTGAGTGAACGCGGCCTATCTGCAATGGTAAGCATAATGAGCACGGCGCGGTCGAGAACTTTGATTCCACTGGTGGTGTTACTTGGTGCGGCGAAAACTGTGTTAATCTGTTCCATGTCATGATATTAACATCTCAAATTATGGGATGTAAGTGAATGAGGTGAATAGATCCATGACCAGCCCTATGGATACCAATACCCAGCCCTTGACCTTGGCCGAAAAAGTATGGCGTGACCATGTTGTGAGCAAAGGTGAAGCAGGTAATCCAGATCTTATCTTTATTGACCTCCAATTATTGCATGAAGTGACTTCTCCGCAAGCTTTTGATGGTCTACGCATGGCCGGACGCAAGCTACGCCACCCGGAATTGCATCTGGCCACTGAGGATCATAATGTGCCAACTGAAGGTATTGTTGCAGGTGACCTATTAGAAATTAAAGACCCTACTTCGCGTACTCAGGTGGAAACCTTACGTAAAAATTGTGCAGAATTTGGCGTACGACTGCATTCTATGGGCGATGTTAACCAGGGAATTGTTCACCAAGTAGGTCCACAACTTGGGATAACACAACCAGGTATGACTATTGTGTGTGGTGATTCGCATACCTCAACTCATGGGGCTTTTGGTGCGATGGCGTTTGGTATTGGTACTTCTGAGGTTGAACATGTTATGGCAACCCAGACGCTTTCACTGAAACCATTTAAAACAATGGCTATTAACGTAAGTGGTCAGCTACAACCTGGTGTTTCAGCTAAAGATCTCATTTTGGCGATTATCGCTAAAATTGGCACCGGTGGCGGCCAGGGGCATGTTATTGAATATCGTGGTGAAGCCATTGAGAAACTTTCAATGGAAGCGCGCATGACAATCTGCAATATGTCGATTGAAGCAGGTGCCCGTGCCGGTATGATTGCCCCAGATCAAGTTACCTTCGATTATATTTATGGTCGAGAAATGGCACCAACCGGTGCGAATTGGGATGCAGCCGTAGCATATTGGAAAACATTGCCTACCGACGAAGGTGCGCAGTTTGATACCGTCGTCGATATTGATGGCTCGACAATTACCCCCTTTGTTACCTGGGGAACTAACCCTGGCCAAGGATTGCCATTGGGAGAAACTGTCCCATTTCCAGAAGATTTTGGTAATGATAATGATCGCCTGGCTGCAGAAAAAGCCCTAGCGTATATGGGGCTTACTCCGGGCACTCCATTGCGAGAAATCGAGATTGACACGGTCTTTTTAGGGTCATGCACAAATGCTCGCATAGAGGATTTGCGTGCCGCCGCTGAGATTTTACGCGGACGTAAAGTAGCTGATTCAGTGTCCATGATGGTGGTACCAGCTACTGCATTGGTAAAAAAACTTGCCGAGGAAGAAGGACTGGACAAAATCTTTATTGATGCTGGGGCCACATGGCGTAGCGCTGGCTGTTCAATGTGTTTGGGAATGAACCCTGATCAGCTAAAACCAGGGCAACGGTCAGCGTCGACAAGCAACCGAAACTTTGAAGGCCGTCAAGGCCCTGGTGGTCGTACTCACTTGGTTTCTTCAGAAGTAGCTGCGGCAACCGCAGTCCGAGGCACTCTAGCATCACCAGCGGATCTGGTTTAAGAAAAGGACACGGGGAATATGGAAAAATTTATTAATCATACTGGTGTTGGCGTGCCCTTGAAACGCTCCAATGTAGATACCGATCAAATCATTCCGGCAGTGTTTCTTAAACGAGTAACCCGAACTGGTTTCGAAGATGGATTATTTAACAATTGGCGTACCAATGAGCCCGATTTTGTGCTCAATCAAGATACCTACGCACATGGTTCGATACTTATTGCCGGCCCTGATTTTGGTACTGGTTCCTCCCGCGAACATGCGGTATGGGCATTAATGGATTATGGCTTTAGAGCAGTTTTCTCATCACGTTTCGCCGATATTTTTCGCGGTAACTCAGGCAAAGCTGGTCTATTAACTGGCATTATGGAACAATCCGATATCGAGCTTTTATGGAAGCTTATGGATAATGAACCCGGCTTAGAATTAACAGTTGACCTACAATCATGCACCGTCACTGCAGGTGAGAGCGTAATTAGCTTTGAAGTAGATGACTACATTCGGTGGCGGTTAATGGAAGGTCTCGACGATATCGGACTCACCTTGCGTAAAGAAGCTGAGATCGAACAATTCGAACACACTCGTCCCAGCTTCAAACCAACAGTACAGTAACTAATTAGTTATTTGCCTTCGTGGCCTTTTGAAGTGTGCTGCGTGTCCTTGAGCTTGCGGGCAAGCTCAGCTGGATTAGCCGACGGTGTTGTTACAGGTTCTGTTTGTGAGGCCACCGGGGTAGCTGTTTGGGATAATTCTGGCACTGTTGATTTTTCTTCAGCAAGCTTTTGTGCCCGCAATGCTTTTTTAGCTTCCTTTATTTTGCGTGCTTCTTTAGCGCGTGCTCGCTTTTTAGCTTTGCGATACTTGTGTTGCTCAGTGGTAAGGAGACGGATTTTACCTCGTTTAATAGGTAGTGGTGATTCTAAATAGTCGGCGCCAATTAGCTTGCCATTGCTAAAAGACAATACCCATACGCCTGCTTGACGAGCCTTAATGCCATCTAAAGGAAACTTATCCCGAGCCGATAACCAAGTAATCATATCGAGTATCGCGGTACCTTGGCTAGCAATGACGTAGCTACCTTGAGCGTTGATAAGCTTTAAAAGTTCCTTTTGCGCGCTAGACATAGAAACGAGCATGCTGGTATTGCCATAATTAGCTGATGAACTGATTTTTAATCCAAGCACTTTAGCAGCGGGTTTAAGAGTAGCTACACATCGTAGCGGAATTGCACTATATAAAGCATCAGGGCGATAGGCAGCTAAAAGCGGAGCAAGTGATATAGCTTGGATTTTCCCGCGCGCAGTAAGTGGACGGTCTCTGTCATAGCCCGACCAATCTTCTGGCGATATGCTCTGCCCATGGCGAACATAAATAATCTGTGAAGTTATCGGTGCAGAAAAACTTTCAACGGCTTTAGCTAAAAGAGCACGGTCAAGCTCATAACTGAGCAATTCGCGAGCCTGATCAATTGGTAGCCAGCGCAATTCATCGACTTCGTTATTGGGGGTAAAAGTACCCCCGGTAACTGAAGCCGTCCAATAGTAAACTACTTTGGTGCGGTCTTTAACTGGATAATAGACCCTACCTAGCAATTTATTGAGACGAGTCTCATAACCGGTTTCTTCGAGAATTTCGCGTACCGCAGTGACCGGAAGTGATTCATCAGCTTCGATTTTTCCCTTTGGAAAAGACCAGTCGTCATAATGTGGACGATGCACACATGCAACCGCGATACCTTCAGCAGTGTGACGCCACAATACTGCCCCAGCAGCGAGTGTTATGCTGCGAAACTCTTTGGCTGGCTTGGCAATGATGGTTTGGTATTGACCGGCAAGTGCGAAAGACGAATGTTGATCTTTATCTACTTCGAGAGGTCGGTTATTCTGCGGAAGCGACATTATTCTCCTTTTCCTTCTGCCTTTCATACAATAGCCCAGAGCGAGGAAATACATTTGCTTGTAGAATTTTTTCAGAAAATGACTTGGGTTGTTTAGTTGGCTTTTCGACGATTCTTTTTAAGGAGACCACAGGTGAAGGTTGCAGTAATGGGGGCGGGTTCTTGGGGAACCACATTGGCAAAAGTTTTTGCAGATGCCGGCTGTATCACCTCATTGTGGGCGCGTCGGGAAAAAGTTGCCGAAGCTATTAACACTACTCGTAGCAATGAGGGGTACCTTCCTGATATTAAATTGCCGGAGAATCTTTCGGCACATAGTGACGCTAGCGTTGTGTTAGCTGATGCAGAAATTGTTGTGTTAGCAGTACCATCGCAAACATTGCGTGAAAATCTTAAAGAATGGACGCAGCTTATACCGAAAAAAGCTACTTTGGTAAGTCTGGCTAAAGGTATTGAGCGTGGAACCTTTTTACGCATGAGCCAGGTTATTAATGAGGTCACTGATGCTGGTCTTGACCGTATTGCGGTATTATCT
The DNA here is from genome assembly GCF_000980835.1 of Corynebacterium kutscheri. Classification (NCBI taxonomy): domain Bacteria; kingdom Bacillati; phylum Actinomycetota; class Actinomycetes; order Mycobacteriales; family Corynebacteriaceae; genus Corynebacterium; species Corynebacterium kutscheri. The sequence continues at coordinate 926,653 of NZ_CP011312.1, forward strand.
GGGCCAAATCTTGCTCGTGAAATTGCCGAAGAACAACCCGCGACTACAGTGATCGCATGCCAGGACGAAAACCGAGCAAAACTTGTCCAAGCAGCACTGTCTGCCGATTATTTTCGGCCATATACGAATGCTGATGTTATTGGTTGTGAAATTGGTGGTGCGTGCAAAAATGTGATTGCTCTTGCCTGTGGCATGGCCTCAGGACGCGGCCTTGGAGAAAACACACTAGCGAGTGTAATGACGCGCGGACTTGCCGAGATAACTCGACTTGGCGTAGCAATGGGGGCAGATCAACGCACTTTTGCCGGACTTGCTGGTGTCGGTGATTTGGTTGCCACATGTTCTTCACCATTATCGCGTAATCGTAGTTTTGGGGCTCGGCTAGGCGCGGGGGCAAGCCTGGAACAAGCTCGTGAAGCAACTCATGGACAGGTTGCTGAGGGTGTGATTTCTTCTATGTCTATTTTTCAATTAGCAGAAACTGTCGGCGTGGAAATGCCAATTACTGAAGCAGTTTTTAATGTTTGTCATAAAGGCCTAGCTGTTGATCATATGGTTACCGCGCTTATGGGTCGGTCTAAAAAGGCAGAATGAGTTTTTTCGAGTAAAGTTTTCACAGTGACTTCTACTATTTCATCTTCTCGGATCACAGTTGCTGTTGTTTATGGTGGGCGTAGCTCGGAACATTCTGTATCGTGCGTGTCTGCCGGTGCCATTATGAGTCATCTTGATCCACAGCGCTATGAGGTTGTACCCATTGGAATTACTCAAGATGGTGCGTGGGTTGTTGGTGAAACTGACCCCGAGAAGTTGAAAACCGTTGATCGGGTCATGCCGGTGGTAGAACGGCGTGAGGAAGTAGTGCTTTCGGTTAATCCGCAAACGAGGGGGGAGTTTCGTACCCTAAGCGGACAATTACACGCCAAAGTTGATGTTATATTCCCTGTGCTGCATGGTCTCAATGGTGAAGACGGTACCATCCAGGGACTATTTGAACTATCGGGAATCCCTTATGTAGGCACCGGTGTCCTAGGTTCTGCATGCGGAATGGATAAGGAATACACTAAAAAACTGTTAAGTTCGGTGGGGCTTCCGGTATGCCAAGAAGTTATTGTGCATGGGGCACGCAGTCTTACTGACGAGGAAAAACAACTACTAGGACTGCCCGTTTTTGTTAAACCAGCACGAGGCGGTTCCTCAATTGGGGTATCTCGGGTTACCCGTTGGGAAGACCTTGACGCTGCTATTGCTACGGCACTTGAAAATGACACCAAGGTTATTGTCGAATCAGAAATTATCGGCAAAGAAGTAGAATGCGGGGTATTGCAATACCCAGATGGACGTATTGTTGCTTCTACTCCTGCCATGCTTAGCGATACTGACGGCGGTGAGGAAGGTTTTTATGGTTTTGATACCAAATACCTTGATGATGTGGTGACCGCTGAAATTCCAGCCCCACTACCAGTAGAAACTATTTCTCAGGTGCAATCAATGAGTGTGGCTGCTTTCCAAGCATTGAACTGCTCTGGTCTAGCGCGAGTAGATTTTTTTATTACTCACACTGGGCTTGTTATTAATGAAATTAATACTCTGCCTGGTTTCACCCCGATTTCAATGTATCCACAGGTCTTTGCTGCTTCAGGCGTTGACTACGCTTTACTATTAAGCATCCTTATCGATCAAGCACTAGTAAAATAATCGCTTTTAAAACTACTAAAACCACTTCTAGCTTTCGAGTAAAAATACTCTAAAACCAGAAGTGGTTTTTAAATTAGCTCACTTTTAGTTAGCCGCACGCTCTACATTAGTTGCTGCGATAGTTTCACTAATAACGTGGCTCATTGCTACCACTGCCGCATTACCACTTGCTTGAGGAACATGAAGCGCTACGATCGCTTCTCGTCCTAAAACAAACCACGTAGAAGTAGTAGTGCCATTGCCTAAAGTAGTATCTTCAAACCAAGTAAGATCATTGACCTGTTGTAATTGTGCTCCTGCAGTGTAGTTGTCTGGGAAACCTACCCCGCATCGAACAACAATGGGTTCATATCCGCTCGCTGTCCACGCCGCCATATTTTTTTCCAGGGCGTCACTAGTAGAGCGGGTATAGAAAGAAATCTCTTCCGGTAAGCGTTCGAGAAAATCTTGGCATGAAGCAGCCGTTTCTTGAGCCAAATCAGTATCAGGGGCAAGATCAATCAGTGGGGTAGGAAAAGGTTGTGCAACAATGGTTTCTAAAACAGCCACTGCGTTTTTAAGAGCAGCTAATTCTTTCTCTGGCTGATCGGTATATGAAGCATCGAAAGTTACCGCGATATGCGGGCTAACAGTTACAGCATAGTAGGTGTACATATTTGAGCCAGGGGTTGCATCAACTACTGGCAACCACTGCACGCCCTCAATATCTTTTGTTATCGATAAAGCGTTATATTGCAATGGCAAATAAACGCCACAACGAAGTGTGACCCGCTTACCACTATCTTTCTGCCAAGCAGCCGCCCCAGCTGGTACCGGTTGGGCAATTTCTGCTTGCGGAAATCCAAAAAACTTCTCGGGCACCGCATTAATAAATTGTGAGCACTGCTGAGAGTCAGCTAAAGGCGAATCGATTGTAGCCATCGCAACAGGTTGCTTACTTGCTTTTTCTAAAGTAATTCGGGCACCAATAAGTACCCCGATAACTAGCAGAAGACTTAAAATCAATGCAATAACAATAGGAGTACGGCGGACTTCGGATGCAGTGCTCATGACCATCTAGCTTATACTGAGTGGAATGAATCAAGGCAATAATCCAACACTTGCTGAGGTTGGCGAACAAGCAGCTATCAACGTCATCATTGCACATGCCCCAAGCTCAAGAAATGGTGATGATGCAGCAGTACTCGACCATGGCGCACCGAACTCCCGCACCGTGGTCACCACCGATATGCTGGTAGAAAATCGCCATTTCCGCCTTGATTGGTCCACCCCAGCAGAAATTGGACGCAAAGCAATTACCCAAAACTTTGCCGATGTAGAAGCAATGGGGGCGCGCCCAGTAGCAGCACTGCTTGCGCTGAGTTTGCCTAAAACTACTCGATTAGAATTTGTCTCCGAACTTGCCCGCGGTATTGCCCAACGAGTAGGAGACTACAATGCCGAATTAGTCGGCGGTGATATTACTGAAGGTGATTCCATAGTATTATCAGTAACCGCCGTTGGTCGGTTAGGCGGATCGATTCCCGCACTTACCTTAGACGCAGCACGAGTTGGCCAAGATGTTGTTGCCTCTGGGGTAATCGGCGAATCCGCAGCCGGTCTGGCTCTTCTTCAATATTATGGGCGTAAAAAAGTACCCATAGAATTTCAACCTTTAGTGGCTGCGCACTGTGCTGCTGCAGTGCCACCAGGACGGGGATTCGTAGCAAGATCAGCAGGAGTAACTGCTATGACAGACAATTCTGATGGACTTATCCATGATCTAAAGCTGATGGCGAATCGATCATCAGTAAGCATTAATCTACATAAAGAAGCTATTGCCCCAAGTGCTTTAATGCATAAAGCGGCTCAAGCCATTGGTGCTGACCCCTGGGAATGGGTTTTACGCGGTGGAGAAGACCACACTCTTATTGGTACTACGTGTTTGGATGCGCCTAGCGGTTTCCGTCGCATTGGCACAGTAACCAAAACAAAAACCATTGCGGTTAGTGTAGATAAACAAGCCCCTCAATTTGAAAATGGATGGCAGAGTTTCTAATGCATGCTTCCTGGAATGGCATATTTAATGCAGAAAAAATCCTACAATTTATCGCCACTGAAGATAATGTAGTACCGCCAAGGGAACAGATTTTTCGTGCCTTGTCTTTACCACTAGAGCAAGTGAAAGTACTTATTATCGGCCAAGATCCTTATCCCACTCCTGGTCATGCCATAGGAATAGCCTTTGGTACCGCGCCGGGAGTTAGGCCGCTTCCTAAAAGTCTAAAAAATATTTTCATGGAGCTAAGTCAAGATTTAGCTATTCCAGAGCCTATCGACGGTGATCTCACTGCCTGGATTGACCAGGGCGTATTGTTACTTAACCGAGTATTAACAACAACTGCTGGGGTAACTGCTGCACATAAAAATAAAGGATGGGAAGAAATAACCGATGCCATAGTAGATGCGGTTGCTCGTCGAAACGCGCCTTTGGTGGCTATTTTGTGGGGTAAAGAAGCACAAAAATTTGCCCCGATCATTGGTAATGATCGTTGTATTTGTTCCCCGCATCCATCTCCATTGTCAGCGTATCGTGGTTTTTTCGGCTCGAGGCCTTTTAGTAGAGCAAATAAGATGCTGAAGGAACAAGGTAGTAGCCCTGTGAACTGGGAATTACCTTCCGCATAGGGTAGTTATGTGCAAGAAAACATACCCAAACTGTAAAATAACACACCATGACTAAACCGGAGACGCTGGGTGGACGTGGCCTGCTTTCATGGGCACACCGAGCAGTGGCTTCCTTAGAGCAACGCCGCAGCGAAATTAACGCGCTCAACGTTTTTCCGGTCCCCGATGCCGATACTGGCTCTAATATGGCACATACAATGAGTGCCGCATTAAAACAAGCAGAGCAGCTTATTGAAGCTGAACCTGAACGTATCGACGATGCCCCAGCTATTGCTACCGCGTTAGCCGTTGGTTCGGTACGCGGTGCGCGAGGAAATTCCGGAGTAGTTGTCTCCCAGGTACTGCGCGGGGTAGCTCAAGCTGCTCATACTGGTGCAGTTGATGGACGCTGTATCGAACAAGCATTAGGCAACGCCTTGGTATTTGTTCATCGCGCTATTTCTGATCCGGTAGAGGGAACAGTTATTACTGTTTTACGTGCAGCGTCGATTGCCGCACACCAAGCTAGTGATCGCAGCCTATATGGTGTGGTAAAAGAGGCAACAGATGCTGCAGTTATTGCACTAGCAAATACACCTTCCCATTTAGCAGTGTTACGTAAAGCTGGAGTAGTTGATGCTGGCGGACAAGGCTTTGTGGTTATTCTTGAAGCGCTACTTGCTGAAGTATCCGGACAGCCACATAATCAATCAACCACTGTGGCAATAAATACGATGGTAGACGCAGCAAGCATTTTTGAAGCTCAAGAAGATATAGCTTACGAAACAACACAACCAGGACAATCACATGGGCACCAAGGATATCTGGAGGTCATGTATTTTATTGAAACCCCAGATTTGGAAGCACATAGAGCCGGGCTAGCAAAATTAGGCGATAGCATACAGCTAGCAGCTATAAGTGAAACTTCTGCTACAGTACATATTCATACTTTTTATGCCGCAAAAGTTATTGAACGTGCTTTTGCAGAAGGCACAGTAAGCAATCTCCATATTGAAGTCCTGCCTTCGGTAGAAACGAGTGCACGTACCGTGCGCAGGTCAGTAGTTGCAGTTACTCCTCCGGGAGCAATAGCAACTCTCTATCGCAATGCCGGTGCCCGAGTGGTAACCCGTGCTAGTGAAGTCGAAGATATTGTGCAGTCACTAGCTAGTGAAGCTCATGCAAGCGGTGCCCAAGAGATTATTCTTCTTCCTAATGGCATGGCGGATAAAACCGAGCTTGCCAGTATTGAATTAGCTAGTCACGCTTTTGAACAAGATCTTTTCATTTTACCTACTGTTCAACTTGTGCGTGGTCTTGCTGCCTTGGCAGTACATGATCCTAGCCAACCATTAGGGGTAGATACCTATGCAATGGCTGAGGCTGTTGCAGCTATGCGCACCGTTATTATTAAAACTGCTGATAAAGCACGACTAACCCAAGCTGGTCCTTGTGCCAAAGGCGATTTTTTGGGTATTTCTGGCACTGATACTGTTGCTGTAGCTGAAGATGTGCTTAATTGCGTTATTATTTCTGCACGTAGATTGCTTGAATCCGGTGGGGAACAACTAACTTTACTTGTTGATACTGAGTTATTCACAGATATTACCGTGGCTGCAATAAGTGCTGGACTACCACCGTCACGAAAAATAGAAGTGATGATTTACCCAGCTGAAAACCTAGGATGCAGTGTTGAATTAGGAGTGGAGTAACTCATGTTTGGCTGGCATGACACTCGCTTACTAGCATCGATTGTGGGTGAAAAAGAAGCTGCAGCATTAAAACAAGCTTTTGGCTATACCACCGTTGAAGAACTACTTAGCCATTATCCTAGAAAATATGCAGCTCATGGACTTGATCTTAACGATGGTACTGTTGCACCCGGTGATACCATTACCTGCTTAGGAACAATCGTCGATACGAATGAACGCCGACTGCCTGACGGACAAGTTATCTATACTGTGCGTATTTCCGGTGATTCGACTACCCCATATACAACAAATATTATTGAGGCCAGTTTTTTCAATGCCCGGTGGATACCACATACCTTAGTTATTGGTGCTCGTGGAATGTTTACTGGCACCTTGAGCTATTTTCGGGACACACCGCAATTACAGCACCCAGAATATATGGTGATGGCAAGCCCAGGAGCTAAAATACAAACCAGTTCCGGGCTTAAAGGACTCATTTCTGCTAGTTCAGCAAGGAAAACTCTGAGTCTTATTCAATCCTTGGACTATATCCCCATCTATCCGGCAAGAAAGAAAATGCCTAGTTGGCGGATTTTAGGAGCAATTGCAGAGGTATTAAAACACCTACCCGATATTGCTGAGCCGTTGGGGAACTGTGCGCCCAAAGAGATGGTTACTTTTGACGAAGCAATCCGCGGTATTCATTTTCCCGGTGTTACCGGGCCACAGCCTTACCTTCATCGAATGCGCTATAACGAAGCATTAGAACTAGCATTAGTCATGGCGCTGAGACGAGCCGATACAAATAACCTCACAGCTAAAGCACTAGCGCCAAGTGATATCGGGATGAGATCCCAACTATTAGCTGCATTACCGTATAGTTTGACCACCGGTCAGCAACAGGTCATCGCCGAAATTAGTAATGACCTTTCCCGCAAAACACCGATGACCAGAATGCTGCAAGGCGAAGTCGGTTCAGGCAAAACCATTGTCTCCTTATTAGCCATGCTGCAAGCATGCGATGCCGGTGTTCAATGCGCACTACTTGCACCTACTGAAGTTCTTGCCCAACAACATAGCCGCAGTATTACCCAACTTCTTCATCAAGCCGGCGTAGCAGCAAAAGTAGTTCTTCTTACTAGCTCTCTTAATACCTATCAGCGCCAACAAGCCTTATTAGATATTGTTTCTGGTGAAGCCAATATCGTCATTGGTACGCATTCCCTTATCCAAGAAACCGTAGAGTTCTATCACTTGGGATTTTATGTCGTTGATGAACAACATCGCTTCGGAGTGCAGCAAAGAGACACCTTGAGAGCAAAAGCGCCAGTAGGGTTAAGTCCGCATATGCTAGTGATGACAGCAACACCAATCCCGCGCACCATTGCCATGACCGCTTTCGGCGATCTTAGTCAATCAATACTAAGCGAACTTCCGGGGGGAAGAAGACCAATTAAAAGCTATGTGGTACCTGATAGCAAGATTAATTGGGTTAATCGCGCCTATGAACGCATCCGTGAAGAAGTAGCACGACAACGACAAGCATATATTGTGTGCCCACGGGTTAAAGGCACAGGTGGGGTAGAAGAAATCTATGAACATTTGCACACCGGAGTTTTTAACAATCTCAACATTGCACTCTTACATGGGCAATTACCAGCTGAGGACAAAGAACATATTATGAAATCCTTTGCTCACGGTGAGATAGATGTCTTAATAGCTACCACTGTTATTGAAGTCGGCATTGATGTACCCAATGCAACCGTCATGATGATTCGGGAAGCAGAAAGATTCGGTATCTCCCAATTACATCAACTACGCGGACGTGTAGGTCGTGGTGGTAATGATTCAATTTGCCTACTGCACACCGCCGCTGAACCTGATTCAGATACTTATGCGCGTATTCAATCAGTCGCAGCAACTACCGATGGTTTTTCCCTAGCGGAAATCGACTTAGAATATCGGCAAGAAGGTGATGTATTAGGTGAGCAACAATCAGGCATGGGACGACTGCGTTTTATTCGGTTAAGTAAACACCGCAAGATTATCGAAAAAGCACATGAACAGGCACAAAAAATCGTCGATAAGTATCCAGAACAAGCGCGAGCTCTTGTTGTGGACATTGATGATGATGCTCAAGGATTTCTAGCTAAAACTTAACTCTGATGGGCAAAAATATTGCTGAGCAAAAACACAAAGAAGAATGCGATAAGGTTAAAACTATGTTTATCTGCGCACCCTTTGCTGGAATCGTTCACTACCATGTTAGTCCGGGTCAAAAAATAGCTACCGGGGAACTTGTCGCTAGTGTCGAAGCCGTTAAACTCGAAGCACCATTAGTCGCGCCGGGGCCAGGAGTAGTCGCGGTAGTACATTATGAGGATCATGTAGATGTATCCGGTGGAGATAAACTACTTGAGCTTAAGGAGGCAGAATAAAAGTGGGTATGACTCGCATTATTTCTGGTGAGGCACGCGGCAGAAAAATTAAAGTTCCACCAACAGGGACTCGTCCGACTAGTGATCGCGCACGTGAGGGGCTTTTTTCCTCTCTTCAGGTGCGTTTTGGTTTTATTGATGCACGAGTACTTGATCTTTTTGCCGGATCGGGTGCGCTTGGATTGGAGGCTGCTAGCCGTGGAGCAGCGGAAGTAGTATTGGTGGAAAATAATTCTCAGGCTTGTGAAGTGATTCGTTTTAATGCTGGAGTAGTCAAGCATCCTCATGTGCGAATTGAAGAAATGCCGGCTTCTGCTTATGTTGCCAGTGCACCACGGGATTATTTTGATTTGGTTTTAGCTGATCCGCCTTATGATCTCGCTGATGAGATTATCGTTGAAATGCTTGAGGCGTTAAAGCCAACGCTTGTCGACGGTGGTGCTGTTGTAGTGGAACGCCACCGAGATTCGCCAGAAACCGCTTGGCCGGCTGGCTATGTGCCAACAACACAGAAACTTAAAAAGCGTACTTTTGGTATTGCTCGCATGGATATGGCGGTTTTTCATCGTGATCTAGCTGATGCCAAGATAACAGAGTCTAAGGAGTAAAACTGTGACTACAGCTGTTTGTCCAGGCTCTTTTGACCCAGTTACTCGCGGTCATATCGACATTATTATGCGTGCACATGAGCTTTTCGATGAAGTCGTAGTATTGGTTACCGCTAATCCCAATAAACCATCGGGAATGTTTAATGTTGAAGAGCGTAAAGAGCTCATTCGCCAGGCGCTTATCGACGAAGGCATAAATACCTCGGTGATAGTTGATCATTGGAGTGGGTTGCTCGTTGATTACACCAGTGCACGTGATATTTCCGTCTTGATTAAAGGGCTACGCTCATCATTAGATTATGAGTACGAGCTGCCGATGGCACAGATGAATCGTAAACTCAGCGGAATTGAGACCGCATTTCTTATGACAGATCCTAAATATGGCTATATTTCTTCTACGTTGTGTAAAGAAGTAATGCGTTATGGTGGTGATGTTTCTGAGATGTTGCCGAAGAATGTTTATCAGGCGATGCAAGAAAAATTGCGAGTTAGCCGTTAAGAAACCGTGATAGCACTTTTATAGTTAAGCTACGATCTGTATTACTTAATGCTGGTGAACCAGTGTTGAGTTATTTTAATTTTTAGGCGTTACTTTATTATTTAGTAGAGCATACTAATGCACAAAATACCATCGTGTTTTACTCAAGATAAGGGGGGAGGTATGTGTTAGCTACCGCAATATGTGCTGGACTAGCGGTTCTCATAGGTTCGTGTATGCAGCGGATTTCTGGTATGGGGCTAGGTCTTATTGCAGGATCAGTTTTAAGTATTGTGCTAGGCCCAGTTGACGGTGTTTTAGTTATTAATATCTTGGCTATGATTAACGCCGTTATGATTGCAGCCACGATGTATAAGAATATTGATTGGCATAAATTTTTGATCATCGCACCGTGTGCTCTTTTTGGATCAATACCAGGTGCATGGGTTGTTTCGGCTGTTTCAGTACCGGTATTACACATCGTTATCGGTAGTCTTTTATTACTAGCATTGAGTTTGGTTACTTTTGGTGCACGTTTTGTTCCGCCTGCTACTGGTGTTACACCAGCTGTGGCTGCCGGTACAATTAGTGGTTTTACGAACACCCTTGCTGGTATCGCAGGGCCAGTGATAACGGTATATGCACAGGCAGCACGCTGGGAGCATAAGAATTTTGCGGCTACTCTACAACCAATTTTTGTAGTCTCGGCATTATGTTCATTGATAGCAAAATTTATTGCTGGAACCGGAGATATAAGTCAGATAAACCCGTGGATTTTTGTTGCCAGTGGACTAGGAATGGGCATTGGTTTGCTTAGTGGTGGAATACTAGCACGCAAGGTGCCGCTTGCTAACGCTCGTGCACTAGCTTTGAGTATTGCTGGGATAGGTGGCGTTTTGGTACTTCTACGTGGTTTTATTCAATTGCTTTAATCGATTATCTTATAAAGCAATCACGTTGGCACGCTATTTCTATTGTCTACAATAGAAATAGAAGAGAAAACAGTGTGGTACAAAATGTAGGTAGAAAAATTAATGCACTCGTAGCTACGGGTTAAAAACTAAAATTATTTAGCTATGAGTGCAAAAACCTACCAAGAGGAATGTAGTTAAAGCAGACTAGAAAGGAATGCTTTGGTGCGTTCCTGTTGGGGATCTTCAATGACCTGGTGTGGATTACCTTTTTCTACCACGACACCATCGGCCATAAAGACCACCTCATCGGCAACCTCACGGGCAAATCCCATTTCATGGGTAACTACCAGCATGGTCATGCCTTCTTCGGCAAGCTCTCGCATCACCCGAAGTACCTCACCGACTAGTTCAGGGTCAAGCGCTGAGGTTGGTTCGTCGAAAAGCATAAGTTTTGGTTGCATTGCTACCGCACGAGCAATAGCAATACGTTGTTGTTGTCCACCAGAAAGCTGGGCCGGGAAAGCATCTGCTTTGTGTAATAAACCAACTTGGTCAAGAAGTTTTTTTGCGGTAGCGCGCGCTTCCTCCTCTGAGATCCCTTTAACATGAATCGGAGCTTCAATAATGTTTTCAATCGCGGTGCGGTGTGGGAAAAGGTTAAAGTTTTGGAATACCATGCCAATATTTGCACGCTGACGAGCGGCTTCTTTGGCAGAGATTTCATAAAGTATGCCGTCGCGCTCTTTATACCCAATAAGTTCACCATCAACATAGAGCCGACCAGCAGTAATTTTCTCTAGGTGATTAACGCAGCGCAACATCGTAGATTTACCCGAGCCTGATGGACCGATCAAACACGACACGCTACCGGTAGGAACTTGAAGATCAATGCCTTTCAGTACCCGGAGACCACCGAAGGATTTATGCACCTGCTGTGCATCAATCATTAAATTGTTTTCCATGGATGTTTTCCTATCCTAGGTTTTCTAGTCGTTGAGATTCTTTTTAGGTGCTTCTGCAATGATATTGACGTTTTTAGGCAGTGTGCCCTCAGCGTCGGCTAATGCTGCTAACTGGCGTGCAGTTAACTGACGAGTTGCGCCACGATCGAAGTACTTTTCTAGGTAGTTCTGACCCACCATCAACAAAGAGGTAATAACCAAGTACCAGGTTGCCGCGACAAGAAGCAGCGGTACTGGGTCAAAAAGTGCGGCAGCAATGTCAGTAGCACGTCCATATAGTTCGGCAGTGTAAGGAATTGCAACGACCAAAGACGTGGTTTTGAGCATGGAAATTAATTCATTGCCAGTGGGAGGAATAATAATTCGCATTGCTTGTGGCAATATGGTGCGCCGAATAGTCATCCACCAACTCATACCTAAAGCTTTTGAGGCTTCAGTTTGCCCTTCAGGTACGGATTGAATACCAGAACGCACGATTTCAGCCATATACGCGGCCTCATTAAGACCAAGACCAACGACGGCGATTATAAACATATTAGACAGGAAGGCATCTAAAGAAATCTCGGCAAAACCTAGGTTGATTGATTGATAAATCGATCCGAGAAGACCCCAGAAAACCAACTGCACATAGATCGGAGTACCTCGGAAAATCCACAGGTAAAACCATGATACCCCGCGTAAAACTGGATTCGGTGACATGCGTAGTACTGCGACAATTGCACCAAGGACAACACCAATGACCATTGATAGAACGGTTAATGCTAAAGTGCGCGCAGCAGCGGCAGCAATCCGGGTATCAAAAAGATATTGTCGGTAAGCATCCCATCCATAAGCTTCATTGGTTGCGGCGCTAAAGATAAACCACAGAAATAATAGTAATAAAATCACTGCTGCTATCCAGCGTCCAGGATGCCGTAATGGTTTGGCTTCAATGGGACTTACTGGAAGGGATTGTGTTGTCATGGTTATTGATCCTTAGTAGATGAGGTCGTAAAAAGCTAGAAGAATTCTTGGACGGCGCTTAGCGGCGCGTTAAGCTCGGCGTGCGTAATAAGGCCTTCTTTGATACCCCACATGGATAAGATTCGTGCGTAGTCACCTGTATCTACAAGGTGTTGCATTGCTGCTGTTAGTGCCGGGCCAAGTGGTGAATCTTTGGGTACCGCCATGCCATAAGGAGCAGCATCGAAAATATGACCCGTGGTCTCGATTTCTTTATCGGCACGCTCAATAGCCCATGCAAGGACTGGTGAATCGGCACTAAAAATGTCAGCGCGTCCAAGAACAAGTGCTGTTGCTGCTTGGTCGGAAGTGTCATAGGAAAGAATTTCGATAGGAGCTTCGCCCTTATCAATGCATGCTTGACTGAGTGGACGAACATCATCAGTTTCGGAGACCGTTGTGCGCTGCACTGCGATAGTAAGACCGCAAGCGTTTTCGCGGGAGAAATTTGCACCAGTTTTTTGACCCCACTGAATACCGGCATAGAGGAAATCAACGAAGTCATAGTTGCTACGTCGTTCTTCGGTATCAGTAAACCCACTTGCTGCTATATCAATGGTCCCAGCAGATAGTGAAGGTAAAATAAGAGAGAAATCTAGTTGCTGGGCTTGAAACTCAAGACCCATAACTGATGCTGCGGCGCGTGCGAGATCCATCTCTACACCAATAATATTGTGTTGTGAGTCTTTAAACTCAAAAGGAGCAAAAGGCGGATTGGTTCCAGCGACAAGCGTGCCTTTGTTGGCAAGTTCTGGGGGAACAAGTGCCTGAATTTCGGCAACTGCGGCGGGGGAGATTTCTTCCCAACCGTCAGGATGTCCTTGTTCCTCATTGGTTACGCAGGCGCTTAATCCTAGGCTTAGGCTGAGCGTAGTTGCGAGAGCAACGAGGCGTGTCAGTGGGCGCTTCATAAAATAGATATTATACCGGATTTAGTAATATTAATAATCGCAATGAATACTTTTTGCATATTTTTTGATTTTAACTGGGTAAATGCGTTAAAAATTATTTACTTTCATGCATTTAAAAATATAGCAAGCATGATTTTGCGTTATGCAACTAGCTATGGCGACGTGTTATTAAAAATAGTGAAAATGACATGATAAGCACATAAAAAAGGTGGCTTCTATTGAAGCCACCGATATAAGTAGAGGCAAATAAATAATCTAAGAACTAGACTATGCGCTTTGATTAGTCGTGTTGTGGGGTAGTGGATGAGTTTGTATTTTGGGTGCCAGAATCAGTAAATCGCTCTAGGAGCATGACTCCACCAGCGATAAGTGCGCCAACAAAAATAAGGCCGATGGTAGCCCCGATATTGCCATAAGGGGCAAGGAATTGTGAATTTTCATCTTGCCAGGGCCACAAGGCGCGCAAAGAACCAAGCATGAGGCCAGCCATAAACACCATAGTTAGTGTGTGGTGTTTGTGAAGCAAATAATTAAGCAGTTTAATAAAAAGAGTCAGACCAGTTATCGCTCCGAGGATGAAAACACCCATGATGCTAAGATCGCGGTTACTGACTGCTGCAATAACTGGCTGATAGAGTCCCATTATTAACAGAATAAATGAGCCGGAAATGCCTGGCAGCACTAGCGCACAGATAGCAATAGAGGCTGCGAAGAAAATCAGAATTAAGGATGGGTCAGTTTTTTCAGTTGAAGATATACCGGTGATAAAGAAAAGCATTATCGCGCCGATAAGAAAAAGGATAGCGGCTGGAATTTTCTTATTGCTGAGATCGACGCGATCGGTAAGCCGAATGGGAACGATCAGACTTACGGTAACCATTCCTAGGAATAATGCGCGAGCATTTTCAGGATGATTCTCGACGAAATCATGCATCACTCCGGAGAAAACCAAGATGATGCCGATCATTCCAACACCAACGCTGATGAGAAATGACCATTCGATTTTTTTAATAGCGGTGCCAAAGCTTTTAGGGTCACTAAAAAGTACGCGTACGGAATGCAAAAGCGCGTTGGCATTACGCACGGCACGTTCATAAATGCCAACGACAAGTGCAATGGTGCCGCCAGAAACGCCGGGAACCATTTCTGCAAGACCAATAAGAACACCGACGAAAACATTAATTAGCAAGCTAAACGGATTACGAGAGCTGGTAGCTGTATCGGTCGTACTCGCGGTCTGGGGAGCGGTCATATGTGTGCTTCAACCTTATGTCTAGTCGATATTTTGATCGCTCATAACAGTACCGAACAATGTGAGCTGGATCGGTATTGACGCTCGTCGTTAAGTTTAAAGTTGTGTAGAGATATATGTCTTTTCCTACTGCTTAGGGTGGGTTTTAGGAAGGTTAGTTGGTCGAGATTGGTTAGATAGTCATAAATATGAATACAGTAAAAAAGCTTGTAATCAGCACTTATGCTTTTTTCTTATCTGGTAGCCGAAGCGGGAGAAAAAAGGGGAGGTAAAGATATGTCATCATGGAAAGTATGGAAACACGTGATGCGCTCGCGATTGATGCTGCTAGGTTGTACTACATTGCTGGAATGGGGCAGATTGAGGTAGCAAAAACTCTTGGGGTGTCGCGACCTACTGTTTCTAAAATGCTGTCATATGCACGGGAAATGGGGTTTGTGAGTATTCACATTAATGATCCTCGTGAAGATCAAGATGCGGTAGCTGCCCGGTTGATGGAACTTTTTGGTTTGGAAAAAGTGCACGTTGTGCGCCCGGCCTCACAGACTGAGCATGAGTTACGGCAAGAATTAGGTAGCCAAGGAGCAGCACTTTTGGAGGAATGTCTTAGCGATAATATGTCGGTGGGCATTTCTTGGGGGCATACCATGGGCGTGGTGGCAGAGCATATTCGCCCGTTGGCACTGCAGGGGATTAAAGTTGTGCAACTTAAAGGTGGGCATTCACATACTGAACGCAATACTCATGATGTGGTGACTTTGACTAAATTTGCGCGGGCGTTGAATGCAGAAATGCTTACTCTGCCGTTACCGGTAATTTTTGATAATCGAAAAGCTAAAGAGATTGTGGTTCAGGATCGCCATATTGCGCACATGCTTGAAGAAGGTGCGAAAGTTGATATGGCTGTTTTTACTGTTGGAGATGTGCAGCCAGAAAATCTATTAATGAACCTTGGTTATTTAAGCGATGAGGAAATTGAGCGGTTGCGGCAGAATGCAATAGGCGATGTGTGCTCACGTTTTTATACCGTTACGGGTGAGGTGGCGGATCAAGAAATCGATGCCCGGACAGTTGGCATTACGATTAAAGATCTTTCAACTAGGCCGATCCGACTTTTGGTTGCTGGTGGCTTATCTAAGATGGAAGCGATACGAGTAGCACTTCATATGGGGTTAGCAACTCACTTAGTTATTGACCGTGATACTGCGGAAAGAATCATTGAAGCAAGCTAGGTTGTGTATTAGTTCACCATTCTGAACAAATGTGCGTAATTGCATTGACATATGTTCTTGACAGATTTAGGCTGACCTCAAGGAGCAATATGAACATTGCTCATGTCTTCCCTTATAGTCTAGGAGTTCTGTCATGTCTGATATTCTCACTCCCCATATTAACCCCCGCGGCGTTGATATTGCCGATACGGTTTTGCTACCTGGTGATCCGTTGCGTGCAAAGTTCATTGCAGAGACCTACTTAGATAATCTTGTTCAATTCAACTCTGTGCGCAACATGTTTGGCTATACCGGTACTTACAAGGGCACCCCGGTTTCGGTTATGGGTTCTGGCATGGGTATGCCTTCTATTGGCATCTATTCTTATGAACTTATTAACTTCTTCAAGGTAAAGAAGATTATCCGCGTGGGCTCTATTGGGGCAATGCAGGAAGACATTGACCTTTATGATGTGATTGTGGGCGTGTCTGCTTCGACTGATTCGAACTTCCTTAGCCAGTACAATCTGCCCGGAACTTATGCACCAACTGCATCCTGGAAGTTGCTCAAGGGCATTACCGACGAAGCCGAGAAGCAGAACGTTCCTGTTCACGTGGGTAATGTTTTATCTTCCGATGTTTTCTACAATGCGGATAAAACTGTCACCGAGCGTTGGGCACGCATGGGTGTGCTTGGCGTGGAGATGGAATCCGCAGCGCTCTATGCTACCGCTGCGTATGCAGGTGTGGATGCACTAGGTTTGTTTACCGTTTCCGATAACCTCATCACTGGCGCAAACTCTAGCTCTGATGAGCGTGAGACCGCCTTTACCCAGATGATGGAATTGGCATTGCCACTAGCAGCGCTATAGCGCAGATTTTTTGAAAGGTACAAAAATCGTGAGTACATCTAACCCTCGTATGGAAACTAGCCATACGGGAGTAAACCCTAAGGCAGCAGTGCCGGTTTTATTGTTCTCCTTCGTTTTCTGCCTGGTAGTTGATAACGGTTTTAAGACAATGACCGGACCTATGGCAGCAGGTTTAGGTATCGATCCTAATACTGCCAGCCTACAAGCATCGCTTGCGGGTGTGATTATTGGTATCGGCGCTGTGGTTTATGCTGCGCTTGCCGACTCTATCTCTATTCGTAAGCTCATGCTTACCGGTGTGGCACTTATTGTCTTTGGCTCTGTGCTGGCCTTTATCTTTTCTAGCTCTTGGCCAATCGTTCTTTTAGGACGCATTATCCAAACTTCTGGTTTGGCTGCGGCAGAGACTTTGTACGTTATTTATGTAACCAAGCACCTTTCGGAGAAAGACCAGAAAACCTATTTAGGCTTTTCGACGGCTGCTTTCCAATCCGGTTTACTCATTGGCGCACTGACTAGTGGTTTGATCTCTACTCACGTTTCTTGGACCTATATGTTCCTAGTTCCACTGGTTTTGATCCTCACTGTGCCATTTTTAATTAAGCATGTTCCTGAGGATGAAGCTGTAGAAGGCCATCTTGATGCCTTAGGGCTCTTTTTGATTGCGGTCTTTGCAGCCAGCTTGACCATGTTCATTCAAGAGTTCAACTGGTGGTGGATGCTACCAGCAGTAGCTGGACTTGTTGCTTTTATTTGGCACGTGAAAAATGGCAAACAGCCGCTGGTTACCCCAGAATTCTTTACCAATGGCCGTTATATTTGGGCTATTGTTTTGGTTTTCATTATTTATTCCACCCAGCTTGGTTACATCTTCCTACTTCCTTTCGCAGCTAGCGATTTACACGGCCTAAGCCAAGATCGAGCAGCAACATTGATGATTCCTGGTTATGTGTGCGCTATTCTCATTGGTATTTTCTCTGGAAAAATCGGTAAAGTACTATCTTCTCGCGTTACTATCAACCTAGCGCTATCAATGATTATTGGTGCCCTGGTATTAGCAGCTTTAGGCATGCAAAGCAGCATTTGGGCAATTATTATTTCTATTGTCTTCTTCGCTTCCGGTTTTGCTTTGCTTTATGCTCCATTAGTTAATACTGCGTTGAGCCGAATCCTGCCTGCTAAGTCGGGTATTGCAATTGGTTTCTATAACCTGACTATTAATATCGCGATTCCACTTGGTATTGCTTACACTGCCCGTTTGCAAGCCTTGGACTTTAGCTACAGCGCCATCATGTGGATCCTGGCAGCGATTGGCGCATGCGGTTTCGCAATTTACTTCGTCGCTGATTACACCATGGCACGTGCAGAAGCCAGTGAAGAAAAAATGCCTGCACCGATTTCTGAATAAAAACCAGCCCACCCCCGTCTTAATAGCTTTTAAGGAGAAAATATGACTATCACTCGTAGCACTGTTGCCCAGATGATTGACCACACTTTGCTTAAACCAGAGGCAACCGCTGCTGATGTACAAGCGCTTATCGACGAGGCCACAGCCCTTGGTACCTACAGCATTTGCATTTCTCCATCACAGCTACCAGTTGAGGTTCCCGCAGGACTGCATATAGCAACGGTTGTTGGCTTCCCATCTGGTGCGGTTAAACCAGAGGTGAAAGCTGCTGAAACTGTTCGTGCTATTGCCGATGGTGCCGAAGAAATTGACATGGTCATCAATATTGCTCTAGCTAAACAGGGGCTTTTTGATGAGTTGGAGCAGGAGATCAAGGCTGTTCGCGATGCAGCCCCAGCCCCAGCAATCGTTAAGGTTATCATTGAGTCCGCGGCACTGACCGATGAGGAAATCGTTGCTGCTTGTAAGGCATCTGAAGCAGCTGGTGCTGATTTTGTGAAGACTTCTACTGGTTTCCACCCAGCTGGCGGTGCTAGTGCACATGCAGTTAAACTTATGGCTGACACTGTTAGTGGGCGATTAGGCGTTAAGGCTTCCGGTGGTATTCGTACTCCTGAAGCAGCAGCAGAAATGATTGAGGCAGGAGCAACCCGCCTAGGGCTATCTGCATCTGCCGGTATTCTGGCAGGGTTTGATGAGAATGAATAACCAACTTTTAGAAACCGCACGCTTATGGGCAGCGCACGATCCTGATCCCAGCACAAAAGGATTCATCGATAAGCTTATTGCTGAGGGTAATGAAGAAGAACTCAGTAAAGCTTTTGCTGGTGCATTGACCTTCGGTACTGCAGGTATTCGCGGTGAGGTCGGTGCAGGTGAATCACGGATGAACCGAGCTGTGGTTATTCGCACCACAGCTGGGGTAATGAACTGGCTCAATAAACAGTGTGAGAATCCAGTTGTGGTTATCGGTTGCGATGCACGTCATGGTTCGGAGCAGTTCCATAAGGATGCTGCTGCAGTTGTCTCCGCAGCTGGTGGTAAAGCATTGATTTTGCCACAGCAAAACCCAACTCCATTGACTGCCTTTAGCGTGAAGAAACTAGGTGCAGACGCTGGAATTATGATCACTGCATCGCATAACCCACCAGCAGATAATGGTTATAAGGTGTACCTCGGTGGCCGGGTAGCAACCGGTGCTGCTGAGGGAGTACAACTTATTTCACCTGCGGATAAAGAAATTGCTGCGGCTATTGCCGAAGCAGGATTTGCCGATGAAATTCCGATGAGCACTGAGAACATCGAAGAAATTGATACTCGTGCTGATTACTTGGCACGTGCTAACCAGCTTGCTGGTAAGTATCGTGATGTCACTATTGCTTTAACTGCAATGCATGGTGTTGGGGCCGCCCTAGGGGAGAAGTTACTCAAAGAGGCCGGCTTTAACGTTAGCCTGGTTCCTGAACAAGCAGAACCAGATCCAGATTTTCCTACGGTAAATTTTCCTAACCCAGAGGAAAAAGGTGCACTGGATCTAGCGAAGGCACATGCTACCAAGATCGGTGCCGAGGTCATTATTGCTTATGACCCTGATGCCGATCGCTGCGCCGTAGCTGTTCCTGATGCTCAAGCAGAAGGTGGATTTCGCCAGCTTACCGGCGATGAACTTGGCGCATTATTAGGTAACTATATGATTGATCATGTTGCTGCTGATCGTCATAGTTTTGCTAATTCCATTGTTTCTGGTCGCCTGCTATCAAAGGTTGCTGCTAATGCTGGTTTCAACCATGATGCGACCCTGACTGGTTTTAAGTGGATTGCGCGCACCCCACATCTTGGTTTTGGTTATGAGGAAGCTATTGGTTATTGCTGTGATCCAGAAGCCGTAGCTGATAAGGATGGTATTTCCACCTCCATCGTGGTAGCAAGTATGGTTGGTGAGTTGAAGTCTCAAGGCAAGACCCTTGATGATGCTCTTGATGATTTAGCTCGTACCCATGGTCTTTATGCAACTGCACCATTGACCTTCCGGGTAGAAGACCTCAGTATTATTAGTACCTCAATGGCGACGTTGCGTAACCAGCCGCCAACGCAATTAGCTGGGGCTAAGATTATTGAGGTCAAAGATATGGCTAAAGACGAGTTGGGTATTGGTGCAACCGATGGCATGTACTTTATTACCGAATCTGGTGACCGAGTTATTTGCCGCCCATCTGGTACTGAGCCAAAGCTTAAATTCTACCTTGAAGTGGTTCTACCCGTTGAAGGAGATAATGTTCCACGTGCTGAGGCAACTGAGCGCCTGGATCGCATTGCACAAGATTTGCGTGAGCATTTAGGGCTATAAAACACTTGGTCACAAGTAATTAAGCTGATAGTGAGTAAGAAGCGCACTGCTAAGCGGTGCGCTTCTTTATATTTCGGTTAAGGTTGGTTTTCTAATAAATAGATACCACGTATTTAATGCGCAGCTTCATCCCAGTTCGTACCCACACCGGTAGAAACTTCCAGCGGAACGCGTAAAGTGATGGCAGAATCCATTTCTTTTTCTACGATCTCTCGTACACGTTCTAGCTCACCATCAGCAACTTCAACAACTAATTCATCGTGGACTTGTAGCAGAATGCGCGAAGCAAGCTGATTGCGGGTAAATTCTCGGTCTACTCTAATGGTAGCAACCTTGATAATATCGGCCGCAGTACCTTGGATTGGTGCATTAAGCGCGGCACGTTCGGCATTTTCTCGTACTACACGATTATCGCTAGTTAATTCAGCAAGGTACCGACGTCGACCAAAAAGCGTTGCGGTATAGCCGTCTTTGCGAGCCTTTTCAACCACCTCATCAAGGTAGCGCTTCACCCCACCGAAGCGCTCAAAATAGGCAGACATAATATTTTTCGCTTCGCCTCCGGAGATATTAAGTTGCTGAGATAAACCGAAGGCAGAAAGCCCATAGGCTAGACCGTAAGACATGGCCTTTACTTTGCGACGAATATCCGAAGTAACTTCTGAGACCGGTACATTAAAGACCTGAGACCCAACATAATTATGGAGGTCCTCACCATCATGATAAGCCTTGATAAGCCCTGGATCAGCACTCAAATGTGCCATGACACGCATCTCAATTTGGGAGTAATCTGCGGTAAGCAAAGTGGAATAGCCTTCACCAACCATAAAAGCTGACCGAATAGCACGCCCGGTGGGGGTACGAACCGGGATGTTTTGTAAGTTTGGATCAGTTGAAGATAACCGACCGGTTGAAGCTACCGTTTGGTTAAAAGTGGTATGAATTCGGCCGTCGGTACCGATAGTTTTAATCAGCCCCTCTAGAGTGGTTTTCATTTTTTGGTGTTCGCGAAAAGCTAGCAAATGATCAAGGAAAGGATGCGGATGATCAACCGCAAGTTGTTCGATTTCTTTTGCTGCAGTGGAGTAACCAGTTTTTGTTTTCTTTGTCTTGGGTAAGCCAAGAGTTTCAAAAAGTACAACTTGCAATTGCTTTGGACTGGTTAATTTTAGCTCCGGATCATCAGCAAGCGCACGCGCAGCGGATTCCTGTTCAATTACTTGATGAGTAATAGTTTCTAGGAGTTGATTTAATGCTTCAGCATTAACGTGAATACCGGCTTCTTCCATCCGTGCCAAAATTGGTACCAATGGGATTTCTAGATCCTGATACAAATCAAAAAATGATACTTTTTGCAGCTCTGCGGTCAGTGATTTACTCAGCTCCATAACTGCTACTGCTTGCGCGATAAGCTGGTCAAAATTGGACTCATCCAGAAGACTTAATTGCCCAGTTGCTTCTTCAGTAACTAAATCGCGTTGTAAATGACGTTGATATACATCGCGTAAACCATAGGTACGCTGGCTTGGCCGTAATAAATACGCAGCAATGGCGGTGTCATGGGTAATACCATTTAGCTTAAAACCGCGTCCAGACAGCATGTGATAGCAAGCTTTTGCCTCATGTAAAAACTTTGGCGCAGGACTTTCTAACCAACTAGCTAGTGCTTTTTCATCTTCGGCAGTAATTTCACCAAGATCACAGGCAATGCCGTGATACTGCGTATCGACGATCGCTAGTGAATAAGCATCGCCAGTTCCAGGAGTCGCACGACCACTAACTACTAACGCTAATGGTTGATCGTGATGCTTAGCTAAATATTGAGCTAGGCAGACATCACTAATAGTGACCTCAGTGTGCGGTTCATTGTCATTATAAGTATTTGTATCAGCATCATTAGCACGAATTGCTTGGAGCACCTTATCGCGCAAGGTAGAGCCAAATTCAAGCTCATCAAATTTTTCAGTTACCGCACTTACCTGTGCTGGGCGAGGTTCAAGTTGAACTGGGGAGTATTCCAATTCAAGATCTTTAATCATCTCGGTCAAAGTACGATTCATCCGTACTTGCTCGATGCGCTCACGTAAATTTTGACCAACCACACCTTTAATTTCATCAGCGTGTTCTAATAAATTATTCAAGGAACCATAAGTATTAATCCACTTGGTGGCTGTTTTCTCGCCGACTTTAGGAATCGAGGGTAAATTGTCGGAAGGATCACCTCGTAGAGCAGCGAAATCAGGGTATTGCACAGGGGTAAGCCCATATTTTGCAAACACTGATTCCGGAGTAAAACGGTTAAGTACGCTGACACCTTTTACTGGATATAAAACAGTGGTGGTGTCATTGACTAGCTGGAAAGAATCCCTATCGCCGGTAACAATAAGCGTTTCAAAATTATCCTGTTTCGCTGCAGTAGCTAGCGTAGCGATAATATCATCCGCTTCATAGTTCTCTTTTTCCAAGGTTACAATGCCCATGGTTTGAAGAACCTCTTTAATCAGTGTTATCTGTCCCTTAAATCCTGGGGGTGCAGACTCGCGCTGCGCCTTATAGTCCGGGAACATTTCGGTGCGAAAAGTTGTCCGACCAACGTCAAAGGCTACCGCAATATGCGTGGGGTCTTCATCGACGATGAGTTTGGAGAGCATAGATAAAAAGCCATATACAGCGTTGGTTGCCTGCCCACCATAAGTAGAAAAATTTTCTACTGGAAGGGCATAAAACGCACGAAAAGCCATGGAATGGCCATCGATGAGCATGAGGCGGGGGCGCACATGAGTATCAGTCACGGTGTTCTAGTCTAGCTAATGAGGCAGACATGGCCACTAGCTAACAGTGGTTAAGGATAAACGTAAGCAAATGAGTTACTCATGAGTGCAGGTAGAGAGGTCAATTTTAGATTTTGTCGTTGGTAGACTACTATTTTCTTCCAGCGCCCCTGTAGCCCAATTGGCAGAGGCAACGGATTCAAAACCCGTCCAGTGTGAGTTCGAGTCTCACCAGGGGCACTACATAGAAACCCTTCCTGACCAGCACAGGAAGGGTTTTTTCATGCCCCAGAATGGCGATCCCACGACAATCCCACGACATTTGCCAGAGATTCTTCCAACGCCACACCAATCTGATCCAGATCAGAATCGAGCAAAGCAGCATAAGTATTCAACGTTACCGACGCATCCTTATGCCCCAACTGATACTGCACCACCTTCACATTCGCACCTGACGAAATCATCAACCCCGCGGCCACATGCCGCAAACTATGAGAGGTGATACGCGATGGAAGCACCGCAGGATTCCCCTTTAAGAGCCGATCCACAGCACAATCAAACCAAGAACCAGACTGCAGTAGTTTTAGCGGCCCGCCTGCAGACTCAGAGAAAACCCAATCATTGGGTGCCTTACCAACACATAGCTTACGTAGCGACTCCATGACAGATGCAGGCACACTCACAACCCGGTTTTCGCGCCCTTTAAGTTCCCCAACATGCATCGTCCTCCCAGCCCATTTTATAGCCCGGGTGATGTGAATACGTTCCCCAATGTCAGGAATGTCGGATACTTTCAACCCGGTAGCTTTTCCCCAGCGCAGTCCCACAGTCCCTAGCAGTAGTACCAATTCCTTATGCTCTGAGCATTCGTTGTGTAGAGCTACAAGCTGTTCCATCGACAGGTATACGTGTTTCGGGGAGGGTTTACGTGGGAGTACGACACCTCGTGCGAGGTTTTCTGTGATTGCACCTTCTTCTTTGGCTATGTCTAGGATTCCTGCGAGGACACCGTGTGCGCGTCGGATTGAGACCGCCTGGTCAGTATGCTCTGAAAGCCAGGTTTGTACCTCAGTGCGTTGGATACTTCCTACTTGGCGTTTTCCCCATTTTGGTTCTACCCAGTTAGTCCAGGAGCTTTTCATTACGTGTAGGGATGTTGGGGATAGGTGTGCTTTCGTGGCGAAGAAGGTGTCGTGGTAGTTTTCGATGCGTTTTTTGCTGAGGTTTTGGTTGATCCATTTGCCGGTGTGGATGTTTATGGTGTTGTCTGCTGCCCATATTTGGGCTTCGGTTTTGGTTTTGAAGCCTTGTTTGGTGCGTGAGCGTCCGTCGGGGGAGCGGTATTGTACCCGCCATGCGGTGCCTTGTGCGGTGTCGTATTTTTTGATTGATGCCATGTGGTATGCTTTCTTGCGTGAGCCAGGGTTGAGCGTAAGCAAGAAGACCCCGGGCGGCAATTTTCGGACTTTGGGTCTACACTTTTTTAGTTTGTTAAGTGCCTACTGTAAATAGTTTTTTACAGTAGGCGTTTTTGTTTTTGTGGGGCTATGTGGTGGCTAGTACTTGTGCGCGTTGGAAGCTGACACCGAGTAGGAAGCCGATGTCACGGTAGGGGAGGTTTTGTTCTGCGAGTTCGCGGGCTGCTTGGCGCATGAGTGTAGTGGCTTTTTCTTGTGCTTGTTTGGCTTGTTGGTTTGCTTCTTGTGCTTGTTGTGCGATTGCTGGCTCGTTTTCTACGATGATGCGGATGTTTGCCGTGTCTGGGTTGGGCTCAATGTCTGGGAATAGTTCTAGGCCTTCGCGTGTTCATTCTTCGAGTTGGTCTAGGCGGCGTGTTTGGTGGTTTAAGCCTGGGATTTCGTCTACGGTGGCGACCCACCAGCCGCTTTCTCAGCTGGCTCGTACGGTGTATGTGTTTGTCATGGTTAGATTCCTAGGTCTTTAAGTATTTTCTTTGCGAATTGGTTGGGGAGATGGTGGTGCGCAAATGTTGTTATAGCGTAGCTTAAAAGCGCAAACCCTCTAGGTATTTTCCTAGGGGGCTTGTTTTTATACTGTGACTCGCTCACGCATCCCCTGCCATACCTCGATGAGATGTGTGGTCACCCCAAGCTCGTAGGCTATTTGGAGGTGGTGTGGCGGCGTTTAGCGAGGTCGTCGATGTGGTTTTGCTGTTTTAGTGCTTGTTGTAGTCGGTGGTCGATGTAGTTGCCGAGTTCTTGTCGGCGTAGTGTGATGAGCTCGTCGAGCGGCATGTCGAGTGCGCTGCCTGTGGTGAGGCCCAGTTTCATGCGTCGCAGCGTTTCATCGGCTAGGTCGTCTTCTGAGACTTCGCGTAGTGCGCGCATGGGGTCGATTTGTTGCGCCCATTTTTCTTCTAGGTAGCCGGTGTCTACGAGTGCGCCTACTGGGTGGTGGTTGTAGGCGATTGCTATAGCTATGACGTTTTCGGCTGTGATGTGGTTTTTTTCTACCTGTCCGGCCAGGGTGCGTTGGGGTATGCCTGCCTTTATGGCGACTGCCCTTACCGACTCATTTTCAGTTACGTCGCCTATCCAATCGACATGGTTCATGGTGTCAGATTCTACATAATCTGCATAGTGTTAGCAATTTCCGCTATATGTCTACCTGCTGAAATGGAGGAGTTTCGCCAAAATCTTGCATAATTCGCTCATTGTGTTCCATAATCGCTTACACACCGCAAAAAGCGCTCACCGAGAGGGTGAAGCTTTTCGATAGGCCTGTAGTAAGAAAGGAGCAATTCAATGAAGATGGAACTTTTTAGCTTTCACCAACACGAAATTCGTGTGATCGTCGATGAAGAAGGCGAGCCTCGATGGGTGGCAAAAGATGTAGCTGCAGCCCTCGGATATAAGAATGTCGCTGAAGCTATTAAGCGACACTGCCGTGGGGTCGCGAAACACGACCCCATCCAAGATCGGCTGGGACGTACACAAAAAGTCCGTGTTATTACGGAGTCTGATCTTTACCGGCTCATCGTTGGTAGTGAATTAGAAACCGCGCAAGAGTTTGAGCGGTTGGTATTCGAGGAGATCCTCCCTTTGATTCGTAGGCACGGGGCGTACATGACCCTGGAAACAATCGAGAAGACACTGACTAACCCGGATTTCATTATCCAGCTGGCCACCAGCCTGAAGCAGGAGCAAGAATAAGGCTCTCGCTGCGAAAGTGGAAGAAGATAAGCCAAAAGTTCTTTTTGCTGATGCGGTGTCAACCTCAAAAACCACGATCCTTGTGGGCGAGCTAGCGAAAATTCTCAAAGGCAACATGCAGGAAACCACCTCAACAGTAGCAGAGGAAGGAACCGCAGCACACGCCCTCGGAGAACACAAAATCCGTAGAGCACTCAACCAACGCTCCCAACGCCCCGTGTCACAATACAACGACGACGACATGGAGGACTACACCAACGACTACGCAGAATACGTCTTCGAGCGCTGACGACAAGCCCAAAACGAGGACCCATCATCGCTGATCTACCTAGAGCAGCGCCTGGACTTCTCCGACTGGGTTCCCGATGGGTTCGGAACCGGAGACTGCCTCATCGCCCACGGCAAAACACTGACGGTCATTGACTTCAAGTACGGCGCTGGTGTCCGTGTCGATGCGTGGGATAACTCGCAAATGAAGCTCTACGCGCTCGGGGCGATGAAAGCCTTCGACTTCATCTTCGACTCCACCAGCATCGAGATGGTTATTTACCAGCCACGCCGCGAGAACATCTCCATGTTCGTCATGTCAGCACCGGACCTGTTGGACTGGGCTGAAACCGTTGTCGAGCCGACGGCGAAGCTCGCCGCTGCTGGCGAGGGTGATTTCAACGCAGGCGAGTGGTGCCAATTCTGCGAGATCAAGGCAACCTGTAGGAAACGAGCTGAGGAAAACCTAGCGATTGCGAAGTTCGAATTCGCCGATGCTACCGAGCTGTCAGATCGTGAGATCGCCGAAGCGTTGTCTATGGCTCCGCAGGTGAAAGCGTGGCTGGCTGATCTAGAGCGGTACACCACGCAGCAGGCCGTGGAGCAGGGGCGCGTGTGGCCGGGGTTCAAACTGGTTGCCGGTCGAGCGACACGAAAGTACACCGATCCTGATGCGGTTGCTCGTGCTGCTGCTGACGCTGGGTTCACCGATATTTATGACCGGAAGTTGATCACTTTGACCCGGATGGAAAAGCTCATGGACAAGAAGGCGTTCACGGAGGTTCTCGGTGATCTGGTGCATATGCCAGACGGTAAACCGACGCTAGTGCCTGTGGATGATAACCGCCCTGCTATAGCGTCGCATAGCGCCACTGATGATTTCGCTGACGTGGCATAACCCAAGATAAGGAGACGAATTTTATACCTTCGGATCGTATTAAGAAAGCAGCCCTCATGGTTGCTAAAGACCATCTTCGATGAGCTAGTGGATATCCACCGACTTATCACTGCGAAGATCAAGCCTTTTATCCCTAATTCCTAGAAAGGAAACCCACTATCATGTCCAACGCTAAGTTGCTGTCCGCCCGCCGAGTCCGCACTGACAAAGTCCGTTTCTCCTACGTCCACGTCGAAGCACCGAGGGTCAATAAAGAATCCGGAAAAGAGTCCTACGGAATGTCCTTACTGATCCTCAAGGACGACACGGAAACCCTGAAGCTGATCGAGCAAGCCATCGAGAATGCGCTACAGGAGGGGATCGGTGAGTTCGGGGGGGGGGAAGATCCCACCCCGCGGCGCCCTGAAGCTGCCACTTCGCGACGGTGACCTCGAACGCGAAGACCCAGTATACGCGGGTCACTATTTTATCAATGCGAACGCAAACGTTAACCGCAAGCCACAATTGCTGAAACTCTCCGGGGGTAAAGCCGTATCAGCGCAAGAAGGAGACGTGTGCTCCGGGGCCTACGGTCTTGTAACGCTCGAGTTCTTCGCCTTCTCCGCCCAAGGCAACAAGGGGTTGGTGCGGGTCTGGGCAATGTGCTGAAGCTTGAAGACGGTGAGCCGCTGTCCGGTGGTGCTACCGCAGAGGATGACTTCGGTGACATCGCACCAACAGCCGAGTCCGAGTTCGGTCTTGGTAGCACAGGCGGCTTCGGAGGCTTCCTCGACTAGTAGGAAATAACAGGTTGTGGCGCCCCACCTGACAACAAGAGGGCGCCCTTTTTTTCTTTTACCAACAAACTTCATAAGAAACCATGCGCACCCTCTCCATCGACATTGAGACATTCAGCTCCGCCAATATCGCCAAAGGGGGAGCCTACAAATACGCAGCAGCCGACGACTTCGACATCCTCTTGTCCGCCTACGCAATCGACAACGGGCCAACCCACGTCGTATCCACAGCAACGGGAGAAAAAGTACCAGAACCAGTAAAATTAATGCTCTAACAGACCTAACCATCACTAAGTACGCGTTCAACACTCAATTCGAGAGGGTCTGCCTGTCACGGTGGTTACAACAGCTAGGAAGGTTACCCGCGGGGGAGTTCATTGATCCCGGTGGCTGGCGCTGCACCATGGTGTGGTGCGCATCCATCGGGCTACCCATGTCACTGGATTAAGCCGCGAAAGTACTCAGCCTTAAAGCGCAGAAAATCGCCGAAGTTAAGAACCTCATCCAGTATTTCTGCGTCCCAACAAAACCACGAGCCGTTGATGCGCCAGCTTTGTTTGACGCATCCAACATGACACACAGGAACCGGCCAGAATCAGCACCAGAACGGTGGGCGGACTTCATCGAGTACAACCGTCGTGACGTGGAGACCGAGCAGGAGATGCGCACCAAGCTTGAACGATTCCCGCTGCCTGACTGGGTCTGGGACCAGTACGCAACAGACCAAAGAATCAACGACAACGGAATCCTCGTCGACCTCGATCTCGCAGAGCATGCGATCAACGTTGACGATGCTTACCGAGAGCACTGTGTTGATGAGGAGAAAGAACTCACCGGTTTAGACAACCCTGGTTCTCCAACACAGCTGAAAAATGGCTCGATGACAACGGGTGCCCCATCGACTCCATTAAGAAAGAAAACGTTCAAGCAGCACTAGAAACAGCAACCGGAGCAGCTAAACGCGTCCTCGAACTACGCCAAGACATGTCACGCAGCTCCGTGAAAAAGTACCAAGCCATGCAGCAATGCGCGACACCAGCAACCAGCAGAGTACATGGGCTGCTCCAGTTCTACGGTGCTGGTAGAACCGGCAGGTGGGCTGGCAGGCTAGTCCAAGTACAGAATCTCCCAAGAAACTACATCAGTGATCTAACCGGTGCCCGCGAGCTCGTCAGAACAGCACGACCTCATGGAGCTGCTGTTTGACTCCGTTCCAGACACACTCAGTCAGCTGATCCGCACCGCGTTCATCCCCGCCGTGGGGAAGAAGTTCATCGTCGCCGACTACTCCGTCATCGAAGCCCGCGTCCTCGCCTGGCTAGCCGGGCAAGACAACACCCTCCAAGCGTTCATCGACGGCAAAGACCTTTACTGCGCGACAGCATCGCAAATGTTCGGAGTACCGGTGGAAAAACACGGGATGAACGCCGAGCTTCGGCAAAAAGGAAAAGTCGCTGTCCTCGCCTGCGGATACCAAGGCGGAGTAAACGCCATCGAAGCGATGGGAGGTAAACACATGGGGCTTAGCGACGACGAAATGCGCATAATCGTCAGCAAATGGCGAGACGCAAACCAGCACATCGTCGACTACTGGTACGCCATCGACGACGCAGCAAAACACACAATCACCACAGGCGAAACAACAAAAGTTCGCAACATCACCATGCGCATCGACGCAGGCATGCTACTCGTAACCCTCCCATCAGGAAGATCACTGGTCTACCCGAAAGCAGGGATCGGAACCAACAGGTTCGGAAACGAGACAATCACGTTCTACGGGGTGGGCATGAACCGGAAATTCAACCAACTAGAAACCTACGGCGGGAAACTCGTAGAGAACATCACCCAAGCCGTCGCCCGCGACCTCCTCGCGCACTCCATAACAACCTTGGAAAAGCAGGCCACACCATCGTCATGCACATCCACGACGAAGCCGTCATCGAAGCCGACATAGACACACCAGTTGACACAGTGTGCCGGATCATGGAACAAGCACCCGAATGGGCCGACGGAATACCGCTGACAGCGGACGGCTACGAATGCCCCTTCTACCAAAAAGACTAACGAAAGGAGGACACCGCCATGAACAGAGAACTGAAAATCTCCACAGCAGGATCACGACTCGCCGTGCTCTGGGACAATTAACTCACGGACTGGTCAACACTCCAGCAACGCCTCACCAACAGCAGGCCAGGGACCAAAACAGCAGCCGAATACCAGGCGCTGCCGAAAACAAAACGCGACGACGAAAAAGACCTCGGAGGGTTCGTCGGAGGCCACCTCGCCAACGGTAGACGCCGCAAGAACAACATCCTCACCCGCAGCCTGATCGCCCTCGACGCGGACACACTAACGCATCAAACACTCACCGACCTACCGGCAACACTGCCCTACGAGTGGGTTTGCTACTCCACCCATTCACACACAGCAGACAGACCACGGTTCCGCATCATCGCGCCGCTGACACGTGATGTCACACCAGACGAATACGCAGCTGTGTGCAGAAGACTCGTAGCAGACGTCGGAATCGACGCGTTCGACGACACCACCTATGAAGCACACCGGCTTATGTACTGGCCTACCCATCCAGTCGATGTCGAGCCGCTGCACAAAGCCAACACCGGCCCGTGGATCAACCCAGACGAGGTTCTCGCATGCTACGACGACTGGCGCGACATGTCCACATGGCCAACCTCGTCACGCCAAACCGAGCACCTGAAAGCACGCGCCGACAAACAAGCTGACCCGCTCACAAAACCGGGTCTTGTGGGCGCGTTCTGCAGAACCTACCCGATCAGCAAAGCCATCGAAACCTTCATCCACGACACCTACACCCCAACAAACACCCAAGGGCGCTACACATACACACCAGGTGAATCAACAGCCGGTGCAGTGATCTACGACGACAAATTCCTCTACTCGCACCACGGAACCGACCCCGCGGGCGGTCAACTCGTCATCGCCTTCGACCTCGTGAGACTCCACAAGTTCGGAACATGGGACGACGAAGCGAAACAAGGTACACCAACCCACAAACGCCCCTCCTACAAAGCAATGCTCGGCCTCGCACGCGAAGACCACGAGGTTAAAGCACTACTGGACAGGGAAGCCGATCAGAAAGCAGCCGAAGACTTCGGCAACCTCCTAATCCAAGGAAACCAGAATGATACCCAGGAATCTGAGACACAGAAGCCGAAGGAAAGCTGGCGCACTACAGCAAACCTCACAAGAAAAAACTCCGGAGAATACGACGACACACTTGAAAATCTCACCAAGATCCTCACCCATGACCCGCTGCTGCAACCCATCAAATACAACCTACTATCAGAGACAATATGCGTAGACAACGACGCGAAGCTACCATGGGCGCAAACAAAAACAGGATGGTCAGACGCTGATGTAGCCCAGCTTAAGCTGTACCTAGAGAAAGCCTTCGGCCTGTACTCTGGGACGAAAACAACTGAAGCGCTACAGATCGCAGCTGCGTCACGCTGCTACCATCCGATCAGGGACTACCTCAACGATCCGCCAGCAGGGACGGCGAGCAACGGTTAGACGCCTTACTTATCGACTACCTAGGTGCGGAAAACACCGAATACATCAAGGCAGTAACACGGAAAACGTTCACAGCAGCAGTAGCTCGGGTGTTTCACCCAGGAACGAAATTCGACACGGTGCTGATCCTTAACGGACCACAGGGCACAGGCAAGTCCACGCTGTTTGCCAAACTCGCCGAAGCATGGTTCTCCGACGCGCTGTCGTTGACAGACATGCGCGACAAAACCGGTGCGGAAAAGCTGCAAGGCTACTGGATCCTTGAACTCGGCGAGCTTGCTGGCATGCGGAAGATGGATGTCGAAACGGTTAAAGGGTTCCTGTCTCGAGGACAGATGATAAATTCCGTGCCGCCTATGCCCGCACCGTGGAGTCGCACCCGCGTCAGTGCATCATCGTAGGATCGACCAACGCAGAAAACGGCTTCCTGCGAGACAACACCGGAGGGCGACGGTTCTGGCCGGCGAAGATCACCGGTGCATCGGCGAAGAAGTCATGGGAGCTGGATCAACCAACAGTGGATCAGATTTGGGCTGAGGCTCTATTCCGGTTCAAGTCCGGTGACCAGCTGCATTTAACAGGTGTCGTTGCTGAGGCCGTTAGGCAGGAGCAGGACGCCGCGATCGAGTCGGACGAACGTGCCGGACTGGTGGAGGAGTATTTGGATACTCCGCTGCCGGATGGGTGGGTGTCGATGAGTGTGAGGGAGCGTCGCGCGTATTTGTCTGGTGCGGATGGTGACTTCACTGATTTTGCGTCGCGTGCTGGTGGGTTGAAACGCCGGTTTGTGTCGAATGCGGAGATTTGGGCTGAGTGTTTTGGTCGTGATCCTGTTGATATGAAGCCGGCGGATTCGTATGCGATTGCGTCGATTATGCAGAAGATGCCGATGTGGGCAAAGACCGGCATTGTCCGCAAAGTACCGCCTTACGGGAAGCAACGGCTGTATGAGTTCGAGGTAGGTGAGCAGCCACCGTTTTAGCGGCAACAACTACTGGCAACAACCTATGGATGAACGGTCGAACCCTAATTGCTAATGACCTAAGTTACAAAAATAGTAAATAAGGGTTGTTGCCAGTTGTTGCCACCACTTGTTGCCAAGAAAAGCCCAGTAAAAACCACCTTTTTAACAACTAAGGCAACAAGGCAGCAACTAATTAACAAGAAAAGAAAAATAAAGGATTAAAGGGTACTAACAACCATATAGCCCTTAAAAGCCTTAAATCAGACCCTCTAATAGAACTTGCCCGTTAGTTGTTGCCCTGTTGCCAAACCACACCCAAAAGAAAGACACCACCAATGGACGAAAAACACATCGAACAACAACTCACACAACACGTCAAAAACCTCGGAGGAATAGCCCTCAAACTCACAACACCCGGAACCGCAGGAATCCCAGACCGACTCATCCTCCTACCGAAAGGCCACATAGGATTCATCGAACTCAAAGCACCAAACAAAAAACCACGCCCCCTACAACAATACCGAATCAACCAACTCCAACAACTCGGCTTCCACGCAACCTACATCAACCACCCAAACCAAATCCGAAACGCCATCTATGAAATACAAACCACATAACTACCAACAATTCGCCACAAACTTCATCGAAACCAACCCACAAGCAGCAATCTTCCTCGGCATGGGCATGGGAAAAACCATCATCAACCTCACAGCCCTCAACAACCTCATCACCGACCGATACGCAATCACAAAAGCACTCATTATCGCCCCACTACGAGTCGCCAGAGACACATGGCCCAACGAACAAAAAAATGGGACCACCTCAAAAACCTCCGAATCAGCATCATCACCGGAAACCCCACCACCCGATGAAACGCACTCAACACAGACGCAGACATCTACATCATCAACAGAGAAAACATCCCCTGGCTCGTCAACGAACTCGGCAACACATGGCCATTCGACACAGTCGTCATCGACGAACTATCCAGCTTCAAAAATCACAAATCGAAACGCTTCAAAGCACTCAAAACAAAACTCCTACAAATCCACCGCATCATCGGCCTCACCGGAACCTCAGCACCCAACAGCCTCGAAGACATCTGGGCCCCATTCCGCCTCATCGACCAAGGACAACGGCTCGGAAAAACCTCACCCACTACCGCAACAGGTACTTCCTCCTAGACAAACGAAACGGAGCACAAATCTACTCCTACAAAATCCGACCAGGAGCAGACAAACAGATCTACGACCTCATCAAAGACATCACCGTATCCATGAAAACAACCGACTACCTCGACCTACCACCACTAGCCACAACTACAATAAACGTCCACCTCAACCCCAAAGAAAGAACCATCTACAACCAGCTATGCGACGATATGGTCACCACCATCGACACAGGAACCGCCGGAACACTCTCTAACAAACTCCAGCAGCTCTCCTCAGGGGACATCTACACAGACGACGGGGTGCGTCACATCCACAATCAAAAGCTCGACGCATTAGCCGACATCGTCGAGCAAGCATCAGGAAACACCATTCTCGTTGCTTACTGGTTCAAACATGAACTAGAAAGACTCGAAGCAAAATTCCCCCAAGGAAAAGAACTCTCAACCAGCCAAGACATGGATGATTGGTGCGAACAAAAAATCCCCATCGGGTTCATCCACCCAGCGTCTGCAGGGCATGGACTCAACCTCCAAACAGGCGGCCATATCATGGTCTGGCTCACCACACCCTGGTCACTAGAGCTCTACGAGCAAACCAACGCCCGCCTGTTCCGGCAGGGGCAAACACAACCAGTCAGCATCATCCATATCAACGCAACGAACACTATCGACGACGACGTTATGGCGGCACTGGAGCGGAAAGACATCACCCAGTCAGCGCTTATCAACGCAGTCAAGGCACAACTAGGAAAGGACGCACCATGAGTCAACCCCATGACCCGGATGTGCCAACCATTGACATTGGTCTTCTACTTGAGGCTCACAGGCGGCGAGTCAACACCATCGAGACTCAACTCAATCACTCCGAGGCACAGTGCCAAGACGCGCGAGTAAACCTCGAAACCATGGGGGCTGAACTCGAGCGCATCAAGCGGCGCTGCGAACGAGCCGAAGAAACCGCCAAACAATGGGAGAACGCATGTAAAGAATCTCGCCGAGACCTATCCGAAGCACAATCCCAGCTAGCGAAGATTCGGCGTCACCGCGATGAACTTGCGGAAGAAATCAAAACCTACAGGAAGGAACAAGTGTGAACACTGCGACCGTATATAGCAGGCCCGGCTGTATGAAATGCCGCCAAACAGAACGTAAACTCATGCAACTCGGCCTCACCGTCATTGGTGATCTCATCGACAACTACCCACACAAAGTCGAAGAAATGGCCACCAACAACGAACTTGAACTCCCACTCGTTGAAGCAACCATCAACGGCGAGGGCTGCTGATGGACAGGATTCGATACCAAGAATTTCGACGCCGTCAAACAAATCCTGAAAGGAGCCGGGCAATGACGATTAAGCGACCAGCCACAGTCAGAAGAAAATTTGTCCTCCACCAGAAAGGAGCAGTAAAAGTCCTCGAAGCAGACATCGTAGTCGCCGACACCACCGAAGTAGTATTTCACCTCACCAACATCAAAGAAGGCAGACTTGATCGACGAATTCCAATTCAGACAAACCGCCACTGACCTTTTCTATAGGTACGCCCGACTCGATCAGGCCAAAACCGCCGCAACGCCCTCACCGGAAATCAGAACTAGTGGGGGCTCGTTTAGTTCCAAACCACCCGGTAACGCCGCAGCCGTCGATCTCGACCACGATCTCTGCGCTGAGCTATACGAGACGGTGGCAACGCCATTGAGGAAATCCAGCCCACCGTCATCATGCACAAACACGGCCCACATATGGCAGCGTGGCTACGATGGCACGCGGACGAATGCTTACGACTTGACTGGGTAGATGACCTCCACGACCTCATGCGCACGCACATCAAGCGCATTGACCAGCTCATCAACCCAGTCGAATTCAGTGACATCATCGGCCGCGACGAACCATGGCAACTGGGAGCCGTGATCATTTTGCAGCTCAACTAACTAGGGTACAGGTATGCGGTGGAGGACCTGTACACGTGGGCTTATCGTGGACACATCAGGGTGAGGAAGCGGGCAGCGAGAGCCACGTATTTGCTGTCCGAGGTTGTTGGTTATCTGGAATCTAGACAGCTGACAGAACAGGATGTACAATCGACGCGACGACAGACTATACGCTCAAAAAGTTTTTAAACCCCCACACCAACAAAGGTGCTGGGGGTTTACTCAATACGCAAAGAAAAAGGCGGTGAACACATGCCGTGGCCATACAACAACACCCAACACGTACAACTCTCAACCCGTAAACGCATTCCTCACTCGAGATAAACACACCTGCCAAACATGCGGCACCAAACAACCACCCTTTGACATAGATCATATCGACAACACCCGAGGCTTCGGCTACGACGAAGACTATAACCTCCAAACCCTGTGCGTATCATGCCATAAAACGAAAACCCAAAAAGAAGCCGCCGCCGGAAAAGCGAAAAAACAAGCCAAACTAAAACGACGTGAACTACCACACCCAGGACTCATCAACTAACCCAAATCACCCCCACAACGTGTACCCTAATTTAAAAATAGGGGTGGGAACATACCCCCTAATGGCGGCAAAAGCTCAGGTGGAGGGCATAGGGCTTCGGAATCTGTACGGGTTTGGAGGTTTTGAGCGCGGCAACGACTAATTTGATTCGTCTGAGAGTAGAAAAATAAGTTTTTTAAAGGAGGTGACCGTATGCCAGGACCACCTCCGAAGAAGGATGCACGCCGCAGAAACGCCCGCCCTGATTGGCAAACCTTACCTGCTGGGGGCGCAAGGGAAGAACACCTGCGTGGCCTTTAAGTGGGCGTGCACCTGCTGGCTGGGTAGCGCTGTGGCGCAAGCCTCAAGCTGTGATGTGGGAGAAAAACGGTGATGATTTTCTTGTAGCTCGCTACCTCATCCTACGAAACCTTACCGAAGACCCTGAGGAAGCTAGTAGCGCTAATGCTGCTTTGCTTGGAGAAGTTCGACAGCTTGAAGACCGTCTTGGATTATCGCCTATGGCTATGAAAAGACTCCAGTGGGAAATCGAAGACATACAACCGGTATTGGTATCTGATGATGTGAGGGTGGTGGATGCCCGTGAACGATTCGGCAAACTCTGATCTTTGCCTACCTCCTGGTTATCGTCGTGGTGCGCTAGGTCAGTGGTTGACACTGCCTTGGCCAGAGGATCAGGAAACCAAGCTTGAGCTACTGGAAAATTCTCTTGGTCCGCTACTTATTGATTGAGCGGAGTGGCGTACTGACGAACCGGGATTGCTTAACGATGAAGGCGAGATGTGGCGTTTTACCGATGGGCAAGCGCGTTTTTTGATCTTGTGGTACGCCTATGATGAGCACGGACGTTTTATTTACCGGCGAGGTGTGAAACGCGGCGCGAAAGGTCTTGGTAAAGACTGGATCACAGCCGCGATGTGTTGCATGGAGCTTCTAGCTCCGTCACAGCTGTGGTGGGATGGTGAGAAATGGACAGGTAAACGCCATGAGCTTCCACTTGTTCAGATTGCATCAAATTCAGAGACTCAATCGAAGAAGTTACTTCGTGTGGCAAATGCGATGCTTGGTGCTGATGCGGTGGAGTACTACCGCTTAGATAAAGGGCAAACTGCAACCTTTGTTAAGGGTACTGGTGCACGGATGGAGGTTCTTACCGCTTCAGAACGCTCAGCTGAGGGCGACCCGGCCACCTTTAGTGTTCTTAACGAAACTCACCATTTTACCGAGGCTTCAGGTGGGCATAGACTTGCTGCTGTTGCTCGTCGTAACGTGGGTAAATCCAAGCGTGCGTTACAAGCTCGTATGGTGGAGTTTACGAACGCCCATACCCAGGGCGCTAATTCGGTTGGTGAACAGTCTTTTGAGGCGTGGCAGAAACAGCAATCCGGTAAATACAAAGGTCTTAACAAGGATATTTTGTATGATTCGATTGAAGCCGATCCGCGCTTAGATTTTTATGATGTGCTATTAGGCAGGCTTATTCAGATGCGCCATGGGTGGATATTGAGCGTCTTAGCGCTGAAATCGTTGACCCGTCTTTATCGGCTGCTGAGGCGATTCGTTTTTATCTTAACGGGGTCGCTGATCAGGAAGATGCGTATGTGTCAGCGCAAGCGTTTACTGCTCTTGCTGATCCGTTGAAAATGTTTGATGAAGGCGATCAGATA
Organism: Corynebacterium kutscheri; assembly: GCF_000980835.1. NCBI lineage: Bacteria > Bacillati > Actinomycetota > Actinomycetes > Mycobacteriales > Corynebacteriaceae > Corynebacterium > Corynebacterium kutscheri. The sequence goes on from NZ_CP011312.1 coordinate 964,805, forward strand.
GCTTTGTTTTTGGATTGCTCAAAATCTGAGGATGCAACAGCGCTTATGGGGTGTCGCATTTCAGACGGGTTTAACCAAACCCTGGGAGTATGGTCACGTCCGCGCGGTAAGCGTGGTGAGGGCTTTCTTGTTGATCGTGATGAGGTGGATGCGCGGGTGCGTGAAGTCTTTGACACCTATAGGGTGGTGTGGTTTGGTGTGGATCCTTCACCGGCGAAAGATGACACCACGGAGGCTTCTTATTGGAAACCTCTTATCGATCAGTGGCATAGGGATTTTCACCGCAAGCTGCGTGTATGGGCAACCCCTGGGGTTCAGGGTAGTTCCGTGCTGTGGGATATGCGTTTGTCTGCCCCTGGTGGTGCGGAGCGAAACCGAAAATTTAGCCAAGAAGTCGAAATCATTCGATCGCTTATAGATGATGAAGGTTTTGACGGGGCTTTTCGCCATGATGGCGATCCCGCTTTGGTCGCGCACACACTAAACACGCGCGCTAGATGGAATAAGTTTGGTCTTACTGTGGGTAAAAAGACTCGTGACTCACATCAGCTTGTTGATCTGTGTGTGGCAATGATTGCTGCAAATGTTGGCAGGCGTGAGGCTTTGAACTCAGGCAAGGTTCGTATTAACCGTGGACGCAGGGTAAGACGCGGATTAGGGCGTAGGAAGGTGTTGATGGGCTGATGTCGCTTTTAGAAAGTGAAAAAGCTATTATTGGCAAGCTTTTGCAAAATCTTTTACGCTATGATGCGAAAAATACCCGCCAGTGGGGATATTACGATGGTGAAATCGACATAAAAAACATTGGTATTGCCATCCCGCATGCGTTGCAAAATGTGGAGGCAATACTAGGCTGGCCGGAAATCGTGGTTGATTCTCTTGCAGAGCGCCTTGAATGGCGCGGTTGGCGATCAGCACACGATACTACGGAGCTAAGCCAGGTTTTTTCTGATAATCAGCTTGATGTTGAGGTAGCGAAAGCTATTCTTGATTCGCTGGTTACTGGTGTTGGTTTTCTAGCGGCTACAGCAGGTGATCCTGATAAAGGGGAACCTCCTGTTTTAGTAACCGCAATCCCGCCCACACAGGCTACCTATGAGTGGGATGCCAGGCTTAACCGCATGTCTTCGGGTTACGTACGTCGGATAGATGAAAAAGGCGAAATTCTTGAAACTTTGTATCTTCCAGATGTAACCATTACTCGCCAGACTGACACTGACGGTAGGCAGCATGTAGGTCGTACAGAGCATCATCAGGGTCGTTGTAGTCTTATCGCGTTGCCGAATCGTGCTAGGTCAGGGCAGTATCGCGGGCGCTCTGAGATTACCCCTGTTGTGCGCTACTACACTGATCATGGTGTGCGCACCATTTTGGGTATGGAGTATAACCGTGAGATTTATACCACGCCGCAAAAATGGATTAAAAATGTTTGGCCTGAAGATTTGGGACTATCTGAGCAGCCAAGTAAGAACGAGCTCGCAGAATACGGCTGGCAAGCTGCAATGAACAAAGCCCTGCTCATACCGCCCGGTGGTTCTGAAGATAGTGAAGCTATCCAAACTCCAGATGTTGGGCAGTTTACTGCTGCTTCTCCTGCGCCCTATATTGACCAGCTGCGTATGTTAGCTCAGTTGGTCGCAGCGCAGGCAGGAGTCCCGGTAACTTATCTAGGTTTTGTTCACGATAATCCACCATCGGCTGATGCGATTCGTGGGCAGGAAGCTCGCTTGGTTAAGCGCGCTGAGTTAAGACAATCCTCTTTTGGGCAGGCGTTGTGCCAGGATTTAGCTTATGTGTGCCAGTCGATTGTAGATGGTAAGCCCGCTGATAAAGCGTTTATTAGTTCGCTGACCTCGATTTGGCGTGATGCGTCAATGCTGACTCTTGCTGTCACTATGGATGCGATGTTTAAGGCAGTTCAAGCGGGTATTGTTCCAGCTCACTCCAAGGTTGTGTGGGATCGGACGGGTTTTAGTGAGGCTGAGCAAGAAATTATGCTCCGTGAGCTTCAACAACAGCACGCTTCGATGGCGTTAGCGGGATTAGCTCAGGCAGCTACTGCTATTAGTGATAGTGCTGTGGGGCTGGCGAAAGCGAATAGGGAGGTCAAAGACCAATAGCGATTAAAAAGGAGGTGAGGTGGTAAGAAACCCGGAGTTAGATAAACAATATTCCGATGCTTTGGATATGTTGCGGATGTTGGCACAACGTGATCTTGTTTCCTGGTGGAAGCAAACAGCGGAACTATCTTTTGCTGATCAAAAGAAAATCTTGACTGATCCTTTCTACGCTATTGTGCACACCTATGGTGAGTACGCAGCCCATGCGGCGGCGAATTATTTGTTTTTGACCCGTTCTCTTGATGAGCATCTGGCAGGCTTGGAATATCCGGAGGTGGCTGATCCGGTGGGATTTGAGCAGGCTAGGGGATCTTTTCGCTGGGCTATGAACACTTCACGTAAAGGTGAAGATTTTCATCGCGCATTAGCACTGCGCAAGCTTGGTGGGATTGTTAACCGTTTAGTTATGCAGCCTGCTAGGGACATAGTGTATCAGGCAACTCTACGGGCGGGAACGCTTTTTGCTAGGCTTCCAGAGCCAGGTGCTTGTGCGTTTTGTTTGATGTTAGCTTCCAGGGGTGGGGTGTATTCCCGCGACACGGTGGGTGCAGGTGGTAGGCAATTTCATGATAATTGTCGTTGCCTTGGTATTGAGGTTAACCGTGATGGGTCTGATTTGCCGAAAATCAATCGTGAGCTGAAAGACTTGTGGGCTCAAACAAGTAGGGAGTTTGGTGGTTCGCTTGAGCTACGAGACTGGCAGCATACGATTACAGCGATGCGGGAGCAGCGCGGCGGTAATATTGATTGGCCGAAATTACAGTATGCGCGCACCCCTAGGTACCGCCATGGTGGGAAGTCCATGGTGTTTGAAGGTGAAAAACTGCCTTCTTTGAAGAAGATGCCTGGGCATGTACTTCATGGGTGGCGCGACCACATAGCTAGGGATGGTAGTGGACGCCCACATGATGAAAGCCTTGCTGATGGACATAGGTGGGATTCCAAGCGCGAGGGCGTGTCAAAGTTCCCGAAAGAATGGACGGATCAAAAGATCGTTGATGCTGTCCGTGACGCTTTGGAGAAGCCTAGTTATTATTGGTCTGGAGGTGCTCGCCGGTTTGTGTGGCGACAAGTAGACGATATACTCCTTGAAGTAAGCTACGATGTCTTGCCAGGTGGTAAAGTAGTTTTTAACACCGCGCACCCCGCGAAACGAATGAAGAAGGGAGCGAAGAAAAATGCTCACCGATTTTGAGGTTTACCAGCGTATTGATCAAATGCTCCCTCCTGAAGTTGATAGGGATAACGGTGAGCATGATGCAGGCCATGGCGAGTACGAGTCCGCTATTGCGAGCCTTTTGACGGATGCCTTTCTAGCAGGAAAGCTTCCCCAGGAGGTGATTGACTACGCCGCTTCTGAGTATGAGCATGGCGTAGTCGCTGTAACGTTGGAATATGTAGCCTGTCAGACGAACCAAAGCGCCGCTTAAGTTTTTGATAAGCCCACCGGGTTTGAGTCCCGGCGGCGCACCAGCACAAAGAAAAACCCCATTATTTCCCTGGTGGAAGTAGTGGGGTTTTGTGCTACCCAAAGAAAAAATGAATCCCAGGAGGGTTTTGAACCATGGATCAAGTAGAAAATACCACCGAACAGGCCGTTCCAACGCCCAACGAGGTGGCAAAACACCACATCGCAAGATAAAGAACAGGCTGTGCAGCCCGAAACTTTTGATCGTGAATATGTGGAAAAATTACGCCGTGAAGCAGCTGGCTATCGCGCAAAAGTTAAAGAACTAGAGCCTTTAGCCAGGCAGTTTCAAGACCAGCAAGATGCAAACAAAACCGAGCTTGAAAAAGCCTATGAACGCATTGAAGAACTCGAAGCTGAAAAAACCAAGGTCGCCACCACTTTATGTCGAAACACAGTTGCGAAAGAATACAACCTCACCGATGAGGAGGCAGAAATGTTTCTCACCGGTAGTGAAGAGACTATGCGCATGCAGGCCAAAGTTTTAGCTAAGCGCCATCGTGTGGGCGAAGACCCAGGTCAAGGGCGAGGAAGTAATGCAGGTATTGACCGGCAAGCAATCATCGACCGCGCAAAACAACTATAAACACTTTTATTTATAAAACCTTAGAGGAGGTTTTACCATGCAATTCAACGTAAAAACCGAAAAATGGGGCTCGGGTAGCCAGAAATGGCTGGGCTCAGCACACGGTACCGATGTTGCTCGAAGTGTGACAATCGATGGCACAAAGTTGGCAGGTTTTACAGACATGATTCCATCTGGTATCCCACTGAAGAAGTCAGAAGCACATGGTAAGTATGAGCCTGTAACTTCTGCAGAAGATAAGTTAGCTGGCTTCTTGTTGACTGATCAGTCTTTAACCACTAAAGGCGCTGACGTGATCGTACCGATGATCTGGCATGGGCGTATCCGTGCGCAATTTCTGCCCAAAAATACCTTTGATGTGACCACACTGACTACAACCCCAGGTGGTTTTACTATCGATAAGGAGACCGACTAATGAAACTTTTTACCGACTACGCAACCCCTTATGAGCTCAGTCTGACAGCACGCGGAGATGAACGTACCGCTGAACTTACTAGGGTAGGTAAGTTGGAATCTCGTGTGGATGCTTTGCAGGTGCGTTTTGATGATGAGCGCGACGCTCGAAGGATCGCAGAAGCGCGTGCTTGGGAGATTATTGTATGTGCGTGCGGTGATGCGGTGGATAGGGCATGGTTCTACACCACCGCCGCCTGATCCACCGGATATTGCGGCGTGGGAGATTTTGTTTCAGCGGCCTGTATAAAAGATTTGACCCCCTTTTAGCTTGCTGTGCGTGGCAGGGTAAAAAGGGGGTCTTTTTTGTGTTTTAATTGTAGCGTGTTTTACGAAAAAGTATCTTGAATACGAAATTTTAGGTCGTGTCATCCGTATTAGCTTGATGGCTGAATTGTGGCTTAGTTGGTTGGAGGCTTTTGCTCGCAGGTAGATCGCCCTGTGTATGACCTGACGAAAAACGGGTGAGATGGAAATTACTTTTAAGGAAAAAATATTAAACACTGTTCAAGAAAATGTTACTTTTGTTTTGTGAGCATAATGCTTACGAATTTAGCCAAAAAAAGTAAGGGAAATGATAAAAAAGATAAAAGTAGTGACACGTATATGCGCCGTTGTGGTGCCGATGTCTCTCGTAAATGTGGTGCCTGTCTTTGCTAATGAAACTTCTAAGCAAGAATTAATTTCAGCAACACAAAACGTTATAAAATCAGAGGAATCGGAACTTCCTTTCTCTGAAGAGGGTAGTGCTTTGGTAGCAAGAGACCTTGATACGACCGTTAAGGTAGAGCAGATTACTACTGGAGAAGTCGCAGTTACTCTTACCGATGCTGCTTCTGAAACCGTTGGTTTTATTCTTCCGGACACAACTAATGAGCTGTCATTAGAAGGAGGAACTACTCCAGTGGTAGTTGGCGAATTTAACATAGATTTCGTTGCTCATGCTGATTCTAATTCAGCGCAGATTCATGCCGTGTTGAAAAATCGGAATGCGGCAGAAAAAATTGAATACCCACTTTATGGCGCTGATCTTGTTGAAGTTACCGAAGATGGTAGCGCGTTGCTTTATGAAGAGGGAGAATTTGTTGGCTATGTTCAGGCTCCTTGGGCGGTCGATGGTAATGGAAGGTCTGTTAAAACTTACTTTGAGACGGATGGGCACAGCCTGACACAGGTAGTTTTACATAAAGCTGAGGATTACGCATATCCTATTGTTGCAGATCCTGATTGGGGAACAATTTGGGAGGGGATTAAGCAAAGCGGGAAGAAAATTTAGAGTGGTGTCAAATGGGTTGGGGGAAAAGGTAGGGTTCTTGCTAGGCGCGTACCTGCTTTTTTATATGTTTTTTGTTTTGCTAGGGGAGGTTGGGCTTGGTACAGGTCTGACGCTGATGGGTGGGTGCGAGTCGGCGATGCAGTTGATGGGTGTTTAAGTTAGATTATGCGTAAAGTGGTAAAAGGTGTAGGTGGATTTTTATTTACATTATTCGGCTATATGCTTTTTGTGCATTACGTAACTAGAGAGGCCGGACTTTGGTGGGTTGGTATCGTTGTAACTATTATTCTTTATCTTCCTACGTGGATTGAGTACATATTTGAGTACGCATTTATGGCAAGGAAGGATAAGGAAGAATCTAAAGAATAATTTATTTCCTGCATCGTTTCTTGTGTGTAGGCTAGCACTGTTTTTAGCGGTTGTGTTTTAAATTTTATGTGATTTGCTGTGTACCGTTTAAAGTGTGCGGAATCGATGCTAGCAACATAGATGAGACCAAAGAACTGTTGAAAGCATAAAAGGGATAGCCCTCTTCTGCTAGTCGTTTGTGGCTGGTAGAGGGGGTTTATTTTTTTGGTGGTTGCATATGCCGATAACTGTGTTGAATTTCATCTTTAACCCCCTATTATGGTTCTCTCAGTAAAAATTTAGTTTTCATGGAAAGTATTGTATTGTTTCGTATTGTTCCTACCGGAACATCTACCTATCCTATTTTTCAGCTGAGGGGATTTCTCTTATGAAACTTCGTAAAATTAGCCTAGCTATCGCTAGCGTCATCATGATGGCAGGTTCCACAGCTGCAATCGCTCCAGCGCATGCAGCACGCACTCCTGAGGAATATGGACAGGAGGTTCAACGCAATTTTTCAAAGCACTGGGACGAGGGTGTCCAATGGTGCGTTAGGGAGTTTGGTGAGGAGCAGCGTTCCCTGTGCCAGTATTACACTACGATGTCTTTGAATCACGCTATTTATGAGGCACGTGGTCGTCATCAGGATAAAGCGGATTATTTTAAGTCCTTAGCAGATGAGGCTCAGAATAAGCTTTATGAATCAAAGTATGGTAGTGATAGCTCAGACTCTATCTGATTAAACTCGTACCAGTTTGTGATAGTTTTGGTCACTGACTCTGGTTTTTTATTTTTGCTGCTCTTACGGTTCCTTTACATGGGATCGTAAGAGTTTTTGTTGTTATGGGCTAAAAGTGTGTGATTGTATGTTTCACCCTGGGGTATTTGGCAGTCAGAGGTCCTGATGCAATCACTAAGAGCTCAACCCAGGGGGACAATAGGTAAACGTAATGACGATTGATAACACACAAAGACTAGTGTTTAACCGATGCTGGCAACATAGATGAGATTAAAGAACTGTTGAAAGTATAAAAATACCCCTCTTTTCTTACCCGCTATAACACCTAGAGAAAAGAGGGGATATTTTTATATGCACTAGCTATAACCTAACACATGGTATGTGTTAACTATTTTTAGCGTTACGCCCACGATAGGTAATAAACCCACCGACTGCAGCAAGAAGAACCGCTACAAGTACTAACCAGATAACAGAAGCACCAGTGTTCGCAAGACCCTTGCCCTTATTTACTTGGCCAGGAGCAGCACTAGTGGTGTTCTTGGTGTTGTTCTGCTGTGGCTGGGCAGTGTTGTTGCCACCGTGGTGTGGTGCGGTGGTCACGCCTGGGGCAGGGCTATTGTTTCCACCATTCGGAGCAGGAGCAGGAGCAGGAGCAGGCGCTGGTGCTGGTGCTGGTGGGAATGGTGCCGGAGGAACCGGAATAGGAATCGGGATTGGAATAATCGGCGGGAACTTACCGGTTGTGGTTGGAACAATCGGCTCAGTAGACGAAGTCGTCGTGGTTGGCTGTACCGACGAAGTAGTCGATGAGGTCGATGTTGCTGACGAGGTGCTAGAAGCAGACGTTGTTGGTGTCATGCTTGACGTTGCCGAGGTTGTCGGAACCGGATGAATTGTCGACGACGAAGTCGTTGTAGTTGTTGGCGCAGGAGAAGACGAAGTAGTCGTTGGTGCTGGCTTATCATCCTTAGTGTAGCTGTTTACCGCGGTAACAACTAGTTCTGTTCCATCTTCTTTACGCGGGTCAATAGCTACTATGCCGTTTTGAGATACTTTTTCTTTACCATTAGTCAACCACTGTAGCGAATGCTTAAAGCCTGTAACTGTTGCATTGGTTTCTGAGAGTAAGCAGGTGGAGTCAAGTGGAAGATTTTCCACTTTAAAGGTTGCACCGTCTTTGAGTTTGGCACTACCTTTAACCGGTGCTTTTACTTCTTCACTACGACATGACCACTTAAACTCGAATTCCTTGTTCTTGTCTTTTTGGTCAAGGCCTTTCACTTCTTTCTTTAAGGTGAAAGTACCTTTACCTGGAACCGGAGGCTTTGGTGGAACTGGGTTATCTTCTTTGACATAGGTGTTGATCGCTGTGACGACCAGCGGATCTTCTTCTTTTTTGCGCGGGTTAACGAAAACCGAATCAGTAGGTGTCAGTCTATCTTGGTCGTTGGTTTGCCAGTTTACTAGATGGGTGTAGCCGTCGATTTCCGGTGCTTTTTCAGATATTTGGCAAGTGGAATCCAGCGGTAAGTGGGTAATGGTGATTCGTGCGCCATTTTTTAGTGCTGTTTCACCTTTGGTGGCTGTGTTTTCATCTTCACGGCATACCCAGGTGAACTCAAATTCTTTGTCTTTATCTTTTTCTTTAAGGCCTTCAACCTTCTTTTCTAAGGTGAATTGACCTGTTTCTTCCTCTTCTTCGATAGGAGTGTATTCATTTTGAATTGCAAACTTGAATGTGTCGTTGTCCTTCAAAGTAAACTCGAATTGATAATCATTTGTCTTGATATCACCGGGCTTACCGCTAAATTTGACGGAAAGGCTGTGGTCAAACCCTCCAACAAGTGCACTGTTTTTATCTTCAGTTACTGTGCATTTAGTACCGGCAGCAAGTAAAATGCCGTTGTCTTTTGTCTCATTTGTCTTAAGGGCGAAAGAGCCGCTAGCGCTAGCTTTATTCATATTTGGCTCTGTGCATTCCCAATTAAACTTGAATGATTTGTTTTCTTTTTTTAATTGTTCAGCGAGCTCTTTACTCTTCGCGTCGTCTGATCCGCCCCGATTGTTGGTAACAACAATATTTTTAGTTATTTCGAACTTAGCCCAATTTTCGGCTACTGGGGTTACAGGGTTATTGTTTTCGTCAATAACCGGCTCGGTAGAGTCTTGGTCGGTTGTGTCTTCTGTGAAACCAAAGAAGTCTTTGATGCTTTGCCAGATACCGTCCCAGAAAGAAGGTTCTTCACCTGCGAGGGCATCCTGTGGATCTTGTGTAGCTGGTGCATCCTCTACAGGGAGTTGATCAGAAGGCTGGGTTTCAGTGTTATCAGACTGTAGATCATTAACCGCGGTAGCATCTTCTACAGCAGTGGTAGTGTTGTCTGTTGTTTCAGAAAGTGTAGTTTCTTGTGCTGTTGCGCTATGAGAGAAGTTGATAGCAAGTGGTACAAGACTTGCTATGAGAAGAAGTGTGAAGAGTATAGCAAGCCATGGGCTATGTAATAAGCCTTGGCTTGTTTTTCTTTTTGTAGGGGAATGATTCATGTTTTTTCCGTATCGTTTTTTTGAGAGTGCTCTTTATATATAGAGCGCAAGACATTTTCCCTCGCCTTATGTCAAAGGATTAGAGGGGTGACAGGCTTTGAAGCAGCCTGGTGTGGTTCCGCAAAGGCTGTTGTCAATGTCTTATTGATTTAAATTATCATCTGTAGCGGGGTTTAGACAAGTGTTGGTGGGTGTTGCTGTGTATTTGTTTTTGTTTCCGGCTGTTGCCACGTTTTTAGTTTTTGCAGGTGGTAAAAGTGCTGTATGAAGAGGTGAAAATCCCATGACAATTCCACGACATTTCCACGACACAAGACGGAAAACCGCAGGAAAAAAATGGAAACAGACAACAAAAGAAAAAAATAAGAAAACCCTCTTCTACCTGCGTTTATGCTGGTCATGGGGCTTGTTTGAAGCTCATCCAGTGTGAGTTCGAGTCTCACCAAGGGCACAATAAGACTAGTTTGGAGTTTTTCTAAACTGGTCTTTTGGTGTTTAGTGTGCAACGTTTCTAGAATATTCGTCCAATATAAGTCTTATTACCAGGTGTTTTAAGCGGAAAAGATAATAAAACCCAAGCTTTTTGATTGTGCGGGTTGATGTATTGCGACATGCAACGTTTTGCCTCTTTGCCTGGAATGAAGCAGAAAACTTCTCCAGAATAAGCAGTAGTTGGAAAAGGGGGACGTTTTTTAATACTGCTTGGTGATGCTAATACCTATTGGTATAGGAATAGGACGTATACATGTGTGATAGGTTCCTATTTCACAGTAAGCAGTATGACACCATAAATAGTGGTGAAAAACTCAGGATGGAACAATAGTTTCTGTCTTTATTTGCTTTCTGCAATGGTCAAGACAGTTTTACCGCGGGATTGTCCAGAAGCGATTTTGGCTAGAGCGTTGTTAACTTCTTCGAAGGGGAATACCGTGTCTACCGAGGGTGTAAGTTGGAGTTCTTCTAGTAGCTGAGATACCTGTCGCAGTTGGTTATCATCGGATTCAACAAAGATAAAGTCATAGGCGACTTTGTAACGTTTGGCCATTTTGTCAAATTTTCGCCCGGCTAGTTTAAAGAGTAGCTGTTTGGGTTTTGATATCTTCATTCGCTGGGCAAAAGCTCCATTCGGCATGCCTCGAAGTGATACTAGGTGGCCACCGGGTTTGAGGATGCTCATTTGTTTTTCAGTTTCTGCTCCGCCAAGAGTATCGAGAGCATAGTCAATATTTGAGAGGATTGAGGTGTAGTCTTCATGCTGATAGCCCAAAAAACGGTCTGCGCCGAGTTTTAGTACACGTTCTCGGTTGGCTGCTGATCCATTGGTGATGACAGTCAGTCCCTGAGCTTTAGCGATGGGAATAGCCATAGCTCCTACGCCACCGGTACTACCTGAGATGAAGATTGATGTATTGGGCTGCGGATTTATCACTGCCAGGGATTGCATGATGGTTAAGGCAGTCAGTAGCATAGCAGCGGCTTCAATATTGCTGAGATAGGAAGGTACTGGTGCAAGCGCATGGAGATCTACAGCTACATATTTGGCAAAGGTACCAATACTATTTTAGTGGTAGTCGAGCAAAAACCCGGTCGCCGACAGCTAAATCATTGCTTTTACCGTTGAGAGATTCGATGATACCAACGACCTCATTTCCGGCAATGAGTGGCAATGTGTAGGAAGTGATGAGTTTGACTTCACCGCGGGTAATCATATTGTCTAGTGGATTAACTCCAGCGGTGAGTACTCGAAGAAGTGCTTGTCCCGGTTTCGGTGTTGGGATAGGGGCATCTTGAAGTTGGAGGTTGAGATTGTTCTTGCTGTAATTGTGTGGCTGGGCGGTTTTCATGTGGTTCCTTAAAGAGTTGAGTTGTTGGTGCTGTAGTAAAGATCGTCGATGAGCTGACTGAGAGTTTTAGTGCCTAAAGAGTTGGCGAGGTCTTGTTTGAACTGATCAAAGGTTGGTTTAAGTACGAGCGAAATGCGTTTTCCTATGGGGCATTGTGGGTGGGGGGTTTGGTGCAGATTGAATAGGTATTTGTCGGGGTGGACGGCCTGGTAGATCTCTGCGAGGGTGATTGATTCTTTTGGTTTTACCAGAGTGAATCCTGCTTTGCCTTGACTGCTTTCTATTAGTGCTGCTTGTTTGAGCATGCTAGTGATTTTTCGAATGTGGCTTGGATTGGTGCCTACGCTTTTTGCCAGGGCTTGAGAGCTGGCGATTTCTGTGGTCTCTGATATATAGACTAAGGCGTGGATTGCTTGGGCAAATTTAGTATCCATGCTTTTCCTAACTTGTATCTATAATAGGTACAAGTTTACTTATGCTAGCCACCAGCTGTCAAAGGTAGGTGAATTGGTATTGGTAAAAAGCTTGTTGAGAAGATCTGCTGCTATCGAGACCCGCACTATATTTAGTTTGGTTTTCACCTGTAGTAGATCGTTGTGGGGCAGCCTTTTGTATTATAAGAAACCGTTGGTTAGTCCAGCTTGTGTGAGGTAGACCTGTATGCAGATGGGTGCTTGCTGCGTAGGCGTTTGAGATCGACGGACAGTAGTATTGTCTGAGTTTTGTTGCAATGAAGGTACTGGGGTTTATCTGCAACTGGCAGAAGTGATGAGTTTTTTGGTTTAGTGAACCCAGATTTTTAGACAAAATATCTTCTTGGCCTGTATGTACCCGTGTTATTCGTCAAGTGTCTTGATAGAAAAATGTATAGGCTAGCGGGGTGGGGAAGAATAAATTTATCGGAAGATGCGTAAGATTTTAAAGGTTTTTGGGCGCTCATCCTTTACTTAATTTACTATGTCCCTGTTTGCAACGATTTATACCGGGCGGAAAATATAGCGGTACCGGGAAAATGTGCACCGCGAAGGGGAGACCACTGTCCCCAGGTTTGGGTTAGATCTGCTGGCCAAGCGGGTTCGTGGACGTCGTAAAGCGAAAAACCTGTGGCAGAAAGAGCTCGGATGTGCTCGCTAAATTGGTGTTGGTATTCAGCGTAGCTAAGTTGTCCATATTCGTCATGTTCTTCGTAATCTTTGTCGAAATAGGAATAACGAACCTGCATGCTGGCGGGGTCATCATCGAAAATCCATCGCATAGGGTGACCGATGGAATATACAAACAAGCCTCCTGGTTTTATCACGGCAGCCACTTCGGTAAACGCGGCCGTTAAATCTGGTAGGAAAGGAAAAGCGCCAAAAGCAGAAAACACAATATCGAAACTCTTTTCTGCAAAAGGAAGTGCTAAGGCATTTGCTTGTAGGAGGTGAAGGTTAGGTGGGGAATGAGTACTTTTAGTATCGCTAGTTTCACCGTATCTGCGAAGCATCTGGGCAGAAATGTCAAACGCTGTTACCTGGGCATCTGGGTATCTGCTAGCAAGCCAGTGTGAACATGGTGCAGAGCCACAGCCAACTTCTAAGATTTTTTGGTTATCGATTGAGCCAAGAAGCCCAGCGTCTTTTTCGTGCAGCATTTCTGGGCACCAATAAAAAGAAGAAAGATATGTGCTGTGCCGATGATGGTAATCATTGGCATCGCTATCCCACCAGTGTTTATTGGCTGTGGTGGCTGCTATAGCGAGATCGGTAGGGCGAGTGGGGGATGTATCGTCGTTAAGCTTTTTATTATTGATCTTTTTGCTGCTGAAGATGGGTGGTAAATGGGGTGGGGGTGAAGAGATACTCATGAAAATTACGTTGGTAGTGCTGTGATTATTGATGAATTAGTTATTTAATGTGCTACCCGTTTTGGTATTGACCAGTGGGGAAGATATATGAACTGGGAAAATTTCGGTGTTTCACTTGCTTAAGCTGCAAAAATAGGCTAGCATTGTCGAGGCGTCTTGATATACTGTGTCTTCGTTTTGCTTTTGTAGGAGAGTATAGCGTGATCGGTGTGGAATCGGGATGGCACTAGATGCACTCTCATCTTTTAAAGCTATGGCTTAAAAGATGGTATGTGTCTGGTTGCTGCAAAGAGAAGAGGCGCTTTTTGTCCATCAACTATTCCTACTTAATTCGGAGCAATTAACATATGTCCTCCAAAAACGTCCCTCAGGTAGCCATTAATGATATTGGTTCCGCTGAGGATTTCCTCGCAGCTGTCGACGCAACCATCAAGTATTTCAACGATGGTGACATCGTCGAGGGCACCGTGGTTAAGGTAGACCACGATGAGGTTTTGCTTGATATCGGATACAAGACCGAGGGTGTTATTCCTTCCCGCGAGCTTTCCATCAAGCATGATGTCGATCCAGATGAGGTCGTCGAAGTTGGCGACCAGATCGATGCTTTGGTTTTGACCAAGGAAGATAAAGAAGGTCGCCTCATTCTTTCTAAGAAGCGTGCTCAGTACGAGCGTGCTTGGGGCGCTATCGAGCAGCTCAAAGAAAACGATGAGCCAGTTACCGGTACCGTCATTGAAGTTGTTAAGGGCGGCTTGATCCTTGACATCGGTCTACGTGGCTTCCTGCCTGCGTCTCTTGTTGAGATGCGTCGTGTTCGTGACCTTGATCCTTATATTGGTCAGCAGATCGAGGCTAAGATCATTGAGCTTGACAAGCAGCGCAACAATGTTGTTCTGTCCCGTCGTGCCTTCCTTGAGCAGACTCAGTCTGAGGTTCGCTCCGAGTTCCTACACCAGCTGCAAAAAGGCCAGGTTCGCAAGGGTGTCGTTTCCTCCATCGTCAACTTCGGCGCTTTCGTCGATCTCGGCGGTGTCGACGGTCTCGTTCACGTTTCCGAACTGTCCTGGAAGCATATCGACCACCCATCTGAGGTTGTTACCGTAGGCGACGAAGTCACCGTTGAGGTTCTTGACGTTGATCTTGATCGTGAGCGGGTATCCCTTTCTTTGAAGGCAACCCAGGAAGATCCATGGCGTGTATTTGCTCGTACTCATGCAGTCGGCCAAATCGTTCCAGGCAAGGTCACCAAGCTGGTTCCATTCGGTGCATTCGTTCGTGTCGAAGAGGGCATCGAGGGTCTGGTACACATTTCCGAGTTGGCTCAACGCCACGTTGAGGTTCCAGATCAGGTTGTTAACGTTGGTGATGAGGCTATGGTCAAGGTCATCGACATCGACCTTGAGCGTCGTCGTATCTCCTTGTCGCTTAAGCAGGCCGATGAGGATTACACCGAAGAGTTCGATCCATCCAAGTACGGTATGGCTGACTCTTATGACGAGCAGGGCAACTATATCTTCCCTGAGGGCTTCGACCCAGAGACCAACGAGTGGCTTGAAGGCTTCGACGAGCAGCGTCAGGCATGGGAAGCACGCTATGCAGAGTCCGAGCGTCGTTTCAACCTGCATACCGCTCAGATCGAGCGCAACCGTATTGCAGCAGCTGAGGCTGCCGCAGCCGGTGAAGAGACCAACTACTCCTCCGAGTCTGCTGAGGCTGCACCAGAGGCAGCAGCAGCTCCTGAGGTAGAAGGCGGTTCCTTGGCTTCTGATGAGCAGCTCGCTGCTCTGCGCGAGAAGCTCGCTGGTAACTAATTATTAAATTAGTGCTTTAAAAAAGTAGAGCACCTAGGTAGTAGTTCCTAGGTGCTCTACTTATATGTTTTAGATTAATTATGCATTAAGGTCTCTAGCACAGTGTTCAACTAGGGGCGTATCGTCGCATAAATGCTGGGTGACAATTCTGCGCACTAGCTTTTCATCGACATATTCATACCAAATACCCTCTGGATAAACCGCCATAACTGGACCCAGCGAACAGGGGAAAAGACAACCAGTTTGAGTGATAAGTACTTCATCATCACTTAATCCGAGTCGCGCGTATTCTTCTGCCAGAGCAGAAGCTGTGGCATCAGCTCCTAATGCAGAACACCGTGGGTCACGGCAGATAAGAACATGACGGGTAAAATTTGGCACTTTTTCCCAAGCCGGACTTAATAGCGGAGCCGCCGTAGTTACCGTCTGTGTTTTCCTAGAATCTGGTTGAGAATCCGCGTCTTCAATAGCAGCTAAAAGCGCAGATTCTTGGATTTTTGAGGTATATACAGCAATGCTCGGTGGATTTTCTTGCTGTACATACCAATGCTTAGCGATTCTGCGAATCCAGGAAATACGTGTGCGATCACTATCATGCTCCGGTGCGATAATGCGCACTGCAGCTACTTTGTGCTCCTGTAAATTAGTCAGTGCTTGCCCCAAAGTTATTCCTGGTGCACTAAGCACACATACCTCGATAATTGCCCCC
The DNA here is from genome assembly GCF_000980835.1 of Corynebacterium kutscheri. Lineage (NCBI taxonomy): Bacteria > Bacillati > Actinomycetota > Actinomycetes > Mycobacteriales > Corynebacteriaceae > Corynebacterium > Corynebacterium kutscheri. The sequence continues at coordinate 980,549 of NZ_CP011312.1, forward strand.
GGATTCTGTGCCCGATATCGCTGAGCAATGGCCTGATACGTGGCAGTCTTGCTTTCATCCAGGCCAGTGGCATGTACTATCAAAATTCCAGTTGGATTATTACTGATCATCGTGGTGTCACCCCAGTTTGAATAACCAGTGGTCCACCGTCGATAGGATGTTGATCCACATATACATTAATTCCGTAGATTTCCTGCAAAATATCTGGCGTTAGAGTTTCTACAGGCGTGCCATAAGCTTGGACACAGCCATTTTTCATTACCACAATGACATCGCAGAACCGTGCCGCTAGATTTAGATCATGAAACGCACCCACAACAGAAAAACCACGGGTGGTGATGGCCTGCATAATCTCCCAGGCAGCTCCCGGGTCGAGATGATTGGTAGGTTCATCAATAAAGAGGATTTTCGGGTTTTGCGTAAAAACTCGCGCAAGTTGGACTCGTTGACGTTCACCACCAGATAAAGTCGACCAAAATCTGCCCCGTAGCTGTTCAATGCCAGCAGCAGCGAGTGATTCACTAAGAGAATCTTGGCTGATCTGTGCTGGGCTTGCCCAACCGTTTTGATGGGGGATTTTGCCTAATGCAACAATATCTTCTACCTTCAAATCCACCTGAGCTTGTGAATGCTGTGCAAGTAAGGCAGTAAGTTGGGCTAGGCGTTTCGACGATAAGGAATGCGGATTTACACCGTTAACCCGGATTTCCCCAGAATCTGGGCTCAGTAGTGCAAGCGCAGTTTTGATGAGGGTAGATTTTCCACAACCGTTAGGACCAATAATTCCAGTGACTTTTCCTGCTGGAGCAGAAAAGCTTACCTTATTAAGAATTAGTGTTTTACCAGCGCTCCAGCATACGTTGGAAACATTAAGTGCATCCGGGGTAGTTGTTTTAGGGATGCTCATATGTGCGCCTGCCTTTGTTTATGCAGCACAAAGAGGAAAGCTGGTACACCAATTGTTGCTGTGATTAAACCCAGTGGAAGTTCACGAGGACTAAAAGCTACTCGGCAGGTGATATCTGTCCATACGAGAAAAACTGAACCGATAAGAGCCGAAAGCGGAATTACATAACCATGCAGTGGACCAACAATCATGCGAACAAAGTGCGGAATAACCAATCCGACAAAGCCGATAATTCCAGTTTGCGCTACTAAAGTAGCCGTGGTTAAAGAGACTGTTATATACAAAGTCCAGCGAATAACATTGACATTAACCCCAAGTGTTTTAGCAGCCTCGGTACCAAAAGAAAATCCATCTAAAGCACGACACGAACATAGTGCAGCACATAAAAGTATGCCAACAATCGTTGCGCTTAGTGGGAGACCTGACCATTGCGATCCGGCTAAAGAACCCAATGACCATGCTTGAATACGTTGAGCGGCATCCTTATCACTAAAATAGATCAAAGCACTTGCACCAGCTGAGGAAAGTTGACCGATAGCGATACCAGCGAGGATCATTCTTTGCGGCTCAAGTGTGCCGGCGCGAGTCGTCGATAAGCTAAAAACTGCGAGCAGAGACAAAATGCCGCCGATAAAAGCAGCAATTGCGATAGCGCTAAAAGAACCAGTTGACGTTAGGGTTATCCCACCGGTAATTACTAAGGCTGCGCCCAGGAATGAACCGCCAGAAATACCCAAAATATAAGGATCTGCGAGGGGATTTTGGGTAAGTGTTTGTAAGATAGCTCCACATAAGGCAAGACCAGCACCGGCTATTACCGCAGAGAGTACTCGAGGAAGCCTGCGGCTAACTACAATATGATAGGTGATTGGATCGGGTGCATCACCAATGAGCGAGCGGAAAACAGTTGCTGGACTAAGCTCTGCTACTCCGGAAGCAACACCAAAAACAATACCTACTATAAGTAGCAGGATGAGCACGACGGAAAGTGCACTCGTAACTTTAAAAGACATCGGATTTATTAGATTTACTTTACAAAGCCTTCTTCTAAACGCTTGATTCCTTTATAAGTTCGAACGTTAGGGGTACTTTCTGCGAATGGAATAGTAATAAAACGATCATTTTTGACTGCATCGAGTTCTTTGAGTGCAGGATCAGTTTTTGCAAAGGCAATTTTTGACTCGGCAGTATCCCAACTGGCATCAGCAACAACAATATAATCTGGATTTGCTGTTAATACAGCTTCCCAGGAAACATCAGTCCAGTTACCTTCTAAGTCAGCAAAAATATTTTCTGCACCCACTGTATTTAGGAGTAGTTGCGGTCCGCCGTGGCCAGCTCCTGCATAAGGAGTATCAGTTTTGGAATCCCACCAGAAAACCTTCTTACCTTGTGCAACCTTGTTAGATTCTGCCTTAGATACAGCCTTCATAATGGTTGCAGTTAAAGATTGAGCTGTCTCTTTATGCCCGGATAGCTCACCGAGTTCTTGGACAGATGCGGTAATTGAATCCCAGGAAGCTTTTGCCCGCATTGTTTTATCGGGGCACGCAAATGGATCCAGGTAGGTGGCGATGCCAAGTTTGGCTAGTTCTTCTCGGGAGCCAGCGTTTTTCTCATCAAAAGCAGAGGCATAGGAAGCGACGAGAAAATCTGGTTGCTTTTCTAGGACAGTTTCTTGTGTTGGATATTTTTCGGCTAGAACAGGGATTTGTGCATAAGCATCTTGCACTGCAGGGTCAATTTCACTATCAAGATATGCGGTGCCAACCATTGTGTTTTGGGAATCAAGCGCCAAAAGAGTTTCGGTTGCTCCCTGGTTAAGCGTGATAATGCGCTGTGGTTGCGTAGAAACTGTGACCTCGAATCCACAATTAGTGATAGTTACCGGTGAAAAATCAGTAGCTTGAGCGGCTGTTGTATCAGTTGCTTCAGGGGTAGAAGTACTACATGCGCTGAGGGTGATTACCGACGCTAGGACAACAAGGACAGTTGATGATGTAGGTGACGTGTTTTTCACGATAAATACTCTTTCGATTCTTTTGAGTTCATTGGACAAGCTGCGAAAACATTGAGAAAGGGAAAGCGAACTGATGGGTCGCTTATGGATTTCGCGGAATTCAAGAAGGACTTATAAGAATAGATGACTTGTCCTAAAAAGAAACGCTATCAATAAGTCCTAGGAGCCGTATTGGTTTTTAGCTCAATAAGATGTGAGCTTGGAGACACTTGTATCGAAAAAGTGATCCATAACTTCTAGTAGGTATTTATTAGAAGAAGTGCTGTAGCCTGCATAAATACTTAAAATGAGAAAAATAAACAAGTGCTTAAACCGGGATCAACAAGGGGCAGTAAAAGTTTCTGAATTTGTTGTTTTTGTATTGTATCCAGCCCGTTTTCTGGCTAGAATGAGAATCGTTTTCCGGTTTTTGTTCCGACTGTGACCATTTGAACAGGTGTCGATGTTTGGAACAGAACAAACACAACGTTTGAAAGGTAGGCTCATGGCGTCTACGCAGCAGACATCTGAGTTCATTTTGGACAAGGTCGGTGGCGCGGATAACATCACGTCGCTCACCCATTGTGCAACTCGTTTGCGTTTCCAATTAAAGGATCAGTCTAAAGCTGATCAAGAAGCTCTGGATAACCACAAAGACGTTCTCGGCGTTGTGGCACAGGGTACCACCGGCCTCCAAGTAGTTATGGGCGGAGGTGTTGCTGAATACTACGCTGGCATTGCAAAGCTACCTGGTGTTGCTTCCAAGCTCTCCGGCGAAGGCAATGAGTCTAAGAAGGCTAGCGATAAGAAGGAATACGGCGGCGTTCGTGGTCGCTATAGCTGGATCGATTACTGTTTCGAATTCCTCTCTGATACCTTCCGTCCAATTCTGTGGGCGCTTTTGGGTGCATCGCTTATCATTACCGTTTTGATCCTTTGCGATACATTCGGTATGCAGGACTTCCGTGCGCCAATTGAAGAGCAACCACCAACATTCCAATTGCTACACGCAATGTGGCGTTCGGTGTTCTACTTCCTACCGATTATGATTGGTGCCACCTCAGCTAAGAAGCTAGGTGCAAATGAGTGGGTTGGTGCCGCTATTCCGGCTGCCTTCCTGACTCCGGACTTCCTTGCGATGGGTGCTCAAGGCGATATCGTGCAGGTTTTGGGTATGCCATTAGTGATCAACAGCTACGCTAGCCAGGTCTTCCCACCACTTCTCTCGTCGATTGGCTTGTACTTTGTGGAGAAGGGGCTGAAGAAGATCATTCCTTCTTCCATCCAAATGGTCTTCGTACCATTCTTCTCTATGTTGATCATGATTCCGGTTACCGCATTCTTGCTCGGCCCATTCGGTGTGGGTATTGGTAACGGTATCTCTAACTTCTTAGCAGCGGTTAATGATTTCTCCCCATTTGTTTTGGCTATCATCATTCCATTGCTCTACCCATTCCTAGTGCCACTGGGTCTGCACTGGCCACTGAATGCCATTATGGTGCAAAATCTGGCCACCCTGGGTTACGACTATATCCAAGGCCCAATGGGTACCTGGAACTTCGCTTGCTTCGGATTAGCTGCTGGTGTTCTGTTCATTTCGATCCGCGAACGCAACTCTCAGATGCGTCAGATCTCGACCGGTGGTTTGATGGCTGGTTTACTCGGCGGTGTGTCTGAGCCTTCCCTTTACGGCATTGTGCTGCGCTTTAAGAAGACCTACCCACGTTTGCTTGCTGGCTGTTTCGTTGGTGGTGTGGTAGCTGGTTTCTTTAAGATTACTGCTAATGCCTTCGTATTCACCTCCTTGCTGACCATTCCTGCAATGACCCCAATATTTGGCTACGCACTGGCAATCGCAGCAGCCTTCTTCACCTCTTTCATCTTGGTTGTTCTTTTCGACTACCGCTCCGATGAAGAAAAGCAAGCTGCTCGTGAAGCTATTGCTCAGGCCAAGGCACAGGCTGAGCAGGAAGAAGACGCAGCGCCAGCTACTCCAGAACCTGCTAGCGACGAGGCTCCAGTAACTACCGCTCCAGCAGCTGCTAGTGCAGCGGTAGCAACCGCTACCGCAGATACTAAAACTGCTTTGCAAGCTGGTGCCGTAACTACCATCAGCAGCCCAATTGAGGGACAAGTTGTAGCTTTGTCTGAGGTTCCTGATCCTATTTTCGCTGCGGCAAAGCTAGGCCAAGGTGTTGCAATTATCCCAACTGGCAATAAGGTTGTTGCGCCTGCCGATGGTAGCGTGCTTACCGTTCAAAAGTCTGGTCATGCTGTTGGTCTACGCTTAGATAACGGTATTGAACTACTCGTCCATGTTGGTATTGATACCGTCCAGTTGGGCGGCGAAGGTTTTGAAGTGCATGTAGCAAAGAAGCAGCATGTCAAGGCCGGCGATACTTTGATCACTTTTGATCCTGAGTTCATTAGCTCCAAGGGATATAACTTGATTACTCCAGTATTGGTGACCAATACTCCTAAATTTGAAAATGTCACTGGTGTTGTTGCACCTGCTGCGTCCTATGACACAGACATCATCTCCACCAAGGCATAATTTTAGGTCAAAACTTCTCCCTGGCATGTGCTGTAGTCGTAGAATCATTCGACTATAAAAGCAAGGAGTAGATTTAAAAAAAGTTAATTAAGAGGCGGTACCAGAGGTAAAACTTTGGTACCGCTTCTTTTATTGCTCTTTCATATACGTTCTGACTGTTGAGTAACTTATCGAGTATCCTTAACCACTATGAAAAAAATCGGGCTTACAGGCGGTATTGGTAGTGGAAAATCAACGGTAGCACGCATGCTAGCTGAGTATGGTTATCCTATTATCGATGCGGATCTTATTGCCCGCGAGATTGTTGCCCCTAATACGCCAGCTTTAAGTGAGCTTGCCAAAATTTTCGGTCAGGATATCTTGTACTCGGATGGTAGCCTTAATCGATCGTTATTAGCTCAGCGAGCCTTTGCTACTGAACAAGCTCGATTACTGCTTAACCAGATAACACACCCGCGTATCGAGGAACGCACCCAAGAACTTTTTCGCAGCTACGAAGCTAAAAATCATAATGTTGTGGTGTGGGATATGCCATTATTGGTTGATCATGGTCACCATAAGGAAATGGATGTAGTGCTTGTTGTGGATGCTGAAGATGAAACCCGGGTACAGCGATTAATTTGTCGTGGTCTTAGTGAAGAAGATGCACGTCAAAGAATCGCTGTCCAAATTTCCCGGGAGCAGCGTAACGCAGCAGCTACCTTTATTTTGGATAATAACGGTAGCCTTGAGGAATTGGAAACACAGTTGTTGCAGCTTATTAAGCAGCTTCCACAGCCGGGAAAAGATCCGAATACTCCGGCGGATAATAGCGCTGGATAGAGTCTTTGCGAACAAGATAAACGTGTGGCAGCCTACTTTCATCACGATATGTTTCGGCGATATAGGACATTGCTGGGATACAGGTTTCTGTACCACTAAAAACTAAGGTTGTAGCGCTTGGGGCGATACAATAAAACTCTTTATAGGTAAACAGTACTGGTAATGCCTTCATTATTGAAGCCACTAGTAGATGCGGAGCTTGGAGCTTGATAATAACGGGGTAGCGCAATACCTCATTAATGCTTAAGGCTAATTCATCGGTATGCTGATAAGTCTGGCAATCACAGTGCTTATCGGTAACACTCTCGTCGATATGTGGGCAGCCAAGTGCGAGTTCATAGTTAAGATCTCGCAGTATTTTTTCGTGGGTATCTTCAGTGCCCATAATTGTGAAATCTGATAATTCTTGCACCATATTTTTCGTGGCTATTTCATAGAGGAAGGCGATATCTTCTCCAAGTACATGGTGATCAGCTAGCACTAGCACATGGTGATGAATTCTTAATGCTAGTAAGCACACTAAACCTGCACTACGGGGTGCATAATAGTAGGTATCTGTGGCATTAACTGGGGCAGTTTTTAACAATACAATCCGAAATAACGCCAAAATTTTCGGATCACGAAAATTAATATCGTCGCGCATGATAAGCGATAATGGTGAAGCCAAATTGACATCCAAAAATTTTGAAATCTGAGCGCTTCTATATTCTGGTTCTGCACCAATGAGAGATTCAGAAAGCGCAGCAGTAGTAATTCGCATTCCATTATCAAGGATAAGCTGGGTTGCTTTAAGCTCTGTGCGATCGTGTTGTTCAGTAACACAGATCTTGCGTTTTGCTAATTCAGTAATGAGTTCATTAGTAACGAGAGCATCGGTTTCAGCAAGATCAATCAGTTGGAGATTACTATTGTGAGCATTCATGGTTGTAGTTGGACTCCTTCATATAGATAAGTGGTAAAGACTGCTTTTCGACGCGGTTCTTATCAGAGATCAGCATAGGATTTAGCGTTTGGTGAAAAGCGTTCGAAGAAGTTAGACGAGAAAAAGAGACCAATAGTGCCGTAGATTTTCTTATTACCCCCGATGGGGTGAGCGCGTGGATTCTAACTACAGAACGCATGTGCGAAGAAAATGGTCTATGCTTAAGGCTATGGCTTTTCCTGCAGAAAACCCCGAGTTGTCTTATTCCGAGTTTCGTCCTGTTGGTGAGATTGAACGAAGTAATGCGAAGTTCGAGGTTATTTCCGAGTACCAACCCGCAGGAGATCAACCAGCAGCAATTAAAGAATTAGATGAGCGGCTTAACCGAGGTGAGCGCGATATTGTTCTGCTTGGGGCAACAGGTACCGGAAAATCAGCGACTGCTGCCTGGTTAATTGAAAAGCAGCAGCGTCCTACTTTGGTGATGGCACCAAATAAAACCTTGGCTGCGCAACTAGCTAATGAGTTACGCCAGCTATTGCCTAATAATGCGGTGGAGTATTTTGTTAGTTATTACGATTACTACCAACCAGAGGCCTATATTGCGCAAACAGATACCTATATTGAAAAAGATTCTTCCATTAATGACGACGTAGAACGTCTGCGCCACCGGGCAACGAGTTCCTTGCTATCGCGTCGTGATGTGGTAGTAGTTAGCTCAGTAAGCTGTATTTATGGTTTGGGCACGCCACAAAGTTATTTAGATCGATCCGTTGTGCTGCGAGTGGGTGAAGAAGTTGAGCGCGATCGTTTCTTGAGGTTATTGGTAGATATTCAATATGACCGAAATGATGTTGGTTTTACTCGCGGTGCTTTTCGGGTTAAAGGCGATACAGTCGATATTATTCCGGCTTATGAAGAGCTTGCAGTACGAGTGGAATTTTTCGGTGATGAAATTGACGCTTTGTACTATATTCATCCACTTACCGGCGATGTTATCCGCAAGGTTGATGAGCTACGTATTTTTCCAGCTACGCACTATGTAACTAGCGAAGACCGCATGGTTAAAGTGATTGAAGATATTAAAACAGAATTAGCCGAGCGTCTTGCTGATCTAGAAAATCGGGGCAAACTCTTAGAAGCACAACGCTTGCGTATGCGTACCGAATATGACCTAGAAATGATTGAACAGGTTGGTTTTTGTTCTGGTATTGAGAATTATTCACGTCATATGGACGGACGTGAGCCGGGTTCGGCTCCGGCAACACTATTGGATTATTTTCCAGAAGATTTTCTCACCATTATTGATGAATCCCACGTGACAGTACCTCAGATTGGCGGCATGTATGAAGGTGATATGTCGCGTAAGCGTAATCTGGTGGAATTCGGTTTCCGGCTACCGTCAGCTTTAGATAACCGACCTTTGACGTGGGAAGAGTTTGAAAAACGTGTTGGCCAAACAGTATATCTCTCAGCGACACCAGGTGATTATGAAATGGTTGCTGCCCAGGGCGAGTATGTAGAGCAGGTTATTCGTCCTACGGGTCTGGTTGATCCAAAGATTACCGTGAAGCCCACGAAAGGCCAGATTGATGATCTTATCTATGAGATTCGTCAGCGTATTGAGAAACAAGAGCGGGTGCTTGTTACTACGTTGACTAAGAAGATGGCCGAAGACCTTAGCGATTATCTGCTGGAAAATGGTATCAAGGTGCGATATTTGCACTCAGACATTGATACTTTGCAGCGCGTAGAATTACTCCGTCAACTGCGTTTAGGTGAATATGATGTCTTGGTGGGTATTAACTTACTTCGTGAGGGGTTGGATCTGCCAGAAGTGTCATTAGTAGCTATTTTGGATGCCGATAAAGAAGGTTTTTTGCGTTCGACGCGATCGCTTATCCAAACTATTGGCCGTGCTGCGCGAAATGTTTCTGGTGAGGTTATTATGTATGCCGATAAGATCACCGACTCTATGCAATACGCTATTGATGAAACCGAGCGTCGTCGGGAAAAACAAATTGCATATAACACGGAACATGGTATCGATCCTCAGCCTTTAAGGAAGAAAATTGCCGATATTTTGGATCAAGTTAATGATTCAGTAACAACAGAAGTTTCTGCTGCTGCTGATGTTGGTATGGCTGAGAAGCCGGATATTAGCAGTATGCCCACGGTGGAAGTAGAGAAACTTATTACTGATCTTACTGCCCAGATGGGTGCAGCAGCACGAGAATTAAAATTCGAGCTTGCTGGAAGATTACGTGATGAAATTGCAGATTTGAAAAAGGAATTACGAGGACTTCGCGACGCAGGCATGTAATTGAAAAAATATACCTATTAGACTAGTGTGCTAGCGTAACCAAAACCTGAGGAAAGATGCTGCGTGATCTCTTATTCTGCGATTGTAACCGGTACTGATGGCTCCGATACTTCCCTTTATGCAGTACGTAGTGCAGCAAGTCTCGCTGCCACTTATGATGCGGTGTTAACGATTGTATGTGCACACCATATAGACGCAGGAACATTAACAAGTCCCACTCATGTAGAAATGAACTCAATTCCGGTTTACTCCAAAGAGCGTGCTTTAGAAATCCTTGCTGAGGCACAAGCTTATGCTGAAGCTGAAGGCGCGATGACGGTTAATATACGTGCGGTTCCAGGAGCACCAGTACCGGCGTTACTCTCTGTTGTTGATGAACTTGACGCTGATCTTGTAGTAGTAGGAAACAGAGGTCTGGATAGTTTACTAGGACGAATTACAGGTAATATTCCAGGAGCGATAACTCGTAAAGCTAAAGTCGATGTGATGCTAGTTAATACTGACCATGAGCAGTGATAATGATCCGTTATAGTCTTAGCTGAGCTCATCTCTTTTGTAAAAAGTTGCTACACTAAGCACAGTTGCAGCCGGCAGGATGTTTATCTTTTAAAAGGGAGTACATCCGCTTTTTAATGCACCTATTGTTTGCCTGGTTCAAGAAAAGACATGTGAAAGGTTTTCATGAGCAGCTACACCACAATTGTGGTTGGTACTGATGGATCAGCATCTTCATTTTTAGCAGTAGAACGAGCCGCACATATGGCGGCAGTTTTCGATGCGCTTTTAGTACTTGGATGTGCATATTATGAATCAAACGATGAGATAAATGCACATATACGTCGAGATTCCATCACCGTGATAGGAATGGATGAAGCAGCAGAAAACCTTACCAAAGCTATAGAATATGCAACTGCCTGCGGTGCGAAAAAAGTTGAGACTGCAATTCGACGCGGCACCCCAGTAGAAGCTCTTATGGCGATTGTCAACGAGTATGATGCTGATCTTTTAGTCGTAGGAAATCGTGGCATTAACTCGTTGACCGGCCGGTTATTAGGTTCGGTACCAGCAGACGTAGCCCGTCAGTCAGATTGTGACGTGATGATTGTTCATACCGTAACAACTGATAAAAGCAGTGATGAGCGGTAAACGTCGATAAGCTGGTTAGGGCATCTCTCCGATAATATGTAGCTGTTGTGTTGCCCTAGTTAAGGCAACAAAGAGGTTTTGCCATCCTTGTGGCGACTCAGCAACCATTAACTCAGGTTGGATGAGAATTACCTGGTCAAATTCCAAGCCTTTAACTGAACTTATCCCGCGTATTGTCGCATTCTCTGCACTATCTGGACCGATAATCATATGAAGCCGTTCTGGTGATTTTGCTTGCAAATGTTCGGCTAATTTTTCCGGATCAGTATCATAAGGGTAGTAGTGTACTGGTGAGCCGTCGGTACGCACAGTAGTACTAGGAATAGTCTCTGGTGCAAACCGAGCCAGAACTGAATTAGCTACCTCCATAATTTGTGCTGTTGTGCGATAATTGACTGTGAGCTGATGGGTACGAAACCGGGTACCGACAAAAGGTGATAGTGTTTCTGCCCAGGAATCTACACCTGCCGGGGAACTGGTTTGAGAAATATCACCCACAATAGTCATCCAACGAGATGGTGAACGTCGCATAATCATACGCCATTGCATCGGGGTAAGTTCTTGTGCTTCATCAATAATAATGTGACCATATACCCAGGTGTAATCGGCACGTGCTCGTTGTGCAGTAGAACGGTGGTCACGTGACTCTTGACGCCGTGCTAAGTGTTCGGCATCGATTACGTCAAATGCTGAAAGAACTTCGGCATCAACGGAATCATCATCGAGGTCCGTATTACCGGAACTAGAAAGAACATCGAGTACATCTTCGGCCGAGGCGAGTTGTTCACGCCATTTTTGTTCTGCTTGTTTGCGTTCTTCCTCTGGGTCAAGAAGCCCGATGAGTACAGCTAATTCGTCGATAAGCGCTGTATCTGATGATGTCCAACCCGTATCACTATCTCGGAAGAGAGCCGACTGGGTTTCTTCGTTGTAATCGTAGGCGATGGTAGTAATCAACTGATTGTCATGGAGGAAGTTGTGGAGAACTTCAGTGGGGTCAAGTAGCGGCCAAAAGCGTTCAACAAGCTTATCGACGGTCGGGTCTTCGAGAAGATCATCATGAAGCTGAGCAATATCAGCAGCAGAGAGAAGATTATGCCCACCTAAAGGATCAGCACCAATAAGCTGAACCATGTGCTGAGCAAGTAGCTCAGCAAGCTGATCTTTAAAAATGGGTTGCGCCATATTATGTGGGCGACGCGAACGTCGTGCTCTAGTGCGAGCAGATTTAATCAACGAAGCGTCAATAGTAAGTTCCAAGCCATCAATTAGTATGGTTTCGCTTTGAGTTGGTAACGATTGGTAATGGTTGACTAGTCGCTTAAGAATAGTCACCATTTCTATGCTGCCTTTGATTTCTTGAGTAAGAAGAGAGTCAGTGTGTGTAGGTTGAATACCAGGGAATAGCTCACCAATAGTAGAAAGTACAACGCCGGTTTCGCCTAGTTCAGGAAGCACGCGCGAAATATAATTTAAGAAGGTATTATTCGGACCAACAATTAATACACCGGTGTTGGTAAGTTGTTTGCGCCAGGTATAAAGCAAATAAGCGATCCGATGTAAGGCAACAGCAGTTTTACCAGTTCCTGGACCACCTTCTACAACCATAACCCCGCGCGTGTTATCGCGAATAATTTCATCTTGTTCTCGTTGAATAGTTTCAACGATTGAGTTCATATGACCAGTACGAGCGGCATTAAGTGCTTGTAATAGCGCCGATTCATCACCGATGCCTAGCGAAGTGGTATTAGTCGTAGCATCCGCGTGCAAAATTTCATCATTAATAGCGGTGACTGTTGTGCCTTGGGTACGGATATGCCGACGAGTGTGCACACCTTCTGGCTGAGCAGTTGTCGCTAAGTAAAAAGGGCGTGCCATAGGTGCGCGCCAATCTAGAAGCAGCGTGCGGTAATCATCATTGCGATCATCTAACCCCATCCGTCCGATATAGCGACGGTCGAGTTTTGGATTACCTGCCACTGGATTATCAATAAGTTCTGGATTGGCAGTTTCAACATCGACCCGGCCAAAGACGAGACCTAATTGGGCAAGATTAAGTCGATCGATTTTAGCGTTGAGACTGTGGTATTCAGTTTCACGACGAACGAGTGCCTCCGCATCAGGGTTTGCTGGATCTACTTCCAACATCACTTGGTTGAGGTGTTGTTGGGCGGTCGTAACCTCTTGATCGAGACGATGAAACAGCCCATCGACATATATCTGTTCAGCTTGGAGTTCTTCATCGTATGATGCAGAATTGCTCACTCGGGACAAGCCTTTCGAATTATGTGGCGGATATAAAGCTATAAGTTAGTGCTGCTTGTGGCTAGCTATTTTATGGGTTTTATAGTTATTGGAAAAATGATGATAAAAAATTAGTGCGCGTACACGTTAAGATAAAGCAGTTTTTCTTAAAAAATTATATTAGTGACACTATCGTCTTTACGTTTTTGCAGATGAATTATTCCGTGAAAAATAAAGATCGCCGCACTGCCAGGAATGCTGTATTTAAAACAGCCAGTGCGGCGACCAACGAGATAATTATATGCCGTTTGTTAACGGCAGGTAGGTGCTTTTAACACAGATCACCCAGCTTCTTTTGAGCGCGTTGAACAAGTTTATCGGCACGTTTTTGCAGTTTAGTGGCTTTCTTTGAAGCCCGTCGAGAAGCTCGACCAGTTTTCTTCTCGGCATCGAAGGCAGCTTTCTTCGCCTGTGCTTGCGCTTTTTCTGCTACTTTAACTACCTTTTTACGAGCGATTTTGGCATTATCTTGCGCTTGGTCAAGCCACTTATCGGTATCGAGATCATTAAAGAATCCCTGTACCTGATCTGCAGCATCGGCAAGCGTGGAGCGTGCTCCGGCGGCACTGTTTTCAGCAAAAGCTAGCCATTCGTTTTTATTTTCATTGATATAGTCTTGTGCCTGCGCGGTGTAGTCAGTGACCTTATCGCTGGCTTCTCCAAACCAGTCTTTAGCACTATGCGCAAAAGCCGCAGCAGAAGCACTGGCAGAATCAGCAAATTTTTCAGTTTCGCTCTTGGTGGGAAGTGCCTGTTGGAGCTGCTTATTTGCTTTTTGTGCAGCTTTATTAGCACGCCATTTAAGACCTGGTTTCCCGGCAGTATCAACACTGGTAATAGCCAAACCGCCTAAAAGCGCGACAGAGGTAAGAAAACCTTGCTTGCGGGTAATTTTTTCTTCTCGATCCTGGGTTTCCCAAAAAGCATTGCGTGCTAGGATTGTTGGGGCGCTAAGTACAGCAAGTACTGCTGCCGAAGTGCGTGGTGCTTTACCCAGGGCGAGCAAAGAACCCGCGCCAATTTTACTTACACCAACAACACGAGTAGTTAGCTCGGCGTCGCTAGGCAAATTTTTATGATACTTACGCGGAAGAATAGTACGGATACGACGAATAATTACTTCCGTTTCTTCTACACGATCCGAAGTATTAAGTACGGTATCTGCACCATCAGCAATATATACAGAAGCCAGCATTGGCCGACCTAGTTTGCGAATCATAGGGGTACTTCTCCTTAACTACTTTTCTACTATTGGTGTATCTTTATGGACGCTTTTCGACGCTCACCCATAAGAAGATGATCATTGATAAAACGTAACCATACTAAGTGTACGTGCGAAATAAACTCTGTGTGGGGTGAGGCGAGTAATCAATTGCTGAATGCTGATGTTTTTGCCTAGGTGATACCTAGTTGTCATTATTTTGTTATCACTATGTGTGTATTGGCAGCATTAAATAATTACTAAGTAAATTGTGTTCACCAACGTCGATCCCACCACGTGGTCAGCTCTGGTCGTTCAGTTCCTAAAGTGGTGGGTTTTCCATGTCCAGGATGCACAACAGCGGTATCTGGATAGCGATTAAATAACCGGTCATATACATCTTGGAAAAGTCGTTGGAAATCACCTTCGGTGGTAGTTTTTCCTACTCCACCAGGAAAAAGACTATCGCCAACAAAAAGATGAATGCGATCTTCAATGGTGGCAGCGATAGCTACTCCACCAGGGGTATGACCTCGTAAAATACTGACCTCTAATTCGTGTCCTGCAAACTCAATGGTATCGCCGTGGTGAAGTTCTACATCTACATGAGCAGGTAGAGCTGGAGCATCAAGATAAGAGGCATAATGGGTAGCACCGGTGCGTTCTAATACTTCGGGCAGAGCACGTACGTGATCCCAATGGCGGTGGGTGGTTACTACATGGGTGATACGGACATTATTTTCTTCTGCTAACTTCAATAACTTTTCGGCGTCATCGGCAGCGTCGATAAGCAGGGCAGAAGTGCCGGCATAAATGAGGTAGCAGTTATTATCCATTTCTGAGACGGAGATATGGGTAAAGTGAAGCGGTTCTAAAGTATGGGAATCAGTCATAGTTTTAGAGTAGACGAAAAGTGCTTCGTTATTATGTTCGAATTTTGCTAACATTGAGGAGATTTGTAATTGATATGCAGGTTTGAAGCGGATAAAGCTGCAGATTATCGGCGTGGATAAACACGGCATAACAAGGTAGAAGGATTTTTAGTGGCTGATCGTCTTATTGTTCGTGGAGCTCGGGAACATAATCTTAAAGGGGTAGATATTGATCTGCCCCGTGATTCTATGGTGGTTTTCACCGGGCTTTCTGGATCGGGTAAATCCTCGCTTGCCTTTGACACTATTTTCGCTGAAGGCCAACGTCGCTATGTTGAGTCGTTGAGCTCATATGCACGTATGTTCCTTGGGCAAATGGATAAACCTGATGTCGATTTTATTGATGGTTTATCTCCGGCGGTTTCGATTGATCAGAAATCTACTAACCGTAATCCACGTTCGACAGTTGGCACGATTACCGAAATCTATGATTATCTGCGTCTGTTATTTGCTCGTGCAGGTACTGCTCATTGTCCAGTCTGTGATGCTACGATCACCAGGCAAACCCCGCAGCAGATTGTAGACCAATTACTCGCTATGGAAGCAGGACTGCGCTTTCAAGTTTTGGCTCCGGTAGTACGCACCCGTAAAGGTGAATTTGTTGATCTTTTTCAAGATTTGGCTGCGCAGGGCTATTCTCGCGTGCTTGTCGACGGTGAAGTTTATCAACTCAGTGATCCGCCAACCTTAAAAAAACAGGTCAAACATGACATTGATGTGGTTGTTGACCGTTTGCAAGTAAAAAGCAGTCAAAAACAACGTTTGACCGATTCTATTGAAACTGCATTAAAGCTTGCCGACGGAGTTGTTGCGGTTGAGTTTGTTGGTTTAGCTGAGGATGACCCACAGCGGGTGCGGCGTTTTTCGGAGAAAATGTCTTGTCCTAATGGACACACCTTAAGTATTGATGAGCTAGAACCTCGTACATTTTCTTTTAACTCACCTTATGGTGCTTGCCCAGCGTGTGATGGCTTAGGTACACGTACAGAAGTAGATGTGGAATTACTTATTCCCGATCCGGATGCGCCAGCGGTTGATGCTGTGCAGCCATGGAGTAGTAGCCCCAACCATAATTATTTTGTCAAGCTCATTGAAGGTCTTGGTGAGGTTTTAGGCTTCGATGCACATGCTCCATTTAACTCTTTGAGTAAAACAGCGCAAAAAGCAATTGTGCATGGTAGCTCGGAGGTAGTTACTGTTCGGTATAAGAATCGTTATGGCCGAGTGCGTAATTGGAGTGCTCCTTTCGAAGGCGTTTTAGGTTATTTAAATCGAAAACTAGAACAAACTGATTCCGAGTCACAAAAAGAACGCTTATTGGCCTATACCCGTGAAATTGCTTGTCCAACCTGTAACGGAGCACGGCTTAAGCCAGAAATTCTAGCGGTGCGTTTGGCTTCAGAAAGTAACGGAGAGCTTTCTATTGCCGGGCTTGCGGAGCTTTCTATCGCTGATGCGGCTGAATTCTTAAATACGTTGATTCTTGGCACACGCGAAGAAATTATTGCTGGGGCAGTGCTCAAAGAGATTCAAGCGCGATTGAAATTTCTCTTAGATGTTGGGCTTAATTACCTGACGCTATCGCGTTCGGCAGGTACTTTATCTGGCGGTGAGGCGCAACGTATCCGGTTAGCTACCCAGATTGGTTCTGGTTTAGCTGGGGTGCTTTATGTGCTTGATGAACCTTCAATTGGTCTACACCAACGTGATAATCAACGTCTTATTGCAACTTTGGAACATCTGCGTGATATCGGTAATACACTGATCGTGGTTGAGCACGATGAAGACACTATTAAAGCAGCTGATTGGCTTATTGATATCGGGCCTAAAGCCGGTGAATATGGCGGTGAAGTGGTCTATCAAGGTGAACCAGAAGGTATTTACACGTGTGAAAATTCTATTACTGGCGCATATCTTTCTGGTCGCAAGCAGTTGGGAGTGCCAGAAACTCGTCGAAAAATAGATCCGGAACGGGTGTTGCGCATAGTCGGGGCAAAAGAAAATAATCTTAAAGATATTGATGTCACCATTCCGTTAGGAGTTCTGGTATGCGTTACTGGTGTTTCTGGATCTGGTAAATCAACGGTTATTAATCAAATCTTGGCTAAAACCCTTGCTGATAAACTTAATCGGTCACGTACTGTGCCTGGTCGAGCGAAGCGTGTTGAAGGCGTAGCTAATTTAGATAAATTAGTGCAGGTAGATCAATCACCCATTGGACGTACCCCGCGTTCGAATCCTGCTACTTATACTGGTGTTTTCGATAAAATACGAACCCTCTTTGCCGAGACTTCAGAAGCGAAAGTACGTGGATATAAACCAGGGCGGTTTTCTTTTAATGTTAAAGGCGGCCGTTGCGAGGCATGCCAAGGCGATGGCACTTTAAAAATTGAGATGAACTTCTTACCCGATGTTTATGTTCCTTGTGAAGTATGCGGTGGCGCGCGCTATAACCGAGAAACGCTTGAAGTTTATTACAAGGGAAAAAATATTGCTGAAGTATTAAATATGCCGATTTCAGAGGCAGCAGAATTTTTTGAACCGATTACCTCTATTCATCGGTATTTGAGCACATTGAATGAAGTTGGTCTTGGTTATGTGCGCTTAGGCCAGTCTGCAACTACCTTGTCTGGTGGCGAAGCTCAACGAGTGAAACTTGCTAGCGAACTACAAAAGCGATCAAACGGACGAACTGTCTATATCTTGGATGAACCGACCACTGGCTTGCATTTTGAAGACATCCGCAAATTGATGATTGTGATTCAAGGTCTAGTAGATAAAGGCAATTCAGTGATTGTTATTGAACATAATTTAGATGTGATCAAGAGTGCAGACTGGATTATTGATATGGGCCCAGAAGGTGGTTCGGGCGGCGGTACCGTGGTTGCTCAAGGGACTCCAGAAGAAGTAGCTAAAGTCAAGGCGTCCCATACCGGAAAATTCCTTCATGAGGTACTTATGGCGAAGTAATGTTGTACTTATTTAGGTATTTCTGTAGCTAAAAATAATAAGCGGCACGGTGATATTTTTATCTGTGCCGCTTTTCGTAGTAGGAGATTACCCGTTTGAGAAGTAATCCGGTGAGTTAAGCCTTGCGTTGCAAAGCATTGCGACGTACTGCTACCGCAAGTAACACTAATCCGCAGATGAGAAACGCTATTGCGCGTGGGAATCCACCGAGGGTAGAAAGATCAAAGAAGATCAATTTGCACACTGAAGCAGCTGCAAGTGCTAATCCGGTTGCTAATGCAGCACGATTTTTAAGTGTTCGCTGGCTTAATAGTAGGAATGCGCCAAGAGCCATCCAGCTTATTGAGACTGCGGCATGCATACTAAAGAAAGTGATAGTAACAAGATTTGAGTCAAGCTTAAAAAATGCTAAAACTGTTGGCGGCATAATGATTGCCCCACTGGATAAGTACAACGCGACAATACCGATTACATAAAGCAGTGGCTGGGGAAGATCAGTGAGAGCTGTTTTCTGTTTTAAAAACATAACTGCAGCGATGGCTAAGAAGACGAAAACAATAAGTCCAGCGGTGCCTAACGGTTGGATTGCTGGGGAGAGGGATTCTAGTTGTATTTCATTGATAAAGAGGAATTCTAGATATATTCCACTGATAAAGAGGAAAATATTTCCAGTAATAATCATGCAGCATAACAACCAACTGAGCCAGGCTAACCAGTGCTTAAGTTGAGGAAGCAGTAGTAGCCAGACCATAAAGAAAACTGCAAAAACAATATTTACTGGTTCGATAAGTGCGTTGATAAGCATAGTAGCTAGCGCAGTAGGTAATAGTGTTTGCCCGGTAGCTCGTACCAGTCCTAACTTATCGGAGCGAGTAAAGGTTAAACCAATAATTAGTCCAGCGCTTAATACAAGTGTGATGTTGGGGAAAAGTACTGGTAAACAAATTAAGACATAAGCTCCAATAAGAGGGCTGATCATGCTAGGTATAACGTGGTCTAGCCATAGGTCTTGTGGCTTAACGTATAGCGGGGTAACGCTGAGACCAAGGATAACTAAGCTAGTGAGAGCTATGGCTAGGTAGTCAATCGTGCTTATCGACGTTGTGCCAGGTCTAGGAAGAACTTGTGTTAGACCAAGGACTAAAGTAATGGCGCCAACAGTGCGTAATGCTGAATTGGGGTGTAGCTTCAGTGAAAGTGCAAATATTCCAGCAGGAATGAGCAGTATTATAAAAGAGGCTATTTCTTGGTAAGGATTTTCTAGAATGTGAATACTAGTAGCCAAAAGCCCTAGGGTTGCAGTAGCGGATAGTAGCTTATGATCGTCGAAACGCAGTGCTGCGGCACTAAAAATTCCGTAGAGGAAAACGATAATAAAACTACCAATAAATGCTGACCACCAATGTAAATAGTGCACAGTAATAAGTGTTGTGATAAGTGCAGTGGCAAGCGATGTTGAGGCAAGTGATAGGAAGGTGACCGGCAGAGTGGTTGTGCGAACTTTTAGTGCAACACCAGCAAGAACTGCGGAAACAATAAAGGCAAGAGTAATACGGGCACTAAGACCGAGCCAGCCGTTTTGAATAGCGAATGCAATCAACAGCACAATGCCGATAAAGGTGATAAAGCTACCGCCAAGTGCTACTGCACGAGTAATAGTTTGTTCTTGATCTTGTGGCGTACGCTTAGTGAAACTCGATGTACGCGATGAGCGTGGTTGAGCTGGGGTTGGATAAGGGGGTTGGGTGGTTGTGCTAGACGGTGCTGAGGTAATATTAGTTTTTGGTGTGCCTGTTTGATAAGGATTATCTTGTGTTGATGGAGTTATCGAAGTTGGTGAATGTGTAGGGGGAGTGCTTGGTATTGTGGTGGAAGGGGCAAGAATAGAAGTACTTGAGGGTTGATTTGTTGTGGAGGGAGTATGCTCATTTGCTGTAGGATGACTACAAAACTGTGATAGCAATTGATTATACAGTTCCATGCGGTCGCTATAGTTACGCTTTTCTTGTTCGATGAGTTGGCGAAATATCTGCTCGGGAGTTTTTTCATTCACAATTCGGTACCTGCTTAGTTAGATTTATAGTGTTGGTATGAGGAGTATTTTCTTGGGGCAAGGAGGTTAATTTGTCTTGATGCAAGAATGTGTTAATATTTTAAACGCTACCGCCTAGTTATGTGCTATTAAACGGTACTAATAAGAATTGTGTATTCTTTGTCTCACATATCTAGGTCGCAAGTGGAGATCTTCCCACCTTTTCACTGCCGTATTGTTCGGTTGGTAAAAGGTTAAAAGGTACGTGTATATGCAGTAAGTGGTTGTCCAGTTACTGTTTGTGCAGGGTGCATGGATCTCCCGTTCCTTCTTTTTGTAGGAGCGGGTTTTTGTTGTGTGCTAACTACCTGGGGGATTAATACATAGCGACTGCCGGTACGTCGAAAAATCCATCCGCTATTTTGAGGAGTCCCCATCAGCGCTGAAGCTCGCATTAATGAGCGCATTCGAGTTCCCGAGGTTCGACTTGTCGGCCCTAACGGGGAGCAGGTGGGCATCGTGCGTATTGACGATGCCAGAAAGCTCGCTTATGACGCTGACCTTGATCTTGTTGAGGTCGCACCTAACGCAAAGCCGCCAGTCTGCAAGATTATGGACTACGGAAAGTTCAAGTACGAGCAGGCTCAGAAAGCTCGCGAAGCTCGGAAGAACCAGCAGCAGACTGTGGTTAAGGAGCAGAAGTTCCGTCCCAAGATCGATGATCACGATTATGAGACAAAAAAGAACAACGTAATCCGCTTCCTTGAAAAAGGTTCCAAGGTCAAAGTGACCATTATGTTCCGTGGCCGCGAGCAATCTCGCCCAGAACTAGGTTTCCGACTTTTGGAGCGCCTGGCAGCAGATGTCGCCGACTTTGGTGTGGTAGAAGCCAAGCCAAAGCAGGACGGACGAAATATGACCATGGTTCTAGGTCCGCTCCGTAAGGGCAAAAAGTAAACACTGAAAAGTCAAAAGGACGTACATACAATGAAGCAG
The DNA here is from genome assembly GCF_000980835.1 of Corynebacterium kutscheri. Classification (NCBI taxonomy): domain Bacteria; kingdom Bacillati; phylum Actinomycetota; class Actinomycetes; order Mycobacteriales; family Corynebacteriaceae; genus Corynebacterium; species Corynebacterium kutscheri. Next base: position 1,001,657 of record NZ_CP011312.1, read on the forward strand.
AAGACCCACAAGGGCACCGCGAAGCGTATTAAGACCACCGGCTCCGGCAAACTGCGTCGTGAGCAGGCTAACCGCCGCCACCTTCTGGAGGGTAAGCCATCTCGTCGTACCCGTCGCCTGAAGGGTGACGAGGCCGTCGATAAGGCTGATGTTAAACGCGTTAAGCGTCTTCTGGGCAAGGCATAATTTAGGTCTTCGCCTCCATAAAGAAAACTAAACCCTAAAACTTTTTAACTGTAAGGAAGTATTACTGTGGCACGTGTCAAGCGCTCGCTGAATGCTAAGAAGAAGCGTCGCGTTATCCTCAAATCCGCCAAGGGCTACCGTGGCCAACGTTCCCGCCTTTACCGTAAGGCAAAGGAACAGTGGCTACACTCTATGACTTATGCTTACCGCGATCGTCGCGCACGTAAGTCTGAGTTCCGTAAGCTGTGGATCACCCGTATCAACGCAGCTGCGCGCATGAATGACATCACCTATAACCGTTTGATCCAGGGCTTGAAGCTTGCTGGCATTGAGGTTGACCGCAAGATCCTTGCTGAGCTAGCTGTTAATGATTTCGCTGCTTTCTCTGTAATTTGCGAGGCTGCAAAGGCTGCACTGCCAGCAGATGTTAACGCCCCTAAGGCTGCTTAACTGCGCAATTTTATTTGTGACGTTCTTTAAAAACGACGCTGATCTCATTAGTGATAACTATGAGACAGCGTCATTTTTGTACCTTTATACAGGTATTCTATGTAGAAATAAGTCATGTCCGGGTGGACTGTTAATCTTGAATGTATGAAACTTGATTTTGAGAATCCTTTTAGTGAACGCACCCCACGGATAGTGGCAGCGGCAAAATTACATCGCGCGGCAGCTCGCCGAAAGGCTCAGGCTTTTATTGTTGAGGGGGAGAATTCTGTCGAGGCAGCAATTGCCACAGGAGCAGCACGTGATGTTTTTATTACTGAGATTGCTGCTCAGCGGTGTGAACCATTGGTTCGCTTAGCAGGGCATATGAATGTTTACCTGCACCCGATTAGTGAGCGTGCGGCAAAGTACCTTTCCGATACCACACATACTCCGGGAATTTTTGCTGTATGTGATCCAGTGCTGTGGTCTATGGGTAAGGCATTAGTAGGTACCCCACGTCTAATAAGTGTTCCGGTGGAAACAAATGACCCTGGAAATGCTGGAACCTTGATTAGAGTTTCGGATGCGGTAGGTGCCGATGCGGTGATTTTTGCAGGAGAAACTGTTGATCCGCAGAGTTCAAAAGCTGTGCGTGCCTCGGCAGGATCACTATTTCATTTACCAGTTGTTCGAGAAACAAATATTAAAGATGTACTAGGGCAATTACGTTCACGTGGCTTACAGATTTTAGCTACTACTGCTGATGGAGAAGTCGATTTAGATGAGGCAGAAGAATTATTAGCAAAGCCTACTGCCTGGTTGTTTGGTAATGAAGCTCATGGGTTAAGCAAAGAGCTACTTCAAGCAGCAGATCATCGAGTACGCATTCCGATTCGAGGGCGTGCTGAATCACTCAATCTTGCTACCGCAGCTAGTATTTGCTTGTATGAGTCAGCAAAGGTGCAGTATAAAAAGTACGCAACTGCTGTTGATTAAATAAATTTTTTCTTATGATCGTTAAAATTATGTGCGTATATCTAGGTAGCGCTTAAGAAAACCATCCTCGTATAGGTAGTATGTGAGGGTTAGAATTGTGCCCGTGGAAAAATTTAATAACCATGGAAACTTAATTGCCGTGAAGGAATAAACACTGTGTCGGATCCTCAGGATATTCAATTAACCGAAGAACACTTAGCTCGAGCAGCAAAGGCTGCTGCGCAAGCCTTTGCTAGAGCACGCAATCTTGAAGAACTTGCGGCAGCTCGTCGTGATCATTTAGGTGATAATGCCTATATCCCGCAGGCACGCAGGGCATTAGGTGGGTTAGCAAAAGAGTTGCGTAAAGATGCTGGTCGGTTGGTCAATGTTGCACGAGGACGCGTCGAAAAGCTTTATAACGAGACCAAGGAAGTCCTTGAAGAAAAGCGTAACGCGGAGGTACTGAAACAAGAGCGAGTCGATATCACCGTACCAACTACTCGTAAACAAGTAGGCGCGCTACATCCTATTACTACGTTGAGCGAGAATATTGCCGATATCTTTGTGGCAATGGGATATGAGGTAGCTGAAGGCCCAGAAGTTGAAGCCGAATACTTTAATTTTGATGCCTTGAATTTTATCCCTGATCATCCGGCACGTACTTTGCAAGATACTTTCCATGTTTCTGTATCCGGTTCGCAGCAGGTGTTGCGTACCCACACCTCCCCAGTACAGATGCGCACCATGCTTTCGCGTGAGGTACCTATTTATGTGGTGTGCCCAGGTCGAGTTTTTCGTACCGATGAACTTGATGCCACCCACACCCCGGTATTCCATCAGATTGAAGGTTTAGCGGTAGATAAAGGCCTGACTATGGCTCACCTGCGAGGTACTCTTGATCATTTGGCAAAGAGCCTTTTCGGTCCCGAAACCCGCACGCGCATGCGTACCAATTATTTCCCTTTCACTGAGCCTTCCGCAGAGATTGATGTTTGGTTCCCAAATAAGAAGGGTGGCGCTGGCTGGATTGAGTGGGGCGGTTGCGGCATGGTAAACCCCAACGTGCTTCGGGCAGCTGGAATTGATCCAGAGGTATATTCCGGTTTTGCTTTTGGTATGGGATTGGAACGTACTGTGCAATTTAGAAATGGCCTTAATGATATGCGCGATATGGTTGAAGGCGACGTTCGTTTTACTTTGCCATTTGGTGTACACGCTTAATCACCTCACCTAGATCATAAAAATTTTTTCAAGGAGCTTTACTTATGCTTATCTCTCAGAACTGGGTGACGGATATTCTGCGCGCAGGAACGAATAACTCCCAGTGGAACGTTACCCCAGAAGAACTTGATGCTGCTTTTGTTCAAGTTGGTTTTGAAACTGAGGGCTATTTACCTATTCCGGAAACAACCGGCCCACTGGTGATTGGTCGCGTAGAAAGTATCGAGGAGCTAGAAGGTTTTAAAAAACCTATTCGTCACTGCATGGTTAATGTAGGACAGGCAAATGGTACTGGCGAGTTACAGTCTATTGTTTGTGGTGCCCGTAATTTCAGCGAGGGATCCATTGTGGTAGTTTCTTTGCCCGGAGCAGTGCTTCCAGGAAACTTTGCTATCTCTGAACGCGAAACCTATGGCCGGATGTCGGCAGGCATGATCTGTTCTGCTGCCGAGCTAGGGTTAAGCGATAAACAAAATTCTGGCATTATTACCCTTGATCCAAGCCTGGGGGAACCTGGAGCCGATGCGCGCGATATTCTTGGTCTAGATGATATTGTTTTTGATGTTAATATCACCCCAGATCGTGGCTATGCGTTATCACTGCGTGGTTTAGCTAGTGAACTAGCAAGTGCTTTTGGCTTTACTCATGTGGATCCAGTTCTGGATCCATCAGTAGCAGGTATCGATATTTCCACGGTGCCGGTGCCTAGTGACACGCTTATTGATGTCGAGCTACACGCAGATACTAAGGCTCGTCGTTTCGGTTTGCGAAAAGTATCAGGTATTGATCCTAAAGCTGAATCACCATTTTGGTTACAGCGTATTTTGATGCTGTGCGGACAGCGTCCAGTTAATGCGGCAACTGATGTCACTAACTTCGTTATGTTGTTGACTGGCCAGCCGATGCATGCTTTTGATGCTGACAAAATCACTGGTTCATTAGTGGTGCGTACTGCTAAAAAAGATGAAACTTTAGAAATGCTAGATCATGTGCAACGTACGCTTAGCGAAGAAGACGTTGTGATCTGTGATGATAATGGCATTCAATCGTTAGCTGGGGTTATGGGAGGTAATTCTTCCGAGATTTCTGAGACCACTACTACCGTGTACTTTGAAGCAGCTAATTGGGATCAAATTACTACTGCTCGTACATCGCGTCGCCATAAGCTTAGCTCTGAGGCATCCAGGCGTTTTGAACGAGGTGTTGATCCAGCTATTATCGAGCGTTCACTTGATATTGCGTGCGCTCTTTTGCAAAAAATTGCCGGTGGTACCATCAGTACAGCACGTACGCTTGTTGGTGATGTACCAGCTTTTACTGCCATTGAGATGAATGTTCATCGCCCTTCACATATCGCTGGTGTAGATTACACCCCAGAAACTGTAATCAAACGACTAGAAGAAATTGGTTGTATGGTTACCGCCAACGGGGACATGCTTCAAGTTATCCCACCAACATGGCGTTGGGATTTGGGCGAGTCTGCTGATTTAGTCGAAGAAGTAGTACGTCTTGAAGGATTAGAGGCTATTCCTTCGATTGTGCCGCAGGCACCAGTAGGTAAAGGATTATCTTCTGCACAAAAACGCAAGCGCGCTATTGGACATGCCCTTGCCTATGGCGGTTATGCAGAAATTTTGCCGACTCCATTTATCCGTCAGGATACTTTTGATGTGTGGGGTTTAAGTGCAGATGATGAGCGCCGCAAAGTGGTGACTGTTCAAAATCCATTAGATGCCGACTATGCCGTTTTGGGCACGACATTATTGCCGTCGATGTTGGAATCTCTTAAACGTAATATCGCACGTGGGCAGACTTCATTGAGCTTATTCGGTATGCAGCAAGTATCCATTGCTCGCGGCGATGGTAGATCACCAATGCTCGATATTTCGCAGCGGCCAAGTGAAAAAGAGGTTGCTGAATTATTAACTACTTTGCCTTATCAACCGCTTTATGTAGCCACTATCGGCAGCGGGGAAATCGAGTTTTCTGGCCCATGGGGTCAAGGACACCCTTATACCTATGCTGATGCTATTGAATCAGCACGGATCGTTGCCCGTGCGGCTGGGGTAGAACTTGAGGTACGCAATACTGATGAACAAGGTTATTTACCTTGGCATCCAGGTCGTTGCGCAGAATTACTTGTCGACGGTGTCGTTGTTGGACATGCTGGTGAACTACACCCGCAGGTTCTTGAGCGTCTTGATTTACCACAGCGCGTGTGTGCTATGGAACTTAACGTAACGGCTTTACCGTTGAAAGAAAATTATCCAGCTCCGGTTCTTTCTGCCTTCCCAACGGTCAATCAAGATCTAGCTTTGGTTGTTGATGAGGATATTCCAGCAGAAGATGTTCGTCGGTTGATTGAAGAATCAGCGGGAGAGTTACTTGAAAAAGTATCTTTATTTGATGTCTACCGCTCAGATAACCTCGGTGAAAATAAAAAGAGTTTGGCCTTTAACTTGATTTTCCGAGCAAATGATCGCACCCTCACCGATGAGGAAGCTTCGGTAGGACGACTTGCTGCAGTAGAAAAAGCTGTTGCAGTATTTGGTGCAGCCATGCGCGCTTAAAACACTGCATTTTAATTCACTTGTGAAACCTATAATTGGCACCTCAGCTTAAGAGGTGCCAGTTTTTGTCCTGGGAGAGGTTTCAGAATGCGAATCTTATTAATATAAGTAAAGAAAAAACTACCTAACCTTTATTCGTCCAGAATAGATAGCATTATGCTGAGATGATTTTTCTAACATGATCAACTTTATTGCAGTGAAGGCGAGTTATTAAAAATATTTGAGCATGGCAAAAATGACTATTCTTAATAGTGGATCGCAGCATGATTAAATTATAAAAATACTGGTCAGAGATTAAAATATGTCGCATTTGGAATAATTGGTGCGATATTTGACTAGCCAAAGTGATGAGCATTTTAAAAAATAATCCCAGTTATGGCAAAACTTAAACTGATGGATGATTTTTTGCTAGCAATCAAAGCATCATAAAAATAGACCATCGCATATAATTGAAGATAATGTGTAGCTTCTGCATAATTTGGAGCGGTGCGTACAAGCAGAAGGAGTAAGAAAAGATGAGCCCATCAGTTCGGCATTTTTTCGCTGATGATGATCTTAGCCCAGCTGAACAAAAAGAAGTGCTTGATTTAGCGCTCCGGATGAAAAAAGATCCATATGCTTTTCGTACTTTTGCTGGTCCGCAGTCGGTGGCAGTGCTTTTTAATAAAACTTCTACTCGTACCCGGTTTTCTTTTGACGCTGGTATTGCAGCCCTAGGTGGTAATGCCATTGTGGTAGATACCGGAAAAACTCAGCTAGGTAAAGGAGAAACCTATCAAGATACGGGTGCAGTTTTATCTCGTATGGTTTCTGCTATTGTGTGGCGCACCTACGCTCATGATAATTTTTCCCAAATGGCCGAAACTGCTACGGTTCCTATTATTAATAGCCTGAGTGACTCCTTTCACCCTTGTCAGATTCTTGCTGATTTGCAAACCTGCATTGAACATTTATGTCCAGAAGAAGGTTGGCTAGGTCTTAATGGAAAGAAGGCCGTTTATTTAGGTGACGGCAATAATAATATGGCTAATTCCTATATGCTTGGTTTTGCTACCGCAGGTATGGATATTTCAATTATTGCACCGGTAGATTTTCAACCACAGTCAGAATTTGTTGATCGTGCACGACGCCGTGCTAAAGAAACTGGATCGGTAATAACTATTAGCGATAATCTCGATGAGGCTATTGGCGCGGATGTTGTTATTACTGATACCTGGGTATCTATGGGAATGGAAGCTGATGGGTTTGATCGAAAAACACCGTTTATGCCTTATCAGGTTAATGATGAAATCATGGATAGAGCGCATGCGCATGCCATTTTCTTGCATTGTCTTCCGGCATATCGAGGTAGTGAAGTAACCGCAAGCGTGATTGATGGTCCACAATCTGTGGTTTTTGATGAAGCAGAGAATCGTTTACATGCGCAGAAAGCATTAATGACCTGGTTGATGGAACACCAGCCACATCGTGAATAAACTTTGGCATTTCGCACGAGACGAGCTTAGAGAACTCGTGTGTTGTTTTAAGCCACCATTATTGACAAAGGAGAACGTTGTGTCAGCGACCCCGATCACGCGAACAGTGCGGCAGGCACTGATTTTGGATTTGCTGGAAAATAATCAGATTTATAGTCAAATGCAACTTTCCCAGCTATTGAAAGACCGTGGGGTAGATATTACCCAGGGAACTCTATCACGCGATCTTGATGAACTTGGCGCACGTAAAGTGCGTCGCGAAGCAGGGCGAGCTTTTTATGTAGTTGGTAACCCCGATGAATCGGCAGCGGTGACTTCTGCTGGAACACGGGAGAAATTACGTAAAATGCTTGATGACCTGCTAGTAGCAGTTGAATATTCAGGAAATATTGCAGTTTTGCGTACCCCACCGGGGGCAGCACCATTTCTTGCCAGCTTTATCGATAGGGTAGGTATGGAAGAAGTCGTTGGCACAATTGCCGGAGATGACACTGTTTTTGTGCTTGCTCGTGATCCAATCACAGGTGCCGAACTTGCTGAGATGTTTGAGCGACGTAAGACCTATCCCAGTACATAGTTTTGATTAATTACGGCTGCAAAGACGTCGAAAAGCAAAAATAAAACAAGGAGAAAAACAATATGACTCAACGCGTGGTACTTGCGTATTCTGGTGGCTTAGATACTTCGGTAGCTATTCCTTATCTAGCCAAGATGACTGGTGGTGAGGTAATCGCGGTCTCGCTTGATTTAGGTCAAGGCGGCGAAGATATGGAATCAGTACGCCAGCGCGCACTTGATTGTGGTGCCGTGGAGTCGATTGTTGTTGATGCGAAGGATGAATTCGCAGAAGACTATTGCTTGCCGACGATTAAAGCCAACGGCATGTACATGAAGCAATACCCATTAGTTTCTGCAATTTCTCGCCCGCTTATTGTCAAACATCTTGTTCAGGCAGCTAAAGAACACGGTGGTACCCACGTTTCACATGGTTGTACCGGTAAAGGCAATGATCAGGTTCGTTTTGAGGTAGGGTTTCGTTCGTTAAACCCTGATTTAGAAATTATTGCTCCCGCTCGTGATTATGCATGGACCCGCGATAAAGCTATTGCCTTTGCCGAAGAAATTAATCTACCGATTGAGCAATCAAAGAAATCTCCATTTTCGATTGATCAAAATGTGTGGGGGCGTGCCGTTGAAACTGGCTTCCTGGAGGATCTTTGGAATCCACCAACAAAAGATTTGTATGCATATACCGAGGATCCTTCCTTAGGTAATGCCCCAGATGAGGTGATTATCTCCTTCAAATCTGGGATACCAGTAGCTATCGATGGGCGTCCGGTTACCGTCTTAGAAGCTATCGAAGAGATGAACCGTCGCGCCGGTGCCCAAGGCGTTGGTCGTCTCGATATGGTTGAAGACCGCTTGATTGGTATTAAGTCACGCGAGATTTATGAGGCACCAGGTGCTATTGCTTTAATTACTGCCCATGAGGCACTTGAAGACGTTACTATTGAGCGGGAGCTCGCTAGGTATAAACGTGGGATTGATGCTCGTTGGTCAGAAGAGGTGTACGACGGATTATGGACTGCTCCGCTTAAGCGCAGTTTGGATGCATTTATTGAATCAACCCAAGAGCATGTCACCGGTGATATTCGCATGGTTTTACAAGCTGGTAAAGCAACTGTAAATGGCCGTCGTTCCAATCACTCGCTGTATGATTTTAATTTGGCCACCTATGACACGGGCGATACTTTTGATCAAACCTTCTCAAAGGGCTTTGTTGAGCTACATGGGTTGAGTTCAAAGATTGCTAATAAACGTGATCGTGATGCCCAGTAAAATGCATAACTAACTAGGCTTTGTGGAGAAAGAATATAAGTGAAAGCGTGGCCTTGTTGTTAAGGTCGCGCTTTCTGCTTCATTAGCTACTCTTTTTTGAGGAACCCAGGTAGTCGTCATTGAGCTGCTTGATCGCTGTAGAACACAATATAAAGGAACGAAAGTGAAGGACAACAATGCAACAGCATGGTACTAATCAAGGCGCGTTGTGGGGTGGTCGTTTTAGCGGTGGGCCAAGTGAGGCTATGTTTGCGCTAAGCGTATCTACTCATTTTGACTGGGTACTTGCCCCATATGACATTCTTGCTTCTAAAGCACACGCAAAAGTATTGCATGCAGCAGGTCTGCTTAGTGATGAGGATTTGTCCACTATGCTTGCTGGACTTGATCAACTTGGTGCCGATGTAGCAAGTGGCGCATTTGTTCCAGATCCGACCGACGAAGACGTACACGGAGCTATGGAGCGCGGTCTTATTGATCGAGTTGGTACAGAAGTTGGTGGCCGTTTACGCGCTGGTAGGTCACGCAATGATCAAGTAGCTACTCTTTTCCGTATGTGGGTGCGCGATGCTATTCGTGATATTGCTGTGCAAGTAAGTGATTTGGCACAGGCGTTAAGTACTCAGGCAGCAGCTCATCCTGGGGTAATTATGCCAGGTAAAACTCATTTTCAAGCAGCACAACCAGTGCTTTTAGCACATGCGTTATTAGCACATGCTCAGCCATTGTTGCGCGATATTGAACGGTTACAGGATTTAGATAAGCGGCTAGCTGTATCACCGTATGGATCGGGTGCGTTAGCTGGATCAAGTTTGAAACTTAATCCAGAAGCGATTGCTGAAGAATTAGGATTTGATTCTGCCGCAGATAATTCTTTGGATGCGACTAGCTCACGTGATTTTGCCAGTGAAACTGCTTTTGTGCTCGCACAAATCGGAGTGGATATGTCTAGGCTGGCCGAAGAGATTATTGCGTGGAGTACCCCTGAGTTTGGTTATATTACCTTGCACGACTCATGGTCAACTGGATCGTCGATTATGCCGCAGAAGAAAAACCCTGATGTTGCGGAATTGACTCGTGGTAAATCAGGACGTCTTATTGGTAACCTTGCTGGACTGATGGCCACCTTAAAGGCTATGCCGCTAGCGTATAACCGTGATCTCCAAGAAGATAAAGAACCCATCGTCGATTCAGTAGCGCAGCTTAATCTGCTACTACCAGCGATGACCGGATTAGTTTCAACATTGGTTTTCCATAGCGATCGTATGCGGGAATTAGCTCCAGCTGGTTTTACTTTAGCTACTGATTTAGCTGAATGGATGGTCCGTGAAGGCGTTCCTTTCCGACAAGCTCATGAAGCATCTGGTGCGTGTGTGCGTATCGCAGAAGCCCGTGGGGTTGGTCTAGATGAATTAAGTGATGAAGAATTAGCTAGTGTTGATCCGCGTTTGCGCCCGGAGGTTAAAGAAGTACTCACTATTGATGGGGCGGTGGCGTCGCGTGCTACCCGTGGTGGAACTGCACAGGTGCGTGTTGATGAACAACGTGAGCGTGTGAATGCACTTATTGATCAGTACCGGAAGTGGGCAAACACTCCGGTACGAGGATAGATTGCTTTGACATAGAGAAGAAAAAACCAGCTTTAATGTGGACAAGTATCGCATCAAAGCTGGTTTTTAGGTGAAGATAAGTGTTTTCTAAATTATGGCCACAACACCGACGATAGCTGCATTGAGCATATTAGTGAGGAAGCCGGCTGATAGGGCACGTAATCCTAAGGAGGCAACATCCGATCGACGTTCTGGGCAAAGCGCACCAAAAGCACCAATTTGAATAGCAATAGAGCTAAGGTTAGCGAAGCCAGCAAGTGCGAAGGTAGAGATGAGAATAGATTTAGCGCTCATCGTATCGACATGCTCAGAGAATGAGGTGTAGCCGACGAATTCATTGAGGATGGTTTTTGCCCAATGAAGTTACCGACAAGTCCGGCTTCTTCCCATGGGACGCCGATTGCCCAAGCAAGTGGAGCTAATACAATGCCGAAGAGGCCTTCTAGTGACCAATTGTCCTGGCCAAACATGGTGCCAACGCCACTGATAATGGCAGAGAACATGGCGATCAAAGCGATAAAAGCGATTAACATGCAGGCAACGGCAACGGCAATGCGGCCGCCGGCCATAGCACCAGAGCCAAGAGCATCAATAATGTTGCGGTTTTCAGTGTCTCGAACCTCGCGCACATTAGCGCTTGCGGTGGAAACTTCAGTCTCAGGGATCAGGCCTTTAGCGACGAGCAAAGAACCTGGGGCATTCATGATCGAAGCAGCAAGCAAGTACTCAAGAGGCGCACCTAGTAGCGAGTAACCTACAAGAGTGGAACCTGCCACGGAAGCAAATCCACCGCTCATACAAGCAAAAAGCTCAGAACGGGTGAGTTTAGGGATCCAAGGCTTAATAACTAATGGTGCTTCGGACTGACCAAGGAAGATCACGGTACTAGCCCAGACGCTTTCAATCTTGGAGGTGCCCATGACCTTGCCAAGTGCGGTACCGACGATTTCTACAAACCACTGTAAAATGCGCAAATAGTATAGAGCCGCGACGATAGCGCCTAAGAAAATAATTACTGGAAGTACGTTGAGTGCGAAAATAAAGCCAACGTTTTCGCCGAAGAGTGGGCCGAAAACAAAGGATGTACCCTCAGCAGTAAAATCAATAAGCTTTTGAATTTGGTGGGACACCCATTCAAGAGCCTTAAAACCAGGATCCCAACTTAACACAATAACGGCGAAGGAGATCTGGAGAGCAAAACCCATACCCAGGGTGCGCCACTTAATTCTGCCGCGAGCGGAGGAGAATCCAAAAATAATGGCAAAGATTAAAACAATGCCAATGAGACCTTGAAAACGATCCATGATCGTTTATGCCTCCTTTTCTTCTTGAGTGCTGCCGTGGTTGCGGGCAGCAGTGGTGGGGAGATATTCAGGGCCGAAAGAAAAAGGTAGGATTTCTTCGAAGCTGTAGCTTAAAGGATTTCCTTCTTCATCCTCGACGATGATGCGTTCACAGCCGAATTCACGTAGAACCTGCCGGCAAGCACCGCATGGGTAGCAGCGGGCTGCTTTAGAACCGATAATGGCTACAGTATGTATTTTTTTGACGCCAGAGCTGACTAATGTGGTCATAGCATTGCGTTCAGCACAGATGGTTTCGCCATAAGCGGCATTTTCTACATTGCAGCCAAGGGTAAGTACATCGGAGTTTCCATCCCAAATAGCAGCGCCAACAGGAAAGTTACTATATGGGGCGTAGGCATTTTCTGCAGCCTTATGGGCGGCAGTGAGCAGCTCAGCATCATTGGGGGCGCTCATAATTCACACTCTTTCTTTTAACAGCAGTATTCCGCAGAGTAAGGGTTCGGATTGTGCAAGTTGTCAGATTCTTAGCTCTAGAACGGATGTTAACTAGATGGTTGACAATTGTTCCAATTGGAATGATAATCAGATCATAATCGATTATTCAAGTAATACCTATCACGATATAAAGTGTTGTGTGACCTAGAAAGGATGGGGTATCCATGGATGCAATTGATGTCATCCGCACAAAGCGGGATTCTGGTGAGTTAAGTCCAGAGCAAATCAAATTTATTATTGACACCTACACGGCTGGCAATGTCGGCGATGAGCAGTTTGCGTCCCTGCTCATGGCCATTTTTTTAAATGGCATGAACCGTCGAGAGTTGGTGTACTGGACCAACGCGATGATCGAATCCGGTGTGCGAATGGACTTTTCAAACTTGGGTGCTCCTACTGCTGATAAGCACTCGACGGGTGGGGTCGGGGATAAAATTTCTTTGATCCTTGGTCCATTGGTAGCCGCTTTTGGGGTTAAAGTTCCTATGCTTTCTGGTCGCGGTCTTGGACACACTGGCGGTACCTTGGACAAGTTGGAAGCTATTTCAGGCTTTGATGTGAATATGACTTCGGCGCGGATGGATGAAATTCTTAAAGATGTTGGAGTTATTATTGCTGCTGCCGGTTCAGATTTAGCCCCGGCTGATAAGCGTATCTATGCACTACGTGATGTGACTGCCACCGTAGATGCTATTCCATTGATTGCCAGTTCTATCATGAGTAAGAAGATTGCGGCTGGCGCTGGCTCTTTAGTCCTTGATGTTAAAGTTGGTACCGGCGCCTTTATGAAAGATTTGGCTTGGGCTAAAGAACTTGCTAAGACCATGGTGAGCTTGGGTAATGATGCAGGTGTGCCAACCTCTGCTGTGCTTACTGATATGTCTACTCCACTTGGTTTAACCATTGGTAACTCACTTGAAATTGAGGAAACTTTCGAGGTTCTTGCTGGTGGCGGCCCAAGTGATGTTCGTGAACTCACTGTTGAGTTTGCTCGTCGTATGCTTAATAGTGCAGGTCAGACTGATGTTGATGTTGCAGCTGCTCTTGACGACGGTCGCGCCATGGATGTATTTAAGCGAATGATCCGTGCTCAAGGTGGCGATCCTGAAGCCCCATTGCCATATTCAGAGAACACTCATGAAATTGTGGCTGATCGTGACGGCTACATTACCACCCTTGATGCATTGGCTTTCGGTGTTGGTTCCTGGCGTTTGGGTGCAGGGCGTGCCCGCAAGGAAGATGATGTACAGCTTGGTGCAGGCATTCGCTTGCATGCAATTCAAGGCGAAAAGGTTACCAAGGGGCAAAAGATTGCTACCTTGTATACCGATACTCCAGCTGCCTTTGAGCCAGCACTAGAATCTGTCATGCCTGGCTTAGTTATTAGCGACTCTCCGTCGGCAGAACGCCAGATTATCTTGGATACTGTGGATTAATTCAGGTAATTAAGACAATTAAGAGGCTTCTGTATAAAAGTCCTCACAGATTTTTCTGTGGGGACTTTTTGTTGGCATAGCCAAGGGGGATAAGCGTCGTTAAGCAAAAAGTCTTATTGCTCAATGTTTAGCCTAATAGGATAAACTCAACGTTTATGAGTATTGATCCTCAGCTTTTGGAAATTCTTGTTTGCCCACAAGATAAAGGTCCGCTGACATATTTAGAAGATGAACAAGTACTAGTCAATGAGCGATTGGCTATTGCCTATCGAATTGATGATGGCATCCCAGTTATGCTTGTTGATGAAGCTACACCATGGCCAGCGAATTGATGCACATACGCAGATATACCCTTTTACCAAAACTGAAATAATTACAAGGACAATATACAGTGACTCAGGCAACAAATATTATTGACGAGCTACTCTGGCGCGGTCTTATTAATAATTCCACCGACATTGATGCACTGCGTGAAGCATGTGAAAATCCCATTACGTTATATTGCGGTTTTGATCCCACAGGTGACTCATTGCATGCCGGACATCTAGTGCCGATGGTAATGTTGCGCCGGTTTCAACAATTTGGACACCGTCCGCTTACTTTAGCTGGTGGGGCAACTGGCATGATCGGGGATCCACGTGATGTGGGCGAGCGTGTGATGCTTACCGAAGAAAAGATTGCTGAGAACTTAGAGTCAATTAAAAATCAGCTGCGTAAATTTGTTGATTTCCAATCCGGTAAAACCAATGATGCCATTATGGTTAACAATGCAGACTGGACTAACAATATCTCTGTGATTGAGTTCTTGCGGGATATCGGTAAGAACTTCTCGCTTAACACCATGCTCGATCGTGAGACAGTGAAGCGTCGTTTAGAATCTGATGGTATTTCTTACACCGAATTCTCTTACATGCTTTTGCAAGCTAATGATTACGTGCAATTACGCCGTAACTATGACTGCGTTCTGCAAATCGGTGGTGGGGATCAATGGGGAAATATTGTTTCGGGTGTAGATCTTAATCGACGTATCGACGGCTCACGCGTTCACGCATTAACGATGCCATTGGTTACTGATGCTCATGGTGAGAAGTTCGGTAAATCAACCGGCGGCGGCAAACTATGGCTAGACCCTGAGCGCACCAGTGCTTATTCCTGGTACCAGTACTTCCTCAATGCTGGAGACACGGTTGTTATCGATTACTTACGGTGGTTTACCTTCCTAAGCAAGGAAGAAATTGCTGAACTTGAGATTGCAGTTACAGAACGTCCACATGCCAGGGAAGCTCAGCGTCGTTTAGCACAAGAAATGACCACTTTAGTGCATGGGGAAGAGGCTACCGTTGCCGTAGAATTAGCCGCACAAGCACTATTCGGTCGCGCGGAGCTTAGTAAGCTTGATGAGGCCACGCTAAAAGGTGCTTTGAGCGAGACAACTATTGCTGAGATTAGCGACGATGACTCACGCAGCATTGTTGATTTATTGGTTGCTAGCGGATTGGCTGATTCTAAAGGTGCTGCTCGTCGAACCATAAAAGAAGGCGGCGCATATGTGAATAATCAGCGCATTGAAACAGAAGATTGGCAGCCAGGTGAACAAGATTTGTTACATAACTCATGGTTGGTTCTGCGTAAAGGAAAGAAGAATTTTGCTGGGGTGCATTTCTCTTAAGACGTACGCTTAGGCAATATATTTTAATTAGAAAAACAAGGCCATGGGCTAGAACCCATGGCCTTTTCGCTATAATTCTTCCGGGAAAGTAACCTTTTTCCCTATAAGTGCTGATACTAAAGGTGCCCAGGGAAGGTCTAAACGGGCATCTTTCAGTAGCTCACGATCAGCGATTATTTTGTCTTTAGCTGCAACACTAAGTTGTCCTTTATGTAACACTGCCCACGTATCAGCAAAAGCATAAGCAAAATTAACATCGTGAGTAGCGAGCAACACTGCGGCGTCAAGATTTTTGATGATAGAAAGCAACCGGTGCACTCCTGCTGGATCAAGTCCTGCTGTGGGTTCGTCGAGAAGCAAAACTTGCGGCGACATAGCTAATGCACCTGCTAAAGCAACTCGTTTGCGCTGTCCATAGGAAAGTTGATGAGGTATTCGATCAAGAAGATCACTTACTTCTGTTGCGTGAGCTGCCATGAGGCAGCGAGTAGCTACTTGATTATCGTTGAGACCTAAATTTCTTGGCCCAAATTCGATATCATCTTGTACTGAAAGACAAAAAACTTGTTCATCGGGTTCTTGAAGCACCATTTGGACAATGCTGCGTATCCTATTTCGGTCATTTTTAGTATAGGTGCTAGGTTGGTCATTGATAATGACACTGCCAGTTTTAGGACGCAGAGCAGTGCACATGAGTTTCATGAGTGTGGACTTACCGCTACCGTTAGCGCCAAGTAAAGCAATGCGGTCACCAACATGTATATCAATAGATATATCTTGGAAAGTTGATGGGGCATTGGGGTGTGCAAAGCTGACATGAGCTAAAGAAATAAGCGGCATAGTATTCCTAAAACAATGAATCCAAGAAGATAAAAAAGCACTAAACAAAGCCGGGGTGGTTGTGAGTGAAAATGCGTTCCATAGGTGAGGGCATAATTGAGATCGCCGCGTAGTTGAATGCCATCTTGCATACGTCTAGCGCGGGTAAAAGAGATCACAAATAATGACGCTGCCTGATGTGCTACTGAGTGAATCCAGATCAAAAAAGTTCGTTGTCCAAGCCGTTGGGCACTAGCTTGCCACATAACCTGTGAGGTCGTAACAAGCATGGTAGACATGCGATAAGTTTGTGCGATAACTTGAACCAGTGTTTCTGGAAGATGTAGTTTGTGTAGCCCAGATAGCACTTGTGGAAACGGGGTAGTAAGCGCAAATAGCATGGTTGAGCTCATTGCAAGAGTACTTCTGCAAAGAACGATGATAGCGTTAGATATGCCGCCGTCGATAAGCACAAAACCTGAGGGGGTGAGTGCAAAAATAAGTGGGCCAAGCCCCAGCGCAATAAAGGTGGCTGGGGCAAGAACCAATGAAAGATACACACGCAGTGGAACACGAGAAATCAATATCAAAGCGATAAGAATGCAAGCTAAGAGGCTAAATCCCTGCCACGAGTGCATAATAATGCTTAGAATAGTTAATCCGAAGAAGAGGACTGTCTTTTCTAAAATATGAACCTGTGCCCAAGGGCTTTTCGACGCGGCTTGCTCTAGTGGGTTCATTCTAGTTTTCTGAAGTACTTATTATCGCTTCAACAGCTGAGTCTTCGGCGTTCTTGCGTCCACGAAATACGCCCAGGGCATAGCCTAGAAAACCGGCTCCCAATGCTGCTTGAAGAGCAAATAATCCTGATTCTACTTCACCGGGAAGCTCACCAATAAGTGGTTCAAACCAGGGCTCATAATCTGGGTTTTCTTCGGCGATAAGTGTTTCAGCTGTGGCATCGGTACCAGCAAAAGGCTCTTCAATATCTTCACTACCAAGGTTAAAGAACATAGGGAAAGCTGCAAGAAGTGCAATGAGACCGATAAACAGAAAAGTTGTTGTTCTTTTACTCATGATTTACACGCCTTTGGTAGTACTAGTGGTTATTTTTGGATCGACGGCTTTTTCAGGTGTGTGAGGTGTAAAAATAAATCCCAATACCTTGAGTTCCTTATCCGCAATAACACGAAGAGAGCGGAAAATCATGACCGTAATGAGAGCTTCAATAATTGCAAGCGGCAGTTGCGTCGGTGCGTAAAGAGCAAGGAAAGTCGCGAAGGCATTTCCGATACCTGCTCCATGGTGCGCGAGGGAAAGCTGAAGCGCTGTCATAACGTAGGTAGATAAATCAGCGATGAAAGCGGCAGCAAAGACTGCGACGTCAAAGCCTGAACCTAATTTTCGGCTGAGTAAAAAGATTCCATAACCAGCGTAGGGGCCAATAATAGCCATAGAGAAAATATTTGCGCCCAGAGTTGTAATACCGCCATGTGCAAGTAAAAGTGCTTGGAAGAGTAAAACGATGCTACCCATAAAGGCCATAACAGGTGGTTTAAATAGAACTGCTCCTAATCCGGTACCCGTAGGATGTGAAGAGGAACCAGTGACTGATGGAATTTTGATTGCCGAGAGAACAAAGCTAAATGCACCAGCAGCGCCTAAAAGTAGGCCCGTTTCTGGGTGTTCTTTTAGTTGCGTACGCACTCGATTGGCGCCATAGACCACAAACGGAGTTGAAGCGGCTGCCCATGCAACGCAATGGGTGACCGGAAGAAATCCTTCTGCAATGTGCATAGGAAAACCAGATCTTTCTTTAGTGACAAAGGTATGCACCTCGCATACCTGGATGAATATGTCCGTTGCGGCAAGGGTTTCCTGGCTTCTACCTTGAGGGATACCCCAAGTGCCTTTCCCTTCCTATCGAATATCGACAGTGGTATATGAAAGACTAAAAATACAGTGGCGAGGGCCGCTGCCGGATTTTCACTGGCATTCCCACTTAAAACCGTAACAACTGAACAATAGAGTGTTATTAGTGCGTAGGAGGAAAAATTGATGTTTTATGGTGAAGCTCACTGACAATGTGGGTATTTGTGTACACGCTTAGCTGATATCACATGCAATGTGGGACTTTATTGCTCAAGAAGATTTTAAGGGTTAGTTAAGTTTTGATAATGATGATTGTTATTTGTGTAAAAAAATGTTGTGACCTGTGGATTTGTGTTGTTGGGAAGTCGTGTGTAACTTTGTTCCAGTCGCCGCGAGCACCACACAACACAAACAAGGTTGTGTGAAACAAACACGGTGGCAACAATAAAAATTTTTTCCCAAAGAAAAACGAAACTTGACAATAACAGGAAAAGTTTTGTAAGGTTTTTCTTCGCTGCAATTACTTAAACTTTTTTAAAGTGACTGTAGTACAGCATTTCACCTTATTACAGCAAGCATTGTTTGTTGTGTGGTGGGTGTGGGTTGTTTGAGAACTCAATAGTGTGCCAAATCATTTGTTACAACATGTAACACACAGAATCTAGTGATTAATGATGAATGCTGAATAAGTGTTTGTGTTTGGTCATTGTGTTGTGTGTTATTGTTTTTTGTTTTACACATATTTTCTTTTTCTTATCACGTATTCACATATGTGTTTATTGTGGTGGGGGATAATGGTTTTTGTTTTTACGCCTGATACTGTGGTGATCAGATGTCACTGATGGTGTTGTGGTGTGACCGGCAAGTGACCATGATTTGTTTTCTTGTTTCTTATCTTTTTTCTTCAATATAGTTTTTAGGATTTTATTGTGTTGAGGGTAAGGGGCTGGGGGATGGTTGTGGGTGCTTGTTAAATACTAAAAATTGTTTTTGTTTATTTTTTGCCAGTTGTTGGGCTTTCCCAATAATTTTTCTTATTTTTTGTGGAGAGTTTGATCCTGGCTCAGGACGAACGCTGGCGGCGTGCTTAACACATGCAAGTCGAACGGAAAGGCTTTCTTGCTTGCAAGAGAGTACTCGAGTGGCGAACGGGTGAGTAACACGTGGGTGATCTGCCCCTAACTTCGGGATAAGCTTGGGAAACTGGGTCTAATACCGGATAGGACCACATTTTAGTGTGTGTGGTGGAAAGTTTTTTCGGTTAGGGATGAGCCCGCGGCCTATCAGCTTGTTGGTGGGGTAATGGCCTACCAAGGCGTCGACGGGTAGCCGGCCTGAGAGGGTGGACGGCCACATTGGGACTGAGATACGGCCCAGACTCCTACGGGAGGCAGCAGTGGGGAATATTGCACAATGGGCGCAAGCCTGATGCAGCGACGCCGCGTGAGGGATTGAAGGCCTTCGGGTTGTAAACCTCTTTCGCTAGGGACGAAGCTTTTTTGTGACGGTACCTAGATAAGAAGCACCGGCTAACTACGTGCCAGCAGCCGCGGTAATACGTAGGGTGCGAGCGTTGTCCGGATTTACTGGGCGTAAAGAGCTCGTAGGTGGTTTGTCGCGTCGTCTGTGAAATTCCGGGGCTTAACTTCGGGCGTGCAGGCGATACGGGCATAACTTGAGTGCTGTAGGGGAGACTGGAATTCCTGGTGTAGCGGTGGAATGCGCAGATATCAGGAGGAACACCGATGGCGAAGGCAGGTCTCTGGGCAGTAACTGACGCTGAGGAGCGAAAGCATGGGGAGCGAACAGGATTAGATACCCTGGTAGTCCATGCCGTAAACGGTGGGCGCTAGGTGTGAGCCTCTTCCACGGGGTTCGTGCCGTAGCTAACGCATTAAGCGCCCCGCCTGGGGAGTACGGCCGCAAGGCTAAAACTCAAAGGAATTGACGGGGGCCCGCACAAGCGGCGGAGCATGTGGATTAATTCGATGCAACGCGAAGAACCTTACCTGGGCTTGACATGTACAGGATCGGGCTAGAGATAGTTTTTCCTTTTTAGGTCTGTATACAGGTGGTGCATGGTTGTCGTCAGCTCGTGTCGTGAGATGTTGGGTTAAGTCCCGCAACGAGCGCAACCCTTGTCTTATGTTGCCAGCACATTTTGGTGGGGACTCATGAGAGACTGCCGGGGTTAACTCGGAGGAAGGTGGGGATGACGTCAAATCATCATGCCCCTTATGTCCAGGGCTTCACACATGCTACAATGGTCGGTACAACGCGCTGCGAGCCTGTGAGGGTAAGCGAATCGCTGAAAGCCGGCCTCAGTTCGGATTGGGGTCTGCAACTCGAGCCCATGAAGTCGGAGTCGCTAGTAATCGCAGATCAGCAACGCTGCGGTGAATACGTTCCCGGGCCTTGTACACACCGCCCGTCACGTCATGAAAGTTGGTAACACCCGAAGCCCATGGCCTAACCACGTTTGTGGAGGGAGTGGTCGAAGGTGGGATTGGCGATTGGGACGAAGTCGTAACAAGGTAGCCGTACCGGAAGGTGCGGCTGGATCACCTCCTTTCTAAGGAGCTTATATTTTTTGTTTTGTTTTTGTTTATCCGGGTGGAGCACATCACCCACGCACATTGTGTGTGGTGGGGTGAAACAAAAGACTAGTGTGTGAAACATCCATGATGTCATCATGGGGTAGCTGGAGCATGACACAGGTTGTTTCATGTGTGGTTTGGTGTGCTGTTGGGTGTCTGGGGCAATCCTTGTGGGTTTGTTCTATATGTGGCTTCAACCAAAAAAGCAACAATGATACTTAAAGTGTGTGGTTGTTTTTTTGTTGGGGTTGTGTTGTGTGAGAACTGTATAGTGGACGCGAATTTTTTAGCAATATTTTTAGCAATTATTGTTTTTAACATGAATGCATTGTTTATGTGTGTTTGTGTTTTGTTTCTTTGTTCTTAGTGTTTTTTATTTGTTTTTTGTGTTGGTTTGTTTGTTTTGAAGGGCACACGGTGGATGCCTTGGTAATCTGAGCCGATGAAGGACGTGTAAGGCTGCGTTAAGCCTCGGGGAGTTGTCAATAAAGCGTTGATCCGAGGATGTCCGAATGGGGAAACCTTACTACAGTGATGTGTGGTAGCCCAATGGTGAATATATAGCTGTTGTGGAGGTAACGCGGGGAAGTGAAACATCTCAGTACCCGTAGGAAGAGAAAATAATAATGATTCCGTTAGTAGTGGCGAGCGAACGCGGATGAGGCTAAACCGTATGCGTGTGATACTTGTCAGGGGTTGCGTGTGCGGTGTTGTGGGGTGTATGTGTCATTGTTTCTGACAGGACAGTGGCTATGGTGTGTGTGTTAGTGGAATTAGGTTGGGATGCCTAACCGTAGAAGGTGAGAGTCCTGTACATGAAAACACGCATGGTGTGGTGATGTATGTCCCCGAGTAGCAGCGGGCTCGTGGAATCTGCTGTGAATCTGCCGGGACCACCCGGTAAGCCTAAATACTTGGATTAACCGATAGCGGATAGTACCGTGAGGGAATGGTGAAAAGTACCCCGGGAGGGGAGTGAAAGAGTACCTGAAACCGTGTGCTTACAATCCGTCAGAGCCTGTCTTTTGGGTGGGTGATGGCGTGCCTTTTGAAGAATGAGCCTGCGAGTCAGCGGCATGTCGCGAGGTTAACCCGTGTGGGGTAGTCGTAGCGAAAGCGAATCCTAATTGGGTGTGTTAGTGGCATGTTCTGGACCCGAAGCGGGGTGATCTACCCATGGCCAGTGTGAAGCAGCTGTAAGAGGTTGTGGAGGCGCGAACCCACTTAGGTTGAAAACTGAGGGGATGAGCTGTGGGTAGGGGTGAAAGGCCAATCAAACTCCGTGATAGCTGGTTCTCCCCGAAATGCATTTAGGTGCAGCGTTGTGTGTTTCTTGCCGGAGGTAGAGCTACTGGTTGGTTGAGCGGGACTACAATCTTAGCAATGTCAGCCAAACTCCGAATGCCGGTGAAGTGAGAGCATGGCAGTGAGACTGCGGGGGATAAGCTCCGTTGGTCGAGAGGGAAACAGCCCAGATCGCCGGTTAAGGCCCCTAAGGGTGTACTAAGTGGGAAAGGATGTGGGATCGCGAAGACAGCCAGGAGGTTGGCTTAGAAGCAGCCATCCTTGAAAGAGTGCGTAATAGCTCACTGGTCGAGTGGTTCTGCGCCGACAATGTAGTGGGGCTCAAGTACACCGCCGAAGCCGCGGCAAGGCAACAATTTTGGTTGTTGTTTTGGGTAGGGGAGCGTCGTGCATGGTGTGAAGCAGTGTGTGGAAACGATTGTGGACTGTGTGCGAGTGAGAATGCAGGCATGAGTAACGAATGAGAAGTGGAAAACTTTTCCGCCGGATGACTAAGGGTTCCTGGGTTAAGCTAATCTTCCCAGGGTGAGTCGGGGCCTAAGGCGAGGCCGACAGGCGTAGTCGATGGATAACCAGTTGATATTCTGGTACCCGTGTGTAAGCGACCATGGTGAATCAATGGTACTAACCATCCATGTGTCATGGTGTGTGCCTTTTGGGTGTGTGTCATGGTGTGTGCGTGGGATCTTCGTTGGTAGTAGCTAAGTGATGGGGTGACGCAGGAAGGTAGCTGAGCCACTTATTGGATTGTGGTGTAAGCGTGTGGCCCGTGGTATAGGTAAATCCGTACCACTTGTGGGTGAGGCGTGATGCGTACCCTTTTTTGGGGATGTTGGTGATCCTATGCTGTCGAGAAAAGCCTCTAGCGATGTTTATATACGGCCCGTACCCATAACCGACACAGGTGGTCAGGTAGAGAATACTAAGGCGTTCGGGTGAACTGTGGTTAAGGAACTCGGCAAAATGCCCCCGTAACTTCGGGAGAAGGGGGACCACTGCTGGTGACTAACTGTTTGAGCTGGTGGTGGTCGCAGAGAATAGAGGGAAGCGACTGTTTATTAAAAACACAGGTCCGTGCGAAAACGTGGAAGTTGATGTATACGGACTGACGCCTGCCCGGTGCTGGAAGGTTAAGAGGACCTGTTAGATGCTTTTGTGGTGTCGAAGCGGAGAATTTAAGCCCCAGTAAACGGCGGTGGTAACTATAACCATCCTAAGGTAGCGAAATTCCTTGTCGGGTAAGTTCCGACCTGCACGAATGGCGTAACGACTTCCCTGCTGTCTCAACCACAGGCCCGGTGAAATTGCAGTACGAGTAAAGATGCTCGTTTCGCGCGGCAGGACGAAAAGACCCCGGGACCTTCACTATAGCTTGGTATTGGTGTTTGGTTCGGTTTGTGTAGGATAGGTGGGAGATGTTGATGCATATGCGCTAGTGTGTGTGGAGTCGCAAGTTGAAATACCACTCTGATCGGATTGAGCACCTTAACCTTGGCCCATGATCTGGGTTGGGGACAGTGCCTGGTGGGTAGTTTAACTGGGGCGGTTGCCTCCTAAAGTGTAACGGAGGCGCCCAAAGGTTTCCTCAGCTTGGTTGGTAATCAGGTGGTGAGTGTAAGTGCACAAGGGAGCTTGACTGTGAGAGTGACAGCTCGAGCAGGGACGAAAGTCGGGACTAGTGATCCGGCACCTACGTGTGGAAGTGGTGTCGCTCAACGGATAAAAGGTACCCCGGGGATAACAGGCTGATCTTCCCCAAGAGTCCATATCGACGGGATGGTTTGGCACCTCGATGTCGGCTCGTCGCATCCTGGGGCTGGAGTAGGTCCCAAGGGTTGGGCTGTTCGCCCATTAAAGCGGCACGCGAGCTGGGTTTAGAACGTCGTGAGACAGTTCGGTCTCTATCCGCCGCGCGCGTTGAAACTTGAAGAAGGCTGTCCCTAGTACGAGAGGACCGGGACGGACGTACCTCTAGTGTGCCAGTTGTCACGCCAGTGGCATGGCTGGTTGGCTACGTACGGAAGGGATAACCGCTGAAAGCATCTAAGCGGGAAGCCTGTTTTGAGATGAGGTTTCGTTTGAGGTTCCCTAGAGATGATGGGGTTGATAGGCCAGGTCTGGAAGTGGGGTAACTCATGGAGGTGACTGGTACTAATATGCCGATACAAACAATCCTTTTTTTGACACATGAATAAGGCAAAATAGGGAAACATGTTAATGGGTTCAAAGAAACGTGAATAATTGTTGTTCTGCTGCTTTATGGTGGTGGTTGTTGTTGGGTTTGTGTTCACTGTGCAGTGTCTGACACAGCACACGCACGTTAACAAGCACATGTGTGTTTGTGGGGTGTGTACTGTGTTGTTTATAGTCGTGTTGGTGGTTATAGCGTTGGGGAAACGCCCGGTCCCTTTTCGAACCCGGAAGCTAAGCCTGATTGCGCTGATGGTACTGCACCTGGGAGGGTGTGGGAGAGTAGGTCACCGCCAACCTAAAACTTCAAAGTGTAACGATAAGAGCGTATGAGTGGTGATAAAGGTTTTTATGAGCCTGCACCACTCATACGTTCTTTTTGTGTATCGTGTTCCAGAAAAACACAATAGATAGGATGATCATGGCCGAAGAGCAATATCGCGAACGCCGTAATGATAGTCGCGAACGTAATAATGATCGTGGCGGACGTCGTTATGAAAACCGTGACCGCAAGGGCGGTTATTCACGCGATAGTAAGCGTTACTCGGATGATTCTCAATGCAGCGGTTACAACCGACAGCGCTGGGATCGTCGTGATGCAGGCGATGATCGATCTGATAATCGTCGCGGAGACTATGATCGTGGTCAACGAGGACGTTATGACGATCGTGGTGAGCGTCGAAATGATAATGATCGTGGTGGCCGTCGCTATGAAGGCCGAGGGGAACGTCGTTACAACAGGGATCACCGCTTAGAATATAACCGTGATGATCGTAGCGAGCGTCGTTATGATGAGCGTGGCGAACATAAAGATCGTGGTAACCGTGAGCAGCGAGGCAACAGCGGATATAACGGACGCAAACATGCACAACGCGGTGGTGCAAACCGAGATAAGGCTGCTTATGGTCCACAACGCAGTAATTTCCGAGAGGAACGTACCAAGAAGCTAAGCGATGAGCCAGCTTTGCCAGCTGATATTGATGTCCGCGATCTTGATCCAATGGTGTTGCAAGATTTACGGGTACTTTCGCGTCCTAATGCAGATGCGGTAGCTAAGCATTTGATTATGACGGCTACCTGGTTGGAAGAAGATCCAGCACTTGCGTTAAGGCATGCTCGTGCCGCTAAAGAGCGTGCTGGTCGCGTGGCTGTGGTTCGGGAAACATGCGGAATCGCAGCTTATCATGCAGGAGAGTGGAAGGAAGCTCTCTCGGAGCTGCGCGCGGCTCGTCGTATGAGTGGTAATTCGGCACTTATTGCGGTGATAGCTGATTCTGAGCGTGGCTTGGGTCGCCCGGAAAAAGCAATTGAAATTGCACGCGAGGAGGATTTCTCCGCGCTCAGTGAAGAAACACGCATTGAGTTAGCTATTGTGGTAGCTAATGCTCGTCGGGATTTGAACCAAATTGATTCTGCTTTGTCGGAAATTGAAAAAGCTAAGCCAAAGCGTAATCGGAGAGGACTATCCTGGGCACGGCTATCTTATGCTTATGCCGATCTTCTACTTGCCGCAGATCGTACTGAAGATGCTCGTAAGTGGTTTGAGGCTGCGCAGCGTCAAGATGAGGATGGCTTCTTAGATGCAGAAGAACGTCTTGCAGAACTTGACGCATCAGCTGAG
Organism: Corynebacterium kutscheri; assembly: GCF_000980835.1. NCBI lineage: Bacteria > Bacillati > Actinomycetota > Actinomycetes > Mycobacteriales > Corynebacteriaceae > Corynebacterium > Corynebacterium kutscheri. The sequence continues at coordinate 1,027,276 of NZ_CP011312.1, forward strand.
TTAAATTCGGATGCGGTAACTGATTCGACTATGAATGAATAATTCCTATGAGCGTAACTTTTAGCTTCTACCAGAGAGCATATTTCTGATAGAAACAATTTAGCTTACTAATAAGCCAACTGCCGGTGGGATTGCTAGTAAAAACTAAACGATCACGCCGGCATAGTTTTAGCATAGTTTTCTTCCCGGACTTTATGGCAGCTAGAATTGTCTGCCATGAGCCTTTTGGATATCTACGATGCATTGCTATTTGATCTTGATGGTACGGTCTGGGAGGGTGGACGGCCACTTCCTGATGCACCAGAAGTCATCAATGCTTCGCCGGTTCCAGTTGTTTATATCACCAATAATGCTTCGCGGGGTCCGGTTGCTGTTGCAGAATTACTCAATGGCATGAATATTACAACCACTTCTGATCAAATCTTGACTTCTGCTATGGCAGCGGTTGAATTGGTTACTGATCAATTTCCGGTGGGTTCGCCAGTTTATGTATTAGGCTCAGATTCTTTTAAAGAGTTGGTAACTCAGGCAGGACTAAAGGTCGTTGTTAGCGCAGATGAGAATCCTGTAGCAGTTATTCATGGGCATAACCCTGATACTGGTTGGGCACAACTTAGTGAGGCAGCGCTTGCAATTCGTCGTGGTGCAAAATATTTTGCGTCCAATTTAGATACAACTTTGCCTTCTGAGCGTGGTTTGTTGGTGGGCAATGGATCCATGGTGGCTGCTTTGGTAAGCGCTACTGGTGTTACTCCGATAAGCGCTGGTAAACCAGAACCAGCCATGTTTTATTCTGCACAACGAAAATTATCCGCAATTAAACCTTTAGCAATTGGCGATCGGCTGAATACCGATATTGCAGGCGGAGTGGCTGCGGGTATGGATAGTTTACACGTGCTCACCGGTGTCTCTTTGCATTGGGCATTATTGCGAGCAATTCCAGAAGAACGCCCCACCTATGTTGCAGATGGTTTGATTGATTTACATCGCACACCAGAAGAGCTACTTCCTGGTCCACAAGGTAGTTTTACTGCGCTTTTCGACGGCGATACGTTGGTTCTTAGCGGTGGTAATAATACAAGTACTGCAACTGAAGCGTTACGCTCTGCTATTGCTTGCGCATGGACAAAGCCAGAAGCTTTTAATGGTGAAGTACGTGCTGAGGGCCAACATGCGCAACGTGCAGTTGGGCAGTGGCAGTAATGAGTGCACCTATTCCTGGTGATCCACGGGCATTGTCGGTGACGCCGGAAAAACTACAGGAACAAGTTGAAGAAGTATTGGGGGAGAGTTTTTCTTCATTAGAAGAAGAAGCCGATATTTTAGAACGTGCGCATAATGTTCTTGCGCAGGCTTTACAGTAGGTTTAATAAAGTTATTTTTGCTCCGATTTTTGATTAGGATGTGCCATGGCTGGACGTTACCGTCTTGATGCTGAGCTGGTTCGACGTAAAATTGCCCGCTCACGTGAGCATGCCACAGAGTTGATTCGTGGCGGACATGTTCTAGTGGCTGGTATGCTAGCTACCAAACCAGCCACCCAAGTAACGGCGGATATCTCTATTAAAGTCAACGAGGCTGTTATTGAGGATTGGGCATCTCGAGGGGCACAAAAATTACTCGGTGCTTTAGCACACTTTGAAGCGCATGGTCTTGATCTTAAAGATAAAAAAGTATTAGATGCAGGGGCTTCTACAGGTGGTTTTACTGATGTTTCATTACGTCGGGGAGCACGTGAAGTGGTAGCGGTTGATGTCGGTTATGGTCAGCTTATTTGGCGATTACAAAATGATGATCGCGTGCGTGTATTAGATCGGACAAATATTCGTTATCTCACCCCAGAACTATGCGGGGGATTATGCGATGTTATGGTCGGTGATCTTTCTTTTATCTCCTTGAAACTCACACTACCGGCTATCGTGGCGTGTCTTTCTCCGGGAGCTGATCTTTTACCAATGGTGAAGCCACAATTTGAGGTGGGTAAAGACCGGTTGGGCAGCGGTGGCGTAGTACGTAGTAATCAGTTGCGTGCAGAGGTTACCCAGGAGATTGCGGTATTTGCGCAGTCACTAGGATTAAGTCTTATTGATGCCGTAGCTAGTCCACTGCCAGGGCCAAGCGGTAATGTGGAGTATTTTTTGTGGCTGATTAAAGATGGTGGCGAGGCGTCGAAAAGCGAAGAAGAAATTCATGATTTAATCGCTAGAGCTGTTCTAGAAGGGCCACAATGAGCACGTCGAAAAGAAGTGTTTTATTAGTTCCGCATACTGGTAGAGCATCAAATATTGCTTCTGCGGCACTTACTGCGGAGCTTTTATATGATGCCGGGATTGATGTGAGAGTGTTTGATCATTATGATCAGCAAGTTATTATCGATCATCCAGTGCTAAGCCAGTTTGCATTATCGAAATGTGCTAGCGATCCCACACAGGGGGTAGAGCTGGTACTTGTGCTTGGTGGAGATGGTACTTTTTTGCGTGCCGCCGATATGGCGCATGCAGCTGATTTGCCTATGCTAGGAATTAATTTAGGCCACGTTGGTTTTTTGGCGGAATGGGAAAAAGATTCCATTGATGAGGCTGTTACCCGGATTACCAATAATAATTATCATGTTGAAGAGCGGATGACGCTTTCAGTATTGATAAAAAACGCACAGGGAGTTATTTGTGGAAGTGGCTGGGCACTTAATGAGGTTAGTATAGAAAATAGCAATCGACGAGGCGTACTTGATGCAATCTTAGAAGTTGATGGCAGGCCAGTAAGCTCTTTTGGTTGCGATGGAGTATTGGTATCTACCCCGACTGGTTCAACCGCTTATGCATTTTCTGCGGGCGGGCCAGTATTGTGGCCAGAATTGGAAGCCATATTGGTAGTACCTAATAATGCACATGCTCTTTTTACTAAACCATTAGTGGTGGGTCCACAATCGCGGGTGGCAATAGAAAGCTTGCCGACAACTTTTCCGGCGACGGTTGTTTTTGATGGGGCACGTAGTATTGATATGCCACCGGGATATCGAGTTGAAGTAGTTCGTGGTCAGCGGCCGGTGAAGTGGATTCGGTTGGATGATTTGCCCTTTGCGGATCGATTGGTTTCTAAGCTTCGACTTCCGGTAGCCGGTTGGCGTGGACCTGCTGAGGAAAGAAAAGATACCTCGGATTGTTCAGAGGATATGTTGTAATTTAGCACTCATGTTCGCATATTGGTGGGTCGGTTCGCTATGATTAGTTCATGCTCGCTGAAATTGAGTTTGAAAACATAGGCGTTATCCCGCAGGCATCATTGGAGCTTAGTTCGGGGCTCACTGTTCTTACTGGTGAGACTGGTGCCGGTAAAACCATGGTTGTTACTGGTTTGCGTCTTTTAACTGGTGGTCGTGCAGATGCTTCAAGGGTGCGAGTAGGTGCGGCTCGTGCAGTGGTTGAAGGACGTTTTATTGTTGATAACCTTAGCGAGGATGCACATGCCGTAGTGCGCGAGGTAGTGGAGTCCGCTGGTGGGGAACCGGATGAAAATGGTGAGATTATCGCCACTCGGGTCGTTAATGCGAATGGACGTTCTAAAGCGCATCTTGGTGGCCGTGCGGTTCCAGCAAGTAGCTTGCATAGTTTTAGTACCGAATTATTAACTATTCACGGGCAAAATGATCAACTCCGGCTATTGAGTCTAGATCGGCAGCGCGATGCGCTTGATCGTATGGATCCAGATGTGCAAAAACTGGCTGCCACTTTTTCTGCTGCCTATAAAAAGTGGCGAGAAATGGCTAAGAAGTTACGCGAGCATACCAATTCTCGGATGGAATTAGCGCAAGAAGCAGATCGGTTGGATTTTGCGATTAATGAAATTACCGCTATTAACCCAAGTATTGGTGAAGATCTTCAGTTGCAAGAAACTATTCGACGTTTGCAAGACGTTGATGCACTAAGAGAGCAAACATTAACCGTGCTTGCACATCTTGATGGGGCAGCGTCAATAAGTGAATATGGTGCGATCGAGGATGATCAAAATGGTGCTTCTGATTTGCTTGGGCAAGCAGCATCAGTGCTTTTAGGAAGTGAAGATAAAGATTTACGCGGGTTAGGCGATCGCCTAGCTGATGTTATTGCTATTACCGGTGAAGTTTCTGCCGAAGTGGGACGGTTTTTGAATCAATTGCCTAGTGATGATGAGGAACTAGATAAGTTAATGCTGCGTCAGCAGGAGCTTAAATCTTTGACTCGCAAATACGCTCCCGATATTGAAGGGGTCATAAAGTGGCTGAAAAAAGCAGAAAAAAAGCGCGCAACGATTGATACCTCACCAGAAGCATTGGAAAAACTGACTAAAGATGTCGCTGATGCAGAGGCCAGCATGTTAAAGGTGGGCAAAAAATTATCAGCTGCGCGTATTGCGCTGGCAGAAAAATTAAGTGCAGCAGTAACTCAAGAGATACATGGTCTAGCGATGAATAAGGCTGTTTTTGTAGTTGACGTGCGCACTGTTGCCCCGAGTAAAAACGGTCTTGATGAGGTGGAGTTTTTGCTGGCTCCTAATTCAGCTGCGCAGCCACGACCATTAGCTACTTCGGCATCTGGTGGTGAGCTATCTCGAGTAATGCTTGCTTTGGAGGTTGTGCTATCGGCAGGTTCTTCAGGAACCACGATGGTCTTTGATGAGGTTGATGCTGGGGTAGGTGGTCGTGCTGCGGTAGAAATTGCTAAACGCTTAGCTAGGTTGGCGCAAAAAAACCAAGTTATTGTGGTCACGCATTTGCCGCAGGTAGCCGCTTTTGCTGACACTCATGTGCATGTCTCTAAGAATGTCGGTGATGAATCAGTGACTTCCGCAGTAGAAAAACTTGATGATGAGCGACGAGTAGAAGAAATTGCTCGTATGCTTGCTGGTTTAGATGACACTGAGACTGGACGTGCGCATGCTGAGGAATTACTAGCAACTGCCCGGAAAACTATCGCTGCTTGGCGGGCAAGTTCAGCAGAAGTTCACTAAAACTGGTTAAGGTCCTCCTTGGTTGCAAAGGGGGTGAAAAATACATAGTTGGACAATGTTATATGCAGTTAGTGGGTTCCTGCTGGGAGAAAAGTTCTTTTCATACCGCGTGCCTTCACACATTTACTCTTGCACATGGTCACAATACCAAGCATGAGTCTATTCTCTCGCGCCAGTGAACTTCCCGGCCTATCCGCGCCTCTTCGTGATTGTCGTGATAATGCTAAAGGTTTTAAACGTTTAAGCGAAGGTGATATTGCGGTTATTGATCAGGCAGACGTTTCGCGTGGTCTTGCGCAAAAACTAATTGATGCGCATCCAGCAGCAGTGATTAATGCCGGGCAATTTTCTACCGGAATTATTCCTAACTTCGGCCCACAGATGCTCCTGGACGAGGGAATTATCCTGGTCGAAGGGGTAGGCGAGGAAGTCTGGAATGGCTTTAAAGATGGGAAAAAAGCACGGCTTACCGATGAAGGACAGCTTTATTATGGCGACAAGATGGTTGTTGCTGGCGTAGTTGTTACCACAGAATCCGCTGAACAGAATTTCGCTGAGGCGCAACGATCGCTGGTAGATCATATGGAGGCCTATTTTGGAAACAGTATCCAATTTATCCATTCCGAAGCACCTCTGCTTATCGACGGTCTAGGGATCCCCGATATTGGTTCTACAATAGAAGGTCGCAAAGTGCTTGTGGTAAGCCCTGGCATGGGGCATCGCAGCCAGATGAAACAACTGCGTAATTTTATTCGAGAATTTGAACCCGCAATTATCGGTGTTGATGGTGCTGCCGATACGCTTGTTGAGCTTGGGTATAAACCTGATCTTATCGTCGGTAATCCGGCTGGTATTGGTTCTGATGCTTTGCGTAGTGGTGCGCGTGTCGTATTGCCAGCAGATCCTGATGGACATGCGACTGGTTTGGAAAGAATACAAGATCTTGGCATTGCGGCAATGACATTTCCTGCTGCGGTTGATTCTGCAACCGATTTAGCGCTTCTTTTAGCCGATTATCATGGGGCACAATTAATTGTTAATGCCGGGGCGCCGTTGAATTTAGCGGGTATTTTTTCCGGTGGTGAACAAGCGAACCCATCTTCGTTAATATCACGGGCTAAAGTGGGCACAAAACTTGTTGATGCACAGGTTATCGGTGATCTTTACACTATCCGAACCGTTGGAAACCTGGCTTGGTTGTGGGCAGTATTAGGTATTTTTGTTGCTTGCGCTGTGATTGTGCTTATCGCGGGTACCACAGGTAGTGGCAGCTTTAGTGAAAATCTTATTGATACATGGAACAACATTGCGTTGTGGTTCCAGGGATTATTTAGCTAAAGGGGAGAAAACATGGCAAAAAACAGCGGTCGTTCCGCAACGGTTATTGCAAGTATTGCCTTTGGTCTTGCCCTAGGTGTAGCAGGCGGAACCTATATTCTTGCGCCTAATTTATCTGGTGGGGCTAATGAGATAAGTGCAGATTTGGAACAGCAACGCGATCAAGCACTTCATGAAGCAGAGATAGCAGAAGCGCAAGCAGCAACTGCTGATAGCTTTATTGATACTGCTGCGCTGGATTTCGTTGCCGGCAGTTTGACCGAACGCCCAGTACTTATTATGCACACTGAGGATGCCGATGCAGATGATATTGCTAGTGTGCGCTACTTATTAGATTTTGCAGGGGCAATAAACTCCGGCACTATTGAATTAAAAGATAAATTTTTTAACCAATCGGGTGCGGATGGATTAAAAAATATTGTTTCTACGACGCTACCAGCAGGTGCGACCTTATCAACCGATCAACTTGATGCGGGAACCCATGCTGGGCAGTCATTAGGTTCAGCATTACTACTTAATCGTGAAACTGCTGAACAACAATCCACTATCGAAGAACGAGCCATTGTGCTGGGTGGATTGCGTGGCGACGGCTATATTTCTTATGAAGAAGGAACCATTTTGCCAGCTCAAGCAATTGTTTTTATTGTTGGTAATAAAGACGGTTTCGAAGATAATTTTACTGCCCAGAATCAAGCTGCTTTTGCCCGTGCTTTAGATTCACGAGGATCCGGGGTAGTAGTTGCGGGTCGCATTTTTAGTGCTGCGGATACTGGTGTGATGGGAATTTTACGCGATAATGCCTTAGCTAGGCAGGAAGTATCTACTGTAGATTCAGTTGATCGCACTTGGGGTAGAATCGCCACAGTTTTGGCGGTAAGAGAACAACTTGCTGGTGGCTCTGGACAATATGGCGCAGCAGCATCGGCTGAAGCTGCTTCCCCAGCACCAAATATGCGTGGTTAAATTGGTTTCTTATGCAGCATGATTTCCAGGTTCTAGATTCTGAGTTGCTTGTCGACGCTCCTATCATTGCGCTTCGCCGTGATCAGGTGGTGATGCCAGGTGGTACGAGTGCTTCAAGGGAAGTAGTCGAACATTTTGGTGCGGTAGCAGTGGTTGCTTTTCGGGAAGGAAAAATCTTTCTAGTGGAGCAATACCGACATTCAATAGGTCAGCGCTTGATGGAGTTACCAGCAGGTTTATTGGATTATGTTGATGAAGAAGCTCTTGATTGTGCACAACGCGAATTACGCGAAGAAGCCGGGTTAGCCGCTAAAAAATGGTCGGTACTGCTTGATCTAGCAACCAGTCCTGGCTTTTGTGATGAGGCAGTGCGGGTGTTTCTGGCCCAGGATTTGCTAGAGGTTGAGAGACCAATGCTAGAAGACGAAGAAGCCGATATGAGTACTAGCTGGGTTGATGTGGAAGCAGCTGTGGCACAGGTTTTCCGTGGCGAGATAGCAAATGCTATTGCTGTTGCCGGTATTTTGGCTGTTTATCAGGTTCTTCAAGGCGGGTATGCATTACGTGGCACTAATAGTGCTTTTTCTCTTCGGCCCACGCGGCTTGCTGCGCGTCGAAAAGCAGCCCCTGGTGCTGATATGAAGAAGATCGCACGTGGCTGATCCTGGTCTTATTGCGCGTAATTGGCTTACCCATTTATCAGTAGAACGTGGGCTTAGCGCAAATACTTTAAGTAATTATCGGCGTGATGTGCAACGGTACCTCTCCTGGTTAGAAGCCGCAAAAATTACTGATTTAGAGTCAGTTGCGGCAACTGATCTGGAAGCTTATGTGCGGGATTTACGCCGTGGTGGGTTAGCGGTTTCTTCAAGCGGGCGTGCTTTAGTGGTTGCTCGTGGCTTGCATAAGTTTGCAATGTTGGAAGGTGAGCTAGATATTGATGTAGCTCAGGAGGTTTCACCACCACTTACCCCTAAGCACCTACCTGATGTGTTAAGTATCGAGGAAGTCACTCAGCTTATCGACGCTATCCCTGATGGAGAATATGCAACTCCATTTGATCTTCGGGATAAGGCACTTATTGAGCTCCTTTATGCGACAGGCGCACGAATATCAGAAATTAGTGCATTGCCAGTTGATGAGTTTAGTGAATTAACCGGGGTTTTACGTCTTACCGGCAAAGGAAATAAGCAGCGTATTGTACCAATGGGGACAAAAGCAATTACGGCTGTTGAGGCATATGTTGTGCGTGGGCGACCAAGTTTAGCTAAGGGTAAGTCGCATGCTTTATTTCTTAATAAGCGTGGTGGTCAGTTATCTAGACAGAGTGCGTGGGCAATTATTAAACAAGCTGCACAACGGGCGGGGATTGTTAAAGATATTTCCCCACATACTTTAAGACATAGTTTTGGTACCCACTTGATTGAAGGTGGCGCAGATGTGCGTGTGGTGCAAGAATTATTGGGGCATTCTTCAGTGACCACAACTCAAATTTATACCCATGTTTCGGCAGAGAATTTGCGTCAAGTATGGCGTACGGCGCATCCGCGCGCATAACAGAGCGCAAGTAGTTGTACTGCGACACGGCGTTAGGGTTTGTTACCTTGCTTAGAGCTACCTTGGCAGTAGTGTAGGTACAAGAAATAAATGACAGACGTGTAAGCTTGAATGAAAAAAGTGGACATGTCCTGCCGGCCGGCAAGATATAGGTAATAGTCAAGGAAAAGGAATTGACATGAGCGAATCGGGACTGTTTGAAGCCCCCGAACAGAAGGTGGGTCTTACTGGGCGCCCTCTGCGCGAATTTCCAGATCCAGCGCCTCTTGATCGTCATGGTCCGGCAACAATTCTTAGTATGTGCAATCAAAAAGGCGGGGTGGGTAAAACTACTTCGACAATCAATTTGGGTGCATGCCTTGCGGAGGCAGGTAGGAAAGTTCTTTTAGTCGACCTGGATCCCCAAGGGGCGCTATCGGCTGGGTTGAATATTGCTTATGAGGAACTTGATGTCACTGTCTATAACCTGATGGTGGATAATACCGTGGGTATACATAATGCCATTCACCATACTTCGGTACCGGGTTTAGACTTGGTACCAGCAAATATTGACCTATCCGCAGCAGAAATTCAGTTGGTTAATGAGGTTGGTCGGGAACAAACTTTAGCGCGAGCATTACGCCCAGTGCTTAAAGATTATGACTACATTATTCTCGACTGCCAACCCTCCTTGGGACTATTGACTGTTAATGCGCTTGCTTGTTCACATGGAGTTATCATTCCTATGGAATGTGAGTATTTCTCCTTGCGCGGGCTAGCACTGCTTACCGATACCGTGGAAAAAGTACGGGATCGCCTTAATTTCAACTTAGAAATTGTCGGTATTTTGGTAACAATGTTTGATCGACGTACCTCGCACTCACGGGAAGTTATGTCGCGAGTAGTGGAAGTTTTTCAAGATCGTGTTTTTGATACTGTTATCACCCGTACGGTGCGTTTTCCAGAAACTACTGTTGCTGGGGAACCTATCACTTCCTGGGCACCACATTCACCAGGGGCACACCAGTACCGACAATTGGCACGAGAAGTTATTGAACGCACCACGCGCTAGCATATGCCAGTAGCTATTTCGCAACAGCAACCAGAGATTACTGGTTTTCGGCTGGTTTTAAAGAACTTTGAGGGACCTTTTGATCTGCTTTTACAGCTTATTCAATCACGTAAGCTTGAAGTAACTGAAGTAGCTCTTGCGGAGGTAACCGATGAGTTTGTATCGTATGCACGCCAATTAGGTGAGTCAGCAGAGCTAGATGAGATTACAGAATTCTTAGTTATTGCGGCAACGCTTTTAGATTTAAAGGCTGCTCGATTGCTTCCTCGTGGTGACGTTGATAGCGAAGAAGACTTGGCTTTATTAGAAACCCGCGATTTACTTTTTGCACGCCTTTTGCAATATCGTGCATATGCACAGGTTGCGGATAGATTTGCTCAGTGGCAACAGCAAGCACGTCGAAGATATCCTAGAGTGGTTAGTCTTGAAGAACAGTTTGCATGTTTATTGCCGCCGGTTGTTTTAGGCCATGATTATAAAAGCTTTGCACAGCTAGCTGCTGGGGTATTTCGGCCACAACCGCCAGAAACAGTTGCTACCAACCATATTCACCACGTTGCGGTATCGGTTCCTGAACAAGCTGGAAAAATACTCGATACCTTGCGGGTGGCAGGAGCAAATTATTGGTTAAATTTTGCTGATTTAACTAAAGATTGCACTATATCAATGCAGATAGTAGGTCGGTTTTTAGCTCTTTTAGAACTTTATAAAGCACAGGCTATCGGGGTAGAACAGGAAGAAGCTCTTGGTGAACTACACATAGCATGGACTGGTCTGGAAGTGGACCCAGCAGTGGTTGCCGCAAGTAACTGGCAATAATTTCATTGTCATATACGCTGATGAAATAAAAAATCAAGATTCTATTCTTGATTTTTGGATATTTTAAGTTAAATGAAAATAGTAAAGTCTGTTTTAAGAGCCTGCGTGTATTCAAAAAGTTAATAAGATATCTATGTAACAATAAAGCGATGGAACTACCAATGATCTCCCAACTGCGTAGTCAGGTGGAATCAATTCTTCTAGTTATTGACACTCCAGTTAGTGTGGAACAGTTAGCGCAGGTTACTGAATATGATTCGGCGACTATATTAAGCGTTTTGCGTCAGCTGGCGGAGGAATTGAAACAGCGCGGTAGTGGCATTGAAGCACGAGAAACCCCAGAAGGGTGGCGGCTTTATACGGTGGCTGAAAATGCGGCTATCGTCGAAAAGTTTTTGCTACATGGTTCCCAAACAAAATTATCACGAGCTGCATTAGAGACTCTTGCCGTGGTGGCGTATCGACAACCAGCGACTCGCGCCCAAGTATCAGCGATTCGTGGAGTTAATGTTGATGGCGTTATGCGCACATTGCAGCTGCGCGGTTTGATTCGGGAAGTTGATATGAGCAATAACGAAAGTGCTGGTGCATATGGGGCGATGCACTATGAAACTACGGAGCTCTTTTTAGAGTTATTAGGTATTGATTCTTTAGCGCAGCTACCAGATCTGGCTCCGTTACTGCCTAATGTTGATTCCATTGACGAAGTCTTTTAGTGTCGTTTTTCTTAGTGTCATCGACAAGCGAAAAAAACTCCTGTAGAGTGACTGCGTATTTATAATCACATATCTTTTTACGATAGGACACATATCGTGGCTCAATCCGCTCGCCGTGATGGCACACCGGGAAGGGGCGCCGGCTCTAGTCGCTCCCATAAAAATTCGCACCACCAACCGGGGGGACGTGGTGTAGAACGCAATCGCTTTGGCAAGCCAAAAGCTGCTAAGCCAGTAAAACAGGAACGCAAACCTCGTGATTCGGACATGTTGTTGTCTAATGCTCGTCCAGCTCGTAAACAGCATGTAAAAAAGGTTGCTTTCGATTCCTCGGCAAATAATCAGGGCGAGGGTATTCGGTTACAAAAAGTTTTAGCGAGGGCAGGAGTTGCTTCTCGTCGTCACGCCGAAGTACTTATCGACGCTGGACGGGTAGAGGTCAACGGTAAGATTGTTGCCCAGCAGGGTTTACGAGTGTACCCCGATCGCGATGTTATTCGTGTTGATGGTGTGCGTATTAATGTCAATGATGAGAATCAGTATTTCATTTTAAATAAGCCTCGCGGAATGCACTCGACAATGAGTGATGAACTAGGCCGTCCTTGTATCGGCGATCTTATGAGTGAACGTATTGCCTCTGGCCAGCGACTTTTCCATGTTGGTCGCCTTGACGCAGATACCGAAGGACTGCTGATCTTAACCAACGATGGTGAGTTGGCTAATCGGCTCATGCACCCGAAGTATCACGTATCGAAGACCTACCTAGCCACCGTTTTAGGCGAAGCAGATAATAAACTTATCCAGCAGTTGCGTGCTGGCATTGAGCTTGACGACGGCATTGCCAAGGCAGACTATGTACAAATTGTTGATACCTATCAAGGAAAATCCTTGGTACGCGTTGAACTTCATGAAGGACGCAAACATATTGTTCGCCGCATGCTTAAAGCGGCTGGTTACCCAGTGCAGCATTTGGTGCGTACCAAACTACATACAGTTTCGTTAGGGGATATGAAGCCCGGTTTTTACCGAGCATTAAATTCTTCCGAACTAACCAGTTTGTATAAGGCGGTGGATATGTAATGTCGCCGGTAACATTAGAAAACGTTCCCGGTGGATTAATTGTGGCCGTCGACGGTCCTTCTGGTGCGGGTAAATCTACAGTATGTCGCGCCATTGCAACCCATTTTGGTGCAAAATATATTGATACTGGTGCTATGTATCGGGTGGCTACGCTTTATGCTTTACGCCAAGGCGTATCGGTTTCTGATACTGCTGCAATAGTCGCATTAAGTGGTGCAATTCCATTAAGTGTTAATGACGATCCGCAGTCACGTGCAGTACTTCTTGATGGCGAAGACGTCTCTGAAGAGATCCGCGGTGTGGAGGTAACCAGGCAGGTGTCTGCGGTAGCGGCTATTCCAGAAGTTCGGAACAATTTGGTAGCTTTGCAACGCAAGCTAGCTAAGCGTGCTGGTCGTTGCGTACTTGATGGACGAGACATTGGCACTAATGTACTTGTCGATGCACCCATAAAGATTTTTCTTACTGCATCGGCAGAGGTACGTGCGAAACGTCGCTGTGATCAAGATAATGCGGCCGGACGAATTGTTGACTATAACGCGGTGTTAGCTGATGTGCTGAGACGAGATGAAATAGACTCTACTCGTACCACAGACCCACTGCGCCCTGCGGAAGACGCTGTGATTGTTGATACCTCTGACATGTCGCTTGATGATGTTATCGCTGAGCTCATTGGGCTCATTGAAGCATCCGCAGAAAGGATGAACTAAGTCTTATGGCTAATAAAAAGAACCTTGGTATGCCAGGCGAAGACGAAGAGACAGTTTTCGTTTATCACACTCACGATGGCGAAATGGATGCTCAGGAAGTATTTATCGAAGAAGATATTCCTGCCCCTCATGGCGGCTATGCTGCCACCGATTTTGATGAGTCCGAGTTTAATTACGACCCATCCTTTGATATCGAAGATATCGACGAGACTGAGTTTTCTGATCCTGATTTTGGTAATGATTATACCGACGAGGAATGGGAAGATCTCGAACGCGCTTTTGGTGTTGAACAACCGGGGCATTTCGAAGAAGCTCTTTGCACGGTAGCTATTGTTGGTAGACCAAACGTGGGTAAGTCTTCACTGGTGAACCGTTTTATTGGCCGTCGTGAAGCAGTTGTGGAAGATTTTCCCGGGGTAACTCGTGACCGCATCTCTTATCTTGCCGATTGGGGCGGAAAACGTTTTTGGGTGCAAGACACCGGTGGCTGGGATCCTAATGTCAAAGGCATTCATGCAGCAATCGCACGTCAGGCTGAGGTTGCTATGCAGACAGCTGACGTTATTGTTATGGTCGTCGATACCATGGTTGGTATTACTGAGACCGATGCGGTCATGGCAAAGAAACTCCAGCGGGCAGATGTGCCGGTTATTCTAGTAGCCAATAAATTTGATTCCGAGACTTTTTATGCAGATATGGCCGAGTTTTATGCATTAGGACTTGGCGACCCATGGCCGGTTTCTGCACAACATGGTCGCGGTGGTGCAGATGTTTTGGAAGAAATTCTGGCACGATTCCCAGAAACTCCACGCAGTTCCACAATTACTGAAGGTCCACGTCGCGTGGCTTTGGTTGGTAAGCCAAATGTGGGTAAATCCAGCCTGCTTAATAAACTTACCGGTGAATCACGTTCAGTGGTCGATAATGTTGCTGGTACTACCGTTGACCCAGTGGATTCATTGGTGCAATTAGATCAGCATCTGTGGAAGTTTATTGATACCGCTGGTTTGCGCAAGAAGGTTAAAAACGCTCAAGGACATGAGTACTATGCCTCGCTTCGCACTCGGGGAGTTATTGATGCGGCCGAGATCTGTATTTTTATGATTGATTCCTCACAGCCGGTCTCGGAACAAGATCAGCGTGTGCTGAATATGATCCTGGAAGCCGGCAAGGCGTTAGTGCTGGTCTTTAATAAATGGGATCTTATGGAAGAAGATCGCCGGTGGGAATTAGAGCGCGAAATAGAACAACAGCTCGCCCATATTCCATGGGTAAAACGCATTAATATTTCTGCTGAAACCGGGCGTGCTGTCCAACGTCTAGAACCATATATGGTGGAAGCATTAGAGAGTTGGGATAAGCGTATTACTACTGGTCAGCTTAATAACTGGTTGCGAGCTACCATTGCGCAAAACCCACCACCGATGAAGGGCGGTAGAGTACCACGGGTTCTTTTTGCCACCCAAGCCTCAACTCGACCACCAACAATCGTTTTATTCACCACCGGCTTCCTCGATGCAGGTTATCGCCGTTATTTGGAGCGAAAGTTCCGGGAAGCCTTTGGTTTTACCGGCTCACCAGTTCGCATTGCGGTTCGCGTGCGCGAGCGACGAGGCAAAAAAAACTAAACACACCCTAGCCCGTGGCCTTCACCAAAGCCACGGGTTTCTTGTAAGGAAAGGTAAAAAGTAGTGGCAATTAATTATTCCGCCCTACCTGGACCTGGCAGCCAAGCATCACGGTTACCCACTGCCCAAGATAAGCGGTGGACACTCAAAACAGTCTTGGCGCAGCGTCCCTGGAGTTTTGTAGCCAGTATTTCTACGGCAGCAGCCTTTATCTGCCAGGCATTATTACCAGTTATTGTCGGCAATGCAATTGATCGAGGTATTGCTAGTGGAGATTTCACCCAATTTTTTCCCTGGTTGATTGCACTAAGCGTCGTTATTGTCCTTAATTTTGGGGTCAATTTTTCCGCCCGTTTTTTCTTAATCCGATCAGAGCTTATTCTTGGGCATGATTTACGTACTGAGGTAACCGATAGAATCCAAGATCCTCGTGGTTTAGCTGGGCATAATCGAAGTGCCGGTAGCTTGTTATCTATAGCAAGTGCAGATACTGAGTGAGTAGCTACCACCGTTATGATTACTGTTTTTCCGGTGGCTGAGTTTGCCTCTATTGTCTATGTGACAACAATGCTTACCCGTACTCATTGGATATTAGGTGTTGCCATTCTTATGGGAGCTCCACTGCTGATTATGGTGGCAATGCTTTTTGGTACGCCTTTACAAAAACGTTCTGGACACCGGCAAGCAGCGGTTGCTGATGCCGCCGCTACTGCAACTGACGTAGTGCAAGGGTTAAGAATTATTAAAGGCTTGGGTGCGGTAACCACAGTACGTCAACGTTATAAAGTTGCTTCGGATGAGGCTTTTAGGCGCACGATTTCTGCTAATAGTGCTGAGGCTAGACTTAATGGTGCTACCGAGCTAACCGGCATGTTACTGACTACTTCATTAGGTGTAGTCAGTGGCTTTATGGCTATCAATGGTGTTATTAGCATCGGTTAAGTAATTATTGTTGTTGGGCTTACCCAATTCATTATCACCCCAATGACCATGTTTGGCCGTAACCTAGTTTCAAAATGGGCATCGGCCAAGGCCTCTGGAGCCCGGATTCAAGAAGTACTGCGTGCTGGTTATATCCGTGAGTTAACTACAGATTCTAATGATGTTGTCGAACGTATTCCGCTGGGGATAAGTGTTATTGAAAATAAATTGAGTTCTGCAGAGCGTGATCGCTGGGAAACATTAGATCGGTGCCGAGTTATTGTTGCCCCGCATCAGGCTTCGCTTTTCGACGGCACTATTGCAGAAAATATTGCTGCTTTTTCAACGCAGCACAGTAGCACTGAGATTACTCAAGCACTCTATGCCGCTAGCGGTACTGATATTCCTGGTGGGGATCAGCGTGAAGTAGGTGAGGAAGGACGATTACTTTCTGGTGGACAGCGTCAGCGAGTAGCCCTTGCCCGAGCACTTGCTGCAGATCCTGATGTATTGATGCTTATTGATCCCACTACTGCGGTGGATTCGGTCACCGAATCCCAGATTGCGCAACGGGTTGCTCAGTTAAGAATAGGGAAGCGAACTGTCGTCGTTAGTGATGCACCAAGTTGGCGCATAGTTGCTGATCGGGTAGTAACCGTTGATCAAGCACAAAGTTGGTTAGTAGGCAGTTATGAATAGTGACTTACATTTTCCATTAGCCAGAGTAAGCGATATTCGAAGCCAACTTAGTGTACAACTGCGCGCTATCCCGCGGGCACGATGGTGGTTTTTATTGGCAGTAGTACTGCTGATTTGCGGCGCTGTTGCTACTACGTGGGTGCCGATTATGCTGGGAAGAATTATTGATATTGTCAGCAGCAGTGACAATTCTGCGCACGCAAGCACCCAACTTATCCAACTCGCTATGGTTACTGCATTTATTGTACTAGTTGCTGCAATAGCTAATGCACTGGGGTTTTATCTGATTTCGCGGCTTGCCGAAAGAATTATTGCTAATTTACGAGAAGATATGGTCAGTACTGCTTTGGGCTTACCCACACACCAGGTTGAAGATGCTGGTACCGGTGATTTGATTAGTCGGTCCACTGATGATGTAGCTACCCTATCGCAGTCGGTGACTGAATCTATTCCGGTTTTAACGACCGCACTGTTTACCGTCGTTGTTACCGGAATTGCACTTTTTAGTATTGAATGGCAGTTTTTCTTTATCCCATTAGCAGCTGCCCCTATTTATTATTGGGGAGCACGACAGTACCTTAGAGTAGCCCCGGCGCGGTATGCAGCAGAGCGTGCCAGTATGGGTGAGCGAGCCCATCGGGTATTAGAAGCAATTCGCGGTCGTGATACTGTGCGTGCTTATCGGATGGAAGAAGTAATGCATAACCGTGTTTCTGAGGCTTCGTGGCAGGTTGTTACTCGTGGTATGCGTGCACGCATGACTATGCTAACGCTAAACTCCTGGCTCATACTTGGGGAATGGGTCATGCTATTTTTTGCCCTTCTGTTGGGTTTTTTCTTGGTTCGTTCACACAGCGTTAGTATTGGCGGAGTTACTGCTGCGGTATTGCTATTGATCCGTATTCGTGGCTCAATTAATATGCTTATGCGTGTGCTTGACACGGTTCAATCTGGTTATGCTTCATTAGCGCGCATTGTGGGCGTGAGTGTGAATCCGCCAGTAGAAGTACCGTCATCGCATGCTGGTGTACCGCGCGGTGAGGTAGAACTAAAACAGGTTAATTTTAGCTATCAAGAAAATCAGTGGGCAGTTCGTAACGTTAATATGCGCATTGAACCTGGGCAAACAGTTGCTATTGTAGGTGCTTCGGGTGCCGGGAAAACAACAGTTGCAGCACTTGTAGCAGGGCTTCGGGAACCAAGTTCTGGTCAAGTGCTTATCGACGGCCAAGAGGTGACTACTTTTTCTGATGCAGAGCGCAAAGCGCGATTGGCTATGGTTAGCCAGGAAGTATATGTTTTTTCTGGAACTCTGCGTGAAGATCTCACCTTAGCGCGACCTGATGCTACTGATGAGGAACTTATTTATGTGCTCAACAGAGTGCATGCGTTAGAGTGGTTTGAACAATTGGTTGATGGTTTTGATACCGTTGTTGGTGCGCGTGGCTTAGCAATCGAGCCATTAGAGGCACAACAATTAGCTTTAGCGCGTATTTTATTATTGGATCCAGCAATTGTGATTATGGATGAGGCGACCGCAGAAGCTGGTTCGCAAGGCGCAACGGCATTAGAACAAGCAGCTGAGGAAGTCACCCGAGATCGTACTGCATTAGTGGTGGCACATAGACTAGATCAAGCACAAGCGGCTGATGTGGTAGTAGTTATGGAGGCTGGTGAAATCGTTGAAGCTGGTAGCCATGCGGAATTACTTAGCCTTCAGGGGCGTTACCATACTTTATGGCAGGCATGGATAAAAGGACGTAGTTAAGTAGTACTACAATGTCAGGGAAAAGTTTTGGTGGGGTTTAAGCCTTGCGCAGAATAAAAGCATCGACACGGTAGGGAAGTTCGATGAGAGTTTCTGGAGTATGACCGAGGTGGTCATAAAGATACCAATTCAGATTAGAGTTTACCCGTGCTCGCGTAGTGTTATTTGCCCGTAACCAATAAGAACGTGTGCGGGTAAGCGCATGTATATCTTCGGGGAGCAGTGTTTGTATCCAGGAGTCACGCAGAATATCAACTATCTCCCAGGGAGTTGCATGCGGAGGAATGAAGCCACGTTTAAGGGTATCGCCAGAATGCATAATCCTACTGAGCCGGTGTACCCAGGGGATGTCTACATTAAGGGAATTCCACACCAATAATAATGGGGCATCAGAAGTAGATATCCGCGCTAACTCATGGCTGGTTTGATTTGTATCAAGCCAGTGCCAGGTTTGGGCGCAAGTAATTGCGTCGATAGTTCCTGTGCCTAATCCAGTAGCTTCGGCACGGGCACGTATGCGATGTGCTGGTGTGTGTTTAGCAAGTTCATCAAGCATATCTTTACTGGTATCAAGTGCAATAACAGTACCTAAATCAATTAAATTTGCGGTGAGTTTACCGGTGCCGGATCCAATATCGACAATGGTGAGTTGGTGCTGCGGTAAATATGCACGGAAAAAATCCTGGACTATTAAGGGATAACCGGGGCGAATATCGTGATAGTTGCTCGCACCTTGATTAAAAGCTGCCGATGAATTGCGTCGGTGCTCAGCCGAGGAAAATTTCGGTGTATTGCGATGAGATAATGGGGGGATATACATAGCGTTTTCTTATCTTAGTGGTACTGATATTCCTAGTGTGATACTGGTGTTTTTATAACTGTTAGATAAACGAAAATATCCTATGGTTGGTGTCAGAGAAACTTTAAAGATGAGAGGGGATATAGTGAAACGATGCAAAAAGAATCAGCCCGAATCTATGGTTTGGATTTAGCTCGTGCATTAGCAATTATCGGGATGATTGCAGCGCATTCTGGAATTACTCACCCAGTAATTAGGGGAGTAGCTAGTGGTTTCCCTTCGGCGTTATTTGCTGTCCTTGCTGGAGTATCAGTAGGAATTATTTCAGCGCGGGGACGCATATTAGGTGGAGTACCACAGTTACAAATGCGATTGTCATTATTAACGCGTGGGCTGCTTATTGCTGGTATTGGGTTTCTTCTCGAAGCATTTCCTTCCTATATTGTTGTTGTTTTGGGTTCGATTGCTGCAGAGATTATTATTCTCACTCTGGTTATCAATTGGCGCACGCGTAATCTGGCGTTACTTTTGATTGGGCTGGTTTTTATAGGACCCGCAATAGCTGCCTTAGCAGTGTTGCTTGGTATCTATTCCGGCTGGCTAGTCGGTGTTTACCCGTTATTTGCCTGGTTAGCTTACGGACTTAGCGGTATGATTGTTCACCGCATTTTCATTGAACAAGGTAGTAGGAAAAAATGGTTACTGCTTGGCGGGATAACGGTAGTACCAACAATTTTTGCGTTTTGGTATCGGATTAAAGGGATTCATGCTCAATATGGGGATGAGAGTGCTACTTATGTAGCAGATAAGTCTGCGGCATTCAGTGATGGATTACTTCCGGAGTATGAAGAAAATTTTAGTTTTTGGCGCGATTACTTCTCTCCGATGGCACATAGTGGTGGTCTTGGCGACGTTGTGCTGTCTATTGCGGTAGCTCTTGCAGTTATTTCTCTTTGCGTCGTTATCTGTGAGCCGAATTTGTTGCGTAAAGTAATGTACCCATTGCGCGCTATGGGGCAAATGTCGTTAACCTCATATACTTTGCATGTTATTGCTTCTGGAATACTGGTCATACTTGTGTCCTTCACTAATAATGATGGCAGCAGCTTAGGAGCTACCGAGATGGCGCCTCAAGCAGAGGAAACGCAGTATGGTCGGCCGTGGCAAGAATACCAAGATCTAGTTAATCAAGCAGAAAATTGGTCGGATTTTTATGACCTTAAGTATCCTCCCAGCCCTAAGCTGGATACGGATTACGATACGATTGATAATGGTGAAACCTTTGCCTGGATTGAGTTTGCTGTTCAAATAGTAGGAATCTCGATTTTTGCAATGTTGTGGCAGCTTTTGCCGCGGTTTCATCGTCGTGGCCCATGGGAATCGTTTATTAGGTGGGCAACGCGTAAGTTTTCTCAGGTGCCACCAGGAAAAGAACCAGAAAATTATTCGATTTAATTGGGCTAGCACATTCTAGTATCCGTGGCTAATAGACATAGCTTCAATGAAAAAACTTTAATTGTCTAGTTAGCGGTCTTGATATTGATTAACTTTTTTCAAAGGGTTGATCCCGGATTAGTGTAAAACAAAAAATAGACCAGGACATTTTGCTCTGGTCTATATATTTTGTCGGGCTAACAGGATTTGAACCTGCGACCCCTTGACCCCCAGTCAAGTGCGCTACCAAGCTGCGCCATAGCCCGTTGTTATAGGAAACCCTGTAACGAGGGAAAGGTTACACTACTGTTATCTACTATGCCTAATTGGCAGGTAAAAGGTTTGTGCACCTAGTTGGGGACTTATTCTATCTCGTCATCATAAAACCAGCGGCCGTTTTGTCGGCGAAAAACTGAGCGTTCGTGGTGTATATGTATTGTGGGATCAATGCCAATAATGTAGGTAGCATCAAATTCAATCTCACCATAGGAATCAAATTCTGTTCCCCCAGTAATGTGCAGGATCTCTAGCTTTACCCAGCTAATATCTTCAGCGAATTGAATGTCGAGCGGACGGGTATCGGGATACCACGTTTTGATTAGATAATCACGATTAGCTAGTGCAAAGGCACTGTATCGAGAGCGCATTAGTTTTTCTGCGGTAGACGGGGCTATCGTACCATTCAGATAGGGTTCACAGCAATCATTAAAGTCAGATCCTGATCCACAAGGACAGTCAGTAATGGTTTTAATTAATTTCATAAAAACGCGTTTTCCCTACAATAAGGCTGATATCAGATAGCTAGTCCACTATTTTACTTGAAAAGATCAATGATTCTCGATGGAGCTAGAGCAATGCTAGCAATCGGGTGTACGCTGGCAGCGATTTTTCTTATTGCTTTCTTAGCTCATGGCAGAATAAACGCTATTAGTTTAATGAGACGGGTTGTAGCGATATATGATGCGACATTATCTTTTCTCACGCCTTCCAAGGAGATGACGAATTTAAGTGGCAACTTTTGACTGGTTTTGGAATGCCATGGGTGGCAAAGCTACCCGTAATCAAAAGAAATCCCGAGCAGTCGTGGATAAAGTTGATACTTGGCGTGATCAATGGGCGTCGAAAAGCGACACGGAGATTGCAGCCCGTGCCAAGGAATTAGCTCATACCGGTGAGCTTGTACAGCCTGCGGAGTTTCTTGCACTTTTAAGTATTGCTGCTGAGCGCACTCTAGGTCTAAAACCATTTGATGTGCAAAACCAGGCTGTTCTTGGACTGCTTGGTGGCGATGTTATCCAGATGGCCACTGGTGAAGGTAAAACCCTAGTCGGAGCAATGGCAAATACTGGTTTCGCACTGATGGGTAAACGCGTGCATGCGATTACTGTCAATGATTATTTGGCTGCCCGCGATGCTCAATGGATGGGGCCGCTGGTAGAGTTTTTTGATCTTAGCGTGGCTGCGATTACCGAAAACCTTAGCCGTGAACAACGTCGGGAAGTATACCGGGCCAATATTGTCTATGGGGCAGTAAGTGAGATTGGTTTTGATGTATTAAGAGATCAGCTTATTACTGACCGAAAAGACGCAGTACAACATGGTGCAGATGTAGCTGTTGTTGATGAAGCTGACAGTGTTTTAGTAGATGAGGCATTGGTTCCACTTGTTCTTGCCGGCAATGAGCCTGGTTATGCTCCTACTGGCCGGATTACGCAGATTGTTGCTAAGTTGATCGAAGGCGAGGATTACATCTTTGATGATGACCGGCGCAATGTTTTTCTTACTGAGCAAGGCGCACAAAAAGTTGAGCATCGGTTAGGCATTAACTCGCTTTACGACGACGAACATGTCGGTTCTACACTCGTTCAAGTTAATCTTGCCTTACACGCTCAAGCGCTACTGATTCGAGACATTCACTATATCGTTCGAGACGGAAAAGTTGCACTTATCGACGCCTCTAAAGGTCGTGTTGCCGATTTACAGCGTTGGCCAGATGGGGTACAAGCTGCTGTGGAAGCCAAAGAAGGACTGAAAGTCACTGAGGGTGGGCGGATTCTGGACACTATTACTCTGCAGGCGTTGATGGGTAGATATCCAGTTGTTTGTGGTATGACTGGTACTGCTGTGGAAGCAACTGACCAACTGCGTCAGTTTTATGATTTGCGGGTAGCCGAGATCCCACGGCATAAGGAACTACGTCGTTTTGATGAAGCTGATCGAGTCTATGCAACCAGTGAAGAGAAGTTTCGCGCCATTATTAAAGAAATTCGCTTACTGCATGAAACCGGTCAGCCAGTGTTGATTGGTACTCATGATGTTGCTGAATCAGAGGCAATTGCTCAAGCACTAGCTGAGGCAGGTATTGATTGCAATGTTTTGAATGCAAAAAATGATGCAGAAGAGGCACGCATTATCGCCGAAGCTGGTGATTTAGCTCGGGTGACTGTTTCTACTCAGATGGCTGGTCGAGGTACCGATATTCGCCTTGGTGGGGCAGATGAACGTGATTATGAAGCAGTTGTTTCCCGCGGTGGGCTTGCTGTGATTGGTACGACTAGACATCGTAGCTCTCGATTGGATAACCAATTGCGTGGTCGAGCAGGACGTCAAGGAGATCCGGGGTTATCACTTTTCTTCTTATCATTAGAAGACGATGTGGTTGCAGTTGGTGGAGCTGGCGAAGAAGTGACTGCGCAACCAGAAGCTGATGGACTTATTGAATCTAAGCGGATTCGTGATTGGATAGAGCATTGCCAGCGTGTTACCGAAGGGCAGCTACTAGAAATTCATTCTCAAACATGGAAGTACAATAAGCTGCTTGCCGATCAACGCATTATCGTTGATGAACGCCGCTCTGTTTTGCTTGATAGTAACCAAGCCTGGCAGGAATTATCTCAACGAGCCCCACAGCGGGCGCAAGAACTTATGCACCTTGATTCAGCGATTGTCGAACAAGCTGCCAGAGAAATTATGTTGTATCACTTGGATTATGAGTGGAGTGAGCATCTAGCACTGATGGATGATGTTCGAGAATCCATTCACTTGCGCGCAATTGCTCGAGAAACCCCCATTGATGAGTACCACCGCATTGCAGTACGAGAGTTTAAAGAATTAGCACAACGCGCCGTGGATAAAGCTGTAACTACTTTTAAAGAAGTGCTTATCGACGATGAGGGTGCGCATTTAGCAGATCATGGTTTAGCTCGTCCATCAGCAACCTGGACATATATGGTTTCTGATAATCCGCTTGCCGGTTCTGGTAATTCAGTATTAAAAGGAATTGGAGCAATCTTTAAATAGGTGAGAATGGGGGGATAGCACTTGTCACTCTATGCGCTAAAAGCTAATAAAAAGCCAGACGCAGCGTAATAAAAAGAGAATTTTTTGATTGTGATATGAACCTAAACCATTGATTTTTAGCAATAGCGGCTATGATGTTATTCATTAGCTTGCGTAGGTATCTGCATTCTATAGTTTCAGTATCTGCGGTCAGTAGAAATAAAGTTGTAAAATTTAGTGAGGTTGTTTTTATCTATAATGTTGCTGCTGCTTATCTGCGGTGAAACAGGATAAAAGCTAAGTCATAAAAACAGCAAACTCGGAGGTTGAACATGAGCGACATCATTGGTGAACCTGAGGTACAGGTTGAAACCACATCCGTTTTTCGCGCGGATCTGCTCAAGGAAATGGAGTCTGGTGCGGTAGCAACACCTGCAGCTGGCTCGGACATTACACCTCCAGCAGGTGCAGCTATGCTGGTTGTTAAGCGTGGCCCCAACGCCGGAGCACGCTTTTTATTAGATCGTCCGGTTACTACTGCTGGCCGGCATCCAGAGAGCGATATTTTCTTAGATGATGTGACGGTTTCTCGTCGTCATGCGGAGTTTCGTCTGGAAAATGAAACCTTCGAAGTTGTTGATGTTGGATCTTTAAATGGTACCTATATCAACCGTGAACCTCGTAACAGTGAGATTCTTTCTACCGGTGATGAGATTCAGATCGGTAAGTTCCGTTTGGTTTTCTTAGCGGGTAACATTGGTTCTACCTCGCGCAGTTAATGTGTGTTTATGGATACCCCTGACCTTTTCTAGCTTTAAGAGTTTTATATATTTATGAACGCAACCGCGCATCAGAGTACTGCTTCTGCTCAGCAAAGCACTAAACGGGCAAAAAAGACTGTGTCTATCGGCGTAGTTATCGAGACCCTTACTAAGGAATTCCCGGACGTTACTGTCTCTAAAATCCGTTTTTTGGAATCAGAAGGCCTTATTACCCCGCAGCGGACTTCATCTGGGTATCGTCGTTTTACAGCCGATGATGTAGATCGGTTGCGGTTTATTTTGACTACCCAGCGTGATAATTATTTGCCGTTAAAGGTAATTCGCGAACAGCTAGAGGCAATGGATTCGGGGGCTGTGACTCAGCTCAAGAAGACTACTGGTGATCAGCTTATTGGGCCGGAAAGTTTTGCTGCACCTACCTTAACTCGGCTTACTGATTCTGATTTGGCGGAGCGTGCTGAAGTGAGCATACAGTTAGTTACTGAGCTCATTGAAGCACATGTGGTCGTGCCAGATTCCTCAGGTTTTTTTACTAATGATGATGTGAGCATCGTTAGTGTTGCTGAGCAGCTGAAAGGTTTTGGTTTCGATACTCGCCATTTGAAGTCTCTGCGTAACACTGCTGCGCGTCAAGCGGATTTGATTCAACGAGCAGCTACACCAGTGGCGAGGTTAAGTGCTGATGGCAAAGAACGAGCTGATGATATGAAGCAGCAAATGACTGCTTTGGTGGTATCAATGCATGCTACTTTGGTAAAAAGTGTCTTGCGTGGCAATCATTCATAAAAACTTATTGCATAGTTGTAGTGTTATCAAACAGATAAAACTGCAGTTCAAGCCAGATTTTAAGATAAAGCTTCCAGTTATGAAAGCTGGGAGCTTTTATTTATCGCACCAGAGACTAACAGGAGATCAAAATGGCTTTTCAGGAAGTTGATTGTCTAGGCGCTAGGTTTATTGGGCCAGATGAGCATTGCTGTATTCTTTTGCGTGGTAATGATAGTGGTCGAATTCTGCCTATTTGGGTGACTTATCACGATGTTATGCCAATGGTTATGCGTGATAGTGGTTATATTCCTAATCGTCCGCAGAAGTATGATATTTTTTCTGATTTACTCTTCCAACAAGATGGAGTGGGGTTAGAAGAAATACGTATTAGTTCTTATTATCAGGGTGTTTTTATTGCCTCGATTGTGCTTAGCGATGGCCGTGAGTTTGATGCTCGCCCGGTTGATGCAATTGGATTTGCTCAGCATGTATTAGGTCGCATTGTTGTGGATGAAGAAGTTATGCAGCAGGCATCTATTTTTATCTCTGATGACGATATGCAGCGCTATTTCGAAATTTATCCTGAACCAAGTAAAAAGAGCGTGCCAGTTCCAGATAGTGATGAAGATTTTCAGGCTTTGCTTTCCGAAATGGGGATTAGGGAAGAAGATCTAGAACTTGGAGATTTAGGTTCTGAGCTACCTGATATTGATGATTTTCCAGGTCTAGATGAAGATAAGAACTAACAGAATTGTAAATAGTGCCAGCTAGTTAGTGAATACTAAAACAATTGTTGTCATTGTTATTTATGTTATTAAAGGTGACAATGGTGTAATTAAAGTCTAAACTTCAACTTGAGGTTTATGTTTCGGGCGTGTTGCGCGATTTTTGCTTGACGTTGGTTTAACCTTAGCTAAGAATAAAAGAGGGCTCGAAGCGAAGCCAGAGATCGCAGGAGTAAAAACAAACATGACTGAATACAATGACGCACCAGGTGTACAAGGATCCCTTTTCTATATGGGTCCAGATAAAGAAGTAGGATACCGCGTTCCTACTGCTTGCCAGGTTGCCGGCATCACCTACCGACAGTTGGATTATTGGGCACGTACCGGTTTGGTTACCCCAACCATTCGTACTGCCCATGGTTCTGGTTCTCAGCGACTATATTCTTTTAAAGATGTGCTGGTACTCAAGATTGTTAAACGACTTCTTGATACAGGTATTTCTTTGCAAAATATTCGTTTGGCAGTAGATAAATTACGTGACCGCGGTGTAGATGACCTTGCTAATATCACCCTAGTTTCCGATGGTGCCACGGTATATGAGTGCAGCTCTAATGAGGAAGTTATTGACCTTCTTGGCGGTGGGCAAGGGGTGTTTGGTATTGCAGTTCCAGGAATTATGAAGGAACTTACCGGTACTATTTCCAATTTCCCTTCCGAGCGTATCGACGATTCCTTTGGTGGCGATAATGTTGTTGGTGTCGATGAACTAGCGGTGCGACGCCGTCGTAAGTCTTCTTAACTAAAAAGCGGCTTAAACCTAAATACGTTACCTAATTAAAGCCCGGACCAATTTTCTCTGGCTGGTCTGGGTTTTTGCTATATGAATGCTGCTAGTGGATAAGCAGAGTTTTAATTAATTTTTCTAGCGCCATAAAAAATTAGGCACAAATAAAACTCAGCAGGTAACTGGAAAGTATAAGTTACCGGCTGAGCTATTAAAGGTTAAAGCATTCTTGTATTTACCAGCAGACAATAGGTTGCCGGATAAACATCGACAATAAGATATGCGTTGCTTATTAGCGCTTAGGGCGCGGATTACGCTTTACTAAATCTATGAACCTATCGATATGCCCTTGAACAAACTCGGTGGTATCTGCTGATAGGAAACTGCCATCTTCGTTCAATAACGATGGGGACTGGCCAAGAAAAACTTCTGGCTGTCCTTGGATGGGCATATCAAAATAGGACAGGGCTAATTTTAAATTTTTCTGTGATGAGTAGCCGCCCATGCGCCCAACTGAGTGACTGATAATTGCTGCTGGGAGATTCTTCCATGCAACATCATTGTTTGGCTTCGATCCGATATCGATAGCATTTTTTAGGCAAGCAGGAATGGTGCGGTTATTTTCTGGAGTCACGAATAAAACCCCATCTGCTTTTTTGATGGTTTCGCGGAATGCAGTGTATTCCTTAGGAGTTGGTTTATCTGTGATCTCTGGGTCATCGTAGTCGAAATCATAAAGTGGGAGATCACGGATTTCAACGATATGTGCAGTTACTTCATCACTGAACATATGGAGAGTATTCTGTGCGATCTTGCGCGCAACTGAACCGCCACGAAGGCTGCCAATAATGACGGCGATATCGAGTTTATTATCTGTTGTAGACATAGTTTTCCTTGTGAATAAGTTATGAAGAAATTAGAAATCCCAGTCTTCGTTAGAAGTTTCTTCCGCCCGGCCGATAACATAAGAGGAGCCAGAGCCAGAGAAGAAATCATGATTCTCATCTGCTCCAGGAGTTAGTGCTGCCAGAATTCGGGGGTTTACTTGAGTTTCTTCTGGTGCGAAATAAGCAGGATAACCGAGATTCATCAAGGCTTTATTTGCGTTGTAGCGGACGAATACCTCGACATCAGGCATTAACTCACTGTCTTTATAAAGCTCCCCGGAATATTCCAGTTCTAGTTGGTAGAGCTTTTCGAGTAGTTCGATGGTAAAGATTCGCATTTCTTCTTGCTTTTCAGCAGAATGTTTTTCTAATCCACGCTGGTATTTATAGCCAGAATAATAACCGTGCACTGCTTTATCCCGAAGAATAAGACGAACCATATCTGCTGTATTCGTCATTGTTCCACAAGCGGAAAAATGCAGGGGTAGGTAGAAACCGGCGTAGAGCAGTAATGAGGAAAGCAAAGTGGAAGAGACTTTGCGCTTGAGCGGATCCTCGCCGAAATAGTGCCGCAATACTGTCTTGGCTCGTTCTTGGAGCACTTCATTTTGGGTAGACCAATCATAAGCTTCGTTGATTTCTGCAGTGCTACACAGGGTTGAGAATACCGAAGAGTAGGAGCGAGCATGTACTGATTGCATGAATGCAATATTTGTATAAACGGCTTCTTCATGCTCGGTTTGTGCATCATGAATCTGGCTGATTTCGCCCACAGTAGCCTGCACGGTATCTAGGAGAGTTAACCCAGTAAATACCCGCATGGTGAGGGTGCGCTCATCGTCTGTGAGACGACGCCACGAAGGTAAGTCGTTGGATAGTGGTACTTTTTCGGGGAGCCAAAAATTAGCTGTCAGGCGATTCCATACCTCAAGGTCTTTATCATCAATGAGCTTGTTCCAATTGATGGGATGTATTGGTTTATCGGGGGCATATCGAAATTGTGGAGGAGTAATAACATCCTGTGAGGCCATTGGGTTCCTTTCGAATGTAATGGCAAGGTATTGCTAAAAAAATTAGGAATTATTCTGAGCTGTGAGCTCGGAGGAATGTATTTCTGAATCGATGGGGATCGATGTGTTGATCTCATCGGGATTATTTAATTGTGCAAAGAATTCATCGAGGCCTTCGTTAACCCGTGCGACGTCGTAGTCAGTGCCTAGTAATTCAAATTGATATAGGTTTGGGACGTGGCATTTAGCGGAAATAACAGAACCTGCAATACAGTAAGCTGAGCCAAAATTAGTGTTGCCGGAAGTAATAACACCACGTAAGAACTGGCGGTTGGTGGGATTATTGAGGAATTTTATAACTTGTTTAGGAACAGCACTTTTTTCTTCGCCGCCGCCATAGGACGGGACGATAAGAACATAGGGACGGCTGACTTGTATGGTTCCTTCAATCTTGGGTCGCAGGGGAATTCTTGCGGCTGCTCGATTAAGTTTTTGTACGAACCGATGAGTATTTTCCGAAGCACTAGAGAAGTAGATGATGTCCGGGGACTCTGAGGGGGCAAGTATGCGAGCGTCCATGAGCACAGCCTAATCTTGTAATTACAAGAATCGCAACACTAAAGTTCAAAGCTATGTTTTTAAAAGTTCAATGGATTGAACTTTTCTTTGTTGTGTGGGATTGCTTTATTGATTATTACATTTAGGTGATGTTAGCTAAACCTAATATTGATAGCTCAGGGATATGCGGGATAAAAGGAAAGAGATTAGTAGCAGGGAGATAAAAATAAACCGGTAACTCAAATGTTTTGAGTTACCGGTGACAGCGTTAGAAAGTTAAAAACTTCTTAGTTTAAGATCCCAGTCCAGATGCTGAAGCTATTGCATCAGCAATCTGATTAGGCTCGCTTGCTAGATAAACATTACCTTTTAATTCTTGTGCGGCCGTAGCAACTGCCGTATCTTGTTCGCCAGTGCCAATGTGTACTACATCAAGAATAACCCCGGCAGCTTGCGCAGTTTGAGTGCTGGTGCTTAGATCATCAGTATCGTCGGTACCGGTAGTGACTAAGACAACGCGTACTGGTCGTGAGGTTTCTTGTGCCTGAGCGCTGGCAGAACTTAACGCGGCATGAAGAGAACTTCGGGTATAAGACATACCTCCGGTGCCAAAACGAGTAACGGCTGTGGCAGCTTCATTGCCGCCAGCACCATTGGAGAAGGCGACATTAACGCGCCAACCTTGGGTAACACCAGGATTAAGTGGCGAAGAGTAATTCCACAGGGCAACTGGGTGGTTTTGGGCACCAATAGCTAATGCTGCATCAGCAATAGCTTGGGCAGTAGTTTCAAAAACAGTACCCATAGATGCAGAAGTATCAAAAAGATAAAGCGTATCAGTTACTGGTTGTTCTTGATTGCTTCCAGGTGCACTAGCATTACTATCAGCGGTAGCAGAGCCGTCGAAAAGTGCGAGAGCCTCATATGCTGCGATACGAGCCGTGGTGTTAGTTGTCTCAGCCACCGTTTGTGAACTGGAAAAATCGGCACCTGCTCGGGTGGTATCTTCAGAAACACTATCGGTTGGACTTAGCGCAACTGCACGCACTGGAACATAGAGATCTGGTGCGGCAAAAAAACTATACCCTTCAGCTTTGTCATTTTCAGTAGCGGAAATTGTTTGCGCTTGGTCAGCTACCGCACCATCAAGGGTGGTAGTGCGGTTAGTATTGAGATCATCGTGGATAGTATCGACACTATTATTATTAACCTGCGCAGACACTAAAGCAGCTGCTACCGAATTAGTTGCCACGGCATAAGTAATTGCATCAGGATTATTCCAATCAAAAGCACCAGTAGAAATTACCCCAGCGGGAATTTGTGCAATAGTTGGCCAATCAAGGGTTGCTGCGGAACGGTTAGCCTCAGTCAGAAGAGCATTGACTTGGCCTTCAGAGCTAGTAGTTAAATAAACGCCCGCTTCAGAAAGTTCGCTATAGCGGGCAGTAACGCAATGATCGCGCACAATTGGCGAGGAAGCATTGTATGCTTCGATAAAACTCTGTGCACGTTCTTCGGTATCTGCAGCTACACCAAGGCTAAGATCGCCAGCAACGCAGTTCGCACTAGTCATAGTGGAATCATTAGTACGCGTACTGACAAACCAGAACACCGCAAGAGCGATCGCGACAATAATAGCGATGATCGTTGCAATCAATGATCCTGCGATCTTATTATTTTTTTCACCAGTTGTATGTCTGCCCACTGATTTTCCCTCACGTTTCCTAGTGGTCGGCTGAAACCAGTTTAATCTGTTCTGCCTGTGAGATGACTTCGACAAGCCGATTGCGCAGGGGAGTAGCTCGTTGAGCTAATTGTCTCTGGCGCTCAACATACTCAGCTTTTCCAGCAGGAGTCTCAATAGCAACAACACCTAGCCCATAAGCACGACAATCATAAGGCGATGCTTCCATATCCAAGATTCGGGCATCCCAGGCCAATTCAAAACAGTCTAACCATAAATCGCCTGGAACAAGCGGGCTGAGCTTAGCTGCCCATTTATATAAATCCATTGCGGCATGTAGACATGCACGTTGTTCACTAACCGGCTGGTCCTGACGGTTAAGCACAGTAAGATTAAGTGGGCGAGCAGCCGGGGTAAAAAATCGAAACGCATCAACATGCGTACACCGAATTGAGTGGGCTTCTACGACTGCATCACTACCTGCAGCCCCAAGACGCAGGGGTAAATTATGTCGTGGCGAATTTGTTTTATAGACCATCGCCCATTCATGCAGTCCGAAGCAATCAAAATGTACCGGATTGGTTTCAGTGCGAATAAGCAGTTGCTTTAAGTAGCGTATCGAGTCTCCTCGAGTATGAAAAAGCCTATTGATATCCGCAGTTGTTACCCCATGAGTGGTGTGATAGTTGCGCCATGATGCTTGTGGGCAATCACCGGTTAACCCAATGCCTACTCCAGGATGCCATCGTTGTAAATGCGCAACCCGAATAGGATAGTACTCAAAAAGGAAATCAAATACGGGATGTGTTATTCCTGCTTTGCGACGAGCCAAGTGATCGCGAGTAAGTTTTTCTGCACGGTAGGCATGTTGGTTGGCTAATGGCTGCCACTGCTGTGGACTAAGAATAGTTTCTGGGGGCATATTAAGCTTGTTCATGTGTCCAGTCAGAAAACTTTCCCACATATTCTTCAATAAGATCTTCTAACGTAATAACGCCAATGAGTTGACCACGTTGGCGTACCTGCGCCATATGCGCAGATTTACGATGCATTAATTCCAAAGCATCCTCAAGACTGCCGGAGGCATCGACAATAGATAGAGGACGAATTTCAGCGCGATGGATCGTGGTATCACCGTCGGGATCTTCAAATCGGTCAAGAACATCCTTGATATGAACATAACCGATATAGGAGCCATCTTTATTCAGTACCGGAAAACGTGAGAACCCAGTTTCGCCGACAAGAGTTTCCAATGCACTAATTTGTGGGCCGCGGTGCCCAAAATCTAGGGTGCGAACTTTTTCTAATGGAATCATAACTTCGGTCAGCGAACGTTGATCAGAACGAAGTGCCTTGCGCAGGCGAGCAGTTTCCTCAGCATCAAGCAGTCCCTCTGAATTGGATTCAGCGATCATGGTTGCTAATTGTTGTGGATCGACAGTTGAATCTAATTCATCTTTTTGTTCGATTCCAAAAAGTCGCAGGGTAATACGTGCTAACCAGTTCATAAACGCAATAAAAGGACGCGTTATGCGCATGAAAGCTAATAGTGCAGGGGTAAGCCACAATGCTAAGGTCTCTGGTCCAGCAAGCGCAATATTCTTAGGAACCATTTCACCAAAGAGAATATGCAGATAAGTAATAAGACCTAAGGCAATAACAAAGGATACTGGGTGGAGTAGATTATCGGGCATACCTAGTACATGGAAAGGTTCCTCAATAAAATGCGCGATAGCTGGCTCCGCGACTTTACCAAGAATAAGCGAACAGATGGTGATCCCAAATTGGCAGGCTGCGAGCGCTAAAGAAAGGTTTTCAGTTGCATGAAGCACTCGCTGAGCTCCGCGACGTCCCTGGGCAATGAGGTTTTCTATCCGGTCTCGTCGAGAAGAAATCAGGGCAAACTCACTGGCCACGAAAAAGGCATTGGCCACAAGCAAACCCACAATCATGATAATGGTGCTAAAAACACCCATGGCCTTATTCCTTATCCTGTTCTGAATTTTGTATCTGAATAATTTCGGAAAGTTTTAACCGTGCTGGTGCCTGACCATTACCAGCTTCTACCTCAGTGAGATAATTTTCTGCTTCTTCATCTGTAATCGGGGAGAGAATAACTGTATCCACACGTCGTTCTTCCATCGCGGTGACTTTAGCAAACCAGCGGCCATTGTAACCAGATTCAAATTCAGCTAGGAAAGGATTATCGGCCTGTGGTAGTAATACTTCATCATCAGCTTTTGGAATGCGTCCAAGTTGAGCCATAATCAGCCCACCTAAGGTTTCATAAGGTCCATCAGGTGCTTGGTAGCCAACAATTTCATTGAGTTCGTCGAGACGCACTAATCCAGAAACCGACCAGGAATTGCCAAAACGTTGGAAATCACGTTCGGCTTCGGCATCATCGTGTTCATCATAAACCTCACCGAGAATCTCTTCGACAACATCTTCAATGGTAATAAGCCCTGCGGTGCCACCATATTCATCAGCGACCAGGATTACCTGTGAACCAGCGGAGCGAACTGCATTAAGTACAGCATCGCCATCAAGAGATTCAGGTACTACTGGAATCGGACGAGCGATAGTACACAACTGGGTATTGTGGCGATCTTGAGCAGGGATAGAAAAAGCATCTTTATAGTGAACAACACCGATAGTATCGTCGAGGTCACCGCGGATAACTGGAAATCGTGAAAAACCAGTATCAATGGCTTTAGCAATAAGATCTAGCACCGTGTCATCATGGCTGAGCGTTTCTACTGTCGAGCGAGGAGTCATAACCTCTTCTGCAGTAGTTTCCCCAAATTTCAGTGAGCGGTCAATCATGGTGGCAGTATGCGGTTGGAGCTCACCAGCTTCAGCGGAACTTTTTACTAGAGCCGTTAACTCTTGAGTAGAACGTGCCGAGGCAAGTTCGTCGGCGGGCTCAATTCCTATTTGACGTACCAACCAGTTTGCTGAACGATTCAAACTTTTAATAAAGAATTTAAAAACAGTGTTAAAAGCATTGACCGGACCAACGGCATAGCGTGCTACTCCTAGCGGATTAGTAATCGCAATATTTTTAGGCACTAATTCGCCGAATACCATTGACAATAAGGTTGCAATGATAAGCGCCAACACTAATGAAACCCTTGCCGCAGTAGCTTCAGCAACGCCTATCGCTTCAAGTAATGGAAGAATAAATCGCGCTAAAATTGGTTCTGCAAGATAACCGGTAGCGAGTGTAGTAATTGTAATACCTAATTGCGCCCCGGAAAGCACAAACGAAAGATTTTGGTAATCCCGTTGTACAGCATGGGCTCGTTTATCGCCCCGGTGAGCTACATCTTGGTCGATGATGGAGCGCTCCAACCCGGTGAGGGCAAACTCGATAGCAACAAATAAACCTGTGCTAGCAGTAAGTAGTACAAATCCAATGAGCGAGATAATCGATATGAATATATCCATGTTTTAGCGGCTACGCCTTTGAGGTCTTTCTACGGAGCCTTTGCCCCATGTATTTGATTGTGCATTGCGTTTTTTCGCTCTCCGCGCAGTAAAAGCTTGTTCACGCTGGGAACTCTTCCTTGTTTTGGTGCGGTGAGGGCTAGTTTTTTCTACTATCGCACCAAAAGGCGGTAGCGCAGAACCATGAGGTTCTTGGGCTCCAGTGAGCTTTTCGACGCTATGACTATCGACTAGTTTAGCGTGTACACCTGCTTTTTTGAGTAGTTTTTCAACTTCATCAATCTGAGTGTCCATTACAAGGGTGAGTACTAAACCAGTAGCACCAGCACGCGCGGTACGCCCGGCGCGGTGGAGATATGCTTTATGTTCAGCAGGCGGATCAACATGAACGACCAGATCGACATCAGAGATATCAATACCTCGCGCAGCAATATCTGTGGCTACTAGGACTGGAACAGTACCCGTCGAAAAGCCTTCTAACGCTTTAGTACGCGTTGATTGTCCCTTATCGCCGTGTAACCCCACGGCATTAATGCCTACTCGGCGTAGTTTTTTCACCTGGCGATCCACACCATGTTTTGTGCGCATAAACATAATGGTTTTACCGTGGCGGGCAGCAATTTTTGCTACCAGTACATTGCGTTCTGGTCGTTGACCTACTCGCACTTGATAGTGCTGCATGGTTGCTACAGCAGCTTGTGCCGGAGCCGTGGAATGGATAACAGGATTGTGGAGGAATTTCTTGACTAATTTATCGACATCATTATCTAGCGTTGCTGAGAATAAAAGCCGTTGTGAATTTTTATTGGTTAAAGCTAAGAGCTTGGTTACCTGTGGTAAAAAGCCCATATCAGCCATTTGATCAGCTTCATCAAGAGCGGTAATAGCTACCTGGTCTAAAAAGAGCTTGTGCTGGTTAATCAGATCTTGGATACGCCCAGGAGTACCCACTAAAATATCCACGGGCGCAGCTAATTGGCGAATGTGGTGGTTAATATTTACTCCGCCGACTATATCAATAATTCTTAATCCCATTACTCGGGCAGGATCACTAAGACGTTGCCGGACCTGTGCTGCTAATTCACGAGTGGGTACTAGAATTAATGCGCGTGGTTTACCTGCCACGCTTGCTCCCTGAGCAGCTAACCGAGCAATAATAGGTAATCCAAAGGTGAAAGTTTTACCTGAGCCGGTAGGGCCACGACCAAGCACATCTTTTCCAGCTAAAGCATCAGGAATAGCGGCAGCTTGAATAGGAAATGCTTCGGTAATTCCACTACGAGAGAGCTCGGAAACAATTTCTTTGGGAAGACCAAGCGTAGAAAATAAGGTCATAGGGTCTTTCTATATGCGTTTGCCCGTCGCTGATTGTTAGTACATAAACAAACCAGCGGCGGGCTAGGAAAGTATGGTTTTAGGCTTCGATCTCTGTGCGATCGCCAGACCATAGGGTGTGGAAGGTACCTTCTTTATCTACACGTTGGTAGGTGTGGGCACCAAAGAAGTCACGCTGTCCTTGGATCAACGCAGCCGGCAGACGCTTCGCACGAAGGCTGTCATAATATGATAGACAAGAAGCAAATACCGGAATTGGTTGGCCAATTTGAGTTGCTGCTACGACAACCCGACGCCAAGAGGAGACAAGTTTGTCGAGCTCGCTAAGGAAGTAAGGATCAAGCAATAGCGAGGATAGCTCTGGGTTGGTGTTATACGCTTCGCGGATGCGGTTAAGGAATTGTGCGCGAATAATGCAACCACCACGCCAGATGGTAGCTAGATCACAAGGATCGACATTCCATCCATGTTCTTTTGAACCAGCCTGAATTTCATCAAAGCCTTGTGCATAAGCAACTAGCTTAGAAGCGTAGAGCGCACGGCGTACGTCTTCGATAAAAGCTTCACGTTGAATTCCCAGCTCAGAAATAGTTGTGAGATCACCAGAAGGAAGTGCAGCTACAGTGGCAGAGCGCTGAGCAGTTGCGCCAGAAAGTGCACGGGCGAAAACAGCTTCACCAATGCCGGTTACTGGAATTCCTAGATCAAGTGCGGCTTTAACCGTCCATCGACCAGTGCCTTTTTGTCCAGCGGAATCTACAATGAGATCGACTAGTGGGATACCAGTTTCGGCATCCACCTGAGCGAGCACCTCAGCGGTAATCTCGATGAGATAGGAATCAAGATCGCCTTCATTCCAGGTCTTAAAAGTTTC
This sequence comes from Corynebacterium kutscheri, assembly GCF_000980835.1. Classification (NCBI taxonomy): domain Bacteria; kingdom Bacillati; phylum Actinomycetota; class Actinomycetes; order Mycobacteriales; family Corynebacteriaceae; genus Corynebacterium; species Corynebacterium kutscheri. The sequence goes on from NZ_CP011312.1 coordinate 1,063,881, forward strand.
GGCAATTTCACCAGGAGTCATGCCTGCGCCATAACGTAGTAGCTGGTATGCCTCGCCAATGACCTGCATATCGGCATATTCAATGCCATTGTGCACCATTTTGACGAAGTGACCTGCTCCATCGGGTCCGATATGAGTCACACAGGGAACCCCATCGACAACAGCAGCAATAGACTCCAACAATGGTCCTAGTGCTTTCCAGGTTTCTGCTGGACCACCTGGCATAATAGATGGACCATTAAGCGCGCCTTCTTCACCACCAGAAATACCGGCGCCAACAAAATTGAGGCCACGAGCAGAAATTTCTTTTTCCCGACGAATCGTATCGGTATAGAGCGCATTGCCGCCATCAATAATGATGTCGCCTTCCTCCATTGCATCAGCGAGCTGGTTAATTACTGCATCAGTAGCAGCACCAGCTTGCACCATAATAATGGCGCGGCGTGGCTTTTCTAAGGAAGCGACGAACTCTTCAATAGTTTCGGTAGGAATAAAGGCACCTTCATGGCCGTGATTATCCATAAGATCTTGGGTTTTTTGGTAGCTGCGGTTATAGACAGCAACCGTATTGCCATTGCGTGCGAAGTTGCGGGCCAAGTTAGATCCCATCACAGCGAGGCCGACAACGCCGATCTGTGCCAAAGTGCTCTGTTCAGTCATGGTGTGCAGTCTACATTCCTTAAGCCAGCATGGTTAGTTCCTGTCCGTTCGGACATTTAAATTTGCTTAAATTTAAGGCATGGGTGAGTAATTCCACAGTGAATATGCATGTGGTGTTTTGTTGCTACTGGTCATCATTGTTTTATCTTGGGTTCTAGAGGAGTGGAAAAACCAAGATAAAATGTGAATCTGATTGCGTTTTAGTCTGATCTGCTTAAAAAGTGGCGAGTGGGCGAGCAAAGTTCAGTGTTTTTCACTAGATTAATGACCATGACTGACGATATTTTTTCTCTTCTTGGTGCTATTCCTGCCGAGGGTGCGCATATTCGAGAACTCGCCAAGATTAATGAATTAAATGATGGTTTTTCGGCATCACTAGGATTGCGTTTTGTAGAAATCGATCACGAAAATTGTCGTGCAGAATTACATGTTGATAAAAGCCATCTTCAGGTTTCTGGTGTGGTCAATGGTGGAGTCTATTGCGCCATTGCAGAATCGGTAGGCTCAGTAATGGGTGTAGTGGCAGCTCAAGGGAAACTCGTGGCAGGAGTCAACAACAATACTGATTTTATTAAACCGGTCAGTGCTGGTGTTATTAGTGCTCATGCGCAGATGATTCGAAATGGGCACAATACCCAGCTTATTAATGTAGAGATGTTTCATCGTGATCAGCTTGTCGCTCGCACGACGCTTCGTACTATGCTTGCACCGGTTCCGGTAAAAGGTAATCCTGGTCGGGCAGAAGATAAGTTTGTTGAGTATTCCAACAGTACACAAACTAGTTAATGCGTCGGTTGTATTGGCTTTTAAGTATGCGTTTTAAGCAATCTACTAGGTAATTAATAGAAATGTATCCTTAGGACATGTGTGCGGTTAACCCATTGTGATAAAGCACATGACCTAAGGATTTTTATTAACTATCGTCTTTTGTTCGGAATCATCTGGTTTTATAACCAGTCTTTTCGTTTGAAAAATCGCCATAGCAGCAAGCTCATGAGTACCATTGCGCCAAGGACGAAGTAGTAACCATAGTGATAATGCAATTCAGGCATATTATCGAAGTTCATTCCATAAATACCTGCAATAAGTGTCGGACCAACTGCCATACCAGCTACAGCGGAAATAGCTCGCATATCATTATTTTGTTGTAATGAAATTTTGGCGACAGCTGCATCGATAAGAGAGCTTAAACGTTCGTCAAAGTTATGAATTGCATCTCGCGCCACAATTGCGTGATCACGAACATCACCTAACCGGTTGCGCAAGGACTCAGTGGTGTATTGCTGATGAACGTCGATGAGCAAACGTAATACAGAGTCTAAAGGGCCAATTGCATGACGCATTTCTAGGATTTCTTTTTTCAGTAAATAGATTTGATCAATACTAAAGGTTTGATCTGGATCAAATACTGTTTCTTCTAGGAGATTGACATCATCGCTTAGTTCAGTAACAACCTGCGAATAGGTATCGACGATAGCGATCAGAAATCGCCCAGACAATAGACAAGGGGCCGCCGTCGATAAGCTCTGGATCTTCAGCTAAGTACTTCAATACATCGGGAAGTTGCGTATTATGGCGAATAGTAACGATAAACCCAGTACCGACAATCATTTGTACCGTACCGGTTTGAATAACCAATCCTGCAGAACGAACCGACCCTAATCTTTTATCAAAATCTGAGTAGGAAATTGAGTGCAACGCATAAAATAGTTGATCATCATAACGTTCTGCCTTTGGGCGTTGGATAGCACTAGCTGCATCTTCAATAAGAAGGTCATTAATATTAAAAACTTCGGCCACCATTGACATTTGTGCTTCTGTTGGTTGGTGCAAACTTAACCAGATAAAACCAGGTAGTGTATGGCGGTTTCGAGCATGGATAAGCGCTTTATCTAACTTAATATTTTGAACTTGTTTACCAGGGCTAAAAAATAAGCAATGATCAGCAAAATTTTCTAATAACTCGATTTTATTTGAGTTCATGGGGTGATCTTTCTAGTGGTGGAATAAAAATATGTTAATTCAACATATAATGTAGGGATGAAAACATGGAAAGAAATAACAGCGGCCGATCCCCAGCATTCGATTAATTATGCTCGTCGATGGGATTTTTTCCTTGCCCAAGGCCAAGACATTTACGGTGAGGCTCGGCTTATCGACGCTATGGCTGCTCGTGGCTCTCGTATTCTTGATGCTGGATGTGGACAGGGCAGACTAAGCGGCTATCTAAGCCAGCAGGGGCATATTGTGGTGGGATCAGATTTAGATCCAGTTTTGATTGACATTGCTCGTGAGAAATTTCCTGAAGCTACTTTTTATGTTGGCGATCTAGTAGAAGATCCTATTGCTGAAGATGGTTTTGATATTGCGTTGTGTGCTGGACAAGTCTTAACCTTTTTGGAATTAGACACCGTACCACAGGCACTGCGTCATATTTTTGATTCTTTACGATCAGGTGGGCGCGCAGTTATTGGATTTGGTGCTGGGCGTGGCTTACCCTTTGGTTATTTTTTCCAAGCTGCAGAACAAGTGGGCTTTATTCGCGAGAATGTTTTTTCCAGTTGGGAATTAGCTCCTTTTGATGAGTCCTCATCTTTTCTAGTTGCAGTGTTACGCAAACCATAATAAGAAAAACCCGGCTGATCAGCCGGGTTTTTGAACACGATAGCAGTGTTAAAAGCCTTATTTGTTATCGAATTGGGCGGTGTCGCGCAATTCGATGGGCTGATCTTTAGATTCATCAGCGACAAAGTTATTAAGCTTTTTAAATGCGGTACGAGCATGAAGTTGCTGGCGGGTGGTTGCTAAATTCCAGCGTTTGCGCGAGAGCGCATTAATACCCCAAGAGAAAGCTGCGGTAAAGCGGTTGCGGAAACCAACGAGGAACATCAGGTGGACAACTAGCCACAATAACCAGCCGACAAAGCCAGTAATTTCTACCTTGCCCATTTTTACTACCGCATTAAAACGTGAAACGGTAGCCATGGAGCCTTTATCAAAATATTCGAAAGGCTTACGCTCAGTATTTGATCTACCGTCAACCTCGGCAGCAATTTGCTCGGCTACATATTCGCCACCTTGGATAGCTACCTGAGCTACACCAGGTAGATTTTCAAAGTTGGACATATCGCCGATAACAAAGACATTTTTATCACTGCCAACGGAGAGATCTTCATTAACGTGTACTCGGCCAGAACGGTCTAGTTCAGCACCGAGCTGGTTAGCGAGAAGCTTGCCCAATGGGGAAGCAGAAACTCCAGCGGACCAGATCTTGCAATAAGAATGGATGGTATGGAGTGAATCATCAATGGTGGACTTGTAGGTCACTGTATCTTCAGTGATATCGGTAACGATGGCATTGAGTTTAACAGTGACACCAATTTTTTCTAGAGTGCGCTGGGCATTGCGGCCAAGACGCTTACCGAACGGTGGTAAGACCTGTGGTGCGCCATCGAGCAAAATAATCTTCGCATTGGCTGGATTAACTCTTGTGTAGTTACCTGCTAAAGTGCGGTGCGCCATCTCGGCTAACTGACCAGCTAATTCAACACCAGTTGGGCCTGCACCAACAACAACAAAAGTAAGTAGACGATCGCGTTCTTCAGCGTCATTGGTGATCTCAGCGCGCTCAAAAGCACCAATAATGCGGGCGCGAAGTTCGAGGGCGTCGTCAATGGTTTTCATGCCTGGGGCAAATTCGGCAAAGTGGTCGTTTCCAAAGTAAGACTGACCTGCTCCGGCAGCGACGATAAGAGAATCGTAGGAGATGTCGGTGGTATAGTCACCTAGGCTAGCAGTAACGAGTTTGTCACTGGTATTAATATCGGTGACTTCACCTTTAATGATGTTGAGATTGTGCTGCTTAGCTAGTACTTGACGTGTTGCTGGTGCGATCTCGCCGGAAGAAAGAATACCAGTTGCTACTTGGTATAGAAGTGGCTGGAATAAGTGGTGATTAGTACGATCGATGAGGGTGACATCGACATCTGCATCTTTGAGTGCATGTGCTGCGTTGATGCCGCCGAAGCCGGAACCGATAATGACAACGTGGTGGCGACCACCTTCAGGGCGAAATGGGGTCTCTGGCATAGTATTTTTTCTCCTGGAGAAAACAAAAAGTATATTTTAGGCGCCCGATATAGATGTATCGTGCGTGATTTTCCCCATATTAGCCTGCTCTTGCTAAAAACCTTTAATTGCGCTTTCTGTAATGGTATTATCCTTAGCTTTTTAGGGGGATTCTAGCCGGAGAGGCTACTGATTACGCTAGGGGAGAGTCGAAAAACAGGTTATGTTTTCTGCGTTGCAGCACCGACTGAGTTAAGAAGATGAATACACTTGGAGCGGTTGGAGCCTGCATGAGCCGGCGGTCATTGTTTTAATCTGGTATGCAATTAAGGGGGTGCCATAGTGCAGAATTCTTCCGGGGGTGGGTATATCGATGCACAGGTATGGCCGCGTATTGCAGAAATTCCGGATAGTTTTAAAGTTAGGTGGCGTGCGCGTGCGGTAGAAGCAGAGTTTGCAGCGGCATGTGCGAAAGCTGGTTTACGTTTTGATGGTGAGAACCCCGATCTTGTTGTTCTTGAAGAAGCTCTCTTTGCTCGTATTGCTGATGCAGGTTGGTTGGGTCTTGCAGAAAGCTTTATGGCTGGGGAGTGGGAATCAGAAAATCTGGTAACAGTTTTAAGTCGCCTACTTGAGGTGGGATATCAACCTAAAGCATCGATAACGAATATTCGGGCTGCCTACAATGGTTTAGAGATTTCTCCCGCATTAGTTCGATTAACCGCTATGGATTCGATGAGTAGCCATGGAACTCTTTTTTCTTCGGGGGTTCCTACCACTGAGCGAATTGCAATAAAAAGTTTTGTTCCCGGTGCTGGGCGAGGTAATGAACCTGCACATCATTTTGTTGATGACACTACTTTTAGTGATCCGACTATTACAGAACGTGCTGATCTAGCTGATGCTCAGATGCGTAGTGTACTGATGCTCTTGGACGCAGCGAAGGTTACTCGCGGTACACATGTGTTGGATTTTCCAGCTTCAACACCGGCTCTGGCGCTTGCTGCAACAGAACGAGGAGCAACAGTTGATAATTTAACTGCCGATGCGGAGCTAGCTACCGACATGCGAGAAATCCTTGCTGCTGCTGGTTTATCAGGTGAAGTACATGTTGAATTATTGGATTCACCGATGCCAACGCCACGTAGCTGGCCAACACATTATGATGCAGTTATTAGTATCGAAAAATTAGAGCATATGGGTGCAAAAGCCAGACGCGCTTATGCAAAAACATTGGATCGAATGCTAGTTACTGGTGGGCGAGCAGCTATTCAGTCGATGGTGGCGGTTACTGGATTTGAAGAACTGACCCGGCAGACGTTAAGTGTTGCACAGGCATATTTGTGGCCAGATTTTCAGCTGAGCACTGTCACGGAAATTCATCGGCTTTTCGACGTTTATACCGGTTTGCGAGTAGTTTCACAGACACATATTGGTTCGCATCATATGCGTGGTGTTTCTTTGCAACGAGAAATATTTGAGGGACGCTTACGTGAAGCTGCTGCCGAAGGTTTTGATGCGGTGTATCGCAGGTTATGGTTGTTTTATTTAAGCATGCTAGAAGCGCTGTACCACGTCGGTGCATTAGATACTGTGCAGTGTACAGTTACGGTACGCAATCGACGTGGTAGACGTTAAAAGTTGTAAGAATTATGTCGGTTAAATTTCGCTAAGATCCATATCTTTAGTTTCTGGCATTTTTAGCACGGCAATTAAAGTAATACAGGCAACCATTATCAGGTAACCGCCTACTGCGATAACCCCATAATTTTTTGCTAATGCGGTGGCAATAAATGGTGCTACTGCAGCGCCTAGGATGGAAGCGACGTTGTAGCTAATCCCAGAACCGGTATAGCGGACGTGGGTAGGAAAAAGCTCTGGTAGAACTGCCGACATTGGGCCAAAAATTAGTCCCATGATAAACATCCCGATAGTTAAAAATGCTAAGACGCTGAGTTTAGTGGCGGTTTCGATATTGAGAAAGATATTAAAAGTAAAACCGAATGTGATAACTAGTAAGGAGATACCGATAAGTGTTTTACGACGACCGCGTTTATCGGCTAGTTGTCCAGCAATTGGGATGCCGAGGATAAAAGCAAAGATGGATATTAATTGCAGCTTGAGGAAATCAGTGTAGGTGATACCAAGACCTAGACCTTGTTCTTTACTAGCTATGCCATAAGAAAGCACCCAGGTGCTTACCAGGTAAAAGAGCGTATAGCAGCTCAACATAATGAAGGTGCCTAAGATCATGGGACGCCAGGCAGTTTTTATGGCTTCGGTGATCGGCATTTTTACTTTTTTCCCGGAATCGACCGCAGTTTTAAATACTGGTGTTTCTTCCAATGTAATCCGTACCCAGAGGCCGATGATGACCAATATGGCAGAAAGCCCGAAGGGGATACGCCAGCCCCAGGTCATAAAAGCACCCTCGATATCGCCATTAGTATGCCCTAAGAGACTTACCAGGATAAGGAAAAATCCATTAGCGAAAAGGAATCCGAAGGGAGCTCCTAATTGTGGCCACATAGCTGCCCAAGCACGTTTTCCTTTATCAGCTGTTTCTGTAGCTAAAAGTGCAGCTCCAGACCATTCACCGCCTAAGCCAAGACCTTGGCAAAAGCGCATAAGCGCAAGCAGCGCTGGAGCGATAACGCCGACTTGATTATAGGTAGGTAAAAAAGCAATGAGGAAAGTTGCTATTCCCATAGTTAAAAGCGAGCCTACCAAAGTAGCTTTTCTGCCTATGCGATCACCGAAGTGACCAAAGATGATAGAGCCAAGTGGGCGTGCGACGAAAGCTAGTCCAAAAGTGGCAAAAGATGCGAGTAAACCAACGGTGGGATCATCATTTTTGGGGAAGAAAAGGTGTGGAAAAACAGCTACTGCAGCAGTGGCATAGACATAGAAGTCATAGAACTCAATGGTGGTGCCAATTGTTGATGCGACGATAATGCGTCGCCGCATGGTGGGGGTGGTTGTAGGTGGACTGGCTTCTACGATCGTCGACAATGGTTTCTCCTTGGCCTTGGGTTATTAGGGAATGCAGTAAATTATACTCCCATTATTTAAGATGTAAATTCCATATTGTGAGACGAGTAATTTCTTTACTGATTTTACCGATCGGTGTGGCGCTAATTAATGGGCCGTGAAGCGTTAATAGATACTGGCCATAGAAACGATGCGAAGGCTTTAATTGCTTGTGAAGTCGGCTTATTTTTTAGCTGGTCTCAAATATTAAGAGTAGAGCTAAATGACATAATGTACATTATCGGACATTTATTATGGTTTATTATTGATAGCAAGTGGGTTAACCTTGAGTTTTATGCTGGTTTGAACAACTTAACTGCCTTGTTAGATATGGCTATTACATTCCATGGAGTCGCTGAGTTGGATGTGTTGAGTAATTGACGGATATGTTATCTTGGCATGTTTATGGGGTGAAAAAATGGTGGCGTGCTGCCCCGTGTCGAAAATCCCGGTTTGTTTATTTTTGTCACTTGTGACAAAAATAGCCCCATTCCTTTGCCTTAAGAACAGGGCTAATTTAATGCTACTTTTTGTTTTGATAAGCCAGATAAAGTTGATACGCGCTTAAAAGAGCTAAACCAGCAGCAATCACGGCAACGAGCCACATTTTTTCGCTAATAAGGAAAATCCCAAAAAGGATAATGACGATCAAACGTAACCAAATAAATGGAATGAAACGTTGTGGCATGTGAGATCCTTTTATTTAGCTAAGGTAAGAAGAACGTTAATATCGCCTTCTTCATCAATCTTTGCTGCCACAAACTCGGGTGTCTCAACCTTATAATCCAGGCGGTTAATATGAATGCTCGTGCTGATAATAAGACGCTCGCCTGAGCGAACAACCTTAAATTTTGGTTCGACAGGATTGCTTTCGCCATGAATAGTAAGTATCCCTGGAACAACAACTTCGCTTACTGACGCATCATCTGGTACCGCGGAAAGATCTACCTTTTCACTTATTTCAAAAGTAGCTTCAGGATATTTATCTGTTTCAAAAATCTTGCTGCGCACATTAATATCGCGTTTTTCTTGATCAGTGCCGATTTCTGCCATGTCAACAACAACGCGACCAGCGGTTAAGGTCTCATTTTCAACCTTTATAGCACCAGTGACACTACGAGTTGAACCGGAGGTAACACGCTTATCCGATGGTAAGATTTCATGAAAAGTAAAGCCTACGGAGCTGATATTCGGCGCGCTGCCGTAGATAACTGACCACTGACCATTAATATCTGTGGTTGCTGGTTTCGCATTGCTAGCATCAAGTTCCTCAGTTTTTACTCCCGGGCCGGTGAGTAAAGGATAAAGAACCGTAAAAAGAGCAAATAGTGATAAGACAACAATAAGGCTTATCCCGCCAAATATTATGATAGTGCGCTTTTTATCCATAAAACTTTTTACCTGATCTTTTCAATACGTCGAGCAAGATTGACAAGTTCTGAACATAACTTATTAATCTCGGCCGGGTCGGCGTTTTCTGCTACCGCAGTAGCTATATCTTCTGCGGCACAACGAAGTTCAAACAAAGAATCATGGAACTGAACGGCTTTTTCTGGATGCATAATAACTGCATCTGGTGAAATGTTTGTTCCAGTGACTGCATTTCTTTGCTCATAAGCACGTTGACGACACGCATGACTACAAAACTTCCTAGGCCGACCACGACTGGTTGCTAGAAATTCAGTACCACACCATTGGCAGGTAGGATTTCGTTTTGTTGTATGGGCTGTCATCGTTGTTAGATTCTAGACTGAAGAGCTAGCTCAAAGGTATTTTTACACCTTTTCGAGTTGCCTGGGAACAATACTAGGTCGAAGTGCGTTATAGTTAAGAGTCTTAAAATCACGTCGAAAGGACAGATCCGATAATGGCAGAACGCGTTCTTCGCGGTAGCCGCATGGGTGCCGTAAGTTATGAGACTGATCGCGATCATGATCTTGCTCCACGCCAGATGGTGCGCTACCGTACTGAAACCGGTGAAATCTACGAAGTTCCTTTCGCAGACGATGCAGAAATCCCTGGCACTTGGCTATGCAAGAACGGACAGATCGGACACCTCGTTGAAGGTGAAGGCCTTGAGTCTAAGCCAGCAAAACCACCTCGTACCCACTGGGATATGCTACGAGAGCGTCGTTCCATCGAGGAACTTGATGTGCTGTTAGAAGAACGTATCGAGTTACTACGTAAGCGTCGTCGTAATGCAGCACGTCTACTCAAACAGCAAGAAGAGGAAGCAGCAGCTGCTCAACAAGCTGAATAAAAACAATGACTAAAAATGGCTTTCACTGTTGCAGTGAGAGCCATTTTAGGTTGCTAGATCATATTCCGGTTTCGGAAACGATCAATTTCATGTTTAGCTAGCTTACTTAATTCTTTTGTTAACGCGGTGGCCTGCATGAATCGGTGCTTAATCCCCCACTTGGTCACTTCTACGAGTGAATCTTTGACAAAGCTACCGTCAAGTTTTGATTCACCAATTTCACGCTCAGTAAAAGTAATAGGTACCTCGCGGACATCGAAACCTTCTTGAACCACACGCCAGGCCATATCAACTTGGAAAATATAGCCAGCTGCTGATAGCTGATCAAGATCAATGGTTTCAAGCACACTGCGTCGAAAAGCGCGATACCCTGCGGTCATATCGCTTAACCCTGCACCAAGCGCTAGGGAAATATATAGGTTGCCACCCTTAGATAAAATCCAGCGTTTCTTAGGCCAATTAACAACCTCACCACCTGGGATATAACGTGAACCAATAACTAGATCAGCGCCTTGATTGATCTGATCTAGTAATAGGTGAAGTTGCTCCGGGGCATGTGAGCCATCGGCATCCATTTCGCAAAGAACATCAAAATCGCGCTCCAAACCCCAGCGGAAACCTGCAATATACGCGCCTAATAAGCCACCCTTACCATCGCGGTGCAGAACGTGGATATGGTCATCTTGTGCAGCCAATTCATCAGCGGCTTTACCCGTACCATCGGGACTATTGTCATCGACGACCAAGATATGTACCTGCGGTGTGGCTGTGCGAACCCGACCCGTAATTAAGGGCAGGTTTTCCAACTCATTGTAGGTTGGGATAATCACCAAAGTGTTATCGCTTGGTTGATTCATAGAGGTTTCGTATCTCCTCGTGAAAGGGGTGAAGTAAATTTATTTCATTGTATAGGCGCGACTATGCGTCTGCAGGTAGGAAAGTACGTGCCGGACGTTTTTGTTGCCAAAGAGCAAGCATAACACCAAGTATGCCAATAAAAACTAAGACATATTCTAGTGCTGAACCAATGCGCGCAGCATAAGTGATGTGGGTACGAAGTGGTAGATCAGCACTGAGTGTAGCTGATTCAAAGATTTCAGTATGAGATAACACTTTCCCATCAGGCGCGACTAAAGCAGACACACCACTAGTGGCAGCAACCACTACCGCACGGTCTAACTCTAAAGCACGCATTCTGCTCATTGCTAATTGCTGGTAGGTCATATCAGTAAAACCGAAAGTAGCATTATTTGTGGGTGTAGTAAGGATCTCTGCGCCGGCAAGTACCGCATCACGACCAGCTGCATCAAAAGCAACCTCATAGCAAGTAGCTATTCCAACTGCTACCACGCGGTTACTAAGCGCAGCCGTCATATGAACTACCCCAGTGCCGGTACCTGGTTGAAAATTACCAGCCAGATCGACCAGTGGGGAAAAACGACGGAAAAAATTGCGCCACGGAATATACTCACCAAAAGGTTGAAGATATTTTTTATTATGTTGCTCTCCCCTACCAGTGTGTGGATCCATAACAACCATAGTGTTACGAGGACCAATATCATCACGAGTGATCGTGCCCACCAAAATAGGAGCTTGGACACTTTCTACTGCTTCTTCAATAAGGGTTGCTGCCTGGGAGTCGGTAAAAGGATTCACATCGGAAGAATTTTCTGGCCAGATGACCAGATCTACCTGCTGATTAAGCCGTTCAGTTTCGCGAACATGATTTTCTAATACTGCACGTCGCTGAGCATTAAAATCTAACCCTAGGCGAGGAACATTTCCTTGGATAGCTGCAATACGTACGCTACCTGTATCATCAGCGGATCCATTAGTGAAAAAAGCTATTCCTGAAATAGCTAAGAAAGTACTGACAATGATAACCGAAACAGCTCGTTGATTAGTACGTACCGAGAACAGACGGATGTGCTGAGAAGCTGTAGCAGAGAAAAGATGGGCAATCGCTACGCCGAGACAAACCGTCGCAAAGCTAACAAAAGCTACTCCACCCAGCGGGGCTAATTGGGCAAGCGGGCCATTAATTTGACCCCAAGCCAGTCGAACCCAGGCGAAGCCGCCAAAAGGGAAATGCGAGCGTCCCCACTCAAAAGCTAGATAGAGGAAAGGATAACCCCATACTGCCCAGGGATGGGAAAAAAGTATTGCGGCACCTATACCAAAGGCAAGTGACCATAAAGCGAGATAGATGCTAAGTACAATAAACGGCATTGCACCAACGAATTCACCGATCCAAGGCAAAAGTAAAAGATAAAGACTTAATCCATGTAAAAAACCTAGCAAAGCCCCACTGCGACGATTAATTGTACTGGTAAGCGTTATTTGTGAGGATCGCAGTGCTGGGAGAACACGATAAAAAATAGTTTGTTGCCAAGGCATAAGTGCTGCGTAAAGCAAGGTCATGCCAAAGATACCCAGTAACCACCAACCATGAGGCTCATAGGAAGCGTAGACAAAAAAACCTGCGGCGATGGCAAGTAAACTGCGAACTACAAGAGCTATCACGATAGATTCTTTCTGTGATAAAAGAGAATTTCGTTATTTAAGATAGCAGCGCCTGTAGGAAAATATGAGTTTCCCTACAGGCGCTGGATTGATGAAAAAATTTTTATGCTGGTTTACTAAAATCGTCTGGGCTGACGTTCTTACTCCATTGCTGAATCTCTTGCTCGTCAATCACTTGGGCACTGGCATGAGGCGAGGAAAAATCTTCGTTGAAACTACCAAAATTAGCCCGCGGACGATTCATATTAGCCGCCTGGTAACTGCGCATACCAAAGTCTTCTACCAAAGCTCGTAGCTTCCGTGCTAATACGGAACGAATTATTGATCGTGTAGGAGGGATTATAAGCAGTAAACCTAAAATCGAAGAAACAAAGCCAGGTAATGCTACTGCCATAGCACCAGCAGCAATAAGACCAAGATCGCCGACAGTCTGACCAGGGCCTTGTTTTCCCTCAACAGCCTTGCGGGCAATGCCGTTCATCTGCCAGGCGGCGATAAATAAACCGCCAAAGAAAAAACCTAGCAACAATAACAAGGCCTTGCCCACCCCTAACCAGGAAGCAACGCCCCAGAAAGCTAATGTCTCGATAAGAACATACGGGAAGACAGCTAACAATCTCATGATCGACAGCCTACCTAGAAAAACTGAGGAAAGACTGTCAATCAGCTTAAGTTAACCCAGAGTTCTATTCGGCACGGTCTTCTAGGGAACCTTCCAGCTCCAGGAAAGTTGAGCGTAGCGTATCGAGTGCCTCTTGAGTTGGGTTTTCCCAGAGACCACGATCAGCTGCTTCTATAAGGCGCTCAGAAATATCGCGGAGCGCCCATGGGTTAGATTGCTCGAAAAATTCTCGGTTTTCAGGATCCGCAACATAGGTTTCGGTGAGAGTTTCATACATCCAATCATCCATAAGCCCAGTGGTGGCATCGTAGCCAAACAGATAATCCACGGTTGCACTCATTTCGAAAGCACCCTTGTATCCGTGCTCACGCATTGCCGCAATCCAGCGAGGGTTGACTACTCTGGCGCGGAAAACTCGACGGGATTCTTCATGCAGGCTACGTGTTTTAACAGTTTCCTGACGGGTGGAATCACCGATATAGGCTTCTGGATCTTTACCGGTTAGGGCGCGTACGGTAGCAACCATTCCACCATGGAATTGGAAATAATCATCTGAATCAGCAATATCGTGTTCCTTGGAATCGACATTTTTGGCAGCTACCTGGATTCGAGTGTAAGCCTTGCGCATATCTTCTTTGGCTTCTACCCCATCAAGGCCACGACCATAAGCGTAGCCGCCCCAAGTGGTATATACCGCGGCGAGATCATTATCGTCACGCCAGGTTCCGGATTCAATAAGCTGGAGCAAACCAGCACCATAAGTACCTGGTTTAGAACCGAAAATGCGACGAACGTGGTCATCTTGACCATCGGTAAGCGCATGAGCACGAACATAGTTTTGATCAGCCGGCTCATCAAGTCCAGCAACAAGCTGTACTGCGTCGTCGAGAAGCGTTAAAACATGTGGGAAAGCATCACGGAAGAAGCCAGAAATGCGTACGGTGGTATCAATGCGTGGTCGGCCGAGTTCCTCTAATGAAATAACCTCAAGGTTAATAACCCGTCGCGATGCTTCATCCCAGATTGGACGGACACCAAGTAACGCAAAGACTTCTGCGATATCGTCACCAGAGGTACGCATTGCGGAGGTGCCCCACACTGAAAGCCCAACAGATTTAGGATAAACCCCATCATGTTCTTCCTGATAGCGCTTAATCAGTGAATCAGCCAGTAGTTGTCCGGTTTCCCAAGCGAGACGAGAAGGCACAGATTTTGGATCAACGGAGTAGAAATTACGTCCGGTCGGTAGCACATTAATGAGACCACGCATAGGTGATCCCGATGGGCCAGCCTCAATAAAGTTTCCATCAAGGGCACGAAGAATCTGTGGGATTTCTAGGGCGGATTGTGCTAGGCGTGGAATAATTTCTTGGCAAGCAAAACGCAAAAGATGCGTCAGTGCTATCTGATCGGCTTCTTGTGGTAGCTCGGTGTTAGCAATGATTTCTTCAACTGCTGCTTCTTGCCAGTCGCGCTCTTCCAACTGGGTTAATAGGTTGTGAGCTAGCTGTTCAATGTCGTCGACGCGATGACGGGTTTCATCGCCTTGTTCGGAAAGACCAAGGCTTTCACGCAAGCCTGGAACCGCTTTTTCACCACCCCAGAGTTGACGGGCACGCAGCATCGCCAAAACGAGTTCGACTCGAACTTCTCCGGTGACGGCTTCACTGAGCGTATGCAGACCGCCACGAATAGCCACGTCTTTGATCTCGCACAGCCAGCCGTCGATTTCCATCATCTTGTCATCGAAAGCATCTTCATCTGGACGCTCATCCCAGCCTAGATCGCGATCCATCTTGGCAGCTTGCAATAACGTCCAGATTTCTTGACGGATAGCAGGAAGTTTAGCTGGATCCATAGCAGCGATACTGGCATGCTCGTCGAGAAGCTGTTCTAGACGGGTGATATCACCATAAGATTCAGCACGTGCCATGGGTGGAATCATATGATCGATAAGTACTGCATGAGCACGTCGCTTAGCTTGAGTTCCCTCACCTGGATCATTAACTAAAAATGGGTAGATCAAAGGTAGCTCGTGGATGGCTTGATCTGGATAGCAAGAATCCGATAGACCAGCGTTTTTACCCGGTAACCATTCCATATTTCCATGTTTGCCCATGTGTACGATGGCATCAGCACCAAAGTGCTCACGTAACCAATAATAGGTGCCAAGATAGTGGTGGTTAGCGGGTAAATCTGGATCGTGATAAATACCAACTGGATTATCACCAAAGCCACGTGGAGGTTGTACCATGACCACGATGTTGCCAAAGCGTAGTCCGGCAATATAGATCTCGTTGGTCTGCGGGTTAACATAGTGTGTTCCTGGAGCTGCACCCCAGTGTTTAGTCATCTCTTCTTGCATATCGGCAGGAAGCGTATTGAAATAAGCGGTGTAGTCTGCACCATCAAGTTTGAGCTCATTATTTGCGAGCACTTCTTCGGTCAGCCATTCTGGATCATGCCCACCAGCACTAATAATTGCGTGCATCAGTGCATCCCCGTCATTATCAGCATAACCAGGAATTGCATCGGTATCGCCTAGATTGTAGCCGGCATCAGCAAGTGCATGAAGTACACGTAGCGCAGAAGCTGGGGTATCTAAGCCCACGGCATTACCAATACGCGCATGCTTGGTGGGATACGCAGAGAACATCATCACGATTTTCTTCTCCGAATTATCCACATGGCGCAGACGAGCATAGCGATATGCGATACCTGCTAGCCTCTTAGCACGTTGAGGGTCTGGGACATAGGAAATTAAACCATCGGCATCAAATTCTTTAAATGAGAACGGAACAGTGATGATGCGACCGTCGAATTCTGGTACGGCAATTTGCGTTGCGACGTCTAAGGGGCTGAGTCCTTCGTCATTATCTTCCCAATCACTGCGGGCATTGGTGAGCGCAAGACCTTGAATAATAGGAATATTCAACTCTGCTAGCGCTGCCACATCCCATGCTTCATCATTTTCACCAGCACCAGCAGTAGCTGGTTTAGTGCCACCAGCTGCTAATACGGTCGTGATCAAAACATCGAGGGTAGCAAGTTTATCGAGTAGATCTTGTGGAGCTTGACGCAATGATGCGGCATAAATGCATACTGCTTGCCCCCCGCGATCCTCAATGGCTTCGGCAAGACCTTTGATATACGCAGTATTACCAGCAAGATGCTGGGCACGATAGTAGACAATGCCAATCCGTGGTCCATTGGGATTACGAGTTGGTGCAAATTCCACCACATCCCATAATGGGGTATGTGCTGGTGGTTTAAAGCCTAAACCGGTCAGTAAAAGAGTATCGGAAAGGAAATGATGCAGGTTAATAAGGTTCTCGGTGCCGCCTTCTGCTAAATAAGTATGTGCTGTGGTTACTACCCCAGCTGGAACTGTAGAAATATCAGTAAGTTCAGCATCAACGGCAAGTTCGCCAGAAACAAAAACAACTGGTTTTTGCGACTTTAATAGTGCGGCGATACCTTCTTCCCAGGCGCGTTTTCCACCAAGGAGACGAACAACGAAAATATCTGTTGTCTTGACAAGCTCTTCTAGCCGGCGAGAATCAACGAAATTAGGGTTTGCAAATTGGTATGCCACCGTTTCATTTTCTGCTGCAACTTTGGCAGTGAGCAGATCTGTATCGGAGGTAGACAGCAGTGTGATCATAAAAATCCTTGGTATTGGGTGACGCGCCCACGATAGGCTTGGTTGGATAAGTACGTCGATATGCTTTCGTATATCAGGTCTGACTATGACAGTGGCGCGACCGCCCGGAATTTCACCGGCTTCCGATATACGTGTATAGGCGACGTATTCTGATTAAACCCTAGTCGATAGTGAAGTTATGGCTGTAATAATGTGGGTACTGGCCGTGTACGATATTGCCGAAAGTAATAATTAACCTGGTGTGTATGTGACTATTTCCACGATTGCTTATTTGGTCACTATTCGACTTTTTGATGTATTAAATAACATTCTTTTGGTTTAGGATTTTAAGCTATGACTTATCCATTTGATCAAGAATCTCAATCATGCGCTAGCTCCGCAGTATTGATTGATAACCCAGACCGCAGTCGTGGTGATATTTGCCCCGGCACCTTAAAATTACACCAAGCTGAAGACGGTGCTGTAGGGCGCGTTCGCTTTCCTGGTGGCAAGATCAGTGCACAACAGTGGGCAATTATCGCCGATATTGCTGAAGAGTTTGGTGATAAAACTATCCACATCACCACTCGTGGCAATATGCAGTTCCGTGGGGTTAAAGACGAACTAGGCTTTGCTGACAAGGTCAGTGCCGAAGGACTTTTGCCATCACGTGCTCATGACAAGATCCGCAATATGATTGCTTCCCCATTAAGCCGTGAACTCCAGCCCATTATCGAAGAAGTCGATCGCACTTTACTTAGCGACGATATCGTAGCCGGTTTATCGGGGCGTACCCTTTTTGGCTTTGATGCTGGTGATGGCACTATCCTTGCCCACCGACCCGATTTCGGGGTAATCAAAAATGGTGAGTTTTGGCAGCTCATTCTTGGCGGCGAACTGACCACTGTCCTAATGAATAAAGAAGACATTCCACAGGTTCTATTGCATGCTACTCGTACCTGGCAACTTAACCGTGGGCAGAGCTGGCGGGTACATGAAAACCAACCAGTGCGTACCCAGGTCGAAGAGTCAGTAGCGGAAACTTTTGCTACTCGTCGTGCAACTGCAGAAACTCCAGTACCAACACCAGCCATAGGAGAACGTGTTATTGGTTGGATCAATAACGCAGACGGTACCGTTACCTTAGGTGGTGGCTTGCGCTTTGGATTCCTTACTTCCCAGGTCGCTCGGGTACTTAACGCTGTTGGCGCTCAAACGACCATTAGCCCAGGGGCATCTTTGGTTATCCATGACCTTAAAGCTGAAGAAGCTGAAGCAGTGGTTAAGGTTTTGGCACCAATGGGCATTATCTTTGACGTGGATTCCCCATGGCTTAAGGTCACTGCGTGCACTGGCCTACCAGGGTGTGCAAAATCGCACACTAATACCCAGCTTGATGCAACTAATTTAGTAACATCAGGCAAGGACATTAATATGCTGGTGCACTTTTCTGGCTGTGACCGCCGCTGCGGCCACCCACTAGGAGCTCACACTGAGTACGTAGCCACCGGCGACGGGGAATATGAGGTGAACAATCGTTGAGTTTTGACTACATTACCGATGGTCGAGAGATCTATCGTCGTAGCTTTAAGATGATCAGAGAAGAATCTGATCTCAGCGCTTTTGACGATTTGCAATCTCAGGTAGCAGTGCGCATGATTCACGCCGCTGGGCAGACAGATCTCGCCCGTGACATAGAATTTAGCGCCCATGCTGTCCCGGCTGCTCGGGAAGCACTTAAAGCTGGAAAACCAATTATTACTGACGTGAATATGGTTCGCTCTGGTATTACGCGCTCTCGATTGCCGTATAACAATGAGGTACTGTGCTTTCTCCACGATGAGCGAGTACCTGCGTTAGCTCGACGCATTGGCACTACTCGTACTGCTGCTGCAGTGGAACTATGGCAGCCGCATCTTGATGATGCCGTAGTTGCCATCGGTAATGCGCCTACTGCTCTATTCCACTTATTGCAGTGGCTTGAGGATCACCCAGATGCACCGAGACCATCGGTGATCCTGGGGATCCCAGTAGGTTTTATTGGCGCTGCCGAATCAAAACAGGCGGTTGCTGAACATGCGCAACGCTTAGGCACGCAATTTATTACCGTTCATGGCCGGCGTGGTGGTTCTGCTATTACTTGTGCGGCTATTAACGCTTTGGCAACGGAAAAGGAAATTCTCTAAGTGAACTCAACACATAGGACACAGCTGATCGGAATTGGCGTTGGACCTGGTGATCCTGAGCTACTAACTGTTAAAGCAGTTAAAGCCATTGAACGTGCAGACGTTATTGCCTTCCACTCACGACCACAAGGCTCGTCAACAGCGCAGGCTATTGCGCAGTGTTATTTTCGTGATGATCAAATACAAGAGCACCTAGAATATCCGGTTACTACTGGCCACACTGATCATCCAGGCGGCTATGCCGGAGCAATGGCAGAATTTTATCTTACCGCTGCAGAAAAACTACGTACGCATCTTAGTGCTGGTAAAACCGTTGCTGTACTAGCACTAGGTGACCCCATGCTCTATAGCTCATATCAACACCTCCACCGTATGTTGGCGGAGGATTTCCCAGCCGAAATTATTCCTGGTATTCCTTCGGTGACTGCAGCTGCGGATAGCTTGGGCATGCCGCTAGCAGAAGACGAGGAAGTGCTAAGCATTATCCCCGGTACCTTGGATGAAGCGGCACTGATACAGCATCTTAGTGCTGCTGATAGTGCAGTCGTATTAAAACTTGGCCGCACTTTTGAAAAGGTACGGAAAGCCATGATTGCGGCTGGCGTTGCTCAACGCGCCTTTGTTGTCTCTCGTGCCAGTATGACTAACGAGCAGATCACTCCCCTGCTTGAAACCGATGCCACCCAAGTACCTTATTTTTCGGTGGCAGTTGTTCCTTCTTTGGTAGCCCAACATAAAACAGAAGATAATGCCGTACCAGGTGAAGTTGTTGTTATTGGTTTAGGCCCTGGCTCGCATAAATGGACAACAGCTGAAGCACTAGCTGAGCTAAAAACTGCCACAGATATCGTTGGCTATTCCACTTATGTTAATCGGGTTCCGGTGCGCGCCGGGCAGCGCAGACATCTTTCCGATAACAAGGTAGAAGCCGAACGCGCAGCTATGGCGCTTGACTTGGCGAAAGCAGGTCGCAAAGTAGCTGTCGTCTCTTCGGGTGATCCAGGAGTGTTTGCCATGGCGGCAGCGGTACTAGAAACAGCTGATGATCCGCAATGGCGAGAAGTTCCAGTACGTATTATTCCGGGTATGACTGCTGCCCAAGCAGTAGCTTCACGCGTTGGTGCACCATTAGGACATGATTTCGGCATGATCTCGTTATCAGATCGGCTTAAACCTTTTGATATCGTCGAAAAGCGTATTCGTGCTCTTGCCGGCGCTGATATGGCGTTTGCAGTTTATAATCCCGCTTCAAAAGAACGTCGCTGGCAGGTAGCACGTTTGCGTGATATTGTCGCGGAGTATCAAGCTCCTACTACCCCAGTGATTGTGGCTCGCGCGGTAGGTAGTGACCAAGAGAATGTCATTGTAACCACCTTGGCTGATTTTGATCCTGAGATTGTAGATATGCGCACAATGATTATTATTGGTGCAACAACCACGACTACGTATACATCGCCAACCAACTTAGCGACCCGCGTTTTTACTTCCCGCCGTTACGGTTAAAATTGTTGTGCTAAAAATGTAACAGTTTAATCTTGTGCATCGATAGTAAAAGGTAAAGCGTGTGTTAGTCAAGGAGAAAAGATGAGTACTAAAACCATAAAGCGTGCCATTGCAGCTATTTCTGCCACCACTATGCTTGCCGGCGCAGTTGTAGTTCCAGAGGCTACGGCTCAGGCAGTAAGTGCGTCGTCGCCAAGCAATCTCAACATCAACAGCATTGGTGGTGCTTTGGCTACCCTATTTCTTATCCTTGCCGCGCTAGGACCACTTCGTACCATCTTCTTTAATATTTTCCGCTTCTAAGAAGCATGTTCAAGGCTGACCAAGAAAAAAGATCTCTTGGTCAGCCTTTTACTATGTGAGATAGTTTAAAACTTCTTCCGGAGTATGTGCTATTGCCGAACACTGAGGCAATATTGGTCGTTGAACCATAACCACTGTGATACCCAACTCACGAGCAGCAATAAGCTTGGCCGTAGTTAATGCACCACCGGAATTCTTTGTTACTACCGCATCAATTTGATTGTCTCGCATGAGTTTTTTCTCTGCTGCAACATCAAAAGGGCCACGTGATTGAATAAGTCTATGACGAGGTGGTAACGCCACCTCAGGTGGCTCTACAGTACGAATCACATAGAGATTATGCGGGTCAGCAGCAAAAGATGCTAGTTGCTGGCGACCAATGGTTAAAAAGATATGGTGAAAACGCTGTGCCACTAACCGAGCAGCCTCAGTCATATCGGCTACCTCAACCCAACGATCTTGAGGATTTTTCTCCCATGTAGGTCGGTGTAATGCGATCAATGGAATACCAGTAGCACGGGTTGCCTCCGAAGCTGATAAAGAGATTCTTTCTGCGAAAGGATGAGTAGCATCAATAACAAGATCGACATTATTAGTGCGCAACCACGTCGCTAAACCAGCTGCCCCACCAAAACCACCGATACGTACCTCGCCTACAGGTAGCTTTGGATTAGCCACCCGCCCAGCAAGTGAACTAGTAACCTGCCAGCCGCGTTCAATAAGTAATGCGGCTACTTTTCGTGCCTCTCCAGTTCCACCAAGAATTAATGCGCGCACGGGATTGTCCTTCCGTGCTCATCACGTGGACGATCATCAGAATAGAGGAAAGAATCTGGGAAACCTTCAGCGCTTAGTACTCGACCAACAATAATAATGGCAGTACGAGTAATGCCTTCCTGTTTCATTTTGGCAGCAATATCAGACAATGTTCCTCGAAGAGTAATCTCTTCTGGACGACTAGCAAAAGCAACAACA
This sequence comes from Corynebacterium kutscheri, assembly GCF_000980835.1. Classification (NCBI taxonomy): domain Bacteria; kingdom Bacillati; phylum Actinomycetota; class Actinomycetes; order Mycobacteriales; family Corynebacteriaceae; genus Corynebacterium; species Corynebacterium kutscheri. The sequence goes on from NZ_CP011312.1 coordinate 1,085,654, forward strand.
GCTACTGGGCAATTTTTGCCATAATTAGGAATCAACTCCGCCACAACTCGATCAATATCATGAGCTGCCAGATGGATGCACAAAGTAGCCTTAGATTTTCCTAAAGTTGGTAGATCCTCACCTGCTGGCATAGCTGAAGCACGACCAGAAACACGGGTTAAAATAATAGACTGTCCAATTGTGGGCACCGTAAGCTCATGACCAAGCACTGCAGCTGCCGCACTAAAAGAAGCCACGCCCGGAACAATCTCGTAGTTGATACCAGCTTCGCTAAGCCGTCTAATTTGTTCTGCAAGAGCAGAATAAATTGATGGATCGCCTGATTGTAAGCGAGCAACATCTTTACCTTCAGCGTTAGCTCGAACAATGACTTTCATAATTTCATCAAGCGGCATACGAGCAGTATTAATTACCTCTGCACCATCAGGGGTATTAGCTAAAACCGACTCTGGGACAATCGATCCAGCATAAAGACATACCGGACAAGATCGAATAAGCGCATCGGCACGAAGAGTAAGCAGATCGGCGGCACCAGGACCAGCACCAATAAAATAAACGGTCATGAGTTAGCTTCCTTAATAATTGACCACTGAGTAACGGGAAAAGCAGATTGAAAGGCACTAAAACTGCCGACGCCACGCTCATGAGACATAGCAAAGCGTGACAGGCTTCCACCTAACTGTCGACGAAGTTCGATAAGTTTTTGTTCCGACTCGATGGTTACCGCATTAGCTACTAATCGTCCACCATCGTTAAGCCGCTGCCAGGCACCATCAAATACACCAGGAGCAGTCAGTCCCCCGCCAATAAAAATGACATCAGGATTATCTGGTACACAGGTGTAATTGTCGGGAGCACTTGCCTGTACAGCTAACCGATGAGCAACCCCTAATTGCAATGCATTATCGAGGATACGTTGCTGGCGGGAAGGTTCCTGTTCAAAACATACCGCATGACTTGTTTGAGTAGCTCGCAAAAACTCTATGGCGATAGAACCAGCACCGCCACCAATATCCCAAAGAGTTTCACCTTCCTTAGGCCTTAGCGCAGACACTGTCAAAGCACGAATATGTTGCTTGGTTAGTTGTCCGTCGTTAGTAAATAGATCGTCGTTAAGCCCTGGAACTCTGCTAAGCGTTGGTGGCAAAAGATGTGAAATAGCAATGACATTAAGCGAACTCACCACTGATGGTGGTTGTGCAGCAGTGCCTTGGGTATAGGATTCATCAACTCCGCCAAGATCATTAAGTACCTCAATGATCGCCTGAGGCTGACCAGCAGTGACCAAAAAATCGCAAATTTGTTGCGGTGAATTTTCATCACGGCCAAGAACCAAAAAGCGGTTTCCTTCTTGAATCCGTAGTAAAAGTGTATTCACTTCATTGGTGACCAAACTTTCTACTGGAGTACGATCTAACGCCCACCCCAAGCGCGCACAGGCTAAAGAAGCACTAGACGGTTGCGGATATACATTAAAATCCAGTTGCGGTAACACTTTGCGCAAAGTCGTACCAATACCATGAAACATAGGATCGCCAGAACCTAAAACAACGATGCGTTGTCCTTGGAAATTAGCAAAAATCTCCGGGATAGACGGCAGCATTGGACTTGGCCAAGGATGACGTAATCCAGAAATATGATCGGGAAGAAGACCCAATTGGCGCCAGGAACCAATGATGACCGCAGCTTCAAGTAATACTTTTTGTGCGCTACGGCCAAGCTCAGCAAACCCACCAGCGCCAATACCAACGACACTGACCTGCGTTTTATGTTCACCATCACGGCCTTGCGCTAGGTGGAGAGCATCTGTACGAGCAGGATTATTCATAGACTACGAGTCTACTCTGTTCTCCCACCTACCCTGATACGTGTTGTTGAGAGATATCACCTAAAATATTTAACGCAAGATACGAGGTTGATTGTTGAGAAGCTCGCAGGCAGTATCTGTGACCACCACAATATCCTCAATCCGGGCACCATACTGATGAGGAATATAAATACCTGGTTCAATAGAAAAAGCCATACCAGGGCTAAGCACGAGATCATTACCGGCCATAATAAAAGGCTCCTCATGTGTGCTTAAACCAATCCCATGGCCGGTACGGTGGATAAAATACTCGCCATATCCAGCTTGAGTAATTGCTTGGCGTGCAACATTGTCAATATAGTGTGCCGTAACCCCAGGACGCACCGCTTGGACAGCCTCTTTTTGTGCTTGGAAGAGCACTTCATACATAGCCAATGCATCTGGGTTAGCAGATTCTAATCCACCGACAATATAAGTACGGGTGCAATCTGAGTGATAGCCCAATGCGGTGGTTCCACCGATATCGACAACAACCATATCCCCTACTGTTAACACTCGATCAGAAAAATCATGATGCGGATTGGCTCCATTTTCTGCTGAGCCCACAATCACAAAATCTACTGTCTTATGCTCACGAAGAATAAGCTGCTCAAGATCTTTCGCTACCTCTTTTTCCGTGCGCCCGGCGCGTAATAGCTCAGGTACTTGTGCATGCACGCGATCGATAGCTTCACCGGCGAAGCGTAAATCTGCTATTTCTGGGCTGTCTTTGGCGATAAAAAGCTCGGCTAAGACAGAGGTAGCTAAACTAAATGAAGCATGAGGAAGTAGAGCCATAAGTGCTAGTACATGATCTGCGCTAAGCTCTGACCCTAGGGCAATTTCGGGGGTTGTTGTAGTAGGAGAAAGTGCTAAAGCTGTTATGGCAATATGGTGCGGGTTTTCGCCATCTTCCCAGGTAATAATATCAAAACCAAGTTGAGCAAGTGGTGACTTAGCGATATCTCCGCGATCAACTGCTGGTAGTACTAATGTGGGTGTGCCGTGAGCTGGAATAACTAAAGCTAATAGACGCTCATGGGTGGAGATACGTGATCCGGTGAGATAAATCAGCTGTGCGCCAGAGCCAATAATAAGCCCACTGAGTCCTTTTTCTTGGGCAAGCATTTGCACCCGGTGGATACGGTCAAGGTACACCTGGGTGGAAAAAAAATTTGTCATGCCGGTTATTGTAAACACTATGAGCCAACATGTTCGCCTACGCGGAAGCAGATCTCGGTGTAGCGGGGTGCTGCTTAGCCCAACATTGGTTATGACAGCGAGACATTTTGTGCGTGATAACAACGATTGTATGTTAAGCGGGCGAGTTGATGATGGTAGCTTATGGCGTCGATACGCAGATAAAGCGGTGATACATCATTTGACTACCGATATAGCCTTAATTCATCTCACTGCACCAGTTTTTGGGGTTACTTTTAATTGGCGACTAGCTACTATGTCGCTGCTACCAGGGATGAAAATGCGCACTATTGGGTGGGCAGGAAAACCGCTAACCGGCCGCTATATTGTGTATGCGCCATGGTTTATTGGTAGTAATAGGAAAACTATTGTGCGTGCAGCGGGAGTTATTTATAACCGACCAGTAGCGAACTATGGTGATTCTGGCGGACCAGTTTTAGTAGGAAATAATATTGTTGGTATTCAATCGATGATTATTGATCCTGGGAAAATAAATACCGGTTTAGCTGTGGTAGCTCTTACTAAAGCCCACCACCAGGAATTGCAATGGTGGGCAGATAATTATTAGTAGCCCACGGCAACAACGCCTCGTTTAATGGCATCAATAGCACGCCGGGCATTATGTGCAGTGTCTTTGGTATAAGCGGTTTTGCGAATCTGTTCTAGTAGATCGATAACTTGTAGACATTGACGTACAAAATCGCCTGGGGTGAGTTCCGCACCGGATTGGGCGGCTGCAGCAAGACAATATCCTAGTGGTGCCCCAGCAGTCCATTGGTGTATTGCAAGCGCGAAACCTGCTTCGGGATAGGGCGTAATAGGAAGACGATGGCGTTTTTCATCGACACTAATTTCTTCCCAGATACGCATAGTATTGTTCATTGCGGTAAGCATATTATCTGTTGCTCCGCTGGCTGTGCCTTTGGTTTCTTTTCGGTTTTCAAAAGTGCACATGCTTGCAACGCCGGCTAACTCAGCTGGGTCAAGATTATCCCAAATACCACGCTTAAGACACTGGGCAACTAGTAGATCACATTCACTATGGATTAAAGCTAACCGCTCGCCTTCATTAGTAATACGCGGGATTGACTCGGCGGTATATTCCACGTAATCCATTTCTGCAAGTAATGCCAAAATACGGTCAAAAGTACGCCCTAAGGTATCTGTGGCGGCACTGATTTTTTCTCGCAGGGCATAAGTAATAGCCCGCTGGCGAACAAGTTTTTCACCCACCCGAGCGAGCTCTTCCCGACCCGGCCAATGGTGTGCTGGATGAGCACGTAATTGTTCGCGCAGTGCAGTAATAGCTTTAGTAGGTCGTACTCGTGGTTGGTGTCGCATGCGTTTGGGGCGCGCAAAATTGTTACGTTGGAATAATTCGGAAACCACACGGGTATTTCTTCGTGGTGAAGCAATAACTTTGCGCGGTAGGCGCATATGGCCAACAACTATGGGCGCAATTCCAAGTGCATCACTAGTAATGCGTCCTGACCAACCAGATTCCATAATGAACCATGGTTTTGGTGTGTGTGCATTATCAGCTGGTTGAACAACTACCGCTAATAGTGGGCGTTTTTTACCCGGAAGCGCTACTACATCACCTAATTGGAGCTTAGAAAGTACCCGTCGTACTTCAATTTCACGTTCTTCGATAAGATGCTTACGTAGTTTCTTTTCCGCTTGGCTTAGCTCACGGCGTAATTGAACATAGTCTAAAAATTCTGCTACGGCTTCATCCGAACCAATAAGTTGGTTGAGCTGCGCAGTTAATTCTTTTTCTTTTGCTTCAGCACGCTCAATCTCACGCACTTCATCGACGATAGAACCATCTGCTTGGAACTGGGCAAAAGACTTTTCCAACATACGATGAGCAGGCGAAAAACCAATAGTTTTAAGCAAATTAACGCTCATATTATAGCCCGGAGCAAAAGTCGAAATCAGTGGATAGGTACGGGTAGAAGCAAGACCAGCAACTGCCTCTGGATCGGTAGCAGGTGCCCACAGCACCACTGCATTACCAATGGTATCAATACCACGTCGACCAGCACGCCCAGTTAACTGAGTGTATTGACCAGGAGTAAGTGCAACATGTGCTTCACCGTTATATTTCACTAACTTTTCAAGTACCACGGTGCGCGCCGGCATATTAATACCTAAGGCAAGAGTTTCGGTAGCAAAGACTACTCGCAATAATCCCAGGGTAAAAAGCTTTTCGACGATATGTCGAAATGCTGGCAGCATACCAGCATGGTGCGTAGCGAAGCCACGCATAAGTGCTTGGCGCCACTGCCGGTAACCAAGTAGCTTTAGGTCTTCTTCAGGAATATCTACTATTCCAGCCTCAATAATCTCTGCGATAGTCGTGCTCTCCTGCTCTGTGGTGAGCACTAATTGAGAATTTAAACACTGATAAAGTGCGGCATCGCAGCCCGCACGAGAAAAAATAAAGTCGATAGCCGGTAGCATGGTGTGTTCGGCTAATAACTCGATCATTTCTGGGCGAGAAATGGGACGATATTTATCTTGTTGGCGTGGCCTGCCACTGCGTTGGATACCAAAACCTTGGTGAGAGCCCTCGCGTGGCTGGGCACCTTCGATACGGTCTATGTGAGCAGACAACCTAGGATTGACATCTGTTGAACCCACAGCGTCGAAAAGCTCATGCATGCGTCGACCAACAAGCATCCATTGATCAAGTGGTACGGGACGGCGATCGGTGACAACCACATCAGTATCGCCGCGAACGGTACTTAACCAGCGACCAAATTCTTCCGAATTGCTTACCGTAGCTGAAAGACCAACCACAGAGACTGATTCATCGAGGTTAAGAATCACCTCTTCCCAGACTGCGCCGCGGGAGCGATCAGCAAGGAAATGGATTTCGTCCATAACTACATGGCTCAGGCGATCAAGTGTAGGACTATCAGCGTAGATCATATTGCGCAAGACTTCGGTAGTCATCACAACAACATCAGCAGCTGCATTAATAGAGACATCGCCAGTAAGCAGACCAACCCGATCGAAACCATAAACGGCAATAAGATCGTGATATTTCTGGTTGCTGAGCGCTTTAATTGGAGTGGTATAAAAGCATTTATTGCCCTTGCTTAAAGCGAGCGAAACTGCGAATTCACCAACAATCGTTTTACCCGCTCCAGTTGGTGCGCAGACTAAAACCCCACGACCACGTTCAACCGATACGCATCCTTGGAGCTGAAAGGCATCTAACTTAAAGCCCAAAGTACTGCGAAAATTTTGCAGGTGCGGGCAGTTGCTAATATCTACGCCTTCGATAATGATCGGCTCAACAGTCATGGGGTTTATTTTAAAGCACACTTGCTTCAGTGACTTAGCTAGAGCACATCATCAAAATTTGTTTTCTGATCAATCGGCTGGGGACGATCGATAACACTAGGACTCGGCCGAACCGATTCTGCATTACCAATTGGTGCTGCAGCGGCGATATCACCAGAAGATTCTTCATCATCGACATCAAGCCATGCAGGTCTATTGGTTTGTACTCGACGATCATGCAAACGCATAACCTGTAATGCACATTCGACAAGAAGGCTTAGCGCCAACGCCAAGATCAACATAGAGAAAGGATCTTGGCCAGGAGTCATAAAAGCAGCAAAGATAAACATAAGCACAACAATGATGCGCCGTTTATCTTTTACCTGCTCATAGGTCAAAACCCCAACCGCGTTGAGCATGACCAGTAGCAGAGGCACTTCAAAACTAACTCCGAAGATAAGTAGTAATGCCAGTAAGAAATTGAAATAACGTTCACCAGTTAATGCCGCTACTTGAGTTTCATCACCGATAGTAAGCAAGAACTCTAAGCCGTAGGACACAACAAAATACGCAATCATGGCACCAGCAACAAAAAGAATTACTGCTGCAGAAACAAAAGAGAAGGTAGCTCGGCGCTCATTTTTATGCAGGCCAGGGGTAATAAAAGCCCAAATTTGGTATAGCCAAACAGGTGAAGCAAAAACTAAACCAGCCAGTGCGCCTACTTTAAGGCGAAGCAAAAACATTTCAAATGGTGAAGTCGCCAATAAACGACATTCATCATCAAGGGTAAAAGACGCACGATTTTCTACCGGTAGCGAACAATACGGACCACGCAAAATATCACCAAGGCTGCTTAAACCCATAATGGTGTTTTGATACCAGTAGTAGCCAACTATTGTCCCGATACCTAGTGCAATGATGGAAATAATGACTCGTCGCCGCAGTTCTTGGAGATGCTCGACAAGAGGCATGGAACCATCTGCTGGTTTCTTTTTCGCCATAATTATGAACTATTAGTTTTCTAGTTTCTTTTCTACTGGCTGAGTCATGGTTTCCTGAACCGTAGGAATTTCGCTGTGCACACGTTGTGCTTCGATCTCGGCACGTTCAACGTCATCATTTTTCATTTCTTTAACTTCGGACTTAAAAATACGCATAGAACGCCCTAGGGAACGAGCAGCATCAGGAAGTTTTTTAGCGCCGAAGAGCAAAACAATAACAGCAAGAATTGCCAGAATTTCCCAAAAACCTAGATTTGGCATGCATAAAACCTTTCAACCCGCGGGCTTAATAATTAGTTATTCAACTCAGTATCATACGCGTTCAACCCGAGCTGAACCCGTTTTGCCAAAAGTTTAACAATTTCAGCAGGTGCTACTACTTTAATGCGGTCAGCATGCGAGATGGCAAAACGAACTAACCAGGTCTGAGAGACAAGCGGAATGACCCCTGTTAACCATGGGGAATCTGATGTCGATTCGAGCTCTATGGGCAAAGAATCAAGCACCCAGGCATCTTCTTTATGCACCTGTAACGTGACGGTTGACATGTCTGATTCAAACCCGAAGGGGTTAGCAGGGTTAAACTTAAACTTATTTTCATTGGGGGTAGCTGGCTTGTCCCCCAGATAAACATCATGCATTCGATCAACCCGGAAGGTGCGGTGCTCTTGCACCTCATGATCCCACCCAGTGATATAAACGCTACGCTCATGGGTAAAAATACGTGCTACTGATACTTCCCGCATTCTTAAAGAATCACTATGCTGAGAATAATAATTAAACTGTAGTCGCACGTGCTTATCGACGGCTTGTCGAACTACCTCCATAAGCGCCTCGGCACCTAGATCATAACCGTGCGCAGGAGCATCAAAAACCGACTGCGCAGTTACCCCGACAATCTCACGTAATTTTGCTGCCGCTGAGCGTACCACCTCTTGGTTAAATAACCCTGGCATTGCTTCAAGGGCTTCTAAAGAAAGTAATAACGCCCCTGCCTCAGTGTGCGTTAGCCGTAGCGGTTTATCGAGACCTTGAGAATTAAGTACCTGAACTTGCGCATAATCTATGGTGAGATCAACGAGCTCATCATGAAAATTTCCATAACCACAGCAATGTAGTCGACGCAGGTCGTGCATCATTTCTGCCGGAGAAAGACCTAAATCAGTAGCTGTCTCCATCAGCGAATTATGTGGATGCGATTGTAAATACGGTAATAAGTTCAGCAGACGGACAAGATCAGCAACCCGATTAACCGCTGGAGTTTTAGCCATGAAGATCCTTATTTAATAACTGCCTGGAGTAAATCTATAACTTCTTGACGTACCTTCTCAGGTGAAAGAACAACTACTTCGGGCGCGTGCGCGGCAGCAGTACGAACCAACCACGCACGATCAACGTCGACAAGCTCTATGATGTCTTTATCAATATGAGTGCCTAAACCAAGAAACTCACCCTTATAATCGGGGGCTAAACGAAGCCTAGCGGTTATTAATTCTTGACCATTGTGCACTTGCTTTTCGACGATTTCTTCTAGATTGCTACCGGCTGGCGGCAAGTGAAAAGTGCCATAAAGTTCAGTATGGGGATCACTAAGTATGCTGATTTCACTAAGTCTCGTAAGCCGGAAAGTACGCGGAGCAAGACGGTCGAGATCGAAACCAACGAGGTAGAGTCGATCATAACGGGTGGCAATTGCCCAGGGATCCAACCACCGTTCATGCAAATCTGAGGCTTTATTTTTCTGATAGAAAAAAGAAATACGGTGTTTGCTATTGCACGCAGCTACAAGTGTTTCAAAATCACTGAGGTTTAGTGCAGAAAAATCATTAATAAAAGTGACCCTACTAGTAGCAGATAAATCTCTATCAGCACCACTAGCTGCTATTTTTGTCCATCCGGAACGACTAAACGTCGATAGTTGATCATTGCTACCTACCTGGCCAGCAAGTGCAATGATGGTGGCTTCTTCAGCAGTGAAATGCACTTCTGGCAACCCATAGTTTTCTAATTGAATCCGGTAACTTATCCCATTATCTGTGGGCACTTCCTCAATAGGGACGCCGGCATTTTTAAGATGGCGGATATCTCGATTAAGCATTTTTCGGGCGCTTTCTTGCGCTTTTGGCTCATGGTACGGCGAGTAATCATAACCGGGTACCTGAGTAAGCAAAAAAGAATGCTCGGCAAAAGAAGGCGCAGCTTTAAGCAACGCGAAAGTAAGATTAACGCAGCGCTCCTCGGGAGAAATTTTAGCCATACTTAAAATCTAACTATCTAACGATTCAGCATCTCTATAGTGCCCACGATGGGTGTGCATATAATCTATAAGCTCATCAACATGCTGGTCTACGGCTGAAAATGGGTTACTAAGTTCTATAATCTGTGGTTCTGGACGAGAAACTTTTAACCGCAACCAATCAATTGATACCGGTGCAGCGGTTTCTTGAGCAGCACGAATAAACTCCCCACGTAATTTTGCGCGAGTAGTTTGTGGTGCATGATTAAGCGCAAACTCTATGTCGGCAGGAACAACCCAGCGTCGCACAGCATTTTTTTCTTCCAATATTTTAAATAACCCACGACCTGGTCGAATATCGTGGTAGGTAAGATCGATTTGAGCAAGCTTGGGATGCGAAAAATCAGTAGTGCCTAAACGCTGTTGGTAGCGGCGCAAAAGTTGCAGCTTGATTGCCCAATCGATCTCGGTGGCAATTGTGCTGATATCTCCACTAGCAATAGCGGTCAGTGTTTTCTCCCATAGAGTTACCACCAGCTCTAGCTCGTTATTGCTGGTACCAGCTTGAGAATCATCGCGCACACTAAGCCATTGGCGTGCGGCATTAAGATAATGACGCTGAATATCTAGGGCAGACATAGGATCGCGTCCTTTTAACGCAACAGTGGTTGCCCCGCTAAGATCACGGGAAATTTCTCTAATAGCTGCGATCTCATTATCTAATTCAATTGCCGGTACCTGATATTCTGCCTCGATCATTTCTAGTACTAGCAGTGTGGAACCGATTTTAAGCGCTGTGGTTGCTTCACACAGCGAAGAATCCCCAACAATGACGTGCAATCGTCGATAAAGATGGGAATCGGCGTGCGGTTCATCGCGAGTATTAATAATGGGGCGAGAACGCGTAGTCGCACTTGAGACCCCCTCCCATACATGATCGGCACGTTGGGAAAAATGGAATTGGCCATTTTTGATACATCCAGCACCGGCAATAAGCTGCCGAGTAATAAGAAAAGGAAGCAGCTGTTTACCTAGCGTTTTTAAAACTGTTTCTCGGCTCACTAAGTAATTTTCATGACAGCCATAGGAATTTCCTTGAGAATCAAGGTTATTTTTAAACAAATACACTGCCGCTTTAGTGCCCTCTTTTGCTAAGGTTTTTTCAGCGGTACGAGCAAGCTCATCAACAATGCGATCTCCAGCCTGATCATAGGCAATAAGCTGGCTTAAACTATCGCACTCTGCGGTAGCAATTTCTGGGTGGCTGCCCACATCGAGATATAGCCGAGACGCATTAGGGACAAAAACATTTGAGCTCCCCCACTGTTTAATGATCGGTCGAAACATAATACGAGCGATCTCATCTGGGTCAAGACATTTTTTCCCTGAGCTACTAATGCAGGTAATTCCGTATTCCGTTTCAATCCCGGTAATACGTCGAGTAAAGGCGGACACCTTTTATTGTCCACCCTTCTGAACATAGGAACGAACAAACTCTTCTGCGTTATTTTCTAATAATCCATCAATCTCATCGAGCAGATCATCTACACCTTGAGTATTAATCTGAGTCTGCCCACTAGCTAACTCGTCGACCGGATCATCACCGCTACCGTCTCGACCAAAAACCTGCGACTGCGGATTACGCATAGGGATCCCTTTCTCTATGTGGTAGTTGTATGTAGTTTTAGCCTAGCCTGAATTGGCCAGTTTAAGGCAGTACCCAATCGATATAACCAGCAGAATCAAGTTCAGCAACGATACTGTTGATAGCACCGGGGGTAAAAGAAATATCATCAAGTTCTGGCATAGAAATACGCGCTAATGATTGCTTTTCGACGTCGACAAGAACCGTTGCCCAACTAATTGCTTGAATATGTCTAGCATGTTCATACGCGAGGTATCCGCGTAATCGTGCGCGCGTATCCTGTGGCGGTATCCAGGCGGCTGCGTTAATTTCTTGTGCAGTGGCTAAGGTACGTATTCTTTGTTTGCGCACAAGTGCATGATACAGCCCTTTTTCGGGATCAATATCGCTATATTGCAGATCAATAAGTGCAAGTTTAGGATCCGCAATGCTACTACCGCGTGCCTGATAACTATCAATAAGTGCTAGTTTTGCACACCAATCAAGAAGATGCGCCGCTCCACGATAACCTGTTTCGAGCGCAGAAAGTACCTCATCCCAGGTCTTAATCACGAGCGGATCAGTATGGGGTACCCGAGCGCGATATTCGCCAAGTAGCTCTAACGCAGTCATCATGCGCCCGTCGCAAAGCTGAAGTTTATGATTGAGCTTGGTGTCATAGGAGACATTGGTGACCTCAGCTACGGCATCGACAAGTTTTAAATCACTGAAATCAACACCTTGTTCAATAGCATCTAATACCAGCGAGGTCATACCTAATTTAAGCAAGATTGAGGTGTGTGACATATTGGCATCACCAATGATTACATGCAGCCGACCATAACGCTGGGCATCGGCATGTGGCTCATCGCGGGTATTGATAATTCCCCGGTTAAGGGTAGTTTCTAAGGAGATTTCTTGCTCAATATAATCTGCGCGTTGTGAGATTTGAAAACCAGGTTTTTCGCCGTATTGGCCTAACCCCACTCGACCGGCACCGGTAATAACCTGACGAGCGACAAAAAACGGAATGAGTCCTTGAGCGAGCACATCAAAATCTACGCTACGGGAATAAAAATAATTTTCATGCGCCCCGTAGCTAGCACCTTTACCATCGACATTATTTTTATAAAATTTCAGCTCTGGACAGGGATCGTGATGTTCAAGAACAGATTGTCCCTGCGCCGTAATGTCTCGCACCCGCTGAGCAGAACGCAGAAGGATGCGATCACCAGCAAGATCATAGAGCATCGCCGAAAAAGCTGAGGTAGTCTCCGGAGAAGAATACTCTGGATGCGCATGATCAACATAGAATCTGCCCCCATTGCTTAAAATAACGTTCGCTGAACCAATAGCTGTTGGATCAATAACCGGTACCGTATGATAGCGACGCAAATCAAAACCACGCTGGTCACGCAAAGGATATTCCTGTGCAAAATCCCAGCGCGTGCCAGTTGCACAAGGCTCAGTTACCCCAAAAGCAACAACCGCATGCGAAGAACTAATAATTGGCGATAATACTGGATTATCTGGAGTAGCAATGCCGTATTCAGTCTCGGTCCCAATAAAACGCATTAAAGCCTCCTTAGAACCCGCGCATGGCTTACTTGCAATCCATGCCGACCAATAATACGTGACCACTCATCAGGGTTGGACGTGTCGGGCAGATCCTCATTCTCCCGATACTCCGCATCCACAGCAGCAAGTAAATGCGCCGTCGAAATGCCACGTCCTAGACCAGCAATTTGCTCTTTAATAGCAAACTTCTTTGCGCGGCTAACAATATTGGCGATCATCGCACCAGAAACGAAATCGTGATAATGCAAAATCTCTATGTCGTCATTAACCAGAGTGAGTTCTACAAATGGATGCGGAGCAAATAGATGCTCGGTAGTAGCGTTAATAAGCGTATCGACGTCTTCAGCCAGCGGTACATCAGTGTTTAAATGGCGATGAAAAATATCGCGTGCATGTTCCTTATTAGGCCGCTCCACCCGGATTTTTACATCGAGACGCCCCGGGCGCAGAATCGCGGGATCAATTAACTCTTCACGATTCGTGGCACCAATAACAATGACATTGGATAAACCTTCTACCCCATCGAGCTCGGTAAGCAGCTGCGGAACCACCGTGGTCTCCATATCTGAGCTCACACCAGAACCTCGGGTGCGGAAAATCGACTCCATTTCATCAAAGAAAATAATGACCGGGCGACCGCTTTCCCCCAACTCGCGCGCGCGTTCGAAAATCAACCGAATACGACGCTCGGTTTCACCAACAAATTTATTTAAGAGCTCTGGTCCTTTGACATTAATGAAATAACTCTGGGTGGAACCGTCGATACGCGAGGCGAGAGAATTTGCTACCGCCTTGGCGATCAAGGTTTTCCCACACCCTGGCGGACCATAGAGCAACACCCCCTTCGGCGGATGCAATTCGTAGGTGCGATAGAGATCCGGATAAGCAAAAGGTAACTCAACAGCATCATGGATTTGTTCGATCTGCGTATCGAGACCACCGATATCCGCATAAGTAACATCAGGAACTTCTTCTAACGCCAGCCGCTGAACTTCCGTCTTCGGAATCACCTCAAAACCATAACCAGCTTTGGCATCAATAAGCAGGGTATCCCCGGCGCGCGGTTGACGGCAGAACTGTTGCGTTAGTGGCGCAGCAAGCTTAACAACCTGCTCCTGCCCCATAGAGTCAGTAACGAGGGCGCGGTTGCTACCAATTATCTCCACTAAAACCGCCAATTCACCGGTTTCGGCGAACCCAGTAATTTCTACAACTTGACTGCCCTCACCAAGACGTACCTGCACACCAGGGATGAGCTGCTGCGGATCAACCAAAGGTGATACCGGTAGTCGCATTTTTCGACCAGCGGTAAACACCTCAGCAGTGCTCACACCATCATCACTGCTATGTGTCAACTGTGATGAGGAAAGCTCTAAAAAAGTACCATATGTCGATGGTGGCATAGCTAAGTCTTCTAACTGGGCATTGAGCACCGAAAGTTTTTCCCGCGACGTTTTTAATAACTCAGCTAACTTTGTATTGCGCGCCCCTAAGTCATTGTTAATACGTTGAACCCGCGCTAGCTGAGCTTTGAGTTCAGTGACTTCAAAATAGTGATCCGCGGAAGAAGGCATGACACAACCATACCCTAATGAGCACCCCATAAAATGGACATCCAAACCATTAATTCTCGCAGAAAAGACGCCTTTGAATCAATAGTTTCGATAAAAACGCCTTTTTCTGGGGAAAACTCTTTCCAATAAGGGAAAGTTTTCCCCAGATTTTTTCTTTTTCCGACTATCCCCTTGCACGATAAAACTCTATGGGAGAAGCTCAACTTATGATGATCGACCAGCTAAGCCACATAGCACACCGCGGCATAGAACTTGCCCGTGAGCTTTTCGACGCTCAGCTAGCTACCGATCAGATTGCGCAGCTTTTTCGCGTTGATGTTACTACCGCAGGCAATTATCGGCGGGTTGCTGCAAAACTTTATGGGAAGTGCGCTTCTGACGACATAGAGTTTCGTCGTCAAGCAATTGAGCATGCGCGGTTATTGGAGCTAAGTATTGATGAGCTGGTGTTGATTAATCAGCAAGTAAACAAACTCGCTGTTGACATAGAGTACTCCCGCGAAAAGTTGCGCTTAGATATGATTCAGTTGGCGCACGGCAAGAATTTTTCTGAATTGTATGCAGCGTGCAAGAAGGAAGTTCGCGAGCATAATATTAAAAGCAGCAAACCGCCGCGCAGTAGCGTTAAAGTGTCTAAAGGCGTTGATGAATACGGTATGCGCACGATTGTCGCAAGGCTTAACGACGAGGTTTTCCGCGCCTTTTTCAGTGAACTTGAACGCCTAACCGCTAGCGAATACGACCGTAGTTCTGGCCTAGATTACCGCCACGCTCGCGCCCAGGCGCTGCTGCGCATGTACTACAATAAGGCCACCTCTACCGATATTGGTGTGCACGTTATTATGACTGCGCGCGAACTTTTCGACGGTCTGAATCGTGACACCTATGCACTTACTGATGGCAGCGTTATCTCCATAGATGCCATCCATGAACGAATTAAGGCGACCGGCTGGGTGGTTGTTTATGATGACGATACTCTCCTCCCCATAGAAGCAGCAGTTATTGAGCAACGTAGTACGAATAAGAAACAACGCCAAGCCTTGATCGGTCATACAACAGTCTGCGCCGCTCCTGGTTGTTTACTCGCTGTTAAATACGGTGGACAAGCACACCACATTATCGCGGCGAAAAATGGTGGGCCGACCTCGATCCCAAACTTAGTGATGCTGTGTCCGTACCACCATGGACAGGTTACTTCAGGTCATGCGACTGTAAGCATTAACGACGTTGGCGAATACGTATGGCAGTGTAATTATTCGAAACGAAAATCGATTAACCGTCCTGAAGTGATTGAATTCTCTGGACACGAATTAGCTCGTGGCGCGTAAAATCCTTTTATGCGCCTAAGCCTGCGTTCCTGAAAAGAAAACCCAGCTCTATGTGGCTGGGTTTCGCTTTTATTTCCGGGCACGTCGTTGCGGACGAGGCGGAGTAACGCCATCGGCAAGCCTGCGTGTCCAAATAAGAAACGCGGTGTGAGCATTCATGCGGTGCTCTGGCCGGGTGGCTAGGCCTTCGACTCGCCACTCGCGTACCAACGATTCCCAGGCGCGCGGTTCAGTGAAGCACTGCTGTTCGCGGATTCCCTCCATAACCTTCATAAGTTGTGGAACAGTAGCCACATAGGTCATGAAAACGCCGCCAGGTAGCAGAAGTTCTTTGACAGTACGTAGACATTCCCACGGCTCCAGCATGTCGAGGATAATCCTGTCCACGGGGCCGTCTATGTCGTGAAGCGTGACCTCTTTGAGATCCCCCAACCGCGGACTCCAATTTTGTGGCCGCCCACCGAAGTATTCATCGACATTCGATTCTGCGTACGCTAAGTGATCTTCACGAATCTCATAGGAGATAACTTCGCCTTGCTCGCCGACAGCGCGCAACAACGACATAGACAATGCGCCCGATCCAGCACCAGCTTCAAGCACTCGTGCGCCGGGAAAAATATCGCCTTCAACAAGAATTTGTGCTGAGTCTTTGGGGTAGATTACTGCAGCGCCACGCGGCATGGATAGCACATGGTCGACAAGCAAGTGGCGGAAACAAAGATAGTCAGCGCCTTGATCAGACTTAACGACGGTTCCCTCGTGCGCACCGATGATGTCATCATGGTTGATTGCGCCCTTGTGAGTGAAATACTTTTCGCCCGCAACGAGAACAATTGTTGCGTGCCGACGCTTCTGATCAGTTAACTGAACGCGGTCGCCCGCTTGGAAAGGTCCGGAATATGCCATAGAGATTTACCCTATCAGGTACGCGTGGAGAACCCGCATGAGCTGTTCTAAATCAACCGTGCTGGCAAGCTCGCGGGCAGAATGCATACTTAGCAACGGTATTCCAACGTCTACGGTAGGAATACCTAAACGTGTGGCCGTGATTGGCCCAATTGTCGAACCACACGGCATATCATTATTACCAACGAAAACTTGACTAGTGATGCCTGCATTACGGCACATCCTTATCCATAGAGATTCGGTTTCTGTGTTAGAGGCGTAGCGCTGGTTGGCGTTAATCTTTAGTACCGGCCCTTGGCCTAGCAACGGATAATTATGGGCGTCGTGACGCTCTGTGTAGTTGGGGTGGATTGAGTGCGCAGCATCTGCGGAAATACAGCTTGAACGCGCATACATTCTATGTAGGTCATCGGGGGTCGCGCCAAGAGCAAAAGCAGTGCGCTCTAACACATCCTGAAGAATCGGCCCGGCTGCCCCAGTGGTAGAAGTGGAGCCAATTTCTTCGTGGTCGAAAAGCGCAAGAACCAGAATATCGTTAGAAGCGTGGTTATCGATAAGCGAATCCTGGGTAGCACTGATCAGCGCTTGCACACCGGGATACACGCTAGAAAGATTATCGAGCCGCCCACTAGCTAGCAACGTAGAATCCGCACCGAAAATTTCACCAGGTTGAGCGTCTACCGTGATCAGATCATGGCTAATAATCGACGGAAACTCTATGTCGGCAGAGGCGGCGACGATTTCTAGAATATGTGTTCTCTCATCACCCACCGCATAGATTGGCTGGGTATGCAGCTGACGTTTCAGGCTAAGTGAGGTGTTGGCTTCGCGATCAAGGTGAATGGCAAGCGTTGGGATGCGCAGAATCGGCGGGGTGGTTACGAGCCGGGTGGTACCGTCGTTAAGTCCGATTTTTCCGGCGAGAACAAGTTCGCGATCAAACCACGTGTGTAGGATTGGTCCCCCATAGACTTCGACGGCGGCCTGTTGCCATCCTGCGGTAGTGAAGCTGGCGTTGTGCTTTAGTTTGAATCCAGGTGAATCGTTGTGTGCCCCGATGATGCGAAAACCTGATTCCGGGGATGCCGTGGCAGGCACAAACCATGCCATTAAGGCGCCGCCACGCACAATAAAATGTCCACCAGGGGTTGCCTGCCATGGGTCAGTTTCTTTGCGACGGATAAAACCTGCCGCTTCAAGAAGTTCCGCAGCCGACTCGGCGGCATGGAAGCTACTGGGAGAACTAGCTACAAAGTTAATGAAATCGTAGGCGTTGGCTTCCCTGCGTTCGGATTGGGAGGCATTTTCGCTATCGGCACCGATATGTGCCTGGGGAGCGATAACAGTTGGGGGTGTCTCTTTCATAGAGTTAACACTAGGCGCAAACTCTATGTAGGGAGGTATGCGACGTGCGCTATGCTGTGAGCTGTTATGTCAGCAAAAAATATTGCCCTATCTCCTTCTCGTGCCAGTGACTATAAGCAGTGCCCGTTGTTATATCGCTTCCGCGCCATAGATAAATTGCCGGAGCCGTCGACGGTGGCGCAGGTTAAAGGAACGCTGGTGCACGCGTGTTTGGAGGATATGCACGGTTGGTCGCGTGATCAGCGAACTTATCCGGCAGCGGTTAAGCGTTTGAAACCTAATTGGGCGGCGATGACTGCTAAGGATCCGTCGTTAGTTGAGCTGGTTCCACAAGAACAGACCTATGATTTTCTTGTGGAATGCCGTGAGCTGATCAAGGGGTATTTCCAGATGGAGAACCCGCAGGGCTTTGACGCACATAAGTGTGAGATGTATGTCGATACGCGCTTGCCTAATGGTGTGCCGGTGCGCGGGTTCATAGATCGGGTGGACATTGCCCCGACTGGTGAGGTGCGTGTAGTCGATTATAAGACCGGTAAGAAGCCTCTGCCGCGCTATTCCGATTCTGCTAAATTTCAGATGCGTTTTTATGCGTTGGTGTATTGGCGCTTGTTCGGCACGATTCCTACCCAGCTGCGCTTGATGTATCTTAAGGTGCTGGATTCTATGTTTTTAGCGCCTTCACGCGAGGAATTAGAATACTTTGAGCGCGATTTGGGTGATTTATGGGAAAAGATTCTTAGCGACGGTCGTTCCGGGAATTTTCGCCCCAAAACCTCAAAACTATGCGGCTGGTGTCCGCACAAAACTCTATGTCCAGAGTTTGGCGGTCAGCCACCGGCATACCCCGGCTGGCCCACATAGAAAAAACGCACCGTCATAAGACGGTGCGTTTTATTATTGGGTTTAGAACAATCCGGTGATCTTAGAATCTTTTATCGCGATTTTTTCTGCAGCCGGTATTTTAGGTAGACCTGGCATGGTCATGACATCGCCAGTGAGTGCGACAATGAAACCAGAGCCAATGCGCGGCAGGAGTTGCCGAACATGTAGGGTGTGGCCTTCGGCGGCACCTAAAGCAGTAGGGTCATCGCTAAATGAATATTGTGTCTTAGAGATGCATACCGGTAGCGTGCCCCAGCCATTTTTTTCTATGTAGGCGAGATCGGTCAGCGCTTGTTTACTTAAGTGCACGTCTTTTGCTCGGTAGATCTCGGTGGCGATGCGAGTAATCGAGGCGAGTAGGCCTTTGTTTGTGTCATAGAGTTGTGTGGAATCGGTAGCAGTGTCGACGACCGCGCTAACGGTATCGGCAAGCTCAAGTGCGCCTTGTCCACCATGTGCCCAGACATCGCAAGCAACAAGTTGTACTCCGTAGTTTTGTGCCCAATTGTGCATCCAGGCGATTTCTTCTTCGGTATCAGTGGTGAAACGGTTGAGTGCAATAACTGGTGTGACTCCGAATTTACGTACATTAGTTACATGTCGTTCGAGATTGACAATGCCGTCGCTGAGCGCTGAGAGGTTTTCGCTGGTGAGCTCGGCACGGTCTTGGCCGCCGTTGTACTTTAGGCTACGAATCGTTGCGACGATAACCGCGCAAGAAACATTGAGTTTGCCAGCACGAGCTTTAATATCAAAGAATTTTTCAGCCCCGAGATCCGAGCCAAAGCCAGCTTCGGTAAGTACGATATCGGCAAAGGTTAGTGCTGTTTGGGTGGCGATAAGTGAGTTGCAACCGTGAGCGATATTGCCAAACGGTCCCCCATGGACAAATGCTGGGGTACCGCCGAGTGTTTGCACCAGGTTAGGATTGATGGCTTCTTTCATAAGTGCGGTCAAGGCACCTTGGGCATTAATATCGGCGGCGGTGACTGGGTTGCCGTCGAGGTCTTGGGCGATAACGATAGCACCAATACGTTCTTCGAGATCATTGAGGTCTTGGGCAAGACACAGAATCGCCATAATTTCGCTGGCGGCGGTAATAGTAAAACCGGTTTCGGTAGGTACACCGTGGGCTTTACCACCTAGACCTGTGACCACATGGCGTAGTGAGCGGTCATTGACATCGAGGCAACGTTGCCATGAGATGCGGCGAACGTCGATACGCTTGGCGTTGCCTTGGTGGATGTGATTATCAATTAATGCGGCAAGTGTATTGGTGGCAGCAGTAATTGCATGGAAATCGCCAGTGAAATGTAGGTTAATGTCTTCCATGGGGACGATTTGTGCATAACCACCACCGGCAGCGCCGCCTTTAATACCCATTACTGGTCCGAGGGAGGGTTCACGAAGTGCAACGATCGTATTTCGTCCACGGTTGCGTAGCGCGTCGGCAAGCCCAATGAGTACAGTAGATTTGCCCTCGCCGGCTGGTGTTGGCGACATACCGGTAACGAGCACTAGTTTGCCATTGTTGTGTCGGTCAAAACGAGTGATGTCGATTTTTGCCTTGGCTGCTCCATAAGGGATAACCGCGTCATCGGGAATACCAGCGCGTTGGGCTATCTCAGTAATGGGTTCAAGGGTATGGGCTTGGGCGATTTCGATGTCAGTAGGCATGATCTTTCTCCTTAATACGTAGAGTTGAAAAATACCCCAGTACCAAAGATGGTACTGGGGTAAGTTGGTTTTAGGAGTCTAGATGCAGCGTGCCTCGAAAGACCGGATGCATGAGGTTTTCGGTGCTGAGTACTTGGTCGAGTGTGGCTTGATCAAGAAGACCTTTTTCAAGTACTAGCTCTCGAACACTGCGGCCAGTATCTGCGGCTTCTTTGCCGATAAGATCCCCATTGTGGTGTCCGATAAACGGGTTAAGGTAGGTGACAATACCGATTGAGTTTTCCACATAAGCGCGGCAGACATCGGCGTTTGCGGTGATGCCAACGACGCATTTTTCGCGCAGGGCGTCGGCGGCATTTCCTAGAATACGAATTGATTCAAATAGTGCTTCGGCGATAACTGGTTCCATGACGTTAAGCTGTAGTTGTCCTGCTTCAGCTGCCATAGTAACGGTGAGATCATTGCCGAAAACTTTGAAGCAAACTTGGTTGACTACCTCAGGAATAACTGGGTTGACCTTGGCCGGCATGATTGAAGAACCAGCTTGGCGTGGTGGCAGGTTAATTTCATGTAAACCAGCGGTTGGTCCAGAGGAAAGCAAACGCAAGTCATTACAGATCTTGGAGAGCTTCATCGCGGCGCGTTTGACTGCGGAATGTGCCAAAACATAAGCGCCGGTATCGCTGGTAGCTTCGATGAGGTCGCGGGCAGACTTAATATCAAGTCCGGTGACTTCACTGAGGCTAGCAGTTACTTGGTGTCGGTACCCGGCAGGGGTGTTAAGGCCGGTGCCAATTGCAGTGGCACCAAGGTTGATCTCTAGGAGTCGATCAGCGGCGGTGCGCAAAATGGTTTGTTCTTCGGCGAGATTATGCGCAAAGGCCATAAACTCCTCGCCTAGGGTCATTGGCACAGCGTCTTGGAGCTGGGTGCGCCCCATCTTGAGGATGTCGACAAATTCCTGGCTCTTATCGCGGAAGGAGGCTTGTAGAGCGTCGATCTGCTGGATAAGGGTGTCGATGCTTGCATAAACACCGAGACGGAAACCCGTTGGATAGGAGTCGTTGGTGGACTGGCTCATATTGACATCATCATTAGGGTTGATGATGTGATAAGCGCCCTTGGGCTCGCCGAGATGTTCTAGTGCTAAGTTGGCAATGACTTCGTTGGTATTCATATTGACTGAAGTACCGGCGCCACCTTGGAAAACATCGATCGGGAATTGATCCATGCAGCGACCTTCATTCAGAATCTGATCGCATGCCCACACAATAGCCTTGCTTTTTTCTGCTGGCAGAGTATGTAGGCGTCGATTGGCAAGAGCCGCTGCCTTTTTGACTTGAACCATGCCGCGGATGAACTCAGGTACCTGGTTGATGGTGGTACGAGAGATCTGGAAGTTATCCATGGCGCGTAGGGTGTGCACACCGTAGTAGACATTATCGGGAACATAGATTTCACCGAGAAGATCTTCTTCGATACGGAAACCCTTTTTGGGTTTCAAAGTTGTTTCTTTGATCTGTGCAAGGGTTGGGTCTTCGGCAACTGGGGTGTCAGTTTTGTCGGTTTTGGTTGGTTTTGCCATAGTTACACCTCTTTGTATGAGATAGTTGTTTTTCTCTTTTAAAAGTAGCGGAATTTTAGGGTGAAAAATGCGTTCATACGCATAAATAAACCTTTCGCAAAGATATGTGATTTTCTAACACCATGAACAGCAGCGATATAGGTGTGATATTTTTCCCTTAGACCCGTATAGGGGTAGACAGTGTTTTGGTTTGGTCAAAACTACTGCCTGAAATTTTTAGATCAGCACAGTTCCTAATGCAAAAGCCAGCGCAACGCTGATAGCAATACATAGTGTGCCTGGAACAAGGAATGGGTGGTTAAAGACAGCTTTACCAATTTGGGTTGAACCGGTGTCATCCATTTCTACTGCAGCGAGCAAGGTTGGATAGGTTGGGAGGATGAACAAGGCGGAGACTGCGGAGAAGCTGGCAACGGCAGTAAGTGGGGAAACACCAATTGCTAGTGCTGCTGGGATAAGTGCTTTAGCTGTTGCAGATTGGCTATACAGTAGAGCAGCAGCAAAGAAGAGCACAATTGCTAATAACCATGGATAGTCGCCAAGAATTGTTGAAGAGAAACCCTTAATGTCTTCGATGTAGTGGTTAATTAAGGTTGTGCCTAACCATGCAACACCGAGTACACAGATGCAGGCAGACATGCCGGAACGGAATACTTGGGTGTTAAGAATTTCGGCGGCGGGAATTTTGCAGGCTAATACAGTGATGGTAGCGGCAGTAAGCATAACGGCCATGATTGCTTCATTGCGTGGTAGGGCTGGATCAGTGATAAGACCAATTTGATCAGAAATCAAAGTGGCGTACACCATCACTGCAACGATAGCGAAAAGGAAGATAAGGACTGAATTTTTTGCCTGGCGAGTAGGAACATAAGTGCTTGCCCCCATTGGGTTAGCAACCAATCCGGCAGCTTTTCGCTCCAGATAGATAGGATCTTTGTCAAGGTCTTTTCCGAGACGGTTAGATAGCCATGCGGTAGGGAAAATTGCCAAGAATGTAGACAAGATCATAATGGCTAGGAATGAAAGGTAGCCAACTCCTAGTGGTTCTAAAACGCTAGCCATAAATACCACGGCGGCTGAGATTGGAGAGGCACAGATGGCAAGCTGGGAAGAAACGACCGCAACTGATAGCGGACGAGATGGACGAACCCCAGATTCTTTAGAAACCTCAACGATCACTGGCAAGGTAGAGAATGCGGTATGGCCCGTGCCTGCGAAAAGGGTCATTAAATAAGTGACTACTGGGGCTACGTACGTAATGTATTTAGGATTTTTGCGTAGTGCTTTTTCGCTTAGGTAAACAAGGTAGTCCATGCCACCGGCGCGTTGCATAGCGGCAATAGCTGCGATAACAGCCATGATGATGCCAATAACATCAAATGGAATATCGTCACGGGTAACAGGTACGCCGAAAATGCCGAGTGCAAGTACACCCAGTCCGCCGGCAAAACCGATTGCAATGGAGCCTAGTCGTGCGCCGAGAATGATCGCGGCTAAAACGATAAAGATATGTATGAGTGCCATGAGTGGTTTTACCCCTTTAAGGTTGAATAAGAATTCTTTTTAATAGTGCAAGAGATTCCTATTAGGAAGCAAAACGAATTTTTTCTTCCGTACGGCATAAGTGAATCGATTTAGCAGCGAGGAGGTTATTTTTTGCTTATCGACGGCGCGTTATGTGACAAAAAACTAAAAAATAATTTTCGTGTAAAGGTAATCACCTGGAGAAATTCTGATGGTCTCTCCCCCATTTTTACCCCCGCTATACTAGGTGCGAGCTATTCGAATATCAGTTGCCAAAATTGCTGTGGCGCCGACTGCAGAAAGCTCATCCATGATGCGATTTGCTTGCTTCTTTGGCACCATTGCTCGAACAGCTACCCAGTTTTCTTTTGCCAGTGGAGATACCGTCGGGCTGGAAAGACCAGGGGTAATAGCAGTAGCTTTAGCTAACTGTGCGCGATCGATATTGTAATCAATCATAAGATAGTTTTGTGCATGCAAAATACCTTTGATGCGGCGTAAAAATATTTGTTGTTCGCTGGTAATTTCACTACCAATACGACCCACAATCACTGCTTCTGATTGGCAAATAACATCCCCAAAGGGTGTTAATCCTTGTTGGCGTAAGGTACGTCCGGTAGAAACTACATCAGCAATAGCATCTGCAACCCCGAGTTTGATGGAAATCTCTACCGCTCCTTCTAACCGGATAACGGTGGCCTCGATTCCGCGATCATCGAGATCTTTGCGAACCAGATTAGGATAGCTAGTAGCAATCCTTTTTCCAGCAAGATCAGCAACGCTGAGATTTTTGTTACTAGGGCCAGCATAACGAAAAGTAGAAGCTCCGAAGCCTAATTGCATAACCTCGTGGGTTTCTTCCCTGGTATCAGCAGCAAGGTCGCGTCCAGTAATGCCAAGATCAAGCTGTCCATTAGCTACGTAGATGGCAATATCTTTAGGCCGGAGGAAAAAGAACTCGACATTATTATCGGTATCGAGAACATTAAGTTGTTTAGTCTCTCCCCTGCCGCGATAACCTGCTTCTTTCAAAATAGATACAGCCGCATCCGATAATGAGCCTTTATTTGGCACAGCAATTTTAAGCATGACAGATTCCTAAAGGTAGCGATAAACGTCGTTAAGCGTAAGCCCACGTTTAATCATGATGACCTGAGCCCAGTACATAAGTTGAGAAAGCTCTTCGGCAAGAGACTCATCAGATTCATACTCAGCGGCAAGCCACACCTCGCCGGCTTCTTCGATGATTTTCTTGCCTAACGTATGGATATTCTGATCCAATGCGGCAACAGTACCGGAATCTAGTGGTCGATGAGCGGCTTTTTCTTGAAGTTCATTAAATAAGCTATCGAAGTTCTTCACTTAAAAAATTATGCCACAGTACACCGTATATTTCAGCGTTTTCTCATATTATTAAACCACGTATGTATCATATCAGTCGTTATTCCGTCCAAGGTTGGTGAACCATGCAGCGTACTTAGCTTTGTTGCTGCTGGCGGGATTGCTTGATTGGGATCATGATCAATAGCAATTACTTGGCAGCCGGCGGCTAACGCAGCACTGACACCCGTTACTGAATCTTCAAAAACAAGACAGTCTTGCGGTGCGCTATGAGCTAATTGCGCTGCGCGAAGATACATATCTGGAGCTGGTTTAGCAGCCAGAACTTCATCTCCGCACAGCGTATTACGAAAATAGTGTTTTCCGATAGCTTGGAAAGAGACCTCAGCAACCTCGCGTTCTGTATTGGTGGTGATATACATAGGCATGTGTTGAGCAGAAAAAGCTTCCAAAAGTTGTTTAACTCCTGGCAGTAAGTCCAAACCGGTAGCAAGCTGCTTTTTTACCTCTGTGTATAGAGTTGAACGCCAATAATCACGGTCAATGGTGAGTGGATTTAAGCCAGCATTCTTAGCACAAAGATCCAATGTGAAATCAAAGTTGGCACCAGTGGTACGAGCCTGTTGCTGTGGAGTAAGTCTTTTGCCCATAAGTTCACTCATCGTGTACGTAGCTTCTGCCCACAGCGGCTCAGAATCAACGAGAGTGCCATCCATATCCCAAAAAATTGCGTTCAGCATAATTTCTTTAGCTTAATGGTTAGCTAGGTATTAAAGTATTTTGCTTCTGGATGGTAGAGCACAAAAGCATCAGTGGATTGTTCTGGATGTAATTGAAATTCTTCGGAAAGAACCACCCCAATACGCTGTGCTGCTAAAAGATTGACTACTATAGCCCGATCTTCCAAATTTGGACAGGACCCATAACCAAAGGAATACCGAGCACCGAGATAGTCAAGATCAAAGAATTTTTGTAGCTCCTGTGTGTCTTGAGCATTAACGTGGCTACCATCAGCAAAACGTAGTTCACTGCGCACCCTAGCATGACAAT
Organism: Corynebacterium kutscheri; assembly: GCF_000980835.1. Classification (NCBI taxonomy): domain Bacteria; kingdom Bacillati; phylum Actinomycetota; class Actinomycetes; order Mycobacteriales; family Corynebacteriaceae; genus Corynebacterium; species Corynebacterium kutscheri. The sequence goes on from NZ_CP011312.1 coordinate 1,111,671, forward strand.
ATTCTGCTAGTGCTTCAGTAAGTTGAACACTAATCCCGTGAACTTCAAGATAATCGCGGTATTTATCAGCAGAAAAAAGTGTATGTGTGAAATCTGCAATAGGTTGTCCCATAGTGACCAGTTGTAATGGGAGTACATCAACATTACCGCTGTGGAGAGCTAATTCTTTGGAACGGATAAAATCCGCAATACATAAAAATTTTCCGCGTCTTTGACGAGGAAATTTTATTCGGGCTATCTCTTGAGCATCTGGGTGCGGTTGAGCAAGAATAATGACATCATCACCTTCAGATACTGCCGGAAAGTAGCCATATACTAGTGCTGCGTGATCTAAAATTCCTTCAGTTTTTAAGTGGTCAATCCAATAGCGTAGCCGTGGCCGCCCATCGGTTTCGACAAGTTGCTCATAACTAGAACCATGCTTGCCACGAGTAGGCTTTAACCCCCAGCGACCTAAGAAAAGGGCACGCTCGTCAAGTAGCGGTAAATATTCTTTGAGCGCTATTCCCTTAATAATCCGTGTGCCCCAAAAAGGCGGGGTTGCCAAGGCAAAATCTTCAGCAACGCAACTACGCGTGGGAATGGTTACTAAATTTGGGGTAGTTTTACGCTGTTGGACAATCTTTTTATTACGCGCACGGCGGTTAGTGCGCTCTTGTTTTTCCTGAGCCAATCTGTTGGTAGCACAAGCAGAAGAGGCAAACTTTTTATCCTGATTAATCGCGATAAATTCGTTCATAAGACGTAAAGATTCAAAAGCATCCCGAGCGTAATACACTTCACCATCATAAATTTTGGTGAGCTCATCTTCGACATATGACCTGGTTAAAGCCGCACCCCCAAGCATAACTGGATAATGAGAATTCCCAGAGTTATTCATTGCTTGGAGATTTTCTTTCATAATCACGGTGGATTTAACAAGCAACCCAGACATACCAATCGCATCGGCATTATGCTCTTTCGCCGCAGCTAAAATATTAGTGATCGGTTGTTTAATCCCGATATTGACTACAGTGAAACCATTATTACTTAAAATAATATCCACTAAATTCTTGCCAATATCGTGCACATCGCCTTTGACTGTGGCAATGACAATGGTTCCCTTATTATCGGAATTATCAGTAGCTTTTAAAAACTGTTTTAAATATGACACCGCATATTTCATAGTTTCCGCAGATTGCAACACAAATGGAAGCTGCATGTGGCCAGACCCGAAAAGATCACCAACCGTTTTCATACCGGCTAAAAGATCCTCATTGATAATAGCAAGTGGAGTTTTTTCAACCATTGCAGCATCAAGATCTGCTTCGATGCCTACTTTTTCTCCATCGATTATCCGCTGAGCAAGACGTTTAAATAATGGCAGGGCGGCAAGTTCTTCTGACCGAGCATCTTTAGCAGCTGTTGCAGAAATACCGTCGAAAAGCGCCATAAAAGTTTGTAGCGGATCATATTCTGCGTTTCGACGGTCATAAATCATATCCAGCGCGACCTCGCGTTGCCGATTATCAATACGATTCATAGGCAAGATTGTGGCGCTGTGTGCAATAGCAGAATCAAGACCAGCCTTAACACACTCATGAAGAAACACCGAGTTCAGCACTTGACGCGCAGCCGGATTAAGACCAAAAGAAATATTAGATATACCCAAGATGGTGCGTACCTGTGGGTAGTATTTTTTCAATTCTCGAATTGCTGCAATAGTTTCTACACCATCACGACGGGTTTCCTCCTGACCAGTAGAGATCGGAAAAGTAAGCATATCGACGATAATGTCAGATTCTTTTAACCCCCACGTACCAGTAATATCGGCAATAAGCCGATGGGCAATTGCTAACTTCTTTTCCGCAGTACGTGCTTGGCCTTCTTCGTCGATAGTAAGGGCAACAACTACCGCACCGTGCTTTTTTACCAACTGCATAATTTGTTGATAGCGCGAATCAGGACCGTTACCATCTTCGAAATTAACCGAGTTAACCGCGCATCGCCCGCCTAGTTGCTCCAATCCAGTTCGAATAACCTCTGGTTCAGTGGAATCGAGCATAATTGGTAGCGTAGAACTTGTTGCTAATAGACTAGCGAGTTGCGCCATATCTGCTTGCCCATTTCGACCAACATAATCTACACAGAGATCCAACATATGTGCGCCATCGCGAGTCTGCTGTTTGGCAATATCGAGACAATTTTGCCAATCATTAGCCAGCATTGCCTTCCGAAAAGCTGTAGAACCATGAGCATTCGTTCGCTCACCAATGATGGTGATCCCTGTATCATGACTAAGCGGTACTAAGGTATAGAGCGAAGATACCGCATTCTCACCGCGAAACTTTCGTGGGGTAACAACAGCATTAATGACTGCATCGCGTGCCGCACTGATATGAGTAGGCGTTGTCCCACAACAACCGCCTACCATTGCTACCTGGTACTCTTCGACAAAGTTTTTTAATGCCTGAGCAAATGAAAGCGCATCAAGTGGATACGTGGCACCATTTTCTCCTAATACCGGCAAACCAGCATTAGGCATAACCGAAATGGGAATACTGGCATGTTGAGAAAGGTAACGCAGATGCTCATTCATCTCATCTGGCCCAGTTGCACAATTAAGGCCGATCATATCGATGCCTAATGGTTCCAGTGCAGTAAGCGCAGCACCGATTTCAGTTCCCAACAGCATAGTTCCGGTAGCTTCTACTGTGACATGACAGATTAATGGAAGCCGGACACCAGACTCTTTAAAAGCTTCTTGACAACCATGAACAGCTGCTTTTACCTGCAATAAGTCTTGTGCAGTTTCAATAAGAATTGCATCCGCCCCACCATCAACCATGCCTAAAGCAGCCTGAAAATAGTAGCTTTTTAAGTCGTTAAAAGCTATCTGTTTTAGGGAAGGAAGCTTAGTTCCCGGCCCTATCGACGCAACAACAAAACGCCGCATTCCCGCCCGGCCTGGACCGAGCTCATCTGCTACGCGACGGGCAATAGCTACCCCGTTATACGCTAATTCTTGGCACCGATGAGCAATCCCATAATCAGCTAGGTTAGATAAGTTGCAACCGAAGGTATTAGTTTCTACTAAATCAGCACCGGCCTCGAAATAGGCTCGGTGAATCTGTGCTATGACATCAGGACGGGTGACATTAAGGATTTCATTGCAGCCCTCATAACCTAAAAAGTCATTATCAATATCGAGATCAAAACACTGTAATTGCGTGCCCATGGCGCCATCGCCAATAAGAACACGTTGTGTTAAGGCGTCGAGAAAATCTGTTTTCAAAGTAGGCGTAGCGATATTCATTACTGTGGCTAGCTAAAACCTACCTAGCCTTTTACTCAAATTCAGGTAGTTCTTCGATTTCAATTCCACGGCTAAGGAAAACCTGGTGCACAAAACTTATAATCTCTTCTTGTTCTTCTGGTTCGATCACTGCATCCGCGTACTCGGCATTAAAATCACTGAGCCGAGTAAAAAACTGGGTAGTTAAAGTAATTGCTGAGGTCTCATCCACATTCGTTGTTTCTACCTTTGATAAGAAAGCTTCCAAAAGAGCTCGCAAACGTGGTAATGCTGCTGGATCAAAAGGCTGCTCCCAAAACTCACGTTCTTCTTCTTTAAGGTAGCTACCAGTAGCAAAAGTCTCCAGGTTAGCGATAAATTCGTCGATAATTGGGCGAAATTGAGTACTGAGATTCATGGATTAAAGTTTAACGCCTAATAAAAGATCTAACCCATTACGCAGCAACTCTTGTGCTTGTGGATTGGTATCGGTACTACCCTGGGCCAAAATATTTTGCGCCCAGGAATCAATAGTTGATAATGCCGCTGGAGTATCAAGATCATGGGCAAGTAATTGTTGCACTTGGTTAATACAAGCAGTGCTAGCTTCCAGATCGCTACAGCGTGCCAATGCTTCACGCCAGTGAGAAAGTCGAGTATGCGCTGTAGTAAGCACCTCGTTTGACCAATCTCGATCATTGCGATAATGCCCGGCATAGATGCCTAATCGAATTGCACTAGGATCTGTGCCATCGCTAATAAGTTGGGAAACAAAAACTAGATTACCTAGTGATTTACTCATTTTGACCCCATCAAGAGCAATCATACCGGTGTGCACATAATGATTAGCCATGCGGTGCACACCATAGATTGCTTCTGCATGGGCAGCAGAAAATTCATGATGCGGAAAAATCAGATCACTGCCACCACCTTGGATAGCAAAGCTATGGCCTAATCTATTGGTTGCAATTGCAGAACACTCAATGTGCCAACCAGGGCGCCCAGCACCAAAAGGTGCTTCCCAACGGGGCTCCCCTTCCCGATGCGCACGCCAAATTAATGCATCGAGAGGATCACGCTTACCTAGACGTTGTGGATCACCGCCGCGTTCAGCAAAAAACTTAGCCATGGTTGCGCGATCATAGTTGGATTCATAACCAAAATGCTTAGTTGCTGAGACTGAAGCATAAATATCTGGGTATGTGGGATCGTCAACAATATAAGCACTACCATTGGCTAATAAAGCGCTCACCATGGAAACAACTTCGTCTATTGATTCCATTGCACCGATATAGTGCTGTGGGGGCAGAATGGAAAGTGCTTGCATATCGCCGCGGAAAAGATTGATCTGGTCGGTACCAAGTTCTCGCCAATCAACTCCATCGCGCTGAGCGCGCTCAAAAAGCGGGTCATCGACGTCGGTAATATTTTGTACAAAATGTACCTTGTGACCTAAAGCAATAAGTTGGCGTTGAATGAGGTCAAAAGTGACATAAGTGGCTGCATGGCCGAGGTGCGTGGAATCATAAGGAGTGATTCCACAAACATAGATTCCTACTGGTTGTTGTGGGTTATCAGGCAGTGCAACTGGCTTAATAACCTGATCGGCAGTATCAAAAAGCTCTAACTGAGTACTAAAAGAAATAGTGGTGGGAATGCTTGGTTGCGGCCATGATTGCATGGATTAAACAATAACCTTTCTTCGCCGATGGTGCGAAAATAGTTCGTTTCTACCTTAAGCAGTTAAAAAGCCGGTAGCGAGCAAAAACATAACGATAATGCCAGCTGGGATTCGGTAAGCTGCAAACCAGCTAAAGGAGTGGTTGGAAACAAATTTAAGCAGCCAGGCAATAGAGGCATAACCAAGTGCAAAAGCGATACCTGTGCCAACTAGTAGTTGCATACCGCTAGCAGCTTGCCCAGCATCCGGGGCAAAAGCATCAGGTAGCGAAAAAAGACCGGAAGCAAGTACCGCTGGGATTGCTAGTAAAAAGCTAAACCGGGCCGCAACTTCTCGGTTCAGACCTAAGAAAAGACCTGCAGAAATAGTACCGCCTGAGCGTGATACACCAGGAATCAATGCTAAACACTGTGCTAGTCCCATCCATATGGCATCTTTCATAGTTAATTGAGCAAAGTCACGCTTTTTTGTTCCCCACTTTTCTGCAGCGATAAATACGAACGAGAAAACAATGAGTACAGTTGCGGTAATCCATAAATTACGTAGATTATCGCGAATAAGATCTTTAGCTAGTAGGCCAATAACTGATACCGGAATAGTGCCGATAATAACCATCCACCCCATGCGATAATCAAAATTGCGCTGATCAGGGCGGAAAAGACCGATAAACCATGCTTTGAGAATGCGCCAGATATCTTGGGCAAAATACACCAAGACAGCAGCTTCAGTACCAAGCTGTACTACAGCAGTAAAAGAAGCACCGGCATCCTGACCGAAAAATAGCGAAGACACAATACGAAGATGCCCTGATGAACTAATTGGTAAAAACTCTGTCAGCCCCTGGACAACTGATAGCGTAATGACTTGCAACCAAGACATATCAGTGGTTGTACTGGCAGCATCAGCTACGACGGTGGTATGAAGCACACTGGTATTCGGAGAAAAAATCACACTTTAAACCATAGACTCTTTAGAAAATTTGTCTTAGTTACCACCAGTGGCGAGTCGGTGACGAAAAAATTTTTTTGTGTTCTTGATTACCCCCTTTTTTAAAGCAACAGTAGAGCTGCTTTGCGCTAATGGTAGTCTGGAGCCTTGTGAAAAAGGCGCAGCAAAAACCTTTCAGAATCCTTATCCCACTGAGCATTTCCGCATTAATTCTTGGTGGATGCACGCAAGGCGAAAGCGCCGGGGATATCGGAGAAAATATGGGTAATGCCACAGCGATGGCCTCCCCTGCTGCAATAAATCCTTCTGGTGAAGTACTTATGGCCGGCACAAAGATTATGGATTTGGAACAAGCCGAGGAAATTATTGCTGTGCGCACCAATAATCAAGTGCTTCTTGGGCGCATCGACGATTTCCGTACCAGTGCTACTCGCGCTATTGAGTTAGATCCCGAGTGCGCTGATATGACTGCTACTAAATCTGAATTTATTGTAGCCTGCCCTGATGCGGTGATGGTTATTGATGCTCAGAGCTTCAAGATAACTACCGTTACTACTTCAAAACCTGTGACCACGGCGGTAAAAACGTCTACCGGAGTTATTCTGGCTGGTATTAAAGAACAAGCCCGGCTGATAAAAATTACCCCGGATGGGCAAGAAAAAGAATTAGCTACCGAATACCCCACCGATGAAATGATTGCTATTGAGGTTCCCGAAAAAACAGATGCGGTGGTGCGAATCAATCGATCCTATACCCTTGTTCAACAGGTGGAATGGGAAAGTGAAAACTTTGGGGCGCTGTTACGTGTAGGTAAAGGAGTCGGCCAAATTTCGCCAGGTGAACGCGGCATGTTTATTGCTAGTGACACCATAGGTGGGCAAGTAGCACTGTATTTTTCTGATGATATTGTGCGCCTTAATAAAACTTATCCAGTAGGTCAAAGTCCGTGGGCGGTAGCGTGGGACAGCAGTAACCAGCGAGTTCTTGTTGCTACTACTAGTGATAACACTATTGCTTCTTATTCTCAGTCCGACGGAAGTATGCACCAGGAAGCTTCTTTTGCATCCATTGCAGGTGTTCACAATATAGTAGTACTAGCATCGGGTACTATTGTGGCCACCTCGGCAACTAGTGACGGTATGCAGATTATCGAGCAATAACTTTTTAAAGGAATTAGCATGAACCACCACCCGGTGCGTACTAAGATTTACCAACTAGCATTGAAATTAATGTTTTTGCTTTCTCCGGAGCGGATTCATGGAATTATTAGTCGGGGCATGGGCATCCTGCAAGGAATCCGTCCGTTAGGCAAAACCGTCGGTAAGCTATTAATTGTTGATGATCCGATTTTGCAACAAACTGTTTTTGGGGTTACTTTCCCTCGACCATTAGGGTTGGCTGCTGGTTTTGATAAAGACGGTCATGCTCCTGATGCGTGGGCACAGGTTGGTTTTGGCTACGCTGAATTAGGTACGGTGACTGCTTCTCCACAACCAGGAAACCCAGCACCACGGCTGTTTAGGTTACCTAAAGATAAAGCCATTTTGAATCGGATGGGTTTTAATAACCCTGGTGCCGCTGAGGTAGCAGCTAATTTACGACGACGCAAAACCGATGCTGTTGTGGGCATTAATATCGGGAAAACAAAGGTTGTTGAGGCAGAAAAAGCAGTAGATGATTACCGTCGTAGTGCAGCGTTATTAGGTAATTTGGCAGATTTTTTGGTGGTTAATGTTTCCTCACCGAATACCCCAGGGCTGCGTGATTTACAGGCAGTTGCATCACTTCGTCCTATTCTGGTTGCTGTCCAAGAGGCAACACAAGTACCCGTCTTGGTAAAAATTGCGCCAGATTTAAGCGATGAAGATATTGATGCTGTGGCAGATCTTGCAATAGAACTTGGACTTGCTGGCATTGTAGCTACGAACACGACAATTTCGCGTGAAGGGTTAAAAACTTCTGCACGTAGCGTTTCCCAGTTAGGCGATGGTGGTATTTCTGGTCGTCCACTCGCTCAACGCTCGCTAGAAGTTTTGCATCGCCTATATCAGAAAGTAGGCGATCAGCTGGTTCTTATTAGCGTGGGTGGAATTGAGACCCCGCAGCAAGCATGGGAGCGTATCGCTACTGGTGCTACCCTATTGCAAGGATATACCGGAATGATTTACGGTGGGCCAGATTGGATTCGCGATATTCATTTAGGAATTGCTGCGCAATTACGTGAGCATGGCTTAATTACTATTTCTGAAGCTGTTGGATGCGGAAAACCTTGGACACTAGATTAAAGAAAACCCCGGTACTACCGGGGTTTTCTTATCGCACAAGCAACCTAAATAATTTTTAGTTGCGGTAATAGCTCTTATTCGGTGGGATTCTCGTACCAGCCCCAATGGATTGCACGGCCAAGAGAATGGAAATAAAGATTAAAGCCCAACACAGCTGGGGTTGCATCCGGAGAAATATCTAATTTCTCCACGTCAACCGCATGAACCGCAAAAAGATAACGGTGCGGGCCATGTCCTTGTGGAGGTTGTGGCCCGTAATAAGTGCGTTGGCCAGAATCACCGCGTAAAGCAATAGCATTATTAATGCCAAGGTTTTTTTGACTTCCTGCACCTTCGGCTACTTCAGTGATATCGACTGGGATATTAAATACTGCCCAGTGCCAGAAACCTGCTGCGGTAGGAGCATCAGGGTCAAAACAAGTAATCGCAATACTTTTCGTACCAGCTGGCAGCTGCGACCATGATAATGCTGGGGAAACATTATGCGGAGCAGCTTGTGGAACAGGAATTTCTGCACCATTAGCAAAAGTGGTTGAAGTTAACTCAAAGATGGGAAGCTTTTTAAGCGGTGCGTAAGGGTCAGCACCCGGAAAACGGGGATCAATGTATGAGCTCATACTTGTATTTTTACTTAACTCTTTGCAGTGCTGCCACTCCACCTAGTAAATAATTGGGTATAACGTCCCCCTAATGCTAATAAGCTTTCATGATTGCCATCTTCGATAATTTTTCCATGATCCATAACAATAATGCGATCGGCACTGATTGCTTGAACTAAGCGGTGGGCAATAACAATAGCGGTACGACCATGGGTAACGAGCTTTGCTGCTGATTCAAGCGTATCGGTGGAATCAGAGGCTGCTTCAGCGGTGGCTTCATCAAGAATAACTACTTGGGGGTTACGTAAAAGCACCCGTGCTAAGGCAACCTGCTGTTGTACCTCCGGGCTTAAATCTTTAGCGCCGGCACCTACCGGAGTAGCTAACCCTTGGGGAAAAGCACGCACCCAATCAGAGGTGTTAGGTTTTAAACCAACCTGCGCTAATACTGCTAATAGCTGCTCATCACTAGCATGAGGGGCGGCAAAGTGAAGATCATCACGTAAGGTACCAGAGAAAATATGAACTTCTTGACTAACCAAGGTCACATTACGTGCTGTCCACATATCGCTGACCTGGTTAGTATCAATACCACCAATAAGAATCTGTCCACTATCAGGATGTTGTAGTCCAGAAATAAGACCAGCAAGAGTTGACTTTCCCGCTCCAGAAGCACCAACAATGGCAGTTGTTGTTCCTGCGGCAAAGGTGATATCGAGATTATTGATAATTTTTCCACCATCAGGATAGGAAAAATTAATCTGTTTAAGTTCAACATCAACTGGAGCATTGAGATCTACACAATCAGTATGCGCGCTAGGTTGATGCAGCTTAGCTAGTGCTACTGCCCGACCAATACTGGTGGCAGTATTTTGAATATCACCGGCAAAAAAGAGTGCATGGAACACCTGTACCTCTGCGCGGAAGACCAAGAAGATCGCCGCACTCGCACCACCGACACTAAGTTGCTCGGAAGCAACCAGTACAATACCTAACACAATGGTGCTTAGCATCCACAACCCATAGGTGAATTGGGCAATTCCTAAAAGCCGAAGCAGAATAGGCAGTCGATCCGCATGAGCTTGGATTGAATCCCAGGACTTTTTCTCCATCCGTTTTATCGCCCAAGCACCTAAGCTAAATACTCTTAACGTGGGTAAACCACGCAAAGTATCTAATACTGCAGAATTTCGGTGTGCCTCAGCCACACTCATGGAGTTGGTTGCTAGTGGTAATAGTCGCAACACTGGTCGGGCACAGTAGAAAAGTCCACCACCTAATACAATAAGTGGTAGTGAAAAAATAGGGTGGATCAGTAATAGCGAAACAAACGTAATAGGAAAAACTACAACGGTTAGTATCGCTCGACTACCAATAAGCAATAGTGTTCGTATGGCATCATTAATGTCTTTAGTCATACGAGTAATCACATTTCCGGTACCTAATTTCATCATTTCAGGTACTGGAGCATGAAGCACTGAATGCAAACAGGCACGTGATAAATCAATACTTAGATTGTGTAGCTTTACCCCTAGAAGATATTCGCCAATATAACGGCTAATAATCTCAAAAACCAAGGTAGCAGAGCCGATAATAATAAGAGTCCATAAAGCGGATGTACCTGTTCCGATAAGAGGAAGACTACGCCCAGTAAGCGTATCGACGGCAAAACCAAATGCACCTGATTGAATTTGGGTCGCAATAATAACTAAAGAGAAGATAAAAAGGATACCCGTCCACCATTTTTTCGTTGCTGCATGAGGCAGAGTTTTTAAAAACTGAATACTGCTGCTCAGCGAAGCAGGTGCTAAGGAATCGGAAGAATAGTCAGTACCGTTGATCACATGACCTCCTTTTCAAAGCCATAGGTGTAATCAGCCGCAGAAAGCCAGGAATGTCGCCCAGTAATTACCACCGTGACCTGGTTTTTGCGCATATGCGCGACCCGATCAACCACAAGATCAAGAGTTACTGCATCTAGCCCTGAAGTTGGTTCGTCGAAAAGCAATATGGCTGGATTACGGGCTAATGCACGTGCGATGGCAATCCGTTGGCGTTGCCCACCAGAGAGCCGAAGTCCGGCTTCACCTAAATCAGTATCTGGTAGTTGTCCCTGCTTGCCATATCCGCCTAAGCGTTGCACAATATCGTCACAGCTTGCCGCATGAAGCGCTTGATGTATCTTTGTTAGCGCAATATCTCCATTAGGATTGAGGTTATCTTCTAGAGTTCCCTCAAAAATATTGACTACATGTGGTGGTGCAATCACTTCTGGTTGCTGTGCCAACGCCCAGAATCGCTCATAGCTGCGACGACGCGGTGCCCAAATATGAAGCCCAGGTTGAAGATTTTCTATGTGAGAAGATCTATTAGGAGTGTTATCTATGTGGGTAATGAGTGTTTCAATCCGCTGGGCTGCAGCAATAGCTCTTCCCCAAAAAACACTGAACATGCCCAACGCATGACCAGTAACACTCATTGCTGGTGGCGCCAGTAGTGTTACGGCAAGAAGATCTCCAGCTGTGATTTTATTCTGCACCGCCAAGTAACCAGCACCGGTAATAATAAGAATATTAAAAAACACCGGCACGCTTTGCCGGATAAAACTCATCCAAGCAACTACTTTGGCATCTTTAAGCTTAAGCAAGCGGGCTTTTTCGGTGGCAATGAGATACTTTCCTTCAACTGCCTCAACAGCGCCTAAACCTTTAATGACCCGTGATCCTTGGGCTGCATCGGTCGCTAAACTAGCTGCTTGTGCCTCAGCCTGACGAACCAAACTAGAGATATTAGTAATCGGCTGAGCGGTAAACCAGGATGCAGCCATAGTTGCTAACGCGCCGATAATAATTCCAACACTAATAAGCGGTGAGACTGGCCATAAACCAATTGCGGCGGCAATTAAATAAGAAAGCATCATGACCGGAAAACCGAGAATTTCTTTAATGGCAGCAACTGAATACACATCAGCATCTGCTGTATTCATAATGGTGCCCGGTGAATTTGTTCCCGGTCCTTTATCTAATAACTCTTGAGTAAGAAATATCCGTGCGGTATGACCTAGCCGAGCCATAGACATGGTGACAAGACCATCTGCGGTTGCCTCACCAATCCATTGTACAATGAGAATAAGAATAAAAAGACTCAGCGGAATGATGGCTTTAAAAATTTGACCTTGAGTAAAAATTGAGTCAACAAGATCAGCAATAATAATGACAGCGAACGCCGCTATACCTGAACCAATAGATTGGCATAGTAATTGTAGAATGGTCGCTTTAGGATGCGCGAAGAGAAAATCTAAGACTAAGCGACGAGGCGAGCTCCATCGCTGTGGATGAATGGTGTGTTGATCTGCAGGTGGTTGAATGGGCACGAACCACGACCATGTTCGCATGCGTTGGGGGATTCTCACAATTAATAAATACTACCGTTAGGTGGTTATCTATTTGGGGTAACAATAAACCATTTTTACTGGGGATTTGTATATTTTTCCTAACTCGCTTAAAGTTATGCGAGTCGCAGCTTGGTTAAGCTGTTTCTAATACCCAAGCCCGGGTGGCGGAATGGCAGACGCGCTAGCTTGAGGTGCTAGTGTCCTACTAACGGACGTGGGGGTTCAAGTCCCCCCTCGGGCACAAATAATATATCCACGGTCATCGTTTTCGAAGGCCGTGGATTTTTCGTAGAGGATCATGACTGCTATTAATCCTAATGATCTCGCCACCTGCCTGCGAGTACTTGAGCAAGCAGGTGCCTTGCCTGTTGACGATCCCCAATCGCAAACTTTACAGCACGCAGTAAGCAAACTTTTTAAAGAAGTAAAAAAGACTCGTCGAAAAGCGGCTAAAGCTGCCCGTCGTGCTGCAGATGCGGAGATCTTAGCAGCTACAGCTACCGCACATCCACGACGCGTCGATGATGAAACCGCAGGTCTTTTGATCCAGCCTCGAGGGCAAGAACCCATTGCATTAGAAGTCGGTGCAGTAGCTACGCCACATGGATTTGCTGGAAAATTACGCCGTCCACAGAATTGCTATATCTGTAAAAAACCTTATACCTTAGTTGATTCTTTCCATCATCAACTATGTCCCCGGTGCGCTTGTGATAACCGGTACCGTCGGCAAGCACGCGTTGATTTACGTGGTAGACGTGCATTGTTAACCGGTGGTCGGGCTAAAATTGGGATGTACATTGCGCTGAAATTGCTTCGTGACGGTGCAGATCTGACTATTACTACGCGTTTTCCTAAGGATGCGGTGCGTCGGTTTAGCGCAGTCGCGGATTCAGATGAATGGCTTGATCGCCTTCATATTATTGGAATTGATCTTCGCGATCCTCAACGGGTCAGTGAATTAGCTGAAGAAGTAGCTCGTAAACCACTCGATATTCTTATTAATAATGCTGCCCAAACAGTCCGGCGTAGCCGTGATGCGTATTCTTTACTTGTTGATGGCGAAGCTCAACCCTTAAGTGGGCGTCAGCGTGATGTGGAGACGCTCAGTTTGGGAGTCTCGACGCACCCGCACCCTACTGCCCTGCTTGCTGGTTCTAATACTAGTGCTACGCAGATAGCTAAGCACGTACACCAAGCACTTTCTGCCGGCAATGAAATCCATGGTATTGATGCGGGCGGACTCATCCCAGATATGGTGAGCCATAATTCTTGGGTGGCTAAGGTAGGTGAAGTAGATCCTATTGAAATGCTAGAAGTACAACTATGTAATGCCACTGCCCCATTTATTTTAATGAATCGACTACGACCAGCATTAGAAGCCGCACCGGCACGTCGTAAATACGTCGTTAATGTTTCGGCAATGGAAGGCGTATTTGGCCGTGGTTATAAAGGCGCTGGTCATCCGCATACTAATATGGCCAAGGCGGCACTGAATATGCTCACGCGAACCTCAGCGACAGAACTAGCTAGCAAAGGAATTTTGGTTACAGCGGTTGATACCGGGTGGATTACTGATGAGCGGCCGCAAACAACAAAGAAACGTCTTGCCGAGGAAGGCTTTAAAGCTCCATTGGATCTTGTTGATGGTGCCGCACGCGTTTATGATCCCATTGTTCAGGGAGAAAACGGCATTGATCTATATGGTTGCTTTTTAAAAGATTATCGTCCCCATCCCTGGTGAGTTAGATTAAAAAGATGGTTATGCAGCGCAAAGAATTACAGGCTCGGCGAGTTATTGCTCAGGCTCTTTCACCTAGTGACGCTATGAAGCAGCTGCAGACAGCAGTCGATGTTGCATATCATATGCTTGCTAGCCAAGCACAAAATTATCGTGGCAGTATCACTGCCCTTGCGTTGCGTAGCCAGGTTAATGAAGAAGCTGTGGAAGCAGCCTATGCAGACTACTCAGTAGTACGAACATGGACTCAACGCGGTACTATCCATGCCATTTGTGCTCAAGATTTATGGTTGACCCAAGTAATTGGTGCTCGTGGTTTAGCAAGCGTAGCAGCTTCTGCGCGTCGACTTGATATTGATAGTGGCACTTATGAGGACTACAGTCGGCGCATCATAGAGTTAACTATGCAACTGCGCAGCCGAGATGAGTTAAAAACCGAACTAGGAATTGATGCGTCAATAGCGTCGAACTTGTTACGTCGACTAGGCCGATTAGGACTTATTGTGCAAGGAAAAAAGATTGGAAGGCATGATAGTTTTATTGCTACCGCGGCTCTTAATGAGATAACTATGCCAGAAGATCCCATTCGAGAAATTGTGCGTCGCTATTTTTCTAGCCGTGGTCCAGCACAGATTGCCGATTGTATGTGGTGGTCTACCCTATCGAAAACCACCATAGCCAAAGAGCTTGATGCTCTTATTTCAACTGGTGAGTTACTAACTATTACGTGCGATAATAAGCAGTACTATATGGGTCGTTGGCAAGAAAACGTTGTTGCCAAAGAAATAGATAAGGCGCTACAGTTAACACGCGAATTACCGCCTTTCGACGAGCTTATTATGGCGTATACCGACCGGGATGAAGTATTTCACCCGCAAATAGATCGATTGCGCGTGCTTACTAAAAATGGTCTTTCTTGGGCCTCAACACTACACCAGGCGGAAATTATTGGTCGTGTTGGTGAATAAGAAAACTGCGGCCTATTACATTAAGAGTAATAGGCCGCAGTATTTTTAGTGATCAAAAGCTTCGAGAATCCTTTGCGCACCCAAGGTAGGGGTAATTTGCGCATCGCGAAGTTGTTGTTCTACTAGCCGGCTAGTTTCAATAACCTTTGGTGAGTTATTAAGCCGCTGCAAAATAGTTTCATGTACCATTGACCAGGTCCACTGGACTTGCTGTTCACGACGATTTTTCTCAAAAACACCGTGTTTTTTCATAATCTCATGGTGATCCAAAACATAATGCCAGAACTCATCGATGCCCTCGTGTTCTGCTGCAGACATCGTTATTGTTGGCGGATGCCAAATACCGTCTTCGGCACGAACCATACGCATTGCAGCACCTAGTTCCCTAGCTGCGCGTTTAGCGTTTTTTAAGTTTGGTCCATCAGCTTTATTAATAGCAACGAGATCAGCCATTTCTAGCACACCTTTTTTAATGCCTTGTAGCTGATCGCCTGCACCAGCAAGAGCTAGGAAGGTAAAGCAATCCACCATTTGACTAACTGCAACCTCAGATTGACCCACACCTACAGTTTCTACCAAAATCACGTCGAAACCGGCAGCTTCAAAAACTACCATGGATTCTCGGGTCGCTTTAGCTACACCACCAAGCGTGCCTGCCGAAGGCGAAGGGCGAATAAACGCATTGTGAGCCCGAGCTAGTTTAGCCATACGAGTTTTATCACCAAGAATAGAACCGCGGGTTTTAGTAGAAGAAGGATCAATCGCTAATACTGCTACCCGATGCCCTTCATCAAGTAATTTTTGCCCCAGGGCTTCGATGAAGGTGGATTTGCCTACCCCCGGTACACCAGTAATTCCTACCCGCAAAGCATTACCGGAAAAAGGCAATAAACGTACGAGAAGTTCTTGTGCCAGTACTCGGTGTGCCGCCGCAGTGGATTCTAATAGCGTAATTGCGCGCGAGATAAGGGTACGATCACCGGCGCGTACGCCATTGAAAAGCTCATCGACGTCGATACGTCGGCGGGCTCGTTTGACTATTTCTGGTGCAATAGCCGTCGAGGGGCCGAGATCGGTTCCTGCTGTAGTCATCAGCGATCCGAGATGGTGTTCGAGATATTGTTCGTCCACGTCTTCATCAGTCCTTCATAATGCATAAGCCGGTCTACAGAATACATCTGTGACCGGCTTTCATGGGGTTTAGTCCACGTTCAGCTCAAAGCCTAGGGTGGCTGCTAATTTATCCATCAGGTCGATGGCGGCATCAGCAATCACTGTTCCTGGAGGGTAGATGGCGGCAGCACCGGCATCATAAAGCTCCTGGAAATCACCTGGTGGGATCACACCACCAACGGTGATCATAATGTCCTCACGGCCGAGCTTTTTCAGCTCTTCCTTCAAAGCTGGCATGAGAGTCAAGTGACCCGCAGCAAGCGAGGACATACCGACTACATGTACGTCGGCGTCAACAGCGGCTTGAGCAGCCTCTGCTGGGGTTTGGAACAGCGGTCCGACATCAACATCCATGCCAAGATCGGCATAAGCGGAAGCAACCACTTTTTGACCACGGTCATGTCCGTCTTGGCCCATCTTCGCAATGTAAATACGAGGACGGCGACCTTCTTCGGCCTCGAAAGCATCAGCCATCTTAATGGCCTTTTCGACGTTGCTCACGGTACCTTCCTTTCGGACTTCCTCCTTGTAGACACCGCTAAGAGTACGGATCTCAGCCTCATGGCGACCAAAGACCTCTTCAAGAGCGTCGGAGATTTCGCCGATAGAACACAGTGCTCGAGCGCAGTCAACAGATAGCTTGAGCAAGTTGTGCTCGAGATCGCCTGGTTCTTTGTGCTCCATACGTGCTGCTTCAGTCAAAGCGGCAAGGGTGCGCTTGACTTCTGCCTCATCACGCATACTACGCAAGGTTTCTAGGCGAGCAATTTGTTCGGCACGAACTTTAGAATTGTCGACCTTGAGCACTTCAATCTGCTCATCTTCTTCGACAACGTACTTGTTCACACCAATAAGAGCCTGACGGCCAGAATCGATACGTGCTTGGGTACGTGCAGCGGACTCTTCGATGCGTAGTTTCGGAATACCCTCAATGGTGGCTTGAGCCATACCGCCGGCTTCTTCAACCTCTTCGATATGCTTGCGGGCACGCTCAACGAGTTGCTCAGTAAGCCACTCGATGTAATAAGAACCAGCCCATGGATCGACTGGGCGTACCGTACCGGATTCTTGTTGTAAAAGCAGCTGAGTATTACGAGCAATACGGGCTGAGAAGTCGGTAGGCAGAGCAAGAGCTTCGTCGAGAGCATTTGTGTGCAACGACTGAGTGTGCCCCTGGGTTGCGCCCATAGCCTCAATAACGGTACGAGCAACGTTATTGAAAACATCCTGCGCAGTCAGCGACCAACCAGAAGTCTGGGAGTGGGTACGCAGTGACTGTGACTTCTTATTCTTTGGCTCAAACTTTGCTACCAGTTCGCTCCAGAGAAGACGACCCGCGCGCAGCTTAGCGATTTCCATGAAGGTGTTCATGGAAATACCCCAGAAGAAGGAGAGACGAGGTGCGAATCTATCAACATCAAGACCCACTTCTTGACCAGCGCGGATGTATTCCACGCCATCGGCAAGGGTATAAGCGAGCTCAAGGTCGGCGGTCGCACCGGCTTCCTGGATGTGATAACCAGAAATTGAAATCGAATTAAAGCGTGGCATCTTCATCGAGGTGTACTCGAAAATGTTAGAGATGATACGCATGGATGGTTTCGGTGGATAAATGTAGGTGTTACGAACCATGAATTCTTTAAGAATGTCATTCTGAATGGTTCCGGCAAGTTGCTCTGGGGCAACACCTTGCTCCTCGGCGGCGACAATATAAAAGGCCAGCACAGGAAGCACAGCGCCATTCATAGTCATCGACACGGATACATTACCAAGGTCGATACCAGCGAAAAGCTCGCGCATATCCAAAATGGAGTCGATAGCTACACCGGCCATACCGACGTCACCAATAACGCGCTCATTATCTGAGTCATAACCACGGTGGGTAGCTAAGTCGAAGGCCACCGAAAGACCCTTCTGACCAGCTGCAAGGTTGCGACGGTAGAATGCGTTGGACTCAGCAGCAGTGGAGAAACCAGCGTACTGGCGAATCGTCCACGGCTGGTTGGTGTACATCGTCGGGTACGGGCCACGCATAAATGGCGGCAAACCTGGGAAAGAATCTAATTGCTCAATATCTACGGCGTCATTGCGATCGGCACGATTGAAGATACGAGGGACATCGATGCCTTCTGGAGTAGTCCAGACCTGCTCACGCAACTCCTTGGAATCGGTGATACCAGCGCTAGCATCGGAATGTGCTGCAACGTCACTGAAATTAGGGATGGTGCTCACTTTGCGTTACGCTCCCAACTTTTCAAGCAGCTCAGTAAGCTTTTGAGCTGCATCGATCTTCATGTTCAAATAATCATCGACGTCTACGCCGTCAATGTTCGGGCCAGCAAGCAAGATGGTTTCTACTCCTGCTTCGCGCAGAGCCTTTACCGCCTCTGGGCCGCTCTCAGCATATTCTGCATCGGTACCGCAGATAACTACGATCGGGCTTTCCTTGGCAGCAGTAGTAAATTCTTCCGTACCTGGTACAACCTGTCCTGGGTTCAAAGCCTCGATGCCACCGGAAGCAAGCAAGTTGGTGGTAAAACCAGTACGAATATTGTGCTTTGCTAGTGGACCCAGCGGGATCAACGCAATGCGTGGGCGGTGTCCTTTAACTTCCTGGAAAGCATCAGAGC
This sequence comes from Corynebacterium kutscheri, assembly GCF_000980835.1. Taxonomy (NCBI): domain Bacteria; kingdom Bacillati; phylum Actinomycetota; class Actinomycetes; order Mycobacteriales; family Corynebacteriaceae; genus Corynebacterium; species Corynebacterium kutscheri. Next base: position 1,130,361 of record NZ_CP011312.1, read on the forward strand.
GGTTACGGAAGGATTCAAATTCAGCTGCCCAGCGGCGAACATGCTTAGGCTCTACTCGTAGATCAGCAGCAAGTGGTGCTTCGGCTAGATTCGGGAACTCATTAATAGCAGTGAGCTGCTTGCGTCGATAAGCAATATCTTTGCGTACTGCCTCATGAGTTTCATCGAGTGCCTGTTTAATGGTGTCGAGACTATCGCTGAAACCACCATTGTGTTCTACGGAGGTAAAGAAATCCCATGCTTTTTCGGAGAGTTTTTCAGTGAGGTCTTCTAGATAGTAAGAACCACCAGCGGGATCAACAACATGACCAAGGTGAGACTCTTCGAGCAATAAGAGGTTGGTGTTACGCGCAATACGGTGAGCAAATGCACGGGAAGTTTTAGGAAGTCCGCCAGGAATTGCCCAGTCGAAAACGAGAACCTCAACATCAGTAGCTCCGCCAACCCCACCGGCAAAGGCAGCGACAGTACTACGCAGCATATTTACCCATGGATCGCGTTGGCTAAACATGACCGGAGCTGTTAGTGCGTGCTGCGGAGCACTACCATGTTCTGGTGCGCCAACGACTTCAGCAACGCGAGCCCACAAACGCCTGGCAACACGTAGCTTTGCAATTTGAGCGAATTGATCATCGGTGACTGCAAACCGGAAAGAAATCTGGTCAAGAGCTTCTTGAATGTTTAGACCAGCAGCAGTAAGTGCACGAAGGTATTCAACACCAGCGGCAAGAGCTAACCCAATTTCTTGAGCATCAGAGGCGCCCTGGTTGGAGAAGCTGACGCCATCGACCAAGATGGCCCGGGTATTTTCGCGCTGTGCTGCTTCAACAGCAAGCTTGACTGCATCGTCAATAGATACTGATGGCGAACCGTCGATAAGCGAGCTAAGCGGTGATGCACCTAATTCTAGGCGTGCCGGTGCTGCTTCTTGGGAATCAGCGACGCGGTAGAGTTCAGCAGCCTTTTCGACCGTGGAACTGCCAGCATTAAGGCGTACCGGTGCCATAGAGACGTATACACCCTTGAGTAGCTCGGCAATATCAGCTTCGCCATAAAGTACGAGGTCTGTGGTGCCGTTTTCAAGTGCATGTAGCACCTCGGCGTTAGTAGCATTAGCGCCGAAGGATTCGGTAACTCCCCAGCCTACCTTGGTAGCAACGCTGTGGTGTCCGCGAGTGTATGGAAATTCGCCTGGGGCGTTGAGTTCGCTATGTTCCTCTGCACGAGTGTACAAAGGATTGACGTCGATGCCGTCATAGGTGGTCCTGATTAATTTGCGCCAAATATCTAACGGAATGTCAGCGACATCCTTTTTTTGTACTCGCGCAAAAACACCAGCAACGGCCTTATACCAGGCCTGCTGGGATGCATCAAAGGATCCAGATAGGTCAGTTCGTGCTTCAGTCACGAGAAAACCCACTCCCTTTTTAATATTTTTTTAAGTGACAACCACACAGCATGCACAACGAAGTTAGCTCTGTGATTGTCACATTGTACGATTTCAAGGCTAAAAGTGGCCTAGGACGAAAGTTATAGAGCTGGTGACTCTCGCCTCATAACCATTTTCCAACTCTAATACCATTGCGCGCGTCAGATGGTGCGTTGCGCACATTAACTTCCTCACAATCCGATTACCATGAACAGATGTGAGCGGCTTTTTACACTTTCTTACCACGCTTTTTCGCAGCGCTGTAGCGGAATTTCGCGCTTTTCCTATCGGAAAAAAGGTGGTCATTACCACACTAGTTCTCGGTGTTATTGTCGCAATGCTACTTATCGACGTTCCTCCCCTGGCCACTTTTCAAAGCTGGTCTTATACAACTGGTCGGTGGTTTATTTTTCTTTTTGCCGGGTTATATATCGGTATCACCCAACTGCCAATTCCACGCACATTATTAACTCTTAGCGCGGGCGTATTATTCGGGCCGAGTTTAGGGATTCTTATTGCGTTGGTATGTACCACGGTATCGGCTGCGCTTTCATTAACAATTGTGCGTTATTTTCTTGGTGATTGGATTCGGCCACAGTTATCTCACCCAGCGGTAGTAAATATTGATCGGCGATTAAAACAGCGTGGTTGGTTAGCTATTTGCTCATTGCGTATGATCGCCGGTATTCCATTTTCGATATTGAACTATGTCGCAGCACTATCTTCTGTTCCCTTGGTAGGGTTTACTATTGCCACGCTGGTTGGGTCTGCTCCAGGGACAATTGCCACAGTTATTTTAGGTGATGCTTTAGCTACCGGGTTTAATCCAGCATTGTTAATAGCTGTGGTTTTATTAGCTGGATTAGGCCTTAGTGGTTTATATATTGATGCAAAGCTACCGCTTAAAATAATTGATGAACAGTCTCCACGTTCGCAGGGGTAGCTAGTAATTTACACTCTACGGCACCTAATGTTTATATGCCGGTACTCTAGCCACTAGCCTTGACTATAGAAAGATTTTGGGTGTTTTAAGGAGCTCATAGCTAATGTTTGCAGTTCAAGCTCGTTACCGGGGACGAGAACGTCGACGTGCAGAATTAGTAGCAAATTCTGCACAAGCACTTGCCACCTTGGAAGGGGTAAATCCATTTCGGATTATCGGTGTAGAAGATATTGTTGGCTGCATTGATACTGCACAAGCCACCGTTGATGTTGTTATGGCTTTACTTGCCTATGGTGATTGGGCAATCGCTATTGGGGTAAGCAATGATGATGAAGCGGGAATTATGTCATTGCTTAAGACAGTAATGGGTAAACATACTCGTGCCGGCGTAGTTAAAGTTGGGGTAAAGCGTGGCAAACGTAAAGACAAAGCATGGGCAGAAGATATTCAAGCTTCTTTCATTTTGTTAGGCCATGTTTTAATGAAAAGAACCGCAGAAGGTAAAGAAGCTACTTCTTTGGTTCGGTCTGGATTAAACCAAAATGAAGCTGCTGAGGAACTAGGTATTTCTAAACAAGCAATGAGTCAGCGGTTACAAGCTGCTGGGTGGCAAGCAGAAGTAGCCGGCTATAAGCAAGCGGTTAGCCTGCTTAACCGAGCAGAAACTGAGATGACCTGTTAAAAATAGGCGTTAAGATCTCAAAAACCTTAACGCCTACTCTTATTTTTTTATCTTATGGTTGATTGTTAGTTTCAGTAGTTTGAGCAGATTCAATTTCTGCCGGTGCAGCCGGATTAGGCTGAGCAGTGAGCATGGGTTCTTCGTCGACAGGTTTATTCGCAACAGCGTTAGCAGCTGCTACGGCTGCAGCAATCTCTGGATTGGATTCAGTACTAAACCAGTCTTGTTTGTCGTCTTCTGCAAGCACTTTTTCAGCCTCATTGTGTACTTGTGCTGGCTCATAGCGAAATACCCCGTCTGCGTCCTTTTTAGCAAAGGTTTTAGCAAAATCTTCTAAAGCATCACCGAATTGACTTGGAATCATCCACATCGTTGATGCCTGACCTTCGGCAATTTTAGGCATATTTTCTAGATAGTGATAAGCCAAAATTTCTGGGGTTACCTGGGAAGCCGTAATGGCTGCATTAACCTTTTGAATTGCGCGTGCTTCACCTTGTGCGGAGAGGTATTTTGCTGCGCGCTCGCCCTCGGCGCGCAAAATAGTAGCTTGACGATCAGCTTCTGCAGCCAAAATAGCAGCGTGTTTTTCACCCTCGGCGGCTAAAATTTTTGCTTGCTTTTCACCTTCAGCAGTACGAATATCAGATTCGCGACGGCCTTCAGCGGTAAGAATCATGGCTCGCTTTTCGCGATCAGCTTTCATCTGCATTTCCATAGATTGCTGAATTGATGGCGGTGGATCAATAGCTTTTAATTCAACTCTAGAAATACGCAAGCCCCAACGAGTGGTGGCTGCGTCTAGTTCACCACGTAGGCGTCGATTAATGACATCGCGTGAAGTTAGGGTTTCTTCTAAGGTCATACCACCAACAACATCTCGCAGCGTTGCGACGGAGATTTGTTCCACACCGACAATGTAGTTATCCACACCATAGATCGCTTTAGCAGCATCATTAATTTGAAAAGTCACCACAATATCGATGGCGACGGTCAGGTTATCCTGAGTAATCACTGCTTGAGGTGGGAAAGAAACCACACGTTCGCGGGTATCAACCTTCGCCCGTACTCGATCTATAAACGGAACAAGTAGTGTTAACCCACCAGAAACTGTACGAGTATAACTTCCCAACCGTTCAATTACTGCCGCTTCACCTTGCGGAATAAGGGCAATGGATTTTGCCACCACCGTTACAATAAACAAGGTGATGATAGCAAGCGTGAGTAACGTAGTCACGTTAAATTTCCTTTCCAATCATCGCCATAGAACCATTAATGCCATATACCTGGACATATTCATGTGGAGAAAATTCTTCGCCGCTGACAAAGCTACGAGCACTCCAAATATCTCCATCGAGACGTACCATTCCTGAATGCGCAGTAACAGTTTCTAATACTTCTGCTTGCTTTCCTACTAAAGCATTATGAGAAGTATCTAAAGCTAGGGGTTGGTGCATACGCTTTTTTAATGCGGGCTTAATAAAGAACAACATGCCAATGCTGACAAGCGAAAAGATTAAGATCTCTACCCATAAAGGAACATTAAATAAAGCGATACCTGCAGCAGCAAGCGCACCGCTGCCGAGCATAAGCAGAGTTAACTCGCCAACAAATAGTTCTGCGCTGGCAAGAGCAATTGCTGTAATAAACCAGATAAGCGCACCCACAGGGTATAGCGTAGACGAAAAAACTTAGCTGGGGCAGACAAAATTTTGCTGATTTAACTTATACCAGGTCTTCCTTATTGAGCTCGGGGGTAGTAACAAAATCAACCAAGCGTTCTACTGCTCCAATAAGGGATGAATCAATATCTCGAAACGATTGTACGGCATGGTAGATTCGATGCCAGCCTTCTTGCGGATTTGACCAACCAACCCGCTGACAAATTCCAGTTTTCCAATCTTCGCCATAAGGAATCTCCGGCCAAGCGCGTAAGCCAACCCGCTCGGGTTTAACTGCCGCCCAAATATCAATAAAAGGATGACCAGTAACTAGTACATGTGGTCCTACTGATTGAGTAAGTCGCATTTCTTTACTGCCGGTAACCAAGTGATCGGCGAGGACACCAATACGACGTTTGGAATTAGGCTGAAATTCTATTAGTCGTTCTTCCAGGTTATCTAAGCCTTCTAAATATTCTACGACGACGCCTTCAACGCGTAGATCGTGGCCCCAAATTTTTTCCACCAGTGCTGCATCATGAACACCTTCTACCCAAATTCGAGATGGTGCTGCTACTTTGGCCTGTACACCAGCTACCTGTTTAGAACCAGAATTAGAACGCCGTGGAGCTTGCTTTTCGACGAAGCGAGTTAATGTTATCCGCTGACCATCAATCATAAATGCCCCAGGACGCATTTTGAACAGACGCTGCGTATGATAGCGATCTTCCAAACGAATAAAATCACCATCATATGTGCGCTCAAAACCTACGATAGCGCCAACAAAACCGTCGGCAAGTACTTCAACAATCTCACCTGGACGAGCCGGAACAAGCGGGTAATCTGGCTTTTTATTACGGGGGTGCCCAGAAAGAATATCGTGACCGTAGGGATCAGAAGAACTCATGAGAACACATGGTAGTAGAAACTATGCGCTACGCTGGTACCGCTTATGAATATCCGTAATATTGTTTACTCTCCCATTCAAAACATTGCTCTATGGTTAGGAGCCTGGCTTTATGGACAAGAAAGTTTTGATGATCTTGATTATGCACTTACTGAACTAGGAGGTCCGCACCGATTATATGGTGGTGAATTCTTTACCACCGATTTTTTACTTCAAGTTCGTAATACTACTTCCCCACTTATCGATAATCCCCGCCCCCACACACCACTATTACAGGTTGCTTTAACCGGACCTGGGGATCCTATACGCTTGCCACCGCATAGCGAAGCCATGCGTTATATAACCGAGGGGGCAATTTTTATTGCTGATCATAACCCATACCGCTATCACGTTCTTGTCCCACAATTTGATGCTTCTGGTTGCCAGTGGCGATGGTACGAATATGAGGGACTGCTACCTGCACCTAATTATTTACTTCCAGGTGAAGCAGACTATGCGCTGACTCAGGCAGCGACAACAGCAGCACAACTAATCGAACATTGCGATACCTCGCACACCACGAAGCTACCTAATCCGCGCCTTACTGTGGGATCGCTTAGTGATTTTTATGAAAACCCAGGGCTGCCAGATCATATTCCGCCGCGAGCAGCGCAACTTATTGCCCGTGCTGATCGGGTTGCAGCAATTGTGGAAACAGTAACGCAGGTTGCTCAAGACCATGAATTTGACCCTGAGCTTCTTTCCTTGGCAAGACATATTCGTCATGCACGAATGGCCGCGTGCACATATGCTCTAGTGGAATGGGCTAGGTAGCAACCGGTGGTTTTCTTCGTGCTGGCTGACAGCATTCTGGTTGACAAGGCGCACCATTATAGGTGCAGCCTTTAGAAACAACAGTTCCAAGGTGTAATGCCTTTTGTGGATTAAGGGACTCGTCGATAATATCGACAACCATTTCGGCAAATTCTGTACTAGGGCCAATAGTGAGGGCTCTTACAACCTCTAGACCCATTTTTTGAGCCTCATATTGGAGCTCATTATCGAGATCCCACACTACTTCCATATGATCAGAGATAAAACCGATAGAGCAGACAACGATTGCATCATCGCCATCTTTTTCTCGGACTTCTTGGGCAAAATCTAAAATATCTGGTTCTAACCAGGCAATTTTTCCATCGCCTGAAGCCGATTGCCACACTAAATCATAATGTTGAGCATATGCCCCAGCTTGTGCTCTTTCTGCAACTAATCGGGCAGCTTCATAAACTTGGTTGGAATATAAAGTGCCATCCTCACTGGTACCGGAGGCAGTATTTGCTAATACTGGAATAGAATGCGCGGTAAATACTAGGCGCGTACTTTTTCCCGGAGTGACTTGTGCAAAAGCTTCGTTAACGGCCTGCACATTGGCATCGATAAACTTTGGGTGATCGAAGAATTGGCGCAGCCGGATAAAATGAAGTGGTTCATCTGTTCCTACAGTATGGGCAAGATGATTAAGCATGGCAATAATATCTTCACCATATTGACGACACCCTGAGTAGCCACCCCAGGCGCTAGTGGCTAATACCGCAATGGTTCGATGCCCATCGGCATACATGCGTTCGGCAACATCATTAGCATAAGGGTGCCAGTTCCGATTGCCGAAATACACAGGTATGGAAAGTCCACGTTGATGTAGTTCTTTTTCAACATTGGCAATAATCTCTCGATTGAGATCATTAAGTGGACTTTTCCCACCAAAATGGTGGTAGTGGACGGCAACTTCGTCGAGACGCTCAGCAGGAATGCCTCTACCGCGGGTGACATTTTCTAAAAATGGTCGAACGTCTTCTGGTCGCTCTGGTCCGCCAAAAGAGAGGACTAAAAGAGCATCGATATTTTCGACACTTAAATTGGCAATTGCCTTGTCTACTTCATACCCTGCAGTGAATGCCATAGCAGCAAATGTAGCATTGTGCGTTATAAAATAAAGAAAAGGCAAACACCTATTGGGTGCTTGCCTTCCATTATTTAAAACATGCGTACTGCATAAGGGCTCATACCAGACCATCGAACTGGAGAGATTCGAACTGTAGAGCCAGAATTTGGCGCTTCTATCATCTGACCGTCGCCAAGATAAATTGCTACGTGATGTTCGGCATTAGGCCCGTAGAAGATGAGATCACCGCGTTGTATATTTTGTGGACTGATTTGTGTGCCACGCTGGTATTGGTAACCACTGTAGTGTGGAAGAGAAATTCCAGCGCCAGCAAATGCGTAGAGCACCAGACCGGAGCAGTCGAAGCCAACTTTGTTGTAGTCACCATAAGAATCAGCTACGCCGCCATCACGGATTCCACGTGTTGGTCCATTAGCATCGCCACCGCCCCAAGCATAAGGCGTACCGACGACTCCCATAGCTCGGCTAATGACGGTTTCAATTTTGGTATCTCGAGAAGCATCGGAAATTATTGAAGTTGCTTTCTCACTGACCGAAGTATCTGTATCTAGTGTTACGACGTCGAGATCTTTAAGAACAGAAGCAAGCGTGTCACTGAGATTTGGGTTTTGGACTGCTGCGATAGATGTGTCCTCAGTGTCGGTATAAGGGTCTTCTGTGGTGGCATGGGTTGCTGTATTTGCGGCGATAATCGCTGCTGCGGCGGCAGAAGCAGCCGCAGCCGCAGCGGCACTGGCATCACGAGCAGCTTGTTCATCAGCTGCTTCTTGTTGGGCACGTTGTCGAGCAGCTTCAGCCTCTGCTGCTGCTTGTTCTGCTTTCGCTTGTGCAGCAGCACGTTCCTCGGCAGCGGTTTTTTCTGCAGCTTGGCGCATTGCCTCAGCTTCAGCTGCCTCGGCTACTTTTTGAGCTTCCTCAGCGGCTTGGCGCGATGATTCAGCAGCACGTGCTTCCTCTTCGGCTACTTTTCGGGCGGCTTCGGCAGCCTCATACTCTTCATAGTCAGAACGTTGAGTATTAAGAACAGTAATATTTCCGCGAGCAACATCTAGTTGTACCTGAGCCGCATCACGATCCGCAGTGAGCTGAGCCATTTGTTCTTGCTGGCCAGCTAGGGCAGCAGAATTTTCGTTGATAGCTGATTGTGCGTGTTCTTGAGCAGTAGTTGCTTCTTGTTCACGTTTTTCCGCTAGATTGCGTGCCTCACGTAGTTTTGACTCTTCATTCGCTTGTTCGGTGCGCAAGCGATCAAGTTCGTCGATAGCAGCACGCTGTGTTTGCGCAGTAGTTCGAAGATAAGTTTGGCGATCAAGTGAATCTTCTGAGTTTCCATTGCCAGAGATTGCCGAGACACCATTAGGGGTAGTTCCCTGTCGGTATGCTGTACGAGATATTTCATCTAGCTGTGCCTGGGCATCAATAATTTCTGACTGGGTGGCATCAAGATTAGCCCGTGCTGCACTCACACCTTGGCGCGCTTGTTCTGCTTTCGCCTGGGCATCATGCAAGTCCACTAAGGCTTTATTGACGGCTTCGCGTAGCTGCCCCATGCGTAATTCAAGTTCAGCAATAGCTGATTCAGCAGAAGAAAGTTGAACTGCAAGTGCGGAAACATGCGATTCAGCAGTTCCTACTGCTTGGGTGGCGGCGGTTATTTCCTCATCACTGGGATTAACTGGTTGCGCTACGACGGGTGAAATCGTCGATACGCAGGCAGCAGCTGCTAGAGCAGCAATAGTACTGCGCATGATGCGGTGCATCCGGGTGCTACGACCCACGAGAGATAATGTACTCACTCAGGGAACTCCTGTCGCAAGATGCAATAAACCCATGTTTTGACCCAGTCTATTAAAGTTAACAGACTTGACTAAGTAGCGTATGAGCTAGCTGCTCTGTCACTGGACATGGGCTTGCATCGTGGCTTCCATTTTTAATTCGCCGCCATTTGGGTCGATTTGAAAGCCGGCTTCCCTGCTGAGTTATCGATGCGTGCTTCCCCACATGCCCGATGCTTCTGATGCTAATAGAAAGTCAAGTTTCCAAAATCGACTCATGAGTCGACAATTGAACTTTAAAGCACACTGCACACTTATTTCTCATTGTTACATTTTAGTCACAAGAGTCACACCCTTTATTACGATTTGGTAACCGGTGCTGACCTGGGGTTCTAGTGTTACATAGTTACATATGTGACATTTGACACTTTATGGAAAATCTTCGGCGTGTTGTTAAATATGGGGTGCGAGATCCTATAAAAGGTGAGCTCTTATAAAAAGCAAGGTTTATAACTTGATTTTTTAATTAACCACGATTGCCGGAGGGTGAATTGTGTAGCATAAAAGGCGTTAGGATTTTCTAAATACAAGCCTAACGCCTTGACTGTTGCAATTAATTTATTTTTTAAGAGCGGTTAAAAAATACGACAATAGCAATGGCAAAAATTGTACTAATGGCGGTAAGTATATTTATTGCTGCTCCGGGAACGGGTTCGGCGTTAATGTGGTCAACAAGTACCGTGGTTGCCTCTGCGTAGTTTGGGTTCGCTAGGAAGTGCCATTGGGCGGATTCGATATCGGCTCGATTATGTACTGTGCTCACAATGGCGCCAGAACTGGGAGCGCGAACTATGACTGTATCTAAGTGTGAGGTGATAAGAAGCTCTTGAGCGATATCGCGTAGATCGGCAGTCTTTGCTGGGGTGGAATCTAGAATCGCAATACCTACGCTGCCAAATCCATTTTCCTGCGCATATGTGATAGCAGATTCTAACTCTGTGTGTAGCTTAGGGTTGGAAGATTCCAGAGCGATTTGATCGTCATTAATCTGCTTAGAGAGCTCATGAAGATCTATATCTGACGGAATCAACTTCTCTCCCTAGTAATAGATAGTGTGGCATAAAACGTTTTTACCCTAACAGTAAAGCTGATCTTTATTGCATTTCGACGCTTGGATTCTTGGTTGCGTTTGCTCAATATTTTTTCTTTATTGACTATTGGGAACCTTTTTAGTTGGGCTAATTTCCTAAATGGGGGTAGAAAACGGGCATAAAAAGCTGAAGTTCCGCAACAGAACGATCGTACTGTTAAGATGGGCGCCAGACGACGTTGGACTGTATATGTGCAGTATGTGATGTCGACATACCCCGAAACATGGATAAACAGCCATATTCATGTGGGTGAGTTTTCTTGAATGACGCACCTCATAAATACGAACGGAAAATGGAGCTTACTGTGACCACAAGCAAAAACTCCTTTAATGCTAAGAAAAAGCTTGAAGTTGGCGATAATTCATATGATTACTTCGCATTGAATGCTGTACCAGGCATGGAGAAGCTGCCGTACTCCCTTAAAGTTCTTGGCGAAAACCTCTTGCGTACTGAAGATGGTGCAAATATCACTAAAGAACACATTGAAGCTATTGCAAACTGGGATCCTGCTGCTGAGCCGAAGGTGGAAATCCAATTCACTCCAGCTCGTGTCCTTATGCAGGATTTTACTGGTGTTCCTTGTGTAGTTGATCTAGCAACAATGCGTGAAGCTGTGAAAACACTAGGAGGCGACCCAGATAAGGTAAATCCACTTAATCCTGCTGAGATGGTGATTGACCACTCGGTTATTATTGAAGCCTTTGGTTCTTCGCAAGCTTTAGAAGAAAATGTTGCTATTGAATATGAGCGCAATGAAGAGCGCTATCAATTCCTTCGGTGGGGGGCGGAGAACTTCTCTAACTTCCGTGTTGTTCCTCCCGGAACCGGTATTGTGCACCAAGTTAATATTGAGCATTTAGCCCGAGTAGTTTTTGACAATGACGGGCTTGCTTACCCAGATACCTGTATTGGTACCGATTCCCATACCACTATGGAAAATGGTTTGGGCATTTTAGGTTGGGGCGTAGGCGGTATTGAAGCTGAAGCAGCCATGCTTGGACAGCCAGTATCTATGTTGATTCCTAAGGTTGTTGGTTTCAAGCTTACTGGTGAAATTCCTACCGGAGTTACTGCAACTGATGTTGTGCTTACGATTACTGAAATGTTGCGTGAGCATGGCGTAGTGCAGAAATTTGTTGAATTCTATGGCAATGGTGTGAAGTCAATTCCACTAGCTAATCGAGCAACCATTGGCAATATGTCACCTGAATTCGGCTCTACCTGTGCAATTTTCCCCATTGATGAAGAAACTATTAAGTATCTGATGCTTACTGGCCGCCCTGCTAAGCAAGTTGAGCTGGTTGAAGCTTATGCTAAAGCACAAGGAATGTGGCTAGCTGAGGATGCTCCCGAAGCTGAATACTCGGAATATCTAGAGCTAGACCTTGCGACGGTGGTTCCATCGATTGCTGGACCGAAACGACCTCAGGATCGTATTTTACTTTCTCAGGCTAAACAACAGTTCCGTAAAGATTTACCAACATATACCCAGGATGCAGTTGTTGAAGACGACTCAATTGTGGCCGTACGTATGGGCTCAGAAGGCGAAGACCAAGATGCTGCACCAATGCCATCTACCTTGAATTCTTCCCGTGCTGGAAATGGTGAATCTGCCGCGCATGGTGCACAAGGACGTCCTTCTCGTCCAGTAACAGTTACCTCACCTAATGGCGGAGAGTACACCTTGGATCATGGCATGGTTGCTATTGCTTCTATTACCTCGTGTACTAATACTTCTAATCCTTCAGTGATGATTGGTGCTGGTTTGATTGCTCGCAAAGCAGCAGAAAAAGGTTTACAAGCAAAGCCATGGGTCAAGACGATCTGCGCACCAGGATCACAGGTGGTTGATGGGTACTATAAGCGTGCAGATCTGTGGAAAGACTTAGAAGCTCTGGGGTTTTATCTCTCTGGATTTGGTTGTACTACCTGCATTGGTAACTCCGGCCCACTCCCGGAAGAAATTTCTGCCGCTATTAACGAATATGATTTAACTGCTACCGCTGTACTTTCTGGTAACCGCAACTTTGAAGGTCGCATTTCACCTGATGTGAAGATGAATTACCTGGCTTCACCAATCATGGTGATCGCTTATGCCATTGCCGGTACCATGGATTTTGACTTCGATACCCAAGCTCTGGGACAAGACCAGGATGGAAATGATGTTTTCCTAAAAGATATTTGGCCATCCACGGAAGAAATTGAGCAGACTATTGCTCAAGCTATTTCTCGTGAGCTTTATGAAGCCGACTATGCCGATGTCTTTAAAGGCGATGAGCAATGGCAAAACCTTGCTATTCCTACTGGCAAGACTTTTGAATGGGATGAATCTTCTACTTATATTCGCAAAGCACCATATTTTGATGGCATGGAATTAGAACCAGAAGCTGTCACAGATATTAAGGGTGCTCGTGTGCTAGCTAAGTTAGGTGATTCGGTAACTACTGACCACATCTCCCCTGCGTCGTCAATTAAACCTGGTACTCCAGCAGCACAATATCTGGATGCGCATGGCGTGGAACGCAATGATTACAACTCGTTGGGGTCTCGTCGTGGTAATCATGAAGTGATGATGCGCGGTACTTTTGCAAATATTCGTTTGCAGAATCAGCTTGTTCATGTTGCTGGTGGATATACCCGTGATTTTACTCAAGAAGGTGCGCCACAAGCCTTTATCTTCGACGCCTGCCAAAACTATAAGCAATCCGGTATTCCACTAGTGGTACTAGGCGGTAAAGAATATGGCACTGGATCTTCACGCGACTGGGCAGCCAAGGGCACTAACCTTTTAGGCGTACGTGCTGTTATCACTGAAAGCTTTGAACGAATTCACCGTTCCAACCTCATTGGTATGGGGGTAATTCCATTGCAATTCCCTACTGGGCAATCGCATGAATCGCTGGGATTAGATGGCACTGAAACCTTCGATATTCTTGGCATCGAAGAGCTAAATAATGGAGTCACACCAGAAACTGTGCAGGTTATTGCTACCAAGGAATCTGGTGAGACAATCACGTTCGATGCGATTGTACGTATCGATACCCCGGGTGAGGCTGATTATTATCGCCATGGTGGTATTTTGCAGTATGTACTGCGCCAAATGATTAAGTCCTAAGATCATAAAGAGGGTTGTTTCTAGTGCAACCCTCTTAAACAATTTTTTAAGAGGAGATTTAGGTGCCTGTCGTTAGTCATGCAGAACTTCAGTTGCGTCGCCAGGAAATACTTGAAGGCGCACGGAAATGCTTTGCAGAGCATGGCTACGGTGGAGCAACGGTACGTTTGCTAGAAGAAGCTACGGGGAAATCTCGGGGCGCAATTTTTCATCATTTTGGCGATAAAGAAAACCTCTTTTTAGCTTTAGCGCGAGAAGATGCAGCTCGTATGGCTGAGGTGGTAGCTAGTAATGGTTTGGTAGCAGTAATGCGCGATATGCTTGCCCATCCAGAACGTCATGATTGGTTAGCGACCCGACTAGAGATTTCTACTATGTTGCGCACCGATATGGCATTTCGTGCCCGCTGGCAAGAGCATCAAAAAATTCTCGATGAGGCGGTGCGAGCCCGCTTAGAATCAAATATTGCTCAAGATGGTATGCGTCCAGATGTTCCTATAGAGGTACTGCATACTTTTTTAGAGACAGTAATGGATGGTTTTATCTCTAAATTAGCCATTGGTGCGGATCAGAAAGAATTAGAGCAAGTACTCAACCTTGTTGAAGAAACTGTTCGTGCTCGTATTCGAGCTTAACGACTCAATTCCTTTTTTATAGACCGCTTGGTCTATGGTAGTGGTTATGGTTTCCTTGCTTTTGGTTTCGCCGCGATCTGGCCTTGATGTCGCCCATGCCGAGTATAATGACGTTTTGCGCGCCACTAGATTGCAACCGGAGCAATTAGATCAAAAAATAATCGACGATACCACCAAGACAATTGGTTGCCTAGCTGATTATGATGGCGTGATTGTGGGTGGTAGTCCATTAAATGTGACTGAACCAGACTATTGTGCATGGCAAAAACATGTGCACGAGCAATTACACAGTCTGGTTAATGCTGATTTGCCAGTCTTTTTTATCTGTTTCGGTAGTTCTTTGCTTACCTATCTCACCGGTGGCGAAGTAGGGCGCACCCATCCAGAAGAGTCCGGCGCAACGACGGTAACGCTTACCCAGGCTGCATTAACGGATCGGATTACTTATGATCTACCGGAAAGTTTTACCTCGCTTACTGGACATACCGAAAATACTATTGCGGTAGGAACCGGAACTGTTGTTCTAGCAACTGGTTCGAGCTGTCCGATACAGATGATTCGTGCTAATGACACCACCTGGGCATGTCAATTCCATGCTGAGATGGATGCGGCAGCTATGAAAACTCGGATGGATTTCTATTATGATTACGGTTACTTCTCTCCTGAGCGTTATGACGCAATCGTAGCGACGTTACCTGATGTGAACACCACCTATTCCAACCAAGTTTTGCGTAATTTTGTAGAAGTATGCGAAGGAAAGCGCTAAAAATCACAACTGCATCTTTTAAAGCACGAGTTTGTATTTTGCTAGGTTAATAACCTGTGCATTTAAATGGAACCATTATCATTCGTCGCGTCGTAGCGGCTATCTGTGATTTTCTTATTATCGGCGGTCTTTTATTGGCTATGCCGGCCATTGCAGCAGAGGTCTTCTCCCCTACATTGCAGGGGGCAGTTCTCGTTGCTGTGTTATCAGTGTTGGCCCTTTATGGTTATAAAGTTATCTGCGAGTGGATTTTTGGTATCACATTAGGAAAAAAATTGTTGGGGCTAGAAATTCACTATCGTTATGAGCGTTGGTGGAGCAGTTTAGTACGCAATACATGGTTGATTCTTGCACTAGTCCTCTATTTCCTATTCTCGCGTGGCGATGGCGCTATTTTCTTTGTCCTGGGTACCGTTATCGTGGTTTTTATTACTGCGTTGGCACATGCGTCGCAACGCCATGTCTTTGATCTATTAGCTGGTACCCAGGTAACGGTTATTAAAAGCTAGATGAACCACCGGCTCCAGAAAAACCAGAGCTAAACGAGGTATTGTAACTACTGTTACTATTGGTGTAATTGTGGTTTGCCTGATCGGTATACCAATTATGGATAACCCAATAAGGGACAAAGCCGTTATAGCCATAACCTGGTCGATAATCCTCACTATCTAAACGTGGCGGATTAATGCTTTGCTTCTCCTTACCGTAGGTCTGCTCGCGGAATTTCTCTAGGGCAATACGGTATTGGTTAAAAAGTTCCACAAATTTATTCATAAAGTGCGGATCATCAGTATCAGCACTTAATTCTTGTGCTTGAGTACGTACCTCAACCAGGCTGTGATAAAGACCGGTATCTGTGTTTTCAAGTTCTGTAATGGCTTCATTGATGTCATTAATGAGTTCTTGTATCTCGCGAGTACGTACTTTGGCATCACCATTTTCTAATGCAAAAAGCTTTTCAATATTTTTCTCTGCATTTCCAGTTGATTCGGTGACTTCAAAAGCACGGGCAATCTTTTTTGCTTCGCTACGGTATTGGTTATCGGAAGAATCGGCGTGAAGATAGGTAAGTTCATGAGCTAGATCATGAATTTTTAGGAAATCAGTTTTAATTTCTTCCCATTGGTTGCGTAATTCGGTATCCACTAGTGGTGACTGTAGTGAATGCGCGCGGATATCAAGATGATCCAACCGGCTAGCAAGTTCACCATATTCTTTAGCCACAGTCGACCACTGTTTGCGAGCAGTCAAAGCTTTTTCTTCTTGTTTGCGACGACGTATTCCACCAGCAAAAACTGCTGAGAATGCGACACTAGCACCAGCTGCTCCAGAACCTAGTATCGCAAATAACCTATTTTCCTCGGCTTTGGCAAGATGTGCTTGACTGATTGCTTCAATATCGATTGCGCTATGCAGCCCGTCGACAAGCCCTTGACCAATGAAGCCATTTATAACGGCAGGTTTAATCGCATCGATAGATTGGTGTAGGTGCTCAGATTCTCTGAGATCCAAGGTATTGGCAACATCATCACCAGCAAAGATAAAGGCTGCACGAGGATCAAGTCCAACACCAACAAAAAGCGTGCCGGGGCTAAAAGAATCCCCGTCAATTGTTTCTGGGATATTACTGCGCAGATAGTACTCCACGGTGTCATTGACATTTTCATCATTGTTGGCGAAAACAATGAAATGTATCTGCCTGACTACCTCAGGCACCGTAAAGCTTTGATTAAGTAGCTGGATATCTGTATCGGTAAGTACATTGTCTGGATCGTGGATTTGGGTGCTGACCGTGTGGTATGGAGTGGTCAGTTCATATTCAGCTGCGGTGGGCTCATGGTAAAACATCGCTGTACCTGCTGAAATACCGGTACCAATAAGTATTGCTGTGGCGATTGAAGCCATAGCAATTTTTGACAGTGATGGTGCCATAGATTAGCTACTCCTTGAGGGGTTTATAGATTGTCCGCCAGTATATAGTTCAGTGGCTTTTGTGGGGGTAGAAAGAGGGTAATTTTTTGTGAAAATTGTGACCAAAGTTAAGCTCGTGAATATTGTAAATCAAGGTTACTTACTGGGCTTTAAATATTTTATGGGCTTTATCACAACAATAAGGTGGAGTGACCTGCGGGTTTAAAGTTTTCTTCTATTTTTAAAATTCTATTCTTATATAAATTTAAGTAAAAAACCTGTAACAATTCGCTAGCATGTGAGGTCACATACAGATAAGAATTGCTTCCTCATAACATTTAGGTGATTTTGTGCAGAAACTAATAAAGGTACTCACCGCTGCCGTCATTGCTTTAGTTGCTAGTGTTACTACACCGGTTGCTTTGGCTCAAACTAGCAGTGAAAGTGGAATTGCAGTTTTTCATCGTATTCATGCTGCATTTCCAGCTATTAGCGTTGACAGTATCAGCTTAGCAGCAGAGAAAGCAGTAATTTTTGCTCAAATCAATGCTTATCGCGCTCAACATGGTCTCGCCCCAGTTGCCTATAGCCAGGAATGGGCTAACCAAGCGCAAGATTGGGCAAACTATCTCAATTCTCAGGGCGGACATCACACCTGGCATCAAAGTGATATTAATGCTTTTGAGGTGATCGCTCGTACTGCCTGGACCGATATTAATGCGCCGGTACAGCAGTGGAAAGAATCCCCTACCCATAATAGTGTGCTACTTTCGCCAAACTTAGGTGTCGGTGGCGTTGGTTTGGTGCAAAATAACCTTGGCCAATATATTGCGGTTTTCCGTGGGTTCTTTTAAAAAATAACTATCTACTGCGTTGTTTATAGTCAAGACAGCGCAGTTTTTCTATCTTATGGCGTAAAGTAAAACAGCATGTTCGCCATTATTTCTGTAACCGGTGCCGATCACACTGGAATTATCGCTGCTGTTGCCACTGCCTGCGCTGAAATGGATATCAATATCCACAATGTTTCTCAAACGCTCATGGATGAGTACTTCACCATGATCTTGCATGTGGCGTTTAACGAAGCACAGATTGGTATTTCAGAAATACAAGAAAAAATGAACGCAGTTGGTGAGCAACAAAAACTTACTATCCGTATCCAATCGCAGGCCATTTTCGACGCAATGAATACGATCTAGCCCATGAACAATTTAGAATCTCACTACAACATTGTTGATACCATCGAGATGATTGAAAAATATCGTCTTGATATTCGTACTGTGACCATGGGCATTAGTTTGCTCGACTGCGTGCGCTCTACCATGGACGATACGTGCGAGGCAGTATATGAAAAAATCACTCGCCTAGCTAAGAATCTGGTTCCAGAATGTGAAGGCATTGAACGAGAACTAGGTATTCCTATTGTTAATAAGCGCATTTCAGTTACTCCGATAGCCCTTATTGCGCAGTCAGTTTCTGGTTCTCCAGTCCAGCTGGCTAAGACCTTGGATAAAGCGGCAAAAGCTGTCGGGGTGAACTTTATTGGTGGCTATTCTGCAATCGTCGAAAAGGGAATGACTCCTGGTGATGAGCGTTTAATTCGTTCTATACCAGAAGCACTAACCGTTACTGATGTTGTATGTTCAAGTGTCAATATTGGTTCTTCGCGTGCTGGTATCAATATGGATGCGGTACGCACAATGGGTGAAGTTATTAAAGAAGCTGCTGAGCTAACCAAGGATCAGTCTGCTATTGCTTGTGCCAAGCTGGTTGTCTTTGCTAATGCTGTAGGCGATAACCCCTTTATGGCAGGTGCTTTCCACGGTATTGAAGAGCCCGATTGCGTAGTAAGCGTAGGCGTTTCTGGTCCAGGTGTAGTCAATAGAGCTCTTGGTGATCTTGATGGCGCAACCTTAGACCAGGTAGCTGAAGCAATTAAGAAAGCAGCTTTTAAAATTACTCGTGCTGGCCAGCTAGTAGGAACAATGGCCTCGCAGCGACTCGGTGTGCCCTTTGGCATTGTAGATCTTTCACTAGCGCCTACGGCAGAACTGGGTGATTCAGTAGCGCACATTATGGAACACATGGGTCTGGCTCAGGTAGGAACCCACGGCACTACTGCAGCGCTTGCTTTGCTTAACGACGCAGTGAAAAAAGGCGGCATGATGGCGTGCTCCCGTGTCGGCGGATTATCTGGTTCTTTTATCCCAGTTTCTGAGGATAAAGGCATGATTGATGCGGTACGAGCGGGCAATATCAGTATTGATAAGCTTGAAGCAATGACCGCAATTTGCTCGGTTGGCCTTGATATGGTGGCGATTCCGGGAGATACTTCTGCCGAACTTATCTCTGGCATGATTGCAGACGAAGCCGCTATCGGGGTAATGAACCATAAAACCACTGCAGTTCGGGTTATCCCAGTTCCAGGAACCAAACCTGGCGATGAGGTGAACTTTGGTGGCTTGCTTGGATATGCACCGGTGATTCCGGTTTCGCGGGTGGATAATTCAGAATTTATTCATCGTGGTGGACATATCCCAGCGCCGGTGCATGGTTTTAGGAATTAATCCCATAAAATAAAAACGCCAATGGGCCGACCGTACCACATATAGTGGTAACGGCGGCCCAGAGTGGTTTGCGGCCACGAATTTTTTCTGCCGGTAGATGATAAAGAAAGTGCCAGGCCGTTGCTTTAAGCACGATATCGGTGGCCACAGTAGAAATAATCAGAGCTTTCTTTTTGTTTGTCATGCTTACAGACTATCAAAGAAGCTCGCGGGGAATAACCTTTCCAGCGTCGTTACGAGGCAGTTTATCTAGCCAGATAATGTTGTCCGGAATATTATGCTGCGCTAGGTTATCAGCAACAATTTTGCGCAGAGAATCCTCATCAATAGTACTCCCCTGGGCGCGGACAACATAGGCATTGAGCTCACTCATGATCTCACCACGAATACCTCTGACATAAGCATCATGGATATCGTCTAGCGTATGCAAAAATTCTTCCAGCTCACGAGGATAAACGTTTTCCCCACCTTTAATCACCATATCGTCATAACGGCTGCGAACATGCAAGAAACCTTGATCGTCGATAAAACCTAGATCACCAGTGCCTAACATGTGATCTTTGACAGTGGCTTCATCAGTTGGCGATAGATAGCCGACCATTGATTCCGAGTTACAGCTATAGACCATGCCAACTTCATTAGTGGCTGCCTCAGTGCCATCTTCCCGGAAAATTTTAACCCGGATACCACGGGCAATAGTACCAGCGCGATCAGGATCAGCCGCAAGTTCATTGGCACTTGCGGTAGCGATCGGACCATGTTCAGTGGAACCATAAAAGTTACATACAACATTGCCAAAACGACGATTAAGCGCATGTACTAATACTGGTGGAATAGCATTTCCCGAGCTGGCAATAAAACGCAACTGTTTTGCTTTGCGCAGATGGGTTTGAGAATCAATATCTCTTAAACCGTACTCTTCTTCGAAATCTTTAAGGAAGATTGCTGCCGAAATAATTCCGGTGACCTCATAATTCAAGAAATCATCGGTGGCTTGTTTCCCATCAAAGTATCGATGCACGATCATCGTCGATTTGGTTGCCCAGACGAGATTAAGGTTTAGCCAACCCCAAGCATGAAAAAGTGAGGCATGTTGCTGAATAACCCCGTGCAACCGCCATGGGATCTTTGGCAAAATAGAGGCTAATACCTGAGGTGTTTTAGGAACCCCACGGACAATACCTTTAGGCAAACCAGTCGTACCTGAACTCATAATGACCGTAGGCATACGAGTAGGTTTTTCCGCAACTATCGGATTAAGCGGTGCAGCATCAATAATCTGCTCCATAGTGGATAGATCTGCTGGTGCGGGGTCTTCATCATCGTGATAGCCAATAATAATAGGAAGACCTAAATCACGCAGCTGCCCAACATAAGCCGCATCAACAACAAGGGCTTTCGCCCCATAGGAACGAATAATACGATCCAACTGTGCCGGCGAAGACATCGGATTCATAATCATCGGTGAGACGCCCAAATAAGCTAAAGCAGCTAAAGTAATGGGAGTTACCCGAGAATTGCGGGCAATAATACCGACCTTGTCGCCTTCTACTACCCCTAAATTAGCCAAGCCGGCAGCAAAACGGCGCGCTCGAATACGCAACACACGATAACTTATCTCGCCGAGATCATCAATAATCGCAGTGCGATTAGGTGAATGCTCAGCCGCATTTTCTAATAGAAAAGCTAAGGAAAACCCCCACCGAGCGATACCCGAAGTAATAACTTTCGCGCCATAGGGGCGTCGCAAAGCAAGAACCCCGGATTGTACAATATAAGGGACAGATTCTGCAAGCTGAATTAATTGTCGACTCTTTGGTACATAAAGATCAACAGGCTTTTCGACGATAGTATGAGACATTGAAGCTTTCTTTACTTAAGACTCGGCGATAATTCGGGCAACCTGAGCTTTGCCATTATCGGTAAGGTGAACGGGCATATTGCGGGCAGCACCTAAATCGATAAAAGCGCCCATCCAGCGTTGCTCATCGGAAGCACACATACCGTGCCCCATAGACTGAGCGCGAACATCGACAAATTGAATTCCAGTACGCTGTGCAACATCACGCTGCATAGCTTCTGCCTGATTCTCAAAATGCGTTGCCATGGGCAAAGCTTCAATAGTATGCAGATTAAAACCCCACTGAGCAAGGCACACCGTATAGTTATTGTCCGTGATTGACGGATAACCGATCATCTTTATTTGCGCATGTGGAGCAGCTTGTCGGATACGCTGAATTTCTGGCACCATCGTCGAAACATAATTATTGTGCAAAACATCAGCAGGAATACTCTTTGTATAGGCAGCATGAGTGTCATTAATTCCGATTTGAATAACCACCACACGAGTGCTTGCATCAAGTGCACCATCGGCAATAGCCTCATTAATTTGGGTAGCGAAAACCTTACCACCAGAATGAGCAGTAGCACCTGGGCAAGAATAATCCCAGGCCGCCATGCCAAGTCGCGCCGCAGCTTGTTTAGCAAGACCATTACGATCCGTAGCGCAGCCGCGATTAATATCCACATCCGAAGAACCAGAAGAGCCACTTGACCCAGCAGTGACCTTAGACATAAACCAACCATCGACGGTAGGGTTAGCCATGATTGAGTCACCAAAAGCAACAAAAGCATTCGGAGCAGCGCTTGCATGTGGAACAGTTGCTACTGTGCATGTAGCAGCAAGCGTGCACAAAACAGTAGCTAAACGACGGCGAAATGTAGTCATGGAGTTTCTTCTAACTATATGAAAATGTGAGGGTTTAACCTTAATGTGTATCGCAAACATGCGAGCAATCGTTACACACCTGTAACCCTACCGGTTGAAAGTTACGCTAGCGTAGTTGTTTTGCCCATGCAAGTTTTTAGACTAGGGCAGTCTGGTGGTTGCTTGATATGGGTTTTGTGAGGGCATTGGTTGCCTAGGGAACCAACTTTTGTGGGGCTAGTTTTCCATGTTTTGGAGCACTAGAAATACAGCGGTTCATGGCGACCGTATTTTGGATTCATATGAGACTCGGTCGGAATGAGTTTATTTCCGATGGTTTCGTGGGGACGTTAGTGTGAAATTTCGTGGCGTTCTCGATAGAGTGTGATTCTTTATTTGATATTTGGTGGAACCGCTTTGGGTTTTAAGTGAAATATTCAACCTCCATGTCTCCTATTGAAGTTTCCTCCGAGAAAACTCTACCGCCCGGTAGGTTTAGTGAGTCAAAAACCCAGCTATTGTACCTGGACCGTAGTAGGGATGCTTACTTATAAGCCGGTGCATATGCATTGCTGATTAAAATACGGGGATTTTGTCAATGTGTGGAACTTTCCCGGTCAAGATCTTGAGAAGCTTAGATGGGACAGCTTCCATGCTTCTATTTTGGGATGGGGTCTCCCCAACTGGCAACCTAAATTAAAGCATGGTCAAAGTTTAAAAGTGGTGTCATCTTTGTCTATAGCTCATCTTTGGGGTAATGAAGACGCGGATGACTTTGCAATTGCGTTTTTCTGAGCCACTTTAGGTGAATTGATCACCCTAAGTGGCTATTTGGGCGTAATGTATCTAATGTCCTAAAATTTACCAAAGGTATTGAGATATTATGTCAAAGCAGAAGGAAATAATCAGTCAAGTGACTTCGGCTCTCAAAATGACGAATGCAGAACGACTTGCAGATGGTGGTCAAAAAAGTGTTTGGAAAGGAATCTTTAATGGCGCTCCAGCTGTCGCTAAAATTATTTTTCTTTCCGGAAATCCAGTGAACGATCAGGTCACCATTATACGGGCACAACGCGAAGTGGATTTATTAAGAAATATTGACTCACCTCAAGTTGTCCGACCGTTCACAGAGCTAATCGTAATTGGGGATCCACCACAAGCCTTATCCTGGATAGAAGAGTGGTTAGATGGATCTGATTTGACCGCACATTTACATCGCCAGTTCACTTCCGATGAAGCCTGGAAATTGATCATTGATCTAGCTAAAGGTCTAAAAGAAATACATAACCTCGCAGTAGTTCATCGAGACCTATCCCCTAGTAATGTTCGACTAAAGTCAGACGGATCTTATGTTCTGATGGATCCTGGCTTCGCTCGATATTTAGCCAAAACTACACTGACTGGGATATCGCAACCGGGCACTCTCGGATGGCGATCCCCTGAACATATTCCAGGAGGTGAGCCAGTTCCAAGCAGCGATATTTTTTGTTTAGGTATTCTCGCATTTTACTGCCTTACTGGTCAGCTTCCTTTTGATATTAAGAAAGAGATCGTTGATCATGAGTTTGAGCTACAAAACTGTCAAGCTCCCTCTGTGGCAAGCTATCGTTTCGATTTAGATCAAGAACTTGTTGCAATGATAGATAAATGTTTGCAACGAGAACCTAGCCGCCGATTTAGCAATGGAGCTGAATTGTTGGGTGAACTAAAAACTCTTAGAAAGATTTAAACATGGATGGAGTGCTGATTCGAGGTTGCAACTCCCTAGCATGAAAAATCCCCGCAATGAAGCACGTTTTCGATAGAGTATTTATATTTGAAATCTTCCAATAATGCTGGTGTTCAACTATAACAGGAGTCAGCTGTTGATCTTTGCCAGTATCTTAGTGAAGTAAATTCGAAAGGTACGAGGATATACGTCAGCATCGATAACTTAGAATGTTTATGACCACCTCTTCCCTGGTGATGATGAGTTATGGAAGGTGGCGATTAATGGTGCGGGATCTTGTGTTTTCTGATGATAATCCCGCTCAGCTGCCGAATAGCCGGCACAAACAATCCTAAAACCTAAGCCAACTCGACGATCTCCATATACTCGTCGTTCCATAAATCTTCGTCACCATCAGGCAAAACAATAACCCGCTCTGGTTCTAGGGCACGTACAGCTCCAGGGTCGTGTGTAACGAGTACTACTGCCCCTTTATATGTGCGTAAAGCATCCAAGACTTGCTCACGCGAAATGGGATCGAGGTTGTTGGTGGGTTCGTCTAGAAGCAAAACATTTGCCCGTGAGCTAACCAGGGCAGCGAGTGCTAAACGGGTTTTTTCACCACCAGATAAAGTCCCGGCTGGTTGTTCTAGCTGCTCGCCTTGGAACATAAAGGCACCTAGTAAACCGCGCAGATCCTGCTCGCCTGCTTCCGGACAAGCTTCGATAGTGTTTTGCCAGACTGATTTATTAGGATCAATGGTGTCGTGTTCCTGAGCAAAATAGCCAATTTTTAACCCATGTCCACTAACAATGCCACCTTCGCCATCGGTACGTTCTACCCCAGCTAGCAGTTTAAGCAGGGTGGTTTTGCCGGCACCATTAAAACCTAGTACCACGACACGTGAGCCTTTATCGATGGCTAAATCGACCCCAGCGAAAACTTCTAAAGAACCATACATTTTAGTAAGTCCTTGAGCCTGCAGTGGTGTCTTTCCACAAGGAGCAGGCTCGGGGAAACTAATCGCAGCAACCCGATCGGCAACACGTACCTCATCTAGGCTGTTCATCATGCGTTCTGCACGGTGGAGCATTTGTTTTGCTGCAGCAGCTTTAGACGCTTTAGCACCCAAACGAGCTGCTTGATCCCGTAAAGCGGCAGCCTTTTTCTCTGCATTGGCACGCTCACGTCGTCTGCGAGCTTCATCGGTAGCGCGGGCTTCTTTGTATTTTTCGAAACCCATGTTGTACACATCGGCCTCGGCACGTACTGCATCTAAAAACCACACTTTATTGCAGACGGCGTCGAGAAGCTCAACATCGTGTGAAATAAGGATTAACCCACCCTCATGTTTCTTTAAAAAGCTACGCAACCAAGTAATTGAATCCGCGTCAAGGTGGTTGGTAGGTTCGTCGAGAAGCAAAGTAGTCTGTGACTTCCCACTACCTGCTGAGGCGGCAAAAAGGATCTGGGCAAGCTCAACACGCCGACGCTGACCACCAGACAAAGTTTTTAATGGCTGATCCAAAACACGTTCCGGCAAACCAAGATTATCGCAAATCTGGGCACATTCAGAAGCCGCTTCATAACCACCCAACGCCTGATAACGTTCCTCCAACCGAGAATACTTCTTAATTGCCTGATCGCGCTTAGCAGGAGTCTCGCTAAGCTCCATGATTTCCTGCTGACGCTGCATCGAAGACATAAGCTGATCCAACCCACGCGCCGATAACACCCGGTCACGCGCTAACTGATCGATATTTCCTTCCCGAGAATCCTGCGGTAAATAACCAATAGCACCCGAACGAGTCACCGAACCACCATACGGCTGTGTCTCGCCAGCAAGAATACGCATGGTAGTTGTTTTACCCGCACCATTTCGCCCTACCAGCCCAATCCGGTCACCCGGCTGCACCCGAAGATGCTGGCCAGGGGCATATAATAACGTGCGGGCGCCAACGCGTACCTCAAAGTCATTGGTTACAATCACAGCGAAACAGTCTAGCTGATCAAACAACTGTTCCCGAATCGTTATTTTCCCTGACCCAGCGGTAACAAAATGGCAACTCCTCATAGAAAAACCTTAAGAAATATTCGATTTCATTTTTATTTTGTATAGGGTGGGACTCTGTGAGCTGCGAGATCCGTAGCCGCGCAGACCAAGGAGAATTCCCTTGTTCAAGCGATCGCTTGGAATTGCTATGTCCATCGTCGGCCTTGTTGTTGGAGCTGGCTTTGCTTCCGGCCAAGAAATGCTGCAATATTTTATTGCTTTCGGCTCCCACGGTCTTATCGGAGCCATTGTTGCCTCATTGATAATGATCGTAAGTTGTATTGCCGTCGTACAGCTGGGCAGCTATTTTCGCGCCTTAGAGCACAAAGTTGTGTTTGATAAAGTAGCCCACCCTATTACCGCGCGACTTTTCGATATTGCAACCATAGCCACTTTGTTTTGTACCGGTTTTATTATGTTTGCAGGTGCCGGTAGCAACCTTAATCAGCAATTTGGTTTAGCACCCTGGATTGGTGCTCTCATTATGCTTGTTATTACCTTGCTAGCAGGCATGTTAGATGTTGATAAGGTAAGCACGGTTATCGGGGCAATCACGCCATTTATCATTGTTTTTATCGTTGGGGCGGGTGTCTATGCGATTGCAACCTCTTCCATAGACTTTTCTGAGTTGGATTCTTTCGCCCGTGCGAATCTTGATTCCACATTGCCAAACTGGTGGATTAGTGCACTGAATTATGTTGGTATGACGCTAATTATTGGTGTGTCGATGGCTATTGTGATTGGCGGAAACAATTTTGATCCCAAGGCTGCTGCGTATGGTGGATTAGGCGGCGGCATTGTTTTTTCAGTGCTACTAATGCTTATTGTCATAGCGCTTTTTATTAGCATTCCGGATGTATATGCCGATGATATGCCAATGCTTAGTATTGTTAACCAGATTCATCCAATGCTGGGAACACCTATGTCTATAGTTATTTTCGGCATGATTTTTAATACTGCGATCGGTATGTTTTATGCCCTAGCAAAACGACTCAGTGCGAACCAACCTAGTCGTTTTCGATTAATTTTTATTACGATATGTCTGATTGGCTTTGGTTGTAGCTTTGCCGGGTTTAAAACACTAGTCGCTGTGGTCTACCCTATCTTGGGCTACATCGGTATTGCTTTGACAGTAGTGCTTATCGCAGGCTGGATTCGTGATCGCAGTGCTATTAAAGAAGAGACAAAACGACGCGACCGCGTACGTCGATTGCTATTTAAAAAGCACCACCCATTGAAAAACTTCAGTTCAAAAGATGCTCTTCGACTGAAAAAGGCTACCGCGGCGTCTAATCTTGACGCTGAAGACCTCCACAAATCCATTATGGAAGATCTCGAAGAAGTGCTTCCCGACGAGCACACCGTGGCGCTGCCTGATACGCAAGAACAAAAATAATAGTTAAAAATTTCTAAAATCTGTGGAAAACTCTTTTCATTTATATTGAGTTTTCCACAGATTTTGCTTTTTCAACTCAAAAACCTTGTCTCAGGAAAGTCTATGGGTAAAGCTAAAACCATGATGATTGATCAGCTTTGCCATATAGCACGCCACGGCGTTGGCCTTGCTCGCGAGCTTTTCGATACCAAACTCACCACCGATCAAATCAGCGAACTTCTTAAAATTGATAGTACAACGGCGCATAATTATTTTCTTACTGCACAGAGTCTTTTCGCTCCCATAAACAAAGCTGAGAAACTAATCCGGGATAATGCATTACAGCAAGCACTTAATGGCGAACTCAGCCTGGATGAACTTGTACTCATTAATCAGCAGGTGCATAAACTTGCTAGTGATGTTCAGTATTCGCGGGAACAATTGCGCCTAGAAATGGTTCAACTTGCGCGTACACGCACTTTTGGTGCATTGCGTACAGCATGTCGAGCGAAAGTTCGTAAGTTGAATATTCAGAGCGCTAAGAAGCCTAGAAGCAGCGTTCGAATATCAAAGACCATGGATGAATATGGAATGCGTACGATCGTCGCAAGGCTAAATACTGAAGTTTTTAATGACTTCTTTACGGCCTTAGAAAAGCGTACCGCCAGCTGTTATGACCGTGATTCTGGGCTGGATTATCATCATGCACGAGCTGTTGCTTTAAAGCAGCTTTTTGAATCGACGAATAATTGTGGCATCGGCGTGCACGTTGTGATGCGCTATAGCGAGCTCACTGAGGGGCTGAGCCGTGACTCCTATACGCTAACCGATGGCTCTAACGCTACTTTAAAAATGTTGGCGGAAAAGTTGGAACCAGCTGGCTGGGCAGTGGTTTATGATGATGACACCAATCTTCCCATAGAAGCAGCTGTGATTGAGCAGCGCAGTGCCAATAAAAAACAAAGACAAGCACTTATAGGACATACAACATATTGTGCTGCTCCAGGTTGTCACGTTCCAGCCCAATTTGGGACGCAGGCACATCATATTATTCCTGCGTCTATGGGAGGGCCGACCACAATTTCTAACCTCGTGTTGCTGTGCCCATTTCACCACGGACAGGTTACAGCCGGCAGCGCCAAAGTTGAGATCACTGCCGATGGACACTATGAATGGACATGCAATTACACCAAGCGAAGATACATCAATAACAATGAAGTTATTGAACAGGCCGGGCACGCGCTAATTACACAGAGAAACCGAGAGCCCGTAGCTGTTCACGGCCATCTTCGGTAATCAAATGCGGACCCCACGGCGGCATCCATACCCAATGTAACGAAAGCTTATCGACGACCCCCTTTCCGATCACTGCGGTTTGCGCTTGATCTTCAAGGACGTCGGTAAGTGGACATGCCGGCGAAGTAAGGGTCATATTAATGTGCGCTTCGGTGCCGTTTTCAATCCAGATGTCATAGACAAGCCCAAGATCAACAACATTAATACCTAATTCTGGGTCGATAACGTCGCGCATTAATTCTTCGATGTCATAAGCTTTTGCGACGTCTTCTTCTGATTGCTCGGAACGTACAACGAATTCTTCATTTTCATT
This sequence comes from Corynebacterium kutscheri, assembly GCF_000980835.1. Lineage (NCBI taxonomy): Bacteria > Bacillati > Actinomycetota > Actinomycetes > Mycobacteriales > Corynebacteriaceae > Corynebacterium > Corynebacterium kutscheri. Next base: position 1,159,295 of record NZ_CP011312.1, read on the forward strand.
ATTCATGAGATCCCCTTTGTCTCAAGAGCATCACTCGTGGCTGCCTGGAAGGCTTTCCAACCGAGCAACGCGCATTTAACACGTGCTGGATACTTTGACACCCCAGAGAACGCTATTCCGTCACCGATTAATTCATCGTCACCGTCATAGCTGCCTCGTGAGGTAATCATTTTTTCGAAGTCGGTCAGTTTTTCCACAGCTTTGTCTATGGGCAAGCCGATAATCTCCTCAGCCATTACTGACGTTGATGCCTGGCTAATTGAACATCCCTCAGCATCATAGGAAACATCTACGACAGAGCTGCCGTCCTCAGAGAGTAAAACGCGAAGGGTGATTTCGTCGCCGCACGATGGATTGACGTGGTGCACTTCAGAGTCAAAAGCACTGCGCAAGCCACGGTGATGCGGGTTCTTATAGTGATCCAAGATCACTTCTTGGTACATAGATTCAAGGTTCATAATTTTTTCATCCTCGACATAGACTAATCGATGTCAAAGAATTCTTTAGCTTTAAGGATTGCCTCATAGAGCGCATCTACTTCAGCTATGGTGTTGTACAAATAAAATGAGGCTCGCGCTGTTGATTGTGCTTTCAAACTTCTATGAATTGGCCAGGCACAATGATGCCCCACTCGAATTGATACACCTTGATCGTCAAGCACTTGACCTAAATCGTGTGGATGAATGCCATCGACTAAGAAGCTAATTGCTGCCCCTCTCTTATCTGAGTCTATGGGGCCTAGGATACGCAAACCCGGAATTTGCTGTAGTTTTTTTAACGCATAGGTGGTTAATGTGTGTTCGTGCGCAGCGATTTTCTCCATACCGATGTGGTTTAGGAAATCTACTGCCGCTCCTAGGGCAACAACTTGAGAGGTCATTTGTGTTCCGGCTTCGAATCGCTGGGGTGGCTCAGCGTAGGTGGAACCTTCCATGGTGACTACTTCAATCATTGATCCGCCGGTAAGAAACGGTGGAAACTTTGCCAGGTGTTGCGCTTTTCCATAGAGTGCTCCTACCCCACTTGGCCCACACATTTTGTGCCCAGAGAAAGCCGCGAAATCAACATTGAGTTCATGAAAATCTACTGGCATATGGGGAACCGATTGGCAGGCGTCTAGTACGGTTAAGGCTCCCACATTGTGGGCACGTTGCACAAGCGTTTCGACGTCTGCCACTGCGCCAGTAACGTTGGATTGATGAGTAAAAGTAACAATCTTTACAGTGTCATCTAGTTCCAGTGAGTCTAGGTCGATACGACCATCGTCGGTGCTGGTGTACCACTTTAATGTGGCGCCGGTTCGTCGGCATAGTTCTTGCCAAGGAACAAGGTTTGCGTGGTGTTCTAGCTCAGTGACCACTACGGTATCTGCAGCTGTTACCTGGAGATCTCCGGCGCGGTCGTCGCCAAGCGTGTAGGCAACAAGGTTGAGTGCTTCAGTTGCGTTTTTGGTAAAGGCTAGTTCGTGCCAGTCGGCGCCGACAAAAGCCGCAATTTTTTCACGTGCTTGTTCGTAAGCGTCAGTAGCTTTCTCAGCTAATTCATAGGCTCCTCTATGTACAGGAGCGTTTGTGTGTAGCACGAATTGTTCTTCGGCTCGCCACACAGATTCTGGGCGTTGCGACGTTGCCCCAGAGTCGAGATAAATCAGTGGTTTTCCGCCGCGCACAGTTTCGCGCAGGATTGGGAACTGTGCTCGAATGTTTTCTATGTGGAGTAAGCCATCAGGGTGGTGAAGTGAGTCCATAAAAAGTCCTAAGCAAAAAAGAACCCGTGGGGTGTTTTTCCACGGGCTCTGTGTGGGTTATAGGAACTGATCGTAGCCGTTAGCTTCGAGTTCGTCAGCAAGCTCGGCGGTACCGGAGGTAACGATTTTGCCGTCGGCGAAGACGTGGACAAAATCGGGTTTAACGTAGTTAAGGATCCGCTTGTAGTGCGTGATCATGAGGATTCCGCCATTGGTTTCTTCTTGGTAACGGTTGATTCCTTCACTAACAATGCGTAGTGCGTCTACGTCAAGGCCGGAGTCAGTTTCGTCCATGACAGCGAATTTTGGCTTGAGTAAATCGAGTTGTAGTACCTCGTGGCGTTTTTTCTCGCCACCAGAAAAACCTTCGTTAACACTGCGTTCTGCAAAAGCTTTGTCTATGTGGAGTTTTTCTTGGGCTTCGCGGACTTCTTTAACCCATTCGCGTAGCTTGGGTGCCTCACCGCGAACAGCGGTAGCAGCAGAACGTAGGAAGTTTGCCATAGAAACACCTGGGATTTCGGTGGGATATTGCATGGCAAGGAAAAGGCCGGCGCGGGCGCGTTCGTCGACTTCTAGTTCAAGTAGGTTAATGCCGTCGAGAAGTACTTCGCCTTCGGTGACCTCATAGCGAGGGTGCCCAGATAGTGTGTAGGACAGGGTGGATTTGCCGGAACCATTAGGCCCCATGATGGCGTGGGTTTCACCGGAGTTGATGGTGAGATTGACGCCTTTGAGAATGGGTTTTGGTTCGGCGTTTTCGTCTGAGGGAATGACCTGCGCATGCAAGTTGCGGATTTCTAGGGTGCTCATGTTTGTGCTTTCTTAAATTTAAAGGGTATGCAGTGTTTCGAGTTCGTCAGCGATGCGGTTTTCTAGTTCTTCGCGAATGCTTTCGACGGGGATGCGTCCAATAACTTCCGAGAAGAAACCACGCACGATTAACCGCCGAGCCTCAGCTTCTGGGATTCCGCGTGATTTAAGGTAGAACTCTTGTTCATCGTCGAAACGGCCGACTGTAGCTGCGTGTCCGGCTCCAGCAATTTCTCCGGTTTCGATTTCTAGGTTTGGCACTGCATCTGCACGGGCGCCTTCGGTGAGTACGAGGTTCCGGTTTGCTTCGTAGGTGTCGGTGCCTTGTGCATTGGAGCGAATGAGTACATCTCCTACCCAGGCGGTGCGAGCTTCTGGTTTATCAGAGTGTGGATCAGCTTGTAGCGCGCCTTTGTAGAGTACGTTGGATCGGCAATTTGGCATTGCGTGATCAACAAGTAGGCGCTGTTCGAAGAATTGTCCGTCGTCAGCAAAATAAACCCCGAGCATTTCAGCATCGCCACCGGGGGCAGTAAAGCGCACTCGCGGTACGATACGTACAATTTCGCCACCAAAGACCGCACTATTATGGCGTAACACTGCATCTCGGCCGAGTATGGCAGCTTGACCGGAAATGTGAACTGTATCGTCATTCCAGGAAGCATCTACGATAACGGTTAGTCGCGCATTATCGCCAATAATGAATTCTATGTTGTCGGCGTGGGTGGCACTACCGAGATAACGCAGATCAACGGTAGCTTCGGCACCAGTTTCAACTTCAATCACTATGTGGGAGAAGGTAGTTGTTTCTACCCCAGCTCCGGTGATGGTGATGGTAACCGGCTGTGTGGTTACACTATTAGTTGCAAAGCCAACGTAGACGGCTTCGGAAACGCTGCTAAAAGCTTGAGCAGCAACACGATCAACCATGCCACCGGTGCGGCCGACGCGGTTATCAGTGGTAGCGATACGTTCTACTGTCACCTCAGCACTAGCATCGACGGTGATATCAGCGTCACGGAAAGTACTAAAGGTTGAGTTGTGTAGCCCACGTAAACGGCGTACCGGTACAAAACGCCATACTTCGTCGCGGCCACGTACCTCATCGAAATCAGCAACATTAAAGGAAGTAAAAAGATCGCCTTTGTTGTTGTGCACGGTTGCGTTTTTAACAGTTTCGGCCATTTAGCCCACCGATCCTTCCATTTGCAATTCGATAAGGCGGTTAAGCTCTAAGGCATATTCCATGGGCAGCTCTTTAGCAATGGGCTCGACGAAACCACGTACGATCATGGCCATGGCTTCATCTTCAGCAATACCGCGTGACATCAGGTAGAAAAGCTGCTCTTCAGAGACCTGAGAAACAGTTGCTTCATGGCCGAGTGAGACGTGGTCATTGCGGATGTCATTATAAGGGTAGGTATCTGAACGCGAAATATTGTCAACTAGTAGTGCATCGCATTCGACATTTGAGGTGGAGTGGTGTGCGTTAGCGTTAATGCGCACCAGACCACGGTAAGCAGCACGCCCACCTCCACGAGCAACAGATTTGCTAACAATATTAGAGGAAGTATAGGGCGCCATATGGGTCATTTTTGCGCCGGTGTCTTGGAATTGTCCTTCGCCAGCAAAAGCAACCGAAAGTACTTCTCCCTTAGCATGTGGGCCAGTCATCCATACTGCCGGGTATTTCATGGTTACTTTGGACCCAATATTGCCATCAACCCATTCCATAGTAGCACCTTCTTCGCACTTGGTGCGCTTGGTGACCAGGTTATAGACGTTATTAGACCAGTTTTGGATGGTTGTGTAGCGGCAGCGACCACCTTTTTTCACAATGATCTCAACTACTGCTGAGTGCAAGGAATCTGATTTATAAATCGGCGCGGTACAGCCCTCAACATAGTGCACATACGCATCTTCATCCACGATAATAAGGGTGCGTTCAAACTGTCCCATATTTTCTGTATTGATGCGGAAATATGCCTGTAGCGGAATATCAACGTGTACGCCCTTGGGCACGTAAACGAAGGAACCACCCGACCATACAGCGGAGTTTAGTGCCGAGAATTTATTGTCACCAGCAGGAATAACGGTGCCAAAGTATTCTTTAAATAGTTCTTCGTGTTCTCGTAATGCAGTGTCAGTATCTAGGAAAATAACGCCTTGGCGTTCTAGATCTTCACGAATTTGGTGGTAAACAACCTCAGATTCATATTGAGCAGCGACACCGGCAACAAGACGTTGTTTTTCTGCTTCTGGAATGCCTAATTTATCGTAAGTGTTTTTAATATCTTCGGGAAGGTCTTCCCATGTTTGTGCTTGTTTCTCTGTGGAGCGGACGAAGTACTTAATGTTATCGAAGTCGATATCGGAAAGATCTGCACCCCAGGTAGGCAGGGGTTTTTTCTCGAAGGTGCTTAACGCCTTCAGGCGTTGCTCCAACATCCATTCTGGTTCGTTCTTTTTTTGAGAGATATCGCGTACAACGTCTTCATTGAGTCCACGCCGGGCTGCAGCACCTGCGTCGTCGGAATCATGCCAACCATAATTGTACGGACCGATAGACTCGATGATTTCATCGTCGGTTTGCGGCGTTGTGACACCTGGCTGAGTCATGAACCGCTCCTTTCATCGGGTGTTATGGGTGAATGTGTCTTTATCGGGGTAATCGGGATATTCGTGGTGCATATTCCATGCCCATCAGCAATTGAGGCAAGTGGCTGGACATGCTGGCCAAAAAGCGCAGCAATAACCTCATGCTCGGCTTCACATAGTTCTGGAAATTCAGCGGCAACACCGGCGATAGGACAGTGATGCTGGCATATTTGTACCCCTAAATCCGTTGTTGAAACGGTTGCGGCATATCCTTTATGTGAAAAAGCTTCTACGACGGCCTCTGCAGCTTCTTCGATTCCGGTTAAAGAATCGACTCCATCGACGATAGATTGTGCTCTTTTCTTGGCAAATGCTCTGACGGCTTCATCGCCACCGGTTTCGCGCAAGGTCTGAAGTGCTTGGACTGCCAATGAGTCATAGTCATGACCGAATTGTGCTCGCCCAGCAGAGGTTAATCGGAATGTTTTAGCAGGTCGCCCTCTGGAATGTGTGCCAGCAACTTTTCGTGCTGGCGCGCGTTCGGCAAACCCGTTGTCCACGAGATTGTCTAGGTGTCTACGTATTCCCGTTGCCGAGAGTCCGAGGCTTTGTCCCAGTTGGGTAGCGGTAATAGGGCTATTGCGCAACATGAGAAGCATGATTTGTCGACGGGTTTCGCCATCAGTCGTGCGTGTGTCGGGCATAACTTTTTCCACCTCCAAAGAACATCACTGCTCACCTTTAGACAACAATAGTGTTCCTTAAATCTATTCCCGAGCGCAACCTGAGACACCTGTAAAATGAATATTCATGCATGAGTTATATCAGGCGGTTCGCGGTGAATTGCCTCGAATGGGCAAACCTGGATCGCGATCTGCTCTCCTGCATTTTGAGCAGTTGCCCTCAAATGCAAAGCTCAGCGTTATCGAGGCCTATCGAGTTACCCGTTTGCGTTGGATTGGTGCTACTGGTGTCATCCTTATTGCTATTGGTGGTTTAGGTGCTGGTGCCCTGCCAGTGGTTAATAGTACCTATATTGGTTACCCCCTAGGCTCCCTCCTATCTAGAATGCTGCAAACCTCAACAATCCTTTGTTTCATTGGGATTGGATTATTAGTTGTTGCTTGGTTAAAGCTTGCTGCCTATGTGGGTGTGTACCTACGAGGCAAAAACCAACATCAAGGTATTGTCACCAACTCTTTTATCTGGCGAACCTATCTTGCCTGGAGTTTGCCTTTCTTATTGACCGCTCCTATGTTCTCGCAAGATATTTATTCTTATCTAGCTAATGGATCAATTGTGCGTCAAGGGTTGGATCCTTATTCGGCAGGTCCAATAGATATTTTAGGAGCCGATGACCCGTTAGCGCGCAGTGTACCTTTTATTTGGGCGCACTCCCCTTCGCCTTATGGGCCAGTATCTTTAGGGCTTGCTCGAATAATAAGCGCTATGACCGGTGACAATATTGCGCTGGGAGTTTTTGCGCATCGGGTTGTGTCTATTGCCGGGATTGCTTTAGCGGCCTGGGCGCTTATGACTTTAGCTCAACGTTGCCGGGTTCAACCTCAAGCGGCATTATGGTTGGGCATTCTTAACCCTTTAACAATCATTCATCTAGTTGCCGGTATCCATAATGAAGCAATACTGTTAGGCCTTTTGCTTGGAGGTTTTGAACTAGGTTTACGTGGTATCGATAAGCTTATGTTGGGTTGGCATACACAATCGATGCTTCTTCTTTGTGCAGGTAGTTTCCTTATTTCTTGTGCGGGAATGGTCAAGGTTACGGGGTTTATTGGCTTAGGTTTTATTGGGGTATTTCATGCCCGGGTACTGCATGGGCGAGAGCATAAACATTTTTATTCCTGGGCAGTGGCGATTCTTAGCCAGGTGTTCATCCTTATTGGCAGTGTCATACTAGTTACCTTGATTTCTGGGATTAATACTGGCTGGATTTCTGCCCAAGGTGGTGCAGTGAGTATTCGAAGTTGGATGTCTGCTGCAACTGGTGTGGGAGTAGTTTTTGGTTGGCTGGGAATGGTGTTGGATTTAGGTGATCATACCGAAGCGATTTTAAGTGTTACTCGTGCTGTAGGCATTGCAGTAGCCGGTATATTTATGCTGCGCATGCTTATTGGTACCTATCGTGGTGTGATTCATCCCTTGGGAGCATTGGGAATCTCTACTTTTGTATTGGTCATACTATTTCCAGTTGTGCACCCTTGGTATATGTTGTGGGCGATTTTCCCGCTTGCTGGGTGGGCTAATCGGATTTTATTCCGAGGTATGGTTATGGGTTATTCAGCAATCATTTCTTTTTTTGTCCTCCCCCGCGGACTTAGTCTCCCCCCAACAACCGTACTTTCGATCTATATCGGGGCAGCCATTGGTTTTTCAATTCTTGCCTCGATTTATTGGTGGGTAACTCGTCGTGTGCGTTAGCAATTTCACTCAGCTGGCATAAACTAGTTTTCCGTGACCTTTTTAGAATCCAATGATTACGTTGTCGAGCTGGATAACGTCGTTAAGCAATATGGCTCTCAACGCGCTGTTAATGGGCTCAGTTTTGCCGTGCGACGAGGCGAGATACTTGCATTCTTGGGTCCTAATGGAGCGGGTAAAACCACGACTATAGAAATGTGTGAGGGTTTTTCTGCTCCCACTTCTGGAACGATTCGTATTTTTGGCCTTGACCCCTCACGCCACCATGATCAGGTGCGTCGCCGGATAGGTATTATGCTCCAAGGCGGTGGTAGTTATTCCGGGGTTAAAGTAATGGAAATGCTGAAACTGGCTGCCAGTTATAGCAAAAATCCTTTAGATCCTGAATGGCTTATCGACGTTGTTGGCTTGCGATCTCAAGCTAACACTACTTATCGACGACTCTCTGGTGGGCAGCAACAACGACTTTCGTTAGCTCTTGCGATTATTGGTCGACCAGAACTTGTTTTTTTAGATGAACCTACTACCGGATTAGATGCGCAATCGCGGCTACTTGTATGGGAACTCATCCAGCAATTGCGAGCTGATGGAGTCACTATTATTGTGACTACTCATTTAATTGATGAAGCAGAATTTTTAGCTGATCGGGTCATTATTATTGACCAAGGCGTAGCCGTTGCTTCTGGTTCTCCAGAAGAACTAAAGAAATCAAGCACTCAGGAAGCATTGCGTATTCGTACAACGGCTACTTTTTCTTTTCCTGGGTTACGTACTATTAAGCCTTGTAATTATGAGCTTGATGCAGAAATTACTCCTATACAACTAGCAAAAGTTTTTGCAGCAGCTGCTGAGCAAGAAGTGCTTATCACGTCATTGGATACACGTGTTAGAAGTTTAGAGGACGTTTTTCTTGAGATCACTGGAAAGGAATAACCTAGTTTAATGTATGCCCCAGGTACGTTCTCACCATCTCCGGAACAAGCGAGTATTGCTCGCATTTTATATGCACAGGCAACTATTGAAGCCAAGCTTTTTCTCCGCCACGGCGAACAATTACTGTTAAGTTTTATCATTCCGTGGGGCATGCTTATCGCCATTGCTACCTTACCGCTTATTGATAGCCCTACCCCACTGACCCAAGCTGTGCCGATGATGTTATCAGTAGCAGCAATGAGTTCTGGTTTTACTGGACAAGCTATTTCTTTGGCTTTTGATCGTCGCTATGGCGCACTAAAACGCGCTGGAGCATCCGGGGTACCTACCTGGGCAATTATTCTCGGAAAAATTTGTGGAGTACTTGTAGTAAGCACTTTGCAACTTATCCTTCTTTTAGGCACAAGCCTGTTATTTGGTTGGTCTGGTGCTGTCGGCACGGCGATCATGGTATTTTTTCTTGGAGTGGCTGCTTTTACCGCAATCGGGATGCTGGTGGGCGGTACATTAAGCTCAGAATTGGTTTTAGGGCTTGCCAATCTTATTTGGGTGATTCTAGTTGGTATTGCAAGCTATGTTATTTTTCGAGCACAAACACAACCGGGTGTATTACTAAATCTTATTCCCTCAGTTTCTTTAGCTAATGGGCTAACAACTGCTTTTTCTGGGGGTATTCCATGGCTAGAAATCCTAATTTTATTAGGTTGGTTAGTGCTTAGCTCGCTTGCAGCGATTCGATGGTTTAAATTCACTAATTAAAAGTTCCCGTGGTGTATCTCATGTTTGCCTTGACTGTGTAGTTCACTCTTGGTGCGTAGAATGACACAACGTGACTACAGCAGAGAACAAGCAAAAGAACCGCACGTGGATACCCACTATTAAGCTGCAACGACGACTAGCCTTATTACTACTTATTGCTCAAGGATCTATTACTGTCACTGGATCAATTGTTCGTGTGACTGGGTCTGGGTTAGGTTGTGATACTTGGCCTAATTGCCATCAGGGTTCGTTGGTACCAGTTGCTGGCGCGGCACCGTGGATTCATCAAGCTATTGAGTTTGGTAACCGTTTGCTTACTTTTGTTCTGGTTGCCTTAGCTATTGCTGTTTTCGTAGCTGTTGGTAAAGCTTGTCGTCGCAAAGAAATTATTAATCATGCTCTGCTTCAATGTTTAGGTATTGTGGTGCAAGCTGTTATCGGTGGAATTTCGGTATGGCTTGATCTGCAATGGTGGGCAGTTGCGCTTCACTTCTTGCCGTCAATGCTGTTAGTTTGGTTAGCCGGTATCCTTTATGCCCGCATTACTGAGCCTGACGATGGCTCTATTGAAGAGTTCTTTAGTGGTGGGCTACGCGGTCTTGCTGCTTTAACCGCAATTTTGCTTTCTGCAGTACTTGTTACTGGAACTATGGTTACTGGTGCGGGTGTTCACTCTGGTGATTCTGGGGTGGGTATGCAAGGTCGACTGGAAGTTGATATTGATTGGATGGCTCATGTGCATGCCTGGACAATGTATTGTTACCTTGCTTTCACGGCGCTTTTAGTACTGGGTTTGGCCTTACAACAAGCACCAAAGAAATCTCAACGAATCGGTTGGGGTTTGATTCTTATGATTCTTCTTCAAGCTATTATCGGTGTCGCTCAATACCGTCTTGGGGTGCCACGGTGGTCGGTACCAATTCATATTGGTATGAGTTCTGTGGTAGTAGCGTTTTGTTCACTTTTATGGGCATCTGGCAAACAGCGGCAAGGTGGAACTGCTAGTTTGACGGGTTCACCTACTGGTGATGCTGAATATCAGCACTAGTACATAAAAAATTCGGCAGGAAAATACAATGCGTTTTCCTGCCGAATTTTTTTATTGCGGTTAAAAGAAGGTTGTTGTCCAACCCAGCATAGAACCAATAGTTTCTAAGCCAAGCACTGCATCGAGGGAAAGTCCCATAAAAAGAATTGCTAGATAATTATTAGATAAAATAAATAGCTTCAGTGGCTTAACTTGATCACCATTTTTTGTGCTTTGATGCAAAGAAATTGCCATTGTTAAAAACCAAATACCAGACGCAACAGATACTAACGCATAGATCCAGCCGGCAGCTGGTATAAGCAAGAATGTGGTAAGCACTGTAGCCCAGGTGTAACCGACAATTTGTTGGGTTACTTGTACGGGTGTACGTACTACCGGCAACATAGGAACGCCAGCAGCTGCATAATCTTCCTTGTATTTCATAGCCAGCGCCCAGGTGTGCGGTGGTGTCCAGAAGAAGATAATCATAAATAATACGATGGCTTGCCACCACTGATCTGGTAAATCAGCGGGCATATTATCGGTTATTACCGCCCAACCAACCATCACCGGCATGCAACCAGCGGCGCCGCCCCAGACAATATTCATATGTGTGCGACGCTTAAGAAACTTTGTATAGACAAAGATATAGAAGAAAATCGTCAGTAAAATAAAGCAAGCTGCTAATAGAGATTTACACAACACATATAGCCACAGGAAGCTTGTAACGGTTAGCACCCAGGCAAAAATAGTGGCGTTTCGGTTGCTTACTGTGTGTCGTACCAATGGGCGCGCCCTGGTACGCCCCATTTTCTGGTCTATATCTGTATCAGCGACCATATTAAAAGTATTGGCCGCAGCAGCACCCATCCACCCACCAATAACCGTGAGGAAGATAAGCGCAATATTATTTTCACCGCGTTGAGCCTGCAACATTGCGGGAATAGTTGCAACAAGAAGGAGCTCAATGACCCTCGGCTTAGTGAGCGCGATATAGGCCTTAATGGTCTCCAAGATGGCGTCCTCCCAGACAATGTAAAAGGCTGTTAAAAATAGTTGGTATTGTCCTCGCTCATGCATGGACAATGTTAATAATCTTATACAGATAGCTATAAGTTATCGAACCTTACCAATGGTAAGACGTTTTTATACTTTAGGCTATTTAGACATCCTATGTGAGATTCTTAACCCCTATGGCGCCCTAATAAATTTTCTAGGACTATTGTAAAGGACATGGTTTTGTTGCATCGCAACAGATTCCGAACAACACCAAGTATGTAAGGATGGATTTTCGTGAGCTTGTCTTCTTCATTAGAACAGCTAACCCAACGCTCGTACCCAGATGACTGGTCGGATTTAGATACTCAGGCGGTTGACACTGCCCGCCTGCTAGCAGCAGACGCTGTTCAAAATTGTGGTTCAGGACACCCTGGCACTGCAATGAGTCTGGCTCCGTTGGCTTATACGCTATTCCAGCGCGTTATGAACCTTGATCCGCATGATACTCAGTGGGCTGGCCGCGATCGCTTCGTGCTTTCTTGCGGACATACGTCCCTTACCCAGTACATTCAGCTATATTTGGGTGGCTTTGGGCTAGAGATGGATGACCTTAAAGCACTACGTACTTGGGGATCACTTACTCCTGGGCATCCAGAATATCGCCATACCAAAGGTGTTGAAATTACCACTGGTCCACTTGGCCAGGGCTTAGCATCTGCGGTGGGCATGGCTATGGCTGCACGTCGTGAGCGTGCGCTTTTCGACGCTAGTGCACTACCTGGGGAATCACCTTTTGATCACTATATTTATGTCATAGCATCTGACGGCGATCTACAAGAAGGTGTTACTGCTGAGGCTTCATCTTTGGCAGGTACCCAAGAACTAGGAAACCTCATTGTTTTTTGGGATGACAACCGTATTTCCATTGAGGAAGATACTCGCATTGCTTTTACCGAAGATGTTGTTGCACGCTACCGTGCATATGGTTGGCAGGTGTTGGAAGTAGAAGGCGGCGAGAATGTTCTTGGCTTTGAAGAAGCCGTCGAAAAGGCTAAGGCCGATACCACTCATCCAACCTTTATCCGCGTGCGCACGATTATTGGTTATCCTGCTCCGAGCAAAATGAATACCGGTGCAGTTCATGGTTCTGCTCTAGGTGAGCAAGAAATTGCTGATACCAAGAAAGTTTTGGGCTTTGATCCAGAACAGAATTTCTTTATTGCTGATGACGTTATTGTCCATACTCGTAAATTAGTTGAACGTGGTGCAGATAAACATGCTCAGTGGCAACAAAAATTTGATGCCTGGGCAGCAGCGCATCCTGAGCAGAAGGCGCTGTTTGATCGCTTAAGCAACCGTGAACTACCAGCTAATTTCGATGCTGAACTTCCAACGTGGGAGCCTGATGCAAAGGGTGTGGCAACCCGTAAGGCTTCCGAAGCAACTCTACAAGCACTAGGTAAGACCTTGCCGGAATTATGGGGTGGTTCTGCCGATCTAGCTGGCTCTAATAACACCGTTATTAAGGGTGCTCCTTCTTTTGGACCTCAATCTATTAGCACCGATGAATGGACTACTGAGCCAGGCGGGCGTAATTTGCACTTTGGTATCAGAGAACATGCCATGGGTGCAATTATGAATGGTATTTCACTCCATGGCGGCACCCGGGTCTATGGTGGCACTTTCCTGATTTTCTCCGACTATATGCGCCCCGCAGTGCGACTAACCTCATTAATGGGCACTGATGCATATTATGTGTGGACCCATGATTCCATTGGTCTAGGAGAAGATGGGCCTACCCACCAGCCAATTGAACAGCTTGCCTCTTTGCGTGCTATCCCAGGGGTATCTATGTTGCGTCCAGCAGATGCTAATGAAACCGCTGCGGCGTGGCGTGCTGCTTTGCTTTATAAGGAAGGACCAAAGGGCTTAGCACTGACTCGCCAGAACGTTCCAGTACTTGAGGGTACAAAAGAAAAGGCATTCGAAGGGGTTCAGCGTGGTGCTTATGTGCTCGTGGAAGCTTCTCAACCAACCCCAGATGTTATCCTCATGGGGTCCGGTTCGGAAGTGCAGCTTGCTGTTGAAGCTGCCGTACAGTTGGAAGCCGAAGGAATTGCCACCCGCGTGGTTTCGGTTCCGTGCCTGGATTGGTTTGAGGAGCAAGATGCTAAGTACCAAGAGTCAGTATTACCTGCCGCAGTGCGGGCACGGGTTTCCGTTGAAGCCGGTATTGCACTGCCATGGTACCGCCATTTAGGTACTCAGGGACGTGCGGTAAGTTTGGAACACTTCGGTGCCTCTGCACCATATGAGAAACTTTATCAAGAGTTCGGTATTACTACTGAAGCAGTTGTTTCTGCTGCAAAGGAATCTTTGAACGCTTAGTTACGTTATATCTAAAAGCGCCCACTAAAATATGGGCGCTTTTCGGTTAAATACTATTAAGAATAGGACATACCAATGAATGCAATTGCACAATTAGCCACAGCTGGAACATCCACGTGGCTTGATGATCTTTCTCGTGAACGCATCACCTCTGGCAATCTTGCCGAAATCATTGCCACCAAAAATATTGTTGGTGTCACCACAAATCCGGCTATTTTTGCCGCTGCTATGAGCAAAGGTGACTCCTATGATGCACAGATTGCAGAATTAAAAGCACAAGGTGCCAGTGTTGATGAAGCAGTATATGCCATGAGTGTTGATGATGTACGCAATGCTTGTGATATCTTCCTGCCCATTTTTGAACAATCTGGTGGCCAGGATGGTCGAGTTTCTATTGAAGTAGATCCACGTATCTCTGAGGATCGAGATGCTACCCTCTCCCAGGCACGCGAACTGTGGAAGAAAGTTGATCGTCCTAATGTAATGATTAAAATTCCAGCTACCGAGGGATCTTTGCCAGCTATCTCTGACGCCTTGGCTGAGGGAATTAGCGTAAATGTTACTTTGATTTTCTCGCTACCGCGTTACCGTGAGGTTATTGCTGCCTATATTGATGGTATTAACCGTGCTGCTAAAGCTGGCCTTGATGTAACTAAGATTTTCTCTGTAGCTTCTTTCTTTGTTTCTCGCCTTGATTCTGAGGTTGATGCTCGCCTAGAAGCAATCGGTACTCCGCAGGCTCTTGATTTACGCGGTCAGGCAGGTGTGGCCAATGCTCGTCGGGCCTATCACATTTTCACTGAGCTTTTCGACGCTGCCGATCTTGCCGAAGGTGCAAATGTTCAGCGGCCGCTGTGGGCTTCAACCGGGGTAAAAAACCCTGATTACCCACAAGATCTTTATGTTACTCATTTAGCTGGTCCAAATACCGTTAATACAATGCCTGAGCCCACCATTGATGCTGCAATTGCAGGTGATAATATCACCGGTGATACTTTGACTGGCAAAAATGATGAGTCGGAAGCTATTTTCGCCGAACTCGTTGAAGCAGGTATCGATTTTGAAGATGTATTCGCTACCCTTGAGCGAGAAGGCGTAGAAAAATTTGTAGCAGCGTGGAGCGAATTACTCGACTCTATGCAGGCACGTTTGGTTTAAGAGATAGCAGGTAGTAACTGGAAAATGAATAACACCGTAAATATGGAACCAATATTTAACGATAATCCCTTACGTGATGATGACGATAAGCGTCTTCCGCGTATCGCTGGGCCATGCGGCATGGTGATCTTCGGTGTTACCGGCGATCTTGCGCGCAAAAAATTACTGCCTGCCATTTATGATCTCGCTAATCGCGGCCTCCTGCCTGCTGGTTTTGCACTAGTAGGCTATGGTCGCCGCGATTGGAGCAAAAAAGACTTTGAAGAATATGTGTTAACTTCAGTTAAAAAAGGCGCCCGTACTGAATTTCGCGATAACGTATGGCAACGCCTGGCTGAAGGTATGCATTTTGTTAGCGGCAATTTTGACGATAATCAAGCTTTTGACAATCTAGCTGAAAAGCTGCGTGAGCTTGATAATCATGGTACCGCTGGCAACTGGGCTTTTTATCTTTCTGTGCCGCCAGCTTATTTTTCTGATGTGTGTCACCAATTACAGCGCAGCGGTATGGCTCAAGCACCTGACGGTAGTGATTCTTGGCGACGAGTTATCATCGAAAAGCCTTTTGGTCATGATAAAAAATCTGCTGAGGAACTTAACCGACTCATTAATGCAGTATTTCCAGAGAACTCTGTTTTCCGTATTGATCACTATCTAGGTAAAGAGACCGTACAAAATATTTTGGCATTGCGCTTTGCTAATCAGCTTTTTGATCCATTGTGGAATTCTCACTACGTCGATCATGTGCAAATCACCATGGCGGAAGATATTGGTTTGGGCGGACGCGCTGGTTATTATGACGGCATTGGTGCAGCACGAGATGTTATCCAAAACCACCTTATTCAGTTGCTTGCTCTTATCGCTATGGAAGAGCCAATTGATTTTACTCCAGCTGAGTTACAGACCGAGAAGATCAAGGTATTACGAGCTACTCGTGCGGTAGAGCCTTTTGCTCAGACTACTGCTCGGGGACAATATGGCTCAGGTTGGCAAGGCAGTGAGAAGGTTGTTGGTCTGCGCGAAGAAGAAGGCTTTGATCCAGATTCTAAGACCGAAACCTATGCCGCATGCACTTTAGAGATTAATTCGCGTCGTTGGGCAGGCGTGCCATTTTATTTGCGTACTGGCAAACGTTTAGGCCGTCGCGTAACTGAAATTGCGCTTGTTTTTAAAGATGCTCCACATCAGCCTTTTGGCGAGGGAACCCGGCATAGTCAAGGACAAAACGTTGTAGTGATCCGGGTACAGCCAGATGAGGGAATGCTCATGCGTTTTGGCTCAAAGGTACCCGGTTCGGCAATGGAAGTTCGGGATGTCAATATGGACTTTTCCTATGCTGAAGCTTTTACTGAAGAATCCCCTGAAGCTTATGAGCGTCTTATTCTTGATGCTTTGCTTGATGAGGCAAGCCTCTTCCCCACTAATGAAGAGGTGGAATTAAGCTGGAAGATTCTTGATCCCGTTATCAACTATTGGGCAGAACATGGCCAGCCGGAAAAATATCCAGCAGGCACCTGGGGGCCAGAATCTGCTGATCGTATGCTATCAAGTGTTCATCGCGCATGGCGTCGTCCATAGGAGTTTTTCATGATTTTTGAACTTTCTAATACCGATACTCACTCGATCGCCAAAAAGCTCGTTTCCATTCGTGATACCGCAGGTCAAATGACCACTTCCCGCGTACTCACTCTTATCGTGGTAGCAAAAACTACTGACGATGTAGATGCCATCATTAAAGCAACGACCGAAGCTTCCCGTGAGCATCCTTCGCGTGTTCTGGTCATGCTTACTGGTGAAGATCATGGTGACAATGTTATTGACGCTGAACTACGTCTTGGTGGCGACGCTGGTGCCAGCGAGATTATTCTTATGCGACTTAGTGGTGAAGTGTCACAGCACCTTGTACATGTAGTAACTCCATTATTACTACCAGATACTCCTATTGTGGCGTGGTGGCCGTATAGTGCACCAGCTAATCCAATTGCAGATCCTATTGGTCAAATCGCTCAGCGTAGGATTACTGATTCACTTTATGATCCACCAGTTGATGCGCTTAATAATCGACGCATTTACTTCACCCCTGGTGACTCTGATATGGCTTGGTCACGGCTTACCCCATGGCGTGGCGTGCTCGCCTCGGCACTAGATCAGCCACCCTATGAAGCTATTTCAGCAGTACGCATTTATGGTGGGCAAAATTCCCCATCAGTTGATCTTGCTGCTGGTTGGCTTACTGAAAGACTAGGCGTACCAGTAGAACGCTTAGATTGTCATTGTATTCATACCATGGATGAGGAAGGACGCTTCCCTATCCCAGTAGAAAAAGTAGAACTTGATCGTGCCCAAGGTACGCTCGTTATTGAAAACAATTCAGCTGGGGATACTCTTATAGTTCGATTCCCTGGTCAAAATACCCAGCGCGTAGCATTAGCCAAGCGTAATGAAGCCGATTGCCTAGCAGAAGAACTACGTCATCTTGATCCTGACCCAGCATACGCTCGAGCATTAAAAGGGCTAGGCGAAGTACAATTCAACGAACAACTAGATGTGATTCGGGTCGCAGATCTTGACGCTGTGACTGATACAGCAGCCGAGCGCTTCGTTGAGGTTGTTCATTGCATAAATCGTAACGGTGGTGTTACCGGTGATGGTATTGCTCGCATTGTTCTTACTGGCGGTGGTGCTGGCATTGGGATGCTAGAAAAACTGCGCGATAAGGATATTGATTGGCAGCGGGTACACCTCTTCTTTGGTGATGAGCGTAATGTGGCAGTTAACCATCCAGATTCTAATGAAGGGCAAGCACGTGCTGCTTTGCTGAACCACATAGATATTCCTGAAGAAAATATCCATGGCTTTAGGCTTGGTGAAGTTGACCTCACTACTGCTGCAACAGCTTATGAACAAGTGCTTAAAACTCATGCCCCACGGGGTTTTGACTTACATCTGCTAGGCATGGGTGGTGAAGGACATATTAATTCTTTGTTCCCGCACACTGAGGCGGTAAAAGAATCAGAGAAATTAGTAGTACCAGTTACTGATTCTCCTAAGCCGCCACGTGAGCGAGTAACACTGACGCTTCCAGCTGTTGCTACTGCACAGCGAGTATGGCTGCTTGTTGCTGGCGCAGAAAAAGCCGAAGCAGCCGGGCATATCGTTCGTGGTTCTGCTGCAGTAGATTGGCCAGCTGCGGGAGCTCGTGGAAGAAGTGAAACTCTTCTTATTCTCGCTGATAACGCAGCTACTGAACTATAAGAGATTTTTACCAGGCGCCGAAAAGAGCATTTTCGGCGCCTTTAATCTGTAGTGGAATAGTGGGGCGAATAAAATCTTTTTTAGCTAGCCGCATAGCCACGGTTTCCCCAATAGTCTCGGTATAGCCTAGGGCACGAGACACTCCGCGCGAAGCACCATTAGCAATAGCTGCCTCACTATAAGCATATTCAGCACCAAAATAATCAAAGGCTAAAGCGAGTATCATTTGTCGCATTAATTTTCCATAGCCTTTTCCTTGTTGAGCCAGGAATAAATAGGAGCCGGAAATGATTGTTTTCGTATTTAAAAAATCTTTGGCTTGAATTTCTTGGGAACCAATAATTTCATCTTGAATTAAAACCAAAAAGGGTATTCGCCAATCATGGGCGGTGCTTTCAGTTTTCCACTTTGATTGGTACTCAAATACAGAACGTGCTCGCGATAATCGATCCAGTTTGTACCATGGAAAAGCATAATCAACGTTTGGATCGTTATAAATTGGTTTTTCGAGTGTGCTAATGAGTTTTTCTAAATCGGATTCTCTAATTGGTCGCATGGTTAACTCGGCAGCGCTTATCTGGATACCATAAGGCGGAAAAAATTCTTCTATGTGCATGTGTATATCTCTATTTCTATGAAAAAACCGGCGTCCCACTACTGTGGACGCCGGTTGTATTATGTTGCTTTTATGCTGCGTAGGCCTGAATAAGATTCAAACCAACGATACAAGCGACCCAAATGATAGCGGTGAAAATGGTGACGCGATCCAAATTTTTCTCTACTACGGTAGAGCCAGAAAGATTCGACTGGACACCGCCACCAAATAAACTAGAAAGACCGCCGCCTTTACCACGGTGCAAGAGCACAAAGAGGGTCATGATCACAGAGGCGATAACCAAGATGATCTGAAGAGCGAGTGTCATGTACGTTCCTTTACTAACTATCACAAACTTTGAACAACTTTACACCAAAGTCATTAACTTTTGGGAACACGTGTCTAACCTGAGTTACGTAAAGCTGTAGACAACCCATTCATGGTGAGCTGAATTCCTTGCGCGACAAGGGAATTTTCGGCATCTTCCATTTCACGGTATTCCTTTAAAAAGGTTAGTTGTACAACGTTAAGAGGGAAAAGGTATGGAAACCGAGATCGTACTGAACGAGCTAGGCGTGGATTATCGGCAAGAAGCTCATCGCCAGTAATTTCAGCAAGTATTTGGGCAGTAAGATCAAATTCCTCTGCAATCGCGGCATAGATTCGTTGCCCGACTTGTTTATCTGAGACCAACTGCGAATAGAATTCGGCTAGTTGCATCTCTGCTTTACTCATCACCTGTGCCATATTAGACAACACAGAGTCAAAAAACGGCCAAGTCTTTTTTAGCTCACGTAGCTGTGCAATACGACTGGATCTATCGCCTTCAGCAATCCATGAAGAAATTGCCGAACCAACACCGTACCAGCCAGGCAACATAACACGACACTGCGACCAGCTAAGCACCCATGGAATTGCGCGTAGATCATCAATGGATTCTGTTTGTTTCCGGCTTGATGGACGTGAACCAATATTAAGCGAACCAATTTCAGCTAATGGAGTCGACTCTGTGAAATACTGAATAAACCCAGGATCTTCATGGACGAGCTGTGCATATGCTTTTTGACTACGCGCAGCAATATCCGCCATGATTTCATAGGCTTCTTCGCGAGAATCTTTAAGCTGGTCAGTTTCTAATAAAGTAGCTTCGATAGTTGCAGAAACCAGTGCTTCCAAATTGCTTAGTGCAGTGTCCTTGGAGCCATATTTCGCTGAGATGATCTCTCCTTGTTCGGTAACTCGCATAGTCGCATCTACCGCACCATTTGGTTGCGCCAAAATTGCCTCATAAGAAGGACCACCGCCACGGCCAACGGTACCGCCACGACCATGGAATAATCGTAGTGAAACATTATGTTTGCGGCCTACTTTTACCAATTCCACTTCACTGGCATATAACGCCCAATTAGCAGCAAAATAGCCACCATCTTTATTGGAGTCCGAGTAACCCAACATTACTTCTTGAACATTATTCCGACTATGCAAATACTTACGGTAGATAGGGATTTGCCATAGTTCTTCAAGAATTGCTGCCCCA
Source organism: Corynebacterium kutscheri (assembly GCF_000980835.1). Lineage (NCBI taxonomy): Bacteria > Bacillati > Actinomycetota > Actinomycetes > Mycobacteriales > Corynebacteriaceae > Corynebacterium > Corynebacterium kutscheri. The sequence continues at coordinate 1,179,543 of NZ_CP011312.1, forward strand.
GCTTGCAGGTCTTCAATTGTTTCAAATAGCGGCGAAATATCAATATGGCCAAAAAGGTTACCGTCTTTGACCTCAAGTAAACCATATTCTTTCAGCAAGACCATGGGTTCAAAAATATCGCTTACCGACGATGCCATTGAGATGACTAGATGTGGGATCATCCGGTAACCAAAACTATCGACGGCGCGCTTTGCTTCTGCAAAAAGATCGAGTTCACGCTGAGTTGGTTCACTAAAAGGCTCTGCGTTAGTTCTTAACAGTGGCCGTGGCGAAACAAGTTCGGCTAAAAGCAGCTCACGTTTATCTGTTTCATTGAGATCACGATAATTCGAACATACGCCAGCACGTTGGAAAACCTCATGGATTGTATCTTCAAAACTCTCGCTATTTTGACGCAAATCCATTGAATAGAGATGGAATCCAAAGCTGGCCACTGCACTACGTATTAAAGCTAGATGTTCATCGGCAATGACTTCATCGTGGGCTGCACGCAAAGAATCATCAATAATGCGAAGATCATCAGCAAGTTCTTCCGGACAGCTATAAGGCTTAAAAATCTCATGCCAGCTTCCTTCTGCGCTATCAGATCCGATGCGGTCAGTAAGCGTTGCTAATACTCGACCACGAATGCCATGGACAGCGCGTCGATAGGATTCGTCAATACGCGAAGGAATATCATTATGACCTTGATCGGCTAGCGCAATGAGTTCTTTGCTTATTGGCGTATACCGATCAGACATGCTGAGTTCATGTTCAAGATTATGTAATTGAGTGACGTAATACTTCAGCACAGTCTCGCCTGCACGACGAGTAGCGTAGCGTAGCGTATTCGCAGTGACATAAGGATTACCGTCATGATCGCCACCAATCCAGGATCCTGGCTTGATGACAGCATTTTCACTAGGTGATTCATTAAATTGTTCAACTAGACTGCGGTTAATCGATCGGTTAATTTCTGGAATTGCTTCCAAAAGGCTTAGCCGATAATAACGCAAACCTACTTCTACCTCGTCTTCGATACGTGGTCGTGCAATGCGAATAAGTGCAGTTTGCCAGAGAATTGTTAACCATCGAAGTACTTGTTGATCAATTTCTTTGAGCCGAGATTTACTTAACGCATTAGGAAAGGCCAGCGTGCTATGGCGACGTTTAAGCAGTTCAGAAATATGATATTGGACATCAAAAACTGTTCGACGACGAGTCTCAGTAGGGTGTGCGGTAAGTACCGGGGCGACTTCTGCCCGATCGATAACATCCTTTAACTGATGCGAGGCAACCTCTTTTTTGAGTTTTGTCCACGTGGCTTCGAGGGTGGAATCTGGGGCGGGTTCACCATTTTCAGCAGCAATAATAGCATTGCGCGCATCGTGGACATCTTCTACCACATTGGCGAGCAAAGCGAAATGGCTAAATGCGCGCACAATATGAATTCGATCCGTTACCTTAGTGTTCTCTAATAAGGTAACGAGTTCTTGCATATCAGCCTGACCACTGGCAATTTCAAAAGAAAGTACGCGAGTCTTCTTGATCAATTCAACTGATTCTTCGCTAATTTCTGTGGCAATCACAGTGCCTAGGATCTCAGCTAGGTAAAGAATATCCTCTAGAACAGTGAATTCAACTTTTTCAGTCATAGTAGTTTTACTTTTCGTTTATACGACAAAAGGTGGACGCTATTAACACAGCGCCCACCTCATATCAAAAAATGCTTTTAGAGCGAGCCGCTGGCTGCATTAACAGCAAGCTTGGCAAATGCTTCACCGTCTAGGGAAGCACCGCCAACAAGCCCACCATCAACATCAGGCTGTCCGACGATCTCAGCAACGGTATCATCTTTGACTGAGCCACCATAGAGAATACGGATCTTCTCTGCGACCTCTGCCCCAGCGATTTCAGCAATGAGCACGCGGATAGCTGCACAAACTTCTTGCGCATCAGCAGCGCTAGCCACCTTACCGGTGCCAATAGCCCAGACAGGTTCATAAGCGATAACAGTCTTATCAAGCTCCTCAGCATTTAAGCCGGCCAAGGAAGCACGAGTCTGCTCAACCACATAATCAACATGGGTACCAGCTTCACGAACCTCTAGCGGTTCGCCAACACAAACAATAGGCGAAATTCCCTTACCTAATGCTGCTTTTGCCTTAGCCGCGACGATTTCATCAGTTTCACCGTGGTATTCCCGACGCTCAGAGTGTCCAACCACTACCCAGGTACAGCCGAGCTTAGCGAGCATGGTAGCAGAGATTTCACCAGTATATGCACCAGATTCATGTACTGAAACATCCTGTGCACCGTAGGTGATTTCTAGCTTATCTCCCTCGACGAGGGTTTGTACGCTACGTAGATCGGTAAACGGAACGGTAACTGCTACATCGACCTTTTCGTAATATTCTTTAGGTAGAGCGAAAGCAAGTTTTTGGACAGTCTGGATTGCCTCAAGATGATCAAGGTTCATCTTCCAGTTACCAGCAATAAATGGTGTACGTGTCATAGTTCTTAGGAACCTTTCTGTTGCTTAAACTTCCAAAACCTTAACGCCTGGAAGTTCCTTGCCTTCCAAAAACTCTAGCGATGCGCCACCGCCAGTAGAGATATGACTAAATGCTGCCTCATCTAGGCCCAAAGAACGCACTGCCGCAGCAGAATCGCCACCACCGACAACAGAGAATGCGCCAGCCTTGGTTGCTTCAATAATGGCTTCAGCAACGCCACGGGTACCATTAGCAAAAGCCTCAAATTCAAAGACACCCATAGGACCATTCCAGAATACGGTCTTTGCGCTTGCCAATACTTCGGCATACTTCTTGACGGTCTCAGGTCCGATATCAAGAGACTGCCAGCCTTCAGGAATACCATCTAGCTTAACGATGGTGTTTTCTGCCTCTGGTGAGAATTCTTTAGCTGCGGTGAGATCAACAGGAAGAACTAGCTTATCCGCGTAGGTCTTAAGCAGTTCTGCACACTTTTCGATTTGATCTTCTTGCAACAAAGACTCTTGAACATTAATGCCCTGAGCAGCAAGGAAGGTGTAGCACATGCCACCACCAATAATAACTTTGTCAGCTTTTTCTGCTAGTGCTTCAATAACGCCAAGTTTGTCAGAAACCTTGGCTCCCCCAAGAACTACCACATAAGGACGTTCTGGAGATTCGACGATCTTTTGGAGCACGTCAATTTCTTTTTGCACTAGGGTGCCAGCATAGTGTGGCAAGCGTTGCGCAACATCATAAACAGATGCTTGTGCACGGTGGACAACACCGAAACCATCAGAGACAAAAGCACCATTTTCTGCGGCAAGGGCAACCAGCTGATCAGCAAACTCACCACGCTCTGCGGCGTCTTTAGAAGTTTCGCGAGGATCAAAGCGAACGTTTTCTAGCAAGAGAACATCGCCGTCGTTAAGACCATTAGCACGCTCATGAGCATCTTCACCAACGACATCACCAGCAAGAGCAACGTATTGGCCAAGAGCTTCTGATAGTGCCTCGGCAACAGGAGCTAATGAGAATTTCTCATTGACTTCACCTTTAGGTCGACCTAGGTGAGCCATAAGAATAACGCGTGCGCCACCATCGACAAGTGCCTTAATAGTAGGAAGTGATGCAGTAATACGACCGGCATCAGTAATTTCGCGATCGTCGTTTAGCGGAACATTGAAATCGGAACGAACTAGAATGTGGCGGGATTCAACACCTTCGTTGAGCAGATCCTGCAAAGATTTTACGGCCATACGTTTATTTTCACCTTTCGTTATATAAATAGACCAAAAGCCCACGGTGTACCACCAGGGCACACCCCGGGCTATATGGGGGTTAGACAAGATTAGAGGCGCTCGCCAACGTACTCGGTAAGAGAAACAAGCTGGTTGGAGTAACCCCACTCGTTGTCGTACCAAGAAACAACCTTAACCTGGTCACCGATAACCTTGGTTAGGCCAGCGTCGAAAATGGATGCACGTGGATCGGTAACGATGTCGGTGGAGACAATTGGATCCTCGGTGTAACCAAGAACGCCCTTGAGCTCGCCTTCAGCAGCTTCCTTGATAGCAGCGTTAACTGCCTCAACGGAAACTTCCTTGGTGGCCTTGAAGGTAAGGTCAGTTGCAGAACCGGTGATAACTGGTACACGCAAAGCATAGCCGTCAAGCTTGCCCTTAAGCTGTGGAAGAACCAAAGCAACAGCCTTAGCGGCACCAGTGGAGGTTGGAACAATGTTCTGAGCAGCTGCACGAGCACGACGCAGGTCACTGTGAGGAGCATCGTGGATGCGCTGGTCACCAGTGTAAGCGTGAACGGTAGTCATAAGGCCGGACTCGATGCCGAACTTTTCATCCAAAACCTTTGCCATTGGTGCTAAGCAGTTGGTGGTGCAAGAAGCATTGGAGATAATGGTGTGCTTAGCTGGATCGTAATCGGTGTGGTTAACGCCAACAACGAAGGTAGCATCCTCGTTCTTTGCTGGAGCAGAGATGATAACTTTCTTTGCGCCTGCCTCGATGTGAGCTTTAGCAGCTTCAGCATCGGTGAAGAAACCGGTGGACTCGATTACGATATCAACGCCCCAGTCACCCCACTTGAGGTTCTTTGGATCGCGCTCTGCGGCAACGATGATGCGGTGACCATCAACAGTGATGGACTCGTCATCATAGGAGACTTCCTTGCCTAGACGACCCAAGATGGAATCGTACTTGAGCAGGTGGGACAGAGTGTGGTTATCGGTAAGGTCGTTAACTGCAACAACCTCGATGTCGGAACCGCGCTCTAAAAGGGCACGGAAGAAGTTACGACCAATACGGCCGAAGCCATTGATTCCTACGCGAATCGTCACTTTTAGTCTCCTCAAAGTAATCGAGTAATTAATGTGAACCGAACATTTTGATTCGTTTCCGAGTTTGTCCGAAAAATTCCAAAAAAATTTTTGATTCTGTTCGGCTCAACCTCAATTGCCAAGTGTAGCGAGGAAAGCTGAAACGTGCAGAAATTTTCTTAAGTGGTAGAAGATTCACTAACACACAAAATACCCCATATTTGGGGTAGGGTACATCCGAAATGTTGTTAAAGTTGGTTTTATGTCCGAATTGAATGGCGTGGCATATGACATAGACACCCTCAATCGGAGGTGATTGACCCACACAAAACCCATTCAGTAATTGTGTGCAGCCCTTAAGAATAACCCTCATATGAAGCTAGTCACATGAGGGTTATTAGTTCCTTAGATCACGTATTTACATATCGTCGCCAAGCTCATCGCTTACATCATGACTGGTATCAGGAATACCGAGTTCTTCTGCTCGCTTATCTGCCATAGTAAGCAAACGGCGAATACGGCCAGCAACTGCATCTTTAGTCATTTGTGGATCTGCGAGCCGACCAAGCTCTTCTAAAGAAGCCTGGCGATGCTGTACACGCAATTGTCCTGCTTCAGCCAAATGATCTGGGACGTCATCGCCTAAAATAGTCATGGCACGTTCTACACGCGCTGCTGCTTTAACTGCAGCGCGCGCAGAACGTCGTAAATTAGCATCATCAAAATTGACTAACCTAGCCCCTGATTTTGGTGTTTCTCTAGTTAGTCGTTTCTGATCCCATTTCAATCGTTGAGTATGCGCTCCCATGCGCGATAGTAATGCGCCCACAGCATCGCCATCACGTAAAGTTACTTTTTCCACGCCACGGGTTTCTTTAGTCTTAGCAGCAATACCTAACCGGCGAGCGCAACCGACTAATGCTAGCGAAGCCTCTTGACAAGGGCACGATACCTCTAAGCCAGTATTACGACCTGGATCATATAACTGTCCAGCAGCTAAAAAAGCTCCACGCCAAGCAGCTTCAGCATCTTCAACAGTTCCAGTAATAATTTGTGGTGGTAATCCCACCACAGAATGACCTGAACGAGTAACTAAACCGATACGTCTAATCAATGTATCTGCATCTTCAGTCATACGAATAAGATGACGCGGGGTTTTGCGTGCAGTAGTACCCAAATCCATTACATGTACTGGAATGTCAAAAACATCTTCAACCTCTCGTTTAAAACGAGCGGCAACGTCAGCATGATCGAGTTCAACCTCCACAACCAACTTACCGGCGATAGCATCCATTGATCCGGCAAAGCGAATAATAGCGGCGATCTCTGCTGCGCGGGCGTGGCTACGAGAGACTTCCACTTGAGCAAGCTCTGCTTTAGCGTCAACGGTAAAGGAAGACACGGCAACCTTTCTTTTTAGAGGTATCGATACACTAGCCAAAAAATTCTAGTATATCCCTAACTACGGTAAAACTTGACGTATTCTGATTCCAACGCAGTAGCTAATTTTATTGGATCATGAAGTGCCGTAGGTAAGCCATTGTCGTCGATAATGCTGAGGTCATGGAAAACAATTTTGGCACCAATGGATTCGGCAGCTTTTTCTAAATATCTGCGATCGCTTTCATTAGAAATAGCAGTAGCATCAGCAACAACTAGATCAGCGGTTAGTGTATTGGCATGTTGGCGCAAAATATGAATATGGCGTTCAGCAGAAAACCCAGTAGTCTCCCCTGGTTCCGAGGTTAGATTAAGAATGACCACACGTAATGCTTGAGTTTGTTCTAAAGCTTCAACAATTCCTGGTACTAATATGTGCGGAATAACCGAGCTAAACCAGCTACCCGGGCCTAAGGTAACCATGTCAGCATTATGGATTGCACTTATTGCATCTAAACATGCAGGTGGATTTTCTGGAATAAGACGTACCCGGCGTACTGAACCAGGTGTAGAAGCTACTGCTACCTGTCCTCGTACCTGGCGCATAATGCGTGGATCATCGTCAAGACCAGCAACATCGGCCTCAATATCTAGTGGCTGCTCGGCTACGGGCAAGACTCTACCTTGGGCATTAATAAGCTGTGCCACTGTATCAAGTGCTTTGACCTCAGAGCCTAAAACATCATAAAGACCAGCTAAAAGTAAATTGCCCACCGCATGCCCGGCAAGAGCACCATGCCCACCAAAACGATGTTGCAAGGTTTCTTCCCACATCAATCCCTCATCAGTCATAGGAGCCAATGCAGATAAGGCCATACGCAGATCACCAGGTGGAATTTGGCCAAGTTCCCGACGGATACGCCCTGAGGAACCACCATCATCAGCAACAGTGACAATAGCGGTAATTGCTTCTGGGCTTAAATGACGAATGGCTCTTAGGGTTTGGAACAGGCCGTGTCCACCGCCAAGACTTGCCACCGCACGTGGCTTTATTATCTGTGTCAACGCAGGTACCTCCTAGTGGCGATCAATATCACGATGGCTAACCGTGACATCAAGATCCTCAACTTGCGAAAGACGTCGACCTAGCTCTTCAGCAATGGCGACGCTGCGATGATGCCCACCAGTGCAGCCTACTGAGACGGTAATAAAATTTTTGCCTTCATGCTGAAAACCAGGACGCATATCTTTAAACATCGTCTCAAAATTATTTAAAAATTCCTGGGCTGAAGTTTGGTTAAGCACATAATCACTGACTGGTTTATCTACGCCCCTAAAAGGACGCAGTTCTGGTACCCAAAATGGATTAGGTAAAAAGCGCACATCAATCAAGATATCTGTATCGCGTGGAGAACCATGTTTAAAACCAAATGATTGCACAGTAACGTGCTGCAACTTATTAGCAATATTGGCAAAATTAGGAACAATGACACGACGAAGATCATGAATAGATAGATCAGAAGTATCAATGACTACATCGGCAGATTCTTTAATCGCGCTCATTAGTTCACGTTCACGATTAATTCCCACCTGGAGTGTGCCTGATCCTTGCAGCGGATGTGTGCGACGTAAATTATCAAAACGTTTAATAAGCACATCATCACGAGCATCAAGGTATAACACCAGTGGTTGCAAACCACGAATAGACATCTGCGAAATAACTTCTTCGAGGTTTCCTGCAAAATCTCGGCTGCGAACATCAACAACCACAGCTACTTTATTGGTGGGTGAATTATCTTGTGCGCATAGCTCGACTAATTCCAATACCATTTTTGGTGGCATATTTTGAGCAACAAACCAACCCATATCCTCTAAAACTCGTGCTGCCGAGCTCAGTCCGGCACCAGAAAGACCAGTGATAATGACAGGTGGAATATCAGTACGCGGTTCAATATCGCCATGGAGATCTACAGTCATGACGACTATTCTACAGGGTGCAATGCCGCAAAAACCTTGGCTGCTAACCCTGGACCAAAACCTTTTACTGCCTCAATTTCTGCTATCGAGGCTTGCTTAAGCTTTTTTACCGATCCAAAATGTTTTACTAACTCCGTACGACGTGTTTGGCCTAGGCCTTTAATATCATCAAGCTCACTATGGCGCATCCGTGTTGAACGTTGTTGGCGGTGGAAGCTAATTGCAAAACGATGTGCTTCATCGCGGATGTGCTGGAAAAGAAAAAGTGCTTGCGAGGTGCGCGGCAAAATCAGAGGTTCTGGGTCATCGGGAAGCCAAATTTCTTCTAGTCGTTTGGCAATGCCAATTAAAAAGACATCATTGATACCTAGCTCATCGAAAACCTTTTGTGCAGCAGCAACCTGAGGTGCACCACCGTCAACAATAAAAAGTTGTGGTGGATAGGCGAAACGTTTTCTAGTTTCTACTGTCTCATCAACAAAAGTTGAACCATCAAATTCCTCGGATTCAGGCACGTTTAATTTATCTTTGGTATGCCGCAAAAACCGTCGATGGGTAATCTCAGCGATGCTAGCAACGTCATTTGAATGGCCATCACCAGCTGCTTCTTTAATTTTATAGCGTCGATAATCGCTCTTTTTAGGTAGACCATCTTCAAAAACCACTAGTGACGCAACAACATCAGTACCTTGAATATGTGAAATATCAGTACACTCAATGCGCAGTGGAGCCTCATCTAAACCTAAGTAGTCTTGAATTTCCTGTAATGCCGCAGAACGTGCCGTTAAATCACTTACCCGTTTGAGTTTATGCTGTTTAAAAGCATCAACAGCATTTTTATATACTGTCTCGCTAAGCGCTCGTTTATCCCCTCGTTGAGGTAAGCGCACATGTACCTGTGCATGTCGAAGTTCACTGAGTACTTCTTGGACATGCCCAGGATCAGCAGGTTCAATATTGACCAGAATTTCTCTTGGAATCACCTTATATGCGGTGTTATCAAAAGATTGTTTATCAACACCTCGACGCGAAATTTTTTCTTCGCTTCGCAATACATCTTCTTCGGCCGCTAATGCATCAGAATAAAAACGAATAATAAAACTTTGCATAAGTTCTTCTAAGCTGTCATCTGTGCATTCCACGACCCAGCCACGCTGACCACGAATGCGACCACTGCGTACATGGAAGAGCTGAATGCTTGCCTCTAAATCATCTGCTTCTACCGCAATAACGTCTGCATCTGTTGCGTCGCCAAGCACAACAGATTGCTGTTCAGTGACTTTATGTATGGCACTAATTTGATCCCGTAGCCTAGCAGCGCGTTCAAAATCAAGTGTTTCAGCAGCTTGAGTCATCTCTTGAGTCAGTGATCGTTCAACTTTATCGGTGTGACCAGCCATAAAGCTAACAAAACCATCTACTATTTCTCGATGTTCAATTTCTGAAACTCGACCTACACAAGGTGCTGCACATTTATCGATATACCCTAAAAGACATGGTCTGCCCAATTGCTCATGACGGTTAAAAACCCCCTTGGTGCACGTGCGCATAGGAAAGACCCGAATCAATAAATCAAGAGTTTCCCTTATCGCCCACGCATGAGAATAAGGACCAAAATAACGTATGCCTTTACGTTGTGGTCCGCGATAGAAAAAAGCCCGTGGATAGCGTTCACCCACACTCACAGCTAGTACCGGGTAGGTTTTATCGTCTCGATATTTAACATTAAAATGCGGATCAAACTTTTTAATCCACGTGTATTCCAGTTGTAAAGCCTCTACTTCACTAGCAACCACAGTCCATTCCACTGAGCTAGCAGTAGTAACCATTTGGCGGGTACGCGGATGTAACTGAGAAAGATCTTGGAAATAGTTGCTTAATCGAGCACGTAAATTTTTTGCTTTACCTACATAGATAACACGCTGAGTATCATCGCGAAATTTATAAACACCTGGTGCCATAGGAATGGTGCCAGGTGCCGGACGATAGGTTGACGGATCAGCCATAGATATTAATCCTCAGGCATGTAGTGGGCTTCAAGATCGCGGAATTTTTCTAAAGCATGTATGGCATGAATCCCATCAGCAGACTGTAACGCCCAGGTTGGAACATATTCAAAGTCAGGTAACTCTAAGCGGGCAAAACGAGTACCCTCTGGGAAATTAAGCCCATAAACGACTGTCCAGGGATAAAAACGCGCATCAAAAAAATTGCGTACTTCTACCCCATCAGAGTTAGCGCGTATCCGTGGTCTACGCAAAGCAATAAAAGTGCCCGTTGCTAAGATAAGTCCAACCAGAAAATAGCCCCACTGGTCGACTAAGGTGACAGTTGTACCAGTATCGCCAATAGCAACAACAACCGCCAAAAATATATGTAGCCCAAGAATAATCCCAGCTGCGATATAAGACCACATCTTTAACCTACGGGAGGTTATTTCTATCTCCCATCCTTGAGTGGTTGTGCGAGCGGGATCAGCAGCAACGTAACGTTGTATTTCTTCCTCAGAAAGCCGTGGGGGCTGATTTTCAACCATAACGTTTAACCTTACTCTTTTTCCCTACCCGTATTAGCGATACTACGTAGTACAAGTGCAGTATGTAAGGCAGCTGTCATGGCCTCGCTGCCCTTATCTTCTATCGAATCTGCGAAACCAGCTCGCTGTCGTGCTTCTGCTTCAGTATTAGTAGTCAGTACACCGTTACCGATGGCAGTAGATTCATCAAGCGCAACCCGAGTTAACCCAGCAGTTACTGAATCACACACATATTCAAAATGAGGGGTTCCGCCTCGTATCACGCAGCCGGTGGCCACCACAGCATCATAGTGTTGCGCAAGTTTTTGCACTACAACAGGCAATTCCAGAGCACCAACAACTCGAAAATCAGCTACGTGTGCACCATATTCTTGCGCAGTTTCTTGGGCTCGTAGGTGTAATTGATCGCAGATTTCTTTATTCCACGTGGCAGAAACAACTGCTACCTGCAACCCTCGGGCATCAAGTGCACCAATAGTTGGCAATCCTTCTTTGCTCATGCTCTTTTTTATATCCCTTATTTTTATCGTTGCTCGATTTTATTGGTGCAGATTTTCTGGAAAATCCGCTAACCATGGCAGATCATGTCCCATACGATCTCGCTTGGTAGCAAGATAACGATAATTATCCTTAGTAATATTTGCTGGTGACGGAATCCGATCGGCAACTTTTATGCCATAGTTTTCTAATTGTTTAACCTTATGTGGATTATTACTAATCAGATTGATCGTAGTAACGCCTAGATCTTTAAGAATTTGTGCGGCAACCGAATATTCTCGTGCCTCTGCTGGTAGGCCAAGTTCAAGGTTTGCATCAACGGTATCAGTACCACCATCTTGTAATACATATGCCTGTAACTTAGCAAGCAGGCCAATACCTCGCCCCTCTTGACCGCGCAAATAAATAATTACGCCACTGCCAGCTTCATTAACCATTGACATTCCAGCATGTAATTGCGCACCACAATCGCAACGTTCAGAGCTAAAAACATCACCCGTTAAACATTCCGAGTGGACTCGAACTAGCACTGGTTTAGTAGTAGAGAGTTCATTTTTTACTAATGCAACATGCTCTACACCATCAATCATGCTGCGATAGCCAAGGGCGCGAAATTCGCCATGTTGCGTAGGCAACCGGGTTTCTACTACGCGCTCTATTTGAGTTTCATGTCCGCGACGATATTCTTGCAGTTGCTCAATAGAGATCATCTTTAGCCCATGAGCATCACTAAACCGGCGTAATTCCGGTGAACGTGCCATATCAGTGGGATCCTCCTCAGATACCACCTCACAGAGTACGCCAGCTGGGTAAAGACCAGCCAAGCGAGCAAGATCAACGGCTGCTTCCGTATGCCCATCACGTACGAGCACGCCACCTTCACGTGCTCGAAGTGGTACTACATGTCCCGGGCGAGTGAAATCACTAGGGATAGAAGCTGGATTAGCTAAGCGACGTAAGGTTTCTGCTCGTGAGGTAGCAGAAATACCTGTCGTACCGGTATTCGCGTCAACTGTAATGGTGTAGGCAGTGTTTCGTGCGTCCTGATTATGTGCAGTCATAGCTGGTAACCCGAGACGATCGCAATCTTTAGCTAATAACGGTGCACAGATATATCCCGAAGAATACCGAACCATAAAGGCCACTAATTCTGGCGTTGCCTTTTCTGCGGCAAAGATAATATCGCCTTCATTTTCGCGATTTTCATTATCGACGACAACTACAGCCTTGCCGGCAGCAATATCAGCAATCGCGTCTGCTACCGAATCGAGGCGTACGGGGGTATCTTCATCTAAATTCACGATTATTTACTCTACTTGGGTTCTTGTAGAAAGCATCTTTTCGACGTACTTACCTAAGATATCAACTTCAATATTGACTTCATCGCCAATTTTCAACTCACCATGGGTTGTGTGCAGCAAAGTCGCTGGAATCAATGACACCTCAAACCAGTTTTCGCCTACCGACGATACAGTCAATGAAGTTCCACTAAGTGCAATTGATCCTTTTTCGACGACATAACGTGCCAAATGGCTAGGCAACTTAAACCGCAAAACATCCCAATGTTGGGAATGAGTTCGGGATAAAAGCGTAGTTGTGCCATCAACATGACCTTGCATAATGTGTCCGCCTAAACGAGACTGGGCAAGCAATGCTCGTTCCAAATTAACCGACGACCCTTTTTCTAAGCTACCCAAAGATGAACGATTCAAGGATTCTTGCATTACATCAGCAGTAAAAAAAGCATCCCCAAAAGAGGTAACTGTCAAGCACACTCCATTGACTGCTATTGAATCACCTAGGTGTACATCACTGATAACGGTATTCGCAGTAATTTTAATTCGCACACTATCATCAAGTTTTTCAATGGCAGCAACTTTTCCTACTTCTTCTACAATGCCGGTAAACACTGCACCCTATTTCCTTTCTAACCAGCTAAAACTATCTACACCAAGTTGTTGATGTGCTAACACTTCAAAACGATAAATCCCAGCTATATTTTCAGTAAGTGATTGCGCCAGTAGTGGTATCCCTGCACCTAACAACGCAGGTGCAGTGTAATCATGAATGAAATCCACTAAGCCTAATTGTAAAAATGAAGTCCATAGTTGATGTCCACCTTCTACCAACACATCACGTGCTCCGCTATCCCATAACCTATTAAGTGCTAGTTCTATTTCCGTAAACTGTTCAAACCCTAAATCAGTAGTTCTACGACCAATAACTACTCGACGTGGCTGTTGTAGATAAAGGCTGCCATCTGGATATCTAGCGGTTAACTGTGGTCGGTCAGCAAAAGCTGTTCCGGTTCCTATAATGATCGCGTCTCGATGACTTCGATCATGATGAACATATTCTCTTGCCTTTACTCCCGTAATCCATTGGCTCATACCATCTTGGGCAGCAATAAACCCATCTAAGGTATGTGCCCATTTTAAAGTAACTGCTGGTCTGGATTGTTTAATAGCGAATAACCACGCAACCAAAGCGCGCGGACGCACCCCCAAACATTCCACTTCGATACCATGAGAAGATAAAAACTCAGCTCCTCCGGCAGCCTGTGGATACGGATCAGAACACAGATACGTTACCTTTTTAATACCTGCTGCTAGTAATGCTTGCGAACATGGCCCGGTTCGTCCTTGATGGTTACAAGGTTCAAGAGTAACTACCGCATGGCCACCGCGAGCTTGAGCACCTGCTGCGTGTAAAGCCATTACTTCAGCATGTGCACCACCAACCGGTTGGGTCGCACCAACACCGACGATTTTTCCACTAGCAGATATTATTGCCGCTCCAACGCTGGGATTCGGGCTAGTTGTACCCCACACCTGTTCTGCGGCCTGTGCCGCTACTTTAATTGCTTGTAACACAATTGGGGCAGTACTACGAGGTAAATCGTCGACAAGCAGTGTTTTTAACATCAATAAGCTGCCTGGGCGAGCTGACGCAGTTCTTCAACTGCCTGGGCTCGATCAGTTTGTCCATAAATTGCTGAACCAGCGACAAAAGCATCACAGCCCGCCTCAGCCGCAGCGGAGATAGTTTCAGCACTAATTCCGCCATCAATTTCGATAAGGGTAGTTAACTTATGCTCGTCAATATAGCTGCGTAAAGTGCGTACTTTTTCTAACTGCTCAGGCATAAATTTTTGTCCACCAAAACCTGGTTCCACGCTCATCACCAATACTAAGTCGAATTCATTTAAATTCGGAAGGTAATCCTCGATGGGAGTTCCTGGTTTTATTGAAAAACCTGCCCGCACACCATGTTCTTTAATCTTGCGAGCAAGACCTAGTGGATCACCGGTGGCCTCAACATGGAAAATAATACAATCCGCTCCAGCTTTAACATAGGTATCAATCCATGCTTCTGGGTTTTCGATCATAAGGTGCACATCAAGAGCAAGATCAGTGCTCCTACTAACTGCTGCAGTAACATCACCACCGAAGGAAAGGTTGGGCACAAAATGCCCATCCATCACATCAACGTGAAGCCAACCGGCATTACTAACAGCAGCTATTTCTTCACCGAGTTTGGCAAAATCAGCAGCTAAAATCGAAGGAGCAATAATCGGTCGAGTAAAAGAATTAGTAGGCATAAAAGATAGTCTACACTGGCAGTTTTTTCAGTACCGCAAAAAACATGGCATCAGTACCATGGCGATGTGGCCACATTTGAACACTTAAGTTCTCGCCAGTATTAAGCATGGTTGGTACTAATTCATGAGCATTTAACTCACTCACCGGTAATGACGCTAACGCCTTATCAACAACTGATCGAGTTTCGCGTAAATCAGGTGAACATGTCGAATAAACGACGATTCCCCCAGGACGAACAAGATTAATTGCCGAAGAAAGCAATTCGAACTGTAATGTGCTGAGCTGATTAATATCTGCTTCTTTTTTCCGCCACCGTGCTTCTGGACGACGCCGCAAAGCACCCAAACCAGAACAGGGCGCATCAACAAGTACTCGATCATAACCTAGTTCAAGATTTGGATTACGACCATCCCCAGTGATAACCGTAACCGGAAAATCACGTACTGTCTTAGCAATGAGCTGAGCGCGGTGTTCACTAATTTCAACCGCATCAACATGCGCGCCATCAATAGCGGCTAATGCTCCCATTAAAGCTGCTTTACCGCCGGGACCAGCACATAAATCTAGCCATCGACCTTGATCTTCTCCTTCTAATGGAGCTTCTACAACAGCGCGAGCAATAAGTTGACTTCCCTCGTCTTGTACTGCAGCAAGCCCTTGACGCACTGGTTCAATGCTGCCGGGATCACCAGATTCAAGATAAACCGCGTACGGAGAATAGGTACCTTCAATACCGCCAGTAATCAATGCTAATTCTTCAGCAGAAATCTCACCTGGGCGAGCAATAAGGTGCACAATTGGTCGTTTCGAATCAGCTTCTAAGGCTGTAGCTAATTCTTCTTTTCCAATAACTTGTGCGAAACTTTGCGCAATCCACTCTGGATGCGCATGTTTAAAAGCGAGTGCGGCAATTTCAGTATCGGGTGCAAGCTTTTCTAACCATTGCTGCGGTGTGGTTCGAGAAACTGTTCGCAAAATACCATTGACAAATCCTTTCGCTCTTTCTTGTCCAATAGCTTCTACGATACGCACTGAAGTATCAACAGCTGCATGAGGTTCTACCCTGGTGTACATAAGTTGATAGGTTCCCAAGCGCAAAGCAGATAAAACACCAGCAGACAAAGAATCAAGGCTGCGACTAGAACACTCGGCAATCACTGCATCCACAACCCCTTGGGAGCGCAATGTTCCATAAGTAATCTCAGTAGCAAAAGCAGCATCTCTTCCTGTGAGTCTATAGTCACGCAATAGTCGTGGTAATACGAGATTGGCAAAACTATCATCTACTTCTACCCGATAAAGCACGTCAAAAGAGATTGCACGCGGTAGGTCAATGTCTTGAAAAATCATACGCAAATCGTCTTTAGGCTCAGAGTGTTTGCGCTGTGGTGAACGCCTAGGGGTAACTGACTTGTTGTCAGTTTTCTTCACTTTCTTCTGTGACGATGTACGTGATCTAAAACCACCCTGGCTCATTGAAACATCAAACCTTCTGTACTAGCTAAACCGCGTGCCCAATCTGTTGCTGGCATCATCTTTTTTCCTGGAGCTTGGATAGAACCCAACTCTACTGCGGTATCACCAGTGCCAACTAAAACACGTTTCTTTTCTATGTGCAGAGATCCAGGAGCAAGCGTTATAGAATCAACTAATTTTACTGGACCAATTTTAAAACGCTGATCAGCAAGTTCTGTCCAGGCTCCCGGAGCTGGTGTCACGCCTCTAATAAGTCGATCAATAACAGCTGCTGGTTGTGTCCAAATAATCCGAGCATCATTTTTAGAGATCTTTGAAATATGTGTTGCTTCGCCTTCTTGTGGCTTAAATACAGCCGTGCCAGCTGCAATTTCATCCATGGTTTGCACTAGTAAATCGCCGCCGCGATAAGCCAAACGAGTTAAAAGATCATCGGCAGTATCGCTAGTAGCAATGGGCTCTTTAATAGTTTTTGCTACTTCACCAGTATCTAATCCCTCATCGATGCGGAATGTACTTGCACCGGTAATCAGGTCACCATGGATAATTGCAGCTTGTACGGGGGCGGCACCACGCCACCGAGGCAATAAAGAAAAGTGCAGATTAATAAACCCATGCGGCACCATTTCTAAAACATCTTTAGGCAAAAGATTTCCATACGCAACCACTGGTACACAATCTGGAGCTAACTCAGCAATACGGGCACGAACTGCAATTCCATCTTCGGTAGCAGTCTTTAAAGTTTTAGGCGTTAATATTTCAATCCCATATTTTTTAGCTACCTCAGCTACCGGTGAAGGATGTAGGCTACGTCCACGTCCTTTTGGTGCATCAGGACGAGTTAATACAGCAACAACCTCATGGTTACTTGCAATGAGCTTTTCTAAAGCTACGACAGCTACCTCAGGCGTGCCAGCAAAAATAAGTCGCAATTCATTATCTCCTTTAAGCGTTAAACCAGCTAGCTTCGCGAATTTCCGACATAGCCTGTTTACGATCAACGGAATCTAATAAGCGCAGAAATAACTGACCATCTAAATGGTCAGTTTCATGTTGGACGCAGCGAGCCATTAAACCGGAACACACCATCGAGATGGTTTTCCCGGTCATATCTTGACCAGTAACTTGGACAGTTTCATACCGAGAAACATCACCTTTGATGTTAGGAATAGAAAGACATCCTTCAGTTGCCGTCTGCATTTTATCGCCAATAGGCTCCCATACTGGATTAATGATATGCCCGCGCATTCCATCTTCTGTGTGGCTGCAATCAAAAACAAAAATCCGGCGTAATAATCCAATTTGATTCGCAGCTAAACCCACTCCGCCAGCATTATCCATTGTTTCCAACATATCGTCGACAAGCTGTACTAGAGAATCGTCGAAAATAGTAATCTCTTCTGCCCTAGTAGTAAGAACTGGATCACCGAAAATACGAATGTCGCGAATGGTCATAGAACCCTTTCCAATAAAAAATATGCGATTTTACTTTTATAGTTTTACTTTAATCTGCTTGTCAGCTCTTAAAGATATCTATTGCTAAAAGTACCTTAGTGTTAGCCTACTGTTGCTGGATCAACTTGGACTCGCAAGGGCAGGTTATCCCTGCGCAATACTCTAGCGGCTAAAGCAGCTTTTAAGCTTTTACCTAATTGTGAACGCGGGCCTAACGGTGTTCGAATAAGGACTCGTTGCAGGGAACCATATTTTTGCTCATCGTATTCACCTGGCACACTTACTCCTGGCGGAAGATCGACTGGGCCAAGGATTTCTGCGTGTTCAGGTAGTTCCACTAACTCAAGAAAATGTTCAATTGCTGCATATGGTCCATCAATGGCAGTCATATGTACTGCTGGAGGAAAGTGCACCGATTTACGTTCTTGTAGCTCACGCCTGGCAGCTCCAACAACATCCCACCGAATAAGAAACTGTGTTAAATGAAACGCTGGATCTGCGGTAACAACAACCTCGCCGCCTTTATGCGATGGTAATACTAGTGCTGCTGCCGCACACCACTTAGCAAAAGCTTTTTCTGCCGAGCGTAAATCCGGCATTCCAAGCAATATCCATGGATCAAGTAATAAACAACTGCCATAAAGACCATTGTCAACGTATGGCTCAGCTCCTGGGGTCGACACAACTAAGGCAGGCTTATTTGGTACTGAATCAGTAATCTTATTACCGCCAGAGACAATTACTGGTACCGATGGAAAAGCTCTTCCTAATTCTTCTGCTGTACGCTGTGCCCCAGTAACTATTGCTCGAAGTTTATAAGAACCACATTCATAACAACGGAAGTGTACATCAGCACGCCCACACCATCGGCAAGTAGGAAATGCCGTACTGCCAGAAGCACCCGCGGGTATTTCTAGGGAGCCATTACAATGACGACACCGAGCTGGAGTACGACATTGAGCACACGATAATGCAGGTATATAGCCCTTGCGTGGAACTTGGATCAACACCGGCTGCTCAGCAGCTAAAGATTTGCGTGCGATGTCAAAAGCAAGCTGTGGCAATCGTGCTTGTCGTGCTCGTGGATCTTTAGCTAGCTCAAAATCAGAATCACCTGCTGCCCGAATAAAAGGCATACGATTTCGTAATGATTCTTTACTTGCTACCAGATCATGTGCCCAACCAGATTCGACCAGTAATTGCACCTCTGCAGTGCGAGCATGCCCAGCCATAATAAGTGAGGTTTTCTCTAAAGCGCTGCGGGTAGTCAATATTTCTCGTGCATGTGGATAAGGGGCAACCTGCTCAATTAAATTTTCATCACCATCGTCTTTAATAAAACACAATTGAAGGTCTTTAACAGGGGCAAAAGCTGCACTACGCGTGCCGACTACTAACCGACCTTGACCATGTAATACACTTAAAAAACGTCGATACCGTGCGTGTGGTCCAATAGCGTGGGTAAGTTCAACAATCTGTTTAGCGCTGACATATTTTTTGCATTCTATTACTACTTTATCGATGTCACGCTGATCTGGAACAATGATAAGTGCACCATGTCCACCTAACACAACCTTGGTGGCTAAGGTAGCAATAGCTAATGCCCAATTGTCTCCAGGGGCAATCTGCCAAGCAGCTCGAGCTGTTTCACCAGCTAATACTGCATCAACAAAACTTTTACCATGCTGATAAGCCATCCAAGAACTTAAATCGGGCTCAGTGGCCGTACCTAATTCTTCCCAGCTAGTACTAGTATCAGCTTCTTCTGCTTTAGCTACCCGAGATGGTAGTGCTAACCGGATAAGATCGCTACGGGTGCCAGCATATCGATCTGCTAATGAATCAATAAGCCTGCTAGTAGCCGGTGGATAAACAATCTCAGGTGATACTACTGAGTCCAGCCATAAAAGTTTATCTTCAAAATCAGAAACACTTGTTCGTTCCAATAAAAGGGCATCAATACTTCGGCCGTTAAATCGAACCCGTACCCGTACTCCTGGTTGAGCTGCTTCATCTTGAGTGGAATCAATCCGATAATCGAATACCCGATCAAGTTTGCTCAACCCGAGCAAAGGCAGCACACGCGCAATAGGCGCATGTGCTGCTGGCTCACGAGACGATATCATATCCACATACTAGCCAATAGCCCGGACATTTCTTATTGGGCAGTGTTTTAGCTGTTCAAAGCAGTGCTATACGATATTTCTGCTCAGTATGCCATAACACTGCTACACACCAGCAGCAGCTTTTAATGCTTCCGTTCGATCAGTGTTTTCCCATGGTAAAGACAGATCAGTTCGACCAAAATGCCCATAAGCAGATGTTGGTTCATAAATAGGACGCAATAAATCAAGGTCGCGAACAATAGCTGCTGGGCGTAGATCAAATACCTGTTGTACTGCTTCTTGAATGTCAGCGTCGCTAAGCCCATGTTGAGCAGTACCGAAAGTTTCTACGTAAAGTCCCACTGGTTTCGCGCGACCAATAGCATAAGCTACTTGTACCTCAGCACGATCTGCTAAGCCAGCAGCCACAATGTTTTTCGCCACCCAGCGCATTGCATAAGCTGCTGAACGGTCTACTTTTGATGGATCTTTGCCAGAGAATGCACCACCACCATGGCGTGCCATTCCACCATAGGTATCCACAATAATTTTACGACCGGTTAAACCGGCATCACCCATAGGCCCACCAAGCACAAAAGAACCAGAAGGATTAACCAACA